>NZ_SNVW01000007.1 GCF_004361695.1 Curtobacterium flaccumfaciens | reverse complement strand
CCGGCCCGTGGTGGGTCGGTCGCGCCCCCCCGGGGGGGGGGGCGGGGGGGGGGGGGGGGGGGCGCGGGGCGGGGGGGGGGGGGGGGCCCCCCCCCCCCCGCGCCTCCAGGCCACTGCCACCGGCGGTCGGCAGACCGCACCCGGCAGACCCACCCGGCAGTGCCGTCGTCAGGCGTCGGCGTCCGCCGGCGTCGCCGTGCGCACGCGTTGCGGCAGACCCGCGACCGCGGCGCGCCAGGCCCACGCCGCCCCGGCGAAGACCAGTGCCGTGACCACCCACAGCACCCAGGGCACGTCGGTGTCGAGCAAGCCGAGGGTGAGCGGGAAGAGCGCCATCCCGACCGAGCTCGCCGTCTGGAAGACCCCGATCGCCCGCCCGCGGATCCGGGGGTGCGGCGCCTCGGCCATCACGGCGTTCGCGGCCGGGAGCGCGACCATGTCCGCCACCGCGAGCACCACCGCGACGAGCGCGACGAACGACCAGGCCGCCGTGCCCTCGAGCGGTGGGAGCACGATGAGCGGCACCGCCGTCAGCCCGGTCAGCGCTGCCCCGACGGCCACCAGGACACCGCGGTCGAAGCCGGCGACCCACCGGGTGACCGAGGTCTGCAGGCAGGCGGCCAGCCCCGTCGCGACGGCGAACTGCACCGGGGCGACCGCAGCCGGCATGTGCCACCGCTCGACGAACAGCACGCTCAGCGCGACGTTCGGCAGGACCATCGCCGGGCCGATCAGGAACTGGCCGAGCGTGATGAGCCGCATCGACCGGTCGGCGGCGAACTCGCGGAGCGAACCCGTCCGGACGTCGTCGAGGCCGCGCGCCGCGGGTTCCACGGCCCGGGCGCCCCCGGTCCGCTGCGTCGCGAACACGACGGCGGCGGCGACGCTCGTCACCACGTTCGCGAGCACGAGCCACCGCAGACCGTCGTGCCCGCCGCCGGCCAGGGTGATCGCGGCCACCACCGCGCCGGCGCCGAGTGCGGCGGCCTTGGTCGCCTCGAGGAAGGCGAACCACCGCTCGAACGGGCGACCGTCGGAGAGGTCGTGCACGTACGCCGTCCACGACGTCCAGTAGAGGCGCTCCGACGCGTTCGCCAGGAAGATCGCCGCGAAGACCACGACCGGGTCGTGCGCGACGAGGTACAGGGCGAAGCCGGCGGCGGACAGCAGGTTGTTCGTGATCATCGACGCCCGGGCGCCGAACCGGTCGGTGAGCACACCGCCGAGCAGACCCACCGGCAGCGCGAGCAGGGACGCGACGGTGGAGAGCAGCCCGATCACGGCGAGCGAGAGGTCGGTCGTCAGGGTGAAGTAGACGATCGTCAACGGCAGCGTGAGGCCGGCGCCGATCGTGTCGACGAGGACCGCGAACGTGACGAAGCGGTGCTCGGTGAGCGTGGAGAACGAGGCCCGGAAGCGGGCGCGGATGGAGAACACGGGGAGTCCCTCGGAGTCGTCGCACGGCGTCGGTGCCGCGCGGGCGTACTGGAAGCGCGCGGACCGAGTGGTCCGCGTGGAGGGGGAGCCGGCTCTGGTGCCGGCTCAGCGCTTCGTTGCCATGACTCCGCTGTCGTGTCCGAGGTGTTCGGAAAGGTCTCCCGGTGACCGTAGCGCAGGAGTAGCCTCCCGCCAACCGAGCAGGGGAGACACCATGCAGTTCCTCGTCAACGTCATCGACGACGGGCAGGCCGAGGCCGCCGGCCGGACCGAGTCCGGCACGCAGGCCGAGATGGACGCGGTCGACGCGCTGAACGCGCGACTCGGTGACGCGATCGTGTTCGCGGCCGGGGTCTCCGCGCCCGCCGACGCCACCGTGGTCGACGCTCGCTCCGGCACGACCAGCACCACCCCAGGGCCGGCCGTCGCGTCGGACCGGTTCGTCGCCGGGTTCTGGGTCATGGACCTGCCGGATGCCGAGACGGCGCTCCGTGTGGCGGGTGAGGCGTCGGCGGCGTGCAACCGGACGATCGAGTTGCGCCCCCTCCTCTGACCCGCAGTCCGAGTGCCGCGCACGCCGCGGTCACCACTGCCGCTGTCACGAACACCGCCGGTGCGCCGGCCGGGCCGAGCAGTGCTCCCGCCGTGGCTGCTCCACCGGCCTGCCCGAGGACGAGTGCCACGAACAGCACTGACGTGCCCGCCGGAGCCCGGTCGGGGTCGATCTCGGTCGTCCACGCGATGAGGGCGCCGGTCGCTGCGGTGTAGCCCCAGCCGAACAGCGCGCAGGCCACGAGCGCGAGCACGGTCGACCGCGGGGCGGTCCCGAGCACGAGGACGGCGAGGGCCACCGCCGCGGTCGTGACGGCCCACTGCGCGCGGGCACGCAGCCGGCTGGTCCACCGCGCGGTCAGGACGACGGCCGCGCCGCCCAGACCGAGTGCGATCCACGCGGACACCGACACGAGGACCGGGGCGCCGGCGTCGACGAGGACCGAGCGGCCGTAGGTCCACACCACCGCCGACCCGGCACCGAAGAGCAGCGCGAGCGCGAGCACCGCGCCGTGTGCTCGCCACCACGCGGTGTCCGGCGCGGCGGTCCGGCTCGTCTGCTCCGATCGGCCGCCCCGCGTCGACGCGAGCAGCACGCCGCCGACCACGAGGGCGAACACGCCGGAGCACGCCCAGGCCGTCCGCCAGTCGGGCAGGAGCACGAGCGCGAGCACGCCGGCACCGACGAGGCCCGGGCCAGTGCCGGAGTTCACCACCGCCTGCGCGCGTCCCCGGGCTGCGCGGGGGAGCCGCTCGGTGACGAGCTGCACCAGGGCGGGCGAGGCGAGTCCGGCACCGGCCGAGGCCAGCACGGACGCGACGCCGAACGGCAGCGGCCCGGTGGCTGCCGCCATGCCGAGCGCGCCGCCACCGGCGACCACGGCCGCCACCGCGACGAGCACCCGGGGGGCCCGGGCTGCCAGCACGAACCCGGCCACCGCCGCCAGGCAGTACACCGCCGAGGCGCCGGACGAGATCCAGCCGGCGGCGTCCGCGCGCAGGGCGAGGTCGCGCTGCACGTCGGGCAGGAAGAGGCCGTAGGCGAGCCGCACGAGCCCGTACGTCGCGGCGATGAGCCCGAGGCCGGACGCGAGGAGGACCCGCTGTCGTGACGAAAACGATCGTTTCACTTTTGGGAGCCTAGGGTGCTTCCATGGCGATGCGTCCAGGAACCGAGCAGAAGCTCCTCGACGCCGCCGAGGAGCTCTTCTTCACCCGGGGCATCGCCGCGACACCGATCGACGCCGTGCTCGAACGCGCCGGGATCTCCAGCGCCACGCTCTACCGCGGGTACGCCAGCAAGGAGGCACTCGTCGCCGCGGCGCTCCGGCGCCGGCACGACGACTGGCTGGCGACGTGGGACCGCGTCGTCGCCGCGGCCCCGGACGACCGGAGCCGGCTGCTGTCGGTCTTCGACGCGCTCGACGCCTACCGGACCACGCCCGCCGGGTCGCGGTGGTGCGCGTTCCTCGGCACCGCCGCCGAGTACGTCGATGCGCCCGACGACGTCCGGGCCGTGCTCGACCTCGAGTCCGGGACCCTTCGCCGTCGGCTCCACGGGTACGCCGGGTCCCTGCTGGGGGAGCCGGACGAGGGGGCCGCTGCGGCGCTCGCCGACCAGCTGGTGCTCGTCGTGTCGGGGTACCTCGCGATGCGCCTGCGCGATCCGGCGCTCGGCACCGAGACCGCGCGGGCCGTCGCCGCGGTGCTGGTCGACGAGGCCGGCGCGGCGGCTGCCGGTCCGGAAGCGGCTGCCGACCCGGCGACGGCTGCCGACCCGGCGGCGGCTGCCGACCCGGCCGTGGTCAGCGCAACAGCGGCGCGACCTGCTCGGCCAGCAGCCCGAGACCGATGAGCAGCATGAGGACGCCGGACACCTTCGTCACCACGACGCTCGCCCGCGGTCGTGACCCGAGGATCCGCCGCGCCGCCAACGCGACGAGCAGGTAGACCACCGCGCAGTCGAGCAGGTGCAGGCTGCCGAGCACGCCCATCTGCACCGGCGCCGGCCAGCCGTGCGGTGACACGAACTGCGGCAGGAGCGCCAGCAGCAGCAGGACCCCCTTCGGGTTGATGCCGCTCACGCCGGCACCGCGGAGGAACCGGGTCCGCGCACTCGTCCCCACCGGGCGGTCACTGGCCGCGACGACGGCGCCGGTGCGTGCGAGCAACGTGCTGGCACCGAGGTACAGCAGGTACGCCGAGCCCGCCAGCGTCAGGATCGACAGCGCCGCCGGGTACTCCGTCACGAGCGCCCCGATGCCGAGCGCGACGACGACCACGACCACGACGTAGCCGCTCACCATGCCGAGGATCGACGGCACCACGGACCGTGGCTGCAGCCCGGCCGCGATGGCGTACGCCCAGTCCGCGCCGGGCGTCAGGGCGAGCAGGAGCGCCACCGTCCAGAACTGCAGCATCAGGGTCACGTCCACGAATCGAGACGCTACGGCGGATCGTGCGGAATGTGCTCCGGTCCTCCCGCGCGACACCCGGTTCGTCTGCAATGATTCCCGCCATGGACGCACTCGACCGGGAGATCCTCTCGCTGCTGCAGCACGACGGCCGGATGAGCGCCACCGATCTCGCCGCCGAGGTCGGGCTCAGCCTGTCGAGCTGCCACCGCCGACTGAAGGCGCTCGAGCAGTCCGGCGCGATCGAGCGCTACCGTGCCGTGGTCGCACCCGAGGCGGTCGGGCTGCACTTCGAGGCGATCGTGTTCGTCACCCTCGGCCGCACCGACCTCGAGACCATCGCCGGCTTCGAGGAGCGTGTCCGGGCGATGCCGAACGTGGTCGAGGCGCAGCGGCTCTTCGGTGACCCGGACTACCTCCTGCGTGTACTCACACGAGACCTCGCCGCCTACCAGGTCTTCTACGACACCGAACTCGGTACGTTGCCCGGTGTGCAGCGAATCTCCTCCACACTCGTGATGAAGCGCGTGACCTCCGACGGCACCGTCCCCCTCGGATGACCGGGTCGCGCGCCGCTCGGATCACCCGTCGGTCCCTGATCGTCGGCGGCGCGGCCGTGGTGGCCGCGGGCGCCGCCGCCGAGGCCGTCAACCTCCGACTCCTGCCCGGCCGGTCGACGATGTACCGGGTGCTCGGCCTCGACGGTCCGGCGGGCTCGGTCCCCGACGTCGACCCGGTGCCGTCCACCTCCGGGACGTTCGTCTCGACGGCGCGGAAGGGCACGACGGTCGGCTGGACCATCGCCGCGCCGTCGTCGGGCTCCCGCCTCCCGGTCGTCGTCGCCCTGCACGGCTACGGCAGCGACCACCGCGACTTCTTCGGCAGCCACCTCGGCTACGACCGCTTCCTGGCCGCCCACATCGCCGCCGGGGGAGCACCGTTCGCGATCGCCGCGGTCGACGGCGGCAACCGGTACTGGCACCGCCGCGCCGACGGCGACGACCCGGCCGCCATGGTCACCGACGAGTTCCTGCCGCTCCTCGCCCGTCGGGGGTTCGACACCGGACGCCTCGGATTCGTCGGGAACTCGATGGGTGGCTACGGTGCGCTCCACCTCGGCGGCGTGCTCGGGTCGTCCCGTGTCCGGGCGGTGTCGGCGATCAGCCCGGCGCTCTGGACGTCGGCGGGCGACACGGCGCGCGGGGCCTTCGACGACGCAGCCGACTTCCGCGCGAACACCGTCCTCGGGCGGCAGCACGCGCTCGACGGCGTCGCGGTGCGGGTCGACTGCGGCACCGGCGACGGCTTCGAACCGGCGGTCCGCACGTACGTCGACGGCTTCGCGACGCGACCCGCCGGTGGCTTCGAGGCCGGCGGCCACACGCACGACTACTGGCGGCGCATGGCGCCGCAGCAGCTCGCCTTCCTGGCGCACCACCTGCACGCCTGACCGGAGCGCTCCGCGGCGTCGGCCGTGGGTCAGGCGCGCCCGCGGTTGCGCCGGCGGATCTCCTTCGGCGCGCGGCCGGCCATGAACGACCGCGCCGGGTCGACGAGGAAGCCCTGCCGGAGTGCCTCGCGTCCGACGAGCATCCGGAAGCCCATCTGGTCGCGGTTGCTCAGCGTCACCTCGGCCTGGAACACGCGTCCGGCGAGGGCGATCTCGGTCAGGACGACGATCCGCTCCTGCGTGTGCCCGGTCGAGCTCCGGACGGTGCGCCGGTCGTGCACGTCGCACTCGATCGTGACGGCGTCCGCGTCGGTGTCCTGCCACGGGTGCACCGAGAACCGCACCCGGTCGCCGGGGAGTTCCTCGAGGTCGAACGCGTGCAGTGCCGAGCTCCGGGCACCGGTGTCGAGCTTGACCTTGATCCACGGGATCCCGAGGTCGGGCAACCCCGCCCACTCCCGCCACCCGGCGACGACGAGACCGCCGTTCGGGGACTTCGGAGCGCGGGCCATGTGCCCATCCTGTCGCATGCTTGGATGGAGCGTCGTCGCCCCCTCGTGACCCACACCCCGCCGTACCCCACACCCCGCGGAGCCGCACCGATGAAACTCGCCATCCTGTCGCGTGCCCCGCACGCCTACTCGACGGAGCGCCTCCGCGCCGCTGCGATCGACCGGGGCCACGAGGTGAAGGTGCTCAACACCCTGCGGTTCGCGATCGACCTGTCCGGCGAGGACCCCGACCTGCTCTACCGCGGCAAGCTCCTCAGCGACTACGACGCCGTCCTGCCGCGCATCGGGAACTCGATCACCTACTACGGCACCGCCGTGGTCCGGCAGTTCGAGCAGATGGACGTCTACACGCCGAACACCGCGACGGGCATCACGAACTCGCGCGACAAGCTCCGCGCGAACCAGATCCTGTCCCGGCACCACATCGGCATGCCGGCGACGACGTTCGTGAACAGCCGGGCCGACGTCCGCGGCGCGATCGAACGGGTCGGCGGGGCGCCGGTCGTGATCAAGCTGCTCGAGGGCACGCAGGGCATCGGCGTGATCCTGGCGCCGGAGGAGAAGGTGGCGGAGTCGATCGTCGAGACGCTGCACTCGACGAAGCAGAACGTCCTCATCCAGTCCTTCATCTCGGAGAGCCGCGGCAAGGACATCCGCGCCCTCGTGGTCGGCGACCGTGTGGTCGCGGCCATGCGGCGGAGTGCGTCCGGCGACGAGTTCCGGTCGAACGTGCACCGCGGTGGGACGGTCGAGAAGGTCACCCTGACGCCCGAGTACGAAGAGGCCGCTGTCCGTTCGGCGCAGATCATGGGTCTGCGGGTCGCGGGCGTCGACATGCTCGAGGGCAACGACGGCCCCCTCGTGATGGAGGTCAACTCGTCGCCCGGGCTCGAGGGCATCGAGCGTGCGACCGGTCTCGACGTCGCCGGCGCGATCATCGACTTCATCGGCAACCAGGTCGCGTTCCCGGAGATCGACGTCCGCCAGCGGCTGACCGTCTCGACGGGGTACGGCGTGGCCGAACTCCTCGTGCACACCAACGCGGAACTGGTCGGGAAGACGATCAAGGAGTCCGGCCTGTGGGACCGCGACATCACCGTGCTGACCCTGCACCGCGGCGCCACCGTCATCCCGAACCCCCGCAGCGGCGTCGAGCTGCAGGCCAGCGACCGCCTGCTCTGCTTCGGCAAGCTCGAGGAGATGCGGTCGATGGTGCCCGACCGCCGACGCCGTCGGAGCAAGGTCCGGAAGCTCCCGAAGGACGCCTGACACCACCCGATCAGCGCACCCGGATCGCGCGTACAGGCGGAATGGGGAAGTATGTGTCGGTGACGATCATGACGGAACGGCCGGTCGACCAGGCGACGAGCAGCGATCAGGAGCGGCCGGGCAACGCCACGGCGAAGCACCAGAACGTCTCGCTGCTGTCCGTGGCGACGACCACGGCCGAGCGGGTGACGACCTCCGCGGACATCGAGGCGCGCCTCCGCGGCGTCCTCCGTCGCCTCCGCCTGCCGATGGGCCTGCTCGAACGCGTCGCCGGTGTCACCGAGCGCCGCAACTGGGGCGAGGGCCAGACCTTCCAGGACGCCGCGATCGACGCGGGCCGCCGTGCGATGGCCGAAGCGGGTGTCCGCCCCGAGGACATCGGCCTGCTCATCAACACGTCGGTGACCCGGCCGCACCTCGAGCCGTCCGTCGCGGTCCGCCTGCACCACGGGCTCGGCCTGCCGACGTCGGCGATCAACTTCGACATCGCGAACGCGTGCCTCGGGTTCGTCAACGCGATGAGCGTCGCCGCGGGCATGATCGACTCCGGCCAGATCAAGTACGCCCTCGTCGTCGACGGCGAGGACGCCGACCAGGTGCAGCTCAACACGATCGACCGCCTCAACCAGGGCGGCCGGAACCGCAAGGACTTCATGAGCGAGTTCGCGAGCCTGACCCTCGGGTCCGGTGCCGCGGCCGCCGTGCTCGGCCCGTCCGACGCCCACCCCGAGGGGCACCGCATCGTCGGCGGCGTCACCCGCGCGGCGACGCAGTGGTACGACCTCTGCGTCGGCAGTGTCGACGGCATGTTCACCGACGCGAAGATGCTGCTGAAGGGCGGCATGGAGCTCGTGGTCGCCGCCTGGAACGAGGCCCGGGCACACTTCGACTGGGCCGACATGGACCGGTACGTGCTGCACCAGGTCTCCGACGTGCACACGAACGCCTTCGTCGAGGCGATCGGCATCCCGCGCGACAAGGTCCCGACGACCTACCAGCGGTACGGCAACGTCGGTCCGGCGTCGATCCCGATCACCCTGGCGGACGAGGTCGCGAACGGCGGCATCACCCGCGGCGACCGGGTGTTCCTCGGCGGTGTGGGTTCCGGCATCAACACGGCGATGATGGAACTGCGCTGGTGAGGTCCGGCCTCCCGCGCGTCGCCGCTGCCACGGCTCCGGCGACGCTCCCGCCGCCCCTGCCCGGACTCGACCCCGCGTGGTCGCGTCTGGTGACCGTCCCCGGTGTCGCTGCTGACGGACCGGGAGGCACGGCTCGCCCCGCGCGCACCTGGCACGTCCTCGACACGGCCGGTTCCCTCGACGCGCTCGGCGTGCGCCCGGTGGGCACCCTGCTCTGCGTGCACGGCAACCCGACGTGGTCCTACCTGTGGCGGTCGGTCGCCGCGCGGTCGCTCGAGGTCGCCCGTCAGGGTGGTCCGGCGTGGCGCGTCGTCGCCGTCGACCAGCTCGACATGGGCTTCTCGGAGCGCACCGGTCGCCAGCGCGGGCTTCCCGAACGCGTCCGCGACCTCGGCGCACTGACCGACGAACTCGGACTCGTCGGTCCGGTGGTGACCCTCGGCCACGACTGGGGCGGCGTCGTCTCGCTCGGCTGGGCCGTCGACCACCCGGACCTCGTGGTGGCGCTCGCGACGTGCAACACCGCCGTGCACCAGCCCGCCGACGCCCCGATCCCGGCGCCGCTCCGGCTGGCGCTCGGTCCGGGGCTCCTCGGCCGGGCGACCGTCGTGACGCCGGCGTTCCTCGAGACGACGCTCGCGATCGCACACCCGAAGCTCGACCGTCCGACGGCCGACGCGTACCGGGCGCCGTACCGCGGGGCTGCCCGTCGCGGGGGGATCGGCGGGTTCGTCGCCGACATCCCCGTCGACCAGACGCACCCGAGCGCCCCCGAACTCGACCGGATCGCCGCGGGGGTCGCGGCGCTCGACGTCCCCGCGCTCCTCATGTGGGGCCCGCGCGACCCCGTGTTCCTCGAGCGGTACCTCGACGACCTCGTCGAGCGGCTGCCGCAGGCCGACGTCCACCGCTTCGAGGGCGCCGGGCACCTGCTGCCGGACGACGCCGACGTCGCCGGAACGGTCTTCGAGTGGCTCGGTGACCACCTGCCGGACGGCCACGCGCCCGCGGGGGACGAGCCGCGCCTCCAGGCCGACACCGACCCGGTGACGGACGCGAGCCGCCCCCTGTGGGCAGCACTCGACGACCTGCGCGACAGCGACGAGCCCGCGCTCGTCGAGATGGCCGCACCCGGCGGTGTCCGCACCGTCTCGTGGCGGCTGCTCGCGCGCCGGGTCGAGGAGATCGCGGCCGGACTCGCGGACCTCGGCGTCCGCCCCGGTGACCGCGTCTCGTTGCTCGTCACGCCGGGAGCCGACCTCACCGCCGTCCTCTACGCCTGCGTCCGGATCGGCGCGGTCGTCGTCGTGGCCGATGCCGGACTCGGCCTGCGCGGGCTGACCCGTGCCGTCCGCGGAGCCCGTCCGGACTGGGTCATCGGCGCCCTGCCCGGTCTCGGTGCCGCACGCGCGCTCGGGTGGCCGGGCCGCCGCATCGCGACCGTCTCGCTGCCCGCCGCCGCACGTCGGGCGCTCCGTGTCGAGCACATTCTCGTCGACGTCGCTCGTCGTGGTGCGACGAGGCTCGCGGCGGGTGCGGCCCTGCCGGCCGTCCCCGCGTCGGACGCACCCGCGGCGGTCCTCTTCACCTCCGGGTCGACCGGGCCGGCGAAGGGCGTCGTGTACACGCACGGGCAGCTCGGCGCCGTCCGCGACGCCCTCGCGACCCAGTACGACATCGGCGTCGGCACCGGCCTCGTCGCCGGGTTCGCGCCGTTCGCCCTGCTCGGGCCGGCGCTCGGTGCACGGTCCGTGGCACCGGACATGGACGTCACCGCACCCCGGACGCTCACGGCGACGGCGGTCGCGGCGTCCGTGACGGCCGCCGACGCGACCGTGGTGTTCCTGTCGCCGGCGGCGCTCGCGAACGTCGTGTCGACCGCGTCCGGGCTGACGGACGCCGACCGAGCGGCACTCGGCCGCGTGCGGCTGTTCCTGTCGGCGGGCGCCCCCGTGTCGGCCGCGCTGCTGACCGCGGCGACCGGCCTCATGCCGAACGCGAGCGCGCACACCCCCTACGGCATGACCGAGGGGCTGCTCATGACGGACGTCGACCTCGACGGGGTGCTGGCCGCGTCGGAGTCCGCCGACGAGGGGATCTGCGTCGGGGTCCCGGCCGCGAACGTGCACGTCCGGATCGCGCCGCTCGACGACGTCGGACGGCCGACCGGGTCCCCGACCGACGCAGCCGGCGTCACCGGCGAGATCGTCGTCGTGGCACCGCACGTGCGGGAGCGGTACGACCGGCTCTGGCGGACGAACCGGGTGTCGCGGCTCGGCGTGGACGACCCCCGCGGGCACCGCACCGGTGACGTCGGACACCTCGACGCGTCGGGGCGGCTCTGGGTCGAGGGACGACTGCAGCACGTGCTCACCACCCCGTCCGGCGTCGTCACACCGGTCGGGCCCGAGCAGCGCATCGAGCGCGTCGACGGCGTCGGGCGAGCGGGTCTCGCGGGCATCGGGCCGAGCGGCACGCAGCAGGCCGTCGCCGTCGTCGAGACCACCGAACCGCGCCCGCGTCGCCGTGGCCGTCGCCGTCGCCGTCCGGGGCTCGCCGACCCCGCGCTGGCCGCAGCCGTGCGGGCCGCCGCGGGGATCCCCCTCGCCGCGGTGCTGACCGTGCCGGTGCTGCCGACGGACATCCGGCACAACTCGAAGGTCGACCGTGCGCGGCTGTCCCGGTGGGCGGCGTCGGTGCTCTCCGGTGGACGGATGGTCCGGCCGTGATCGGCGCGGCCGGTGCGTGCGGCGCGTGCGGCGCGTGCGGTGCGTTCTCACGCGCTCAGCGACACTTCACGGGCCGTCGGGCGCGTGAACTGTCGCTCAGCGCGAAACGGCGAACCGCCGCGGTGCTCTCCGGCGGACGGACGGTCCGGCTGTGATCGTCCTCGTCACCGGCGCCAGCGGGTTCCTCGGGCAGGCGACGGCCGCGGCCGTGCGGGACGCCGGGCACGAGGTCTGGACGTTCCAGCGTCGGCCCTCCGGGGTGTCCGGGGTGTCGGACGTGCTCGGCTCGATGACCGACCCCGACGCGCTCCGGCGTGCGGTCGACGGTGTCGAGGCCGTCGTGCACCTCGCCGCGAAGGTCTCCCTCGCCGGCGACCCGGCCGACTTCGTCCGCGTCAACGTCGACGGCACCCGTGCCCTCGTCGACGCAGCCCGTCGGGCGGGCGTCCGCCGCTTCGTGTTCGTCTCCTCGCCCTCCGTCGCGCACACCGGCTCGTCGCTCGTCGGCGCAGGGGCCGGTCCGGCCGAGCCGGAACGTGCCCGCGGCGACTACGCCCGCACGAAGGCCGCGGCCGAGCTCGTCGCGCTCGACGCCGACGCCCCGGACTTCGCGGTCGTCGCGATCCGGCCGCACCTGGTGTGGGGGCCGGGCGACACACAACTCGTCGGACGGATCGTCGACCGCGCCCGGACGGGCCGGCTACCGGTGCTCGACTCGGGCGCCGCACTCATCGACACGCTCTACGTGGACAACGCCGCGTCCGCGATGGTCGCCGCGCTGGCGCACGCCGCCGACGAGGACGTGCACGGGAACGCCTACGTCGTGACGAACGGTGAGCCGAGGCCCGTCGCCGAACTGCTCGCCGGGATCTGCACGGCGTCCGGGGTGCCGGCGCCGCGGGTGCACGTGCCGGCCGGGGTCGCTCGGGTCGCCGGGTCCCTCGTCGAGGCCGTGTGGCGGGTCCGCCCGGGCCAGGACGAGCCGCCGATGACCCGGTTCCTCGCCGAGCAGCTGTCGACGGCGCACTGGTTCGACCAGCGCCGGACCCGTCGTGACCTGCAGTGGACCCCGGCGGTGTCGATCGACGAGGGCCTGGCGCGGCTGGCGGCGGCCGCGCGCTGACGCAGCCGCGCGGCGGTCAGGCCTGGTCGGCCGCCACGTACACCCAGGCGATCCGACCCGACGTGAGCGTGACCCGGACGCGCTGGTAGTCCGCGACCTCGTAGCCGTCGACCGCGCGGAGCTGCCACGCGTACGGGAGTGCGAGGACCGATCCCTCGACGACGTCACTCGACGAACCGCGTCGGAGGATCGGGTGCCGGTCCGACCCACTCGTCCGGATGACGTCCGGATCGGTGATCGTCACCCAGTCCAGCCGCCAGCCGGGGAGCGCGTCCGGTTCGGTCGGCACGTGCTCGCCGAACAGGGACTCCTGCACGAGCGGCTGCCGCAGCGTGCCGTACGAGAACACGCGCTGGGTCTGCCCGGGGAACCGTGCGGGCTGTCCGATCGGCTTCGGACCGATCGTGGGCGTCGCCGTCCAGACGAGCGCCCCCGCGACCCCTGTCAACCCGAGGTGCAGCAGCCCGAAGGCCACGAGGATGCCACCCCAACCGGTGCCGTCGACCGACAGGCCGATGACGCCGACGACGAGGCAGACGAGCGCGAACGCGCCCAGACCGAGGACCCAGCGCTGGCCGGGGAAGAGACGCTTCACGTCGCGAGGGTAGCGGACTGGAGGCGCGGATCACGCGAGCCGATCGGCTCGCGTGATCCGCGCCTCCAGGCCCGGAACGGCGTCAGCCGCACCAGGCCCGGAACGGCGTCAGCCGCAGAACTCGTACGGGACGGTCGCGAAGGAGCTGACCCACACGGTCCCGATGGTCTGGGCGTCCTCCGCGGTCTGGAAGGTGATGTGGTACCCGTTCCGCTCGATCGTCCACATCGAGAACGACTCGTTCGGGTCGGGGAAGATCTGCGACTGGACGAACGTGAGGTCGGGGTATGCCGCCCGGAGGTCGTCCAGCCGGCTGCCCGCACCGAAGCCCTCGGCCGTCGTCGGTCCGCTCGCCTCGGTCGACGTCGACGCCCCGATCGCGACGCCCCACACCGTCCCGTCCTTCTCGACGACCGTCAGCGGTGCGGAACCGTCCCGCTGCCAGTCGGTGATCGTCGGGCTCGGGCAGGCGTTCTCGACCACGCGCGAGTACGCGCCGTCGAGATCGTCGAGTTCGCCGGCGATCGGTCCGCCGAGCGCGATGGGCCCGACCTCGGAGCCGGAGATCGTCCAGGTGGACGGATCCGTGGCGGAGTACGGCGGTCGGGTCGACTCCGGTGACGGCGTCGCGGTGGGCGTCGGACGTCCCACGACCGGTGCGCCGGACGGCGTCTCGGTCGGGACGGGCTCGGTGGTGGGCGTCGCGGTCGGGACCGGTTCCGCCGTGATCGACGTCGGGATGAGGCCGAGCGCGACCCCACCGCCGGCCACGCCGAGCAGGAGCACCCCGACGACGCCGATCGCGATGCCGGCGCGACGGCCGTGTCGCTTCGGGCGAGGGGTGGCCCGCTCGAGGACGTTCTGCTTCATCGAGACGAGCATGCGCTGCAGGTCGTCTCCCTCGGGGGGTTCAGTGTTCATCGTGCGTCACCGCCTTCTTGAGTCGTCGGCGGGACCGGGAGACCCGCTGGGTGACCGCTCCGACGCTGAGTCCGAGCAGTTGGGCTGCCTCCGCGTAGGAGTACCCCTGCAGGAGGCAGAGTTCGCAGATGCGGCGGTCGGTGTCCGAGAGCGCGGCGATCTCGTCGCGCACCCAGCGGAGCTGTTCGGCGGCCTCCGTCGTGTCGCCGGGAGCAGCGAGCTCGACGGGGAGTTCGTCGCCGGCGTTCTTCGCGGTGCGGCGGCCGGCGTTCCTGGCGTGGTTGCGGCACACGACCAGCAACCACGGCAGGAGGGTGCCGGTCGGCAGCTGGAGCCCGTCGGCTCGTTGCCAGAGGGTCAGGAACGTGTCCTGCACGATCTCCTCGACGTCCTGCCGACTGCTCGCGATCGCCCACGCGTACCGGGTGAGTGTCGGCGCGAACCGGTCGAACGCGGTCGCGAGCGCTGCTCTGTCCCCCGAGGCGAGGCGCCGTGCGAGGCCGGCGTCGTCTTCTGCGGTGTTGTCCACGGTGCTCCCTTCACTTGGACAATGTCGGGGGAACGCCGAACATGACAAGGATCACGACGCGAGTCGTCCGCGTCGTGATCCATGTGTGATGTGCCGGGGTGTCAGCGGTGCCGCTTCGCTGCCTTCGCGATCTTCTTGCCGAGCTTCTTCCGGCCCTTGCGGGCGTGCGGGTCGTTCCAGATCCTCCGCGCGGTCTCGGCCTTGGACGTCTTGATCACGGGCCGGTTGGCACGGGACCCGAACCAGAAGCCGACGAGGACGACGGCGCCGATGAGGATGATGCGGTTGCGCATGGTGGTGCTCCTTCGTTGGTGGTGCACGGGGTCGGCGCGTCAGCCGGTGAAGCGGTTCCAGAGTTCGGTGACGATCGGCCACACGTCGCCGGCGCGGTCGGCGGACCCGATGGCGACGAGCACGATCGGGACGACCGTGACCGCGATGGACACGAGGACGGCGAGCACGACGGCCGAGGCGGCGGTCGCGGTGTGCCGTCGGGTGAACGCGAGGACGAGCAGCGCGAGGACGACCAGCGACCCCGCGATGGTCACGAGCGCGACGCGCACGAACGGGAACGGCACGAGTCCTGAGGTGGTGGCGGTGACGCCGCCGAGGAACCCGACGAGGGGCAGGAACGCGCCGAGCGCGGTGCCGAGGACCAGGACGACGCCGATGCCGCCCGCGATCCACACCCCGCGCGGACGCGGCCGACGGAGCTTCGTCCGGCGGTTCCCGGACCAGGCGGTGGTCACGGCTGCTCCCGGCGGTGGCGAGCGGCGTCGCTCTCGGGTGCGGCGTCGGTTTCGGGCGTGGCGGCGATGACGGGTGCGGCGTCGGTGACGGCCGTCGCGGCGGCGTCGGCGGACTCCGCGGCAGCGGATGCGGCGTCCTCGGCGGCGTCGGCAGCGACCTCGGCGGCGTCGGCTGCGGCAGCGGCGCGGACGGCGGGGTCCTCGGCTGCTGCGGCGTGCCCGGTCCCCTCGGCGGTCCCCTCGGTGGTCGCGTCGGGCACCGTCGCGCCGGCTGCTGCGTCGGGCACCGTCGCGTCGGCTGCTGCGTCGCGCACCGTCCCGACGGCGTCGGCGGCACGGTCCGTCGCGGTCTCGGCAGCGTCGACCACCACGTCGCGCGCCTGCTCGGCCGCGTCCTTCGCGGACGACGCCGCGTCGGCGGCCTGCTCGGACGCCCGGGCGAGGGACTCCGCAGCGGCGTCGCGGACACGCTCGGCGGTGTCGGTGGTGCTGTCGACGGCGCGCTTCGTGGCGTCGGCGGTCGCGCTCGCCGCCTGCTGGGTGGCCTCGGCGGTGGCGTCCGCCGCACGCTTCGTCACGTCGGCGGTCGCCGATGCGGCGCGCTTCGTGGCGTCGGCGGTGGCGTCCGCGGTGCGCTTCGTCACGTCGGCGGTCGCCGCGGCAGCGCGCTTGGTCGCGTCCGCGGTGGTCTCGGCGGCCTGCTTGACGGCGTCGCCGGTGGTCTCTGCAGCCTGCTTCACCGCGTCGCTGGTCGTCTCGGCGGCCTGCTTCACGGCGTCGGTCGCGGCCTCGGTCGCGCGGCCGAGCGGCGACTGCTCATCGTCGAAGGGACCGTGCACGTCGAGGACACGGACGTCCACGCTCGTCGGCAGCTCGGACACCTGCCGGGTCGCGGCGGTCACCTGCTTGCGCACCTCGTCGGCGACGCTGATCACCGGTTCCGGGTAGGTGACGACGATGGAGACCTGCACGCCGAGCACGCCGTCGTCCTCGTCGACCTGCACGCCGGCGGTGCCCGCGCTCCGGCCGAGCTGCTTGCGGAACTGGTCGGCGGCCCGGGCGGCGATCCCGCCGAGGTGGTGCACGCCCGGCACGCCGAGCGCGGTCTCCGCTGCCGTCCGGGCGACGATCGTGACGGTGCTCGCGTCGTCGGGCAACGGTTCGGTGAGCTCCGCGGGCAGTGCCACCTCGGTGACCTGCGTGTGCGCGTTCGGGTCGTGCTGCATGGTTCTCTCCTCGTTCGGGTTCCGCCGGAACGCATCGGGGCACTCGACTGCGCGAGTGCCCCGACACGGATCGTGCGACCTACTTCTTGAAGACGTCCTTGACGTCCTCGCCGGTCTGCTTGACGCTCGCGGAGGCCTGGTCCTTCTTGCCCTCGGCGACCTTGGAGTCGTCGTTGGTGGCGTTGCCGAGCGCTTCCTTCGCCTTGCCGGCGAGGTCCTGAGCGGCGTTCTTGATCTTGTCGTCGAGTCCCATGACGGGTCCTTTCGTCGGTCGGGCGTGCGCCCGGTGGGTGGTGCGGGATGGGCCGGGAGGCCCGTGGTGCGTCGTGCTGACGGCTGTCAGCGGACGCGGGTCGGCTTCGCGAGCGCGGAGCGGGTACCGCCGGTGAGGTGCACGAGCACCGGCACCTGGCGGCCGAGGGTGCGGTCCAGGACCGCGACCGCCCGGTCGACGGCGTCGAGCACGGTGACCGCGTCGCCGCCGCGGCGGACGGCGACCCGGATCCGAGCGGCACGCTGCCGGCGGACGAGGTAGGTGTCGACCCGCGAGCCGACGACGTCACGGACGCCGGAGAGCTCGTGGTCGAGGACGTCACGGACGAGCGCCACGTTGACGGTCACCGCGTCGTCGCCGGAGCGTTCCCGGACGGCGACCGAGGTGCCGCCACCGCCACGGGTGAACACCCACACGAGGGCGAGCACGATGACGAGGGCGCATGCGCCGGCGATGATCCACAGCGAGGACGCGGGCACGTCGAGGCTGCGGGGGAGGTCGACGTACTGGGCGGTCGCGTCGCGGACGGCGGGCAGGACGCCCGCGCCGATGACGAGTCCGACCACGACGGCGACCAGGCCGAGCACGAGGAGGATGATCCGGTTGAGGGTCCGGTTGCTCTTGGTCATGCGAGGGTTCCCTTCTCCTCGACCCGGACGCGAACGCTCCGGCCGAATCGTTCGTCCAGGCCGCTGAGGCGGTCGCGGACGGCGTCGCGGACGACGCTCTCGTCGACGGGCACCCCGGTGACGGGGACCACGCGGACCTCGGTCCGGCGGCCACGTGCGGTCGCCGAGGCGTTGCCCTCGGGGACGCCCGCCGCGGTGCCGGCCGCGTTCGCTGCGGTCGACGCCAGGATGCGGGTGTCGATGATGACGGCGCCGCGGTCGTGTTCGACGACGGAGCGGTGCTGCCGACCCGGCTTGAGGGCGAGGACGATCAGCACGACCCCGAGGACGACCAGCACGACGGCGACGACCTCGGCGATCGTCAGGAACGCCGCGTCGGGCCGGAGTGCCGCGTCGACCGCGGACTGCGGGTCGGCGAGGAGCGGAGGCCGACCGATCGCCCGGAGGACGGACTCGGTGCCGATCCACGCTGCGACGAGGACGAGCACGACGAGGGCGACGGCCACGGCGGTCGAGCGGGAGCGGTGGACGCTCCGGCGACGGATGCGCCGTTCCACGGAACCGTTGCTCATGATGGCCTCCTAGACGGTCCGGGTCTTGCGCTCGCGCACGATCCCGGTGAGTTCGATGTGGGCACTGCCGACGCGACGGCCGGTGAGGTCACCCACGCGGCCCTTGACCTCCTCGGCGACCCGGGCGGAGCGGCCGACGATGTCGTCGCCCGCCGCGATCGGGCCGGTGATGTCGAGGGAGAGTGCGCCGGACGCGTCGCCGAGTCCGACACGCACCCGCTTGGCGGGGGCGCCGAGCCGTTCGGCTGCGACGGCCCGCGCCAGCGAGGTCAGTGCGCGAGCGGTGATCTCGACGCGGCCCGCGACAGCAGCAGACGAGACGCCGTCCGGGCCGGGGGTCATCGTGAGCTCCGGCGCCCGGTCAGCACGTCGGCGAGGGCGCCGCGGTCGATGCGGCCGGTCACGAGCGCGGCCACGAGGGCCCCGACCGCACCGAACACGACCACGAGCACGAAGCCCCAGAAGCCGAACTGCAGTGCCACGACGGCGAGGACGGCGCCGATGAGGGCGCCCATCAGTGTGTTGCTCATGCGACTCGCGCTTCCTTCTTCTCGTCGTCCTTGTCGTCGTCGTCACCCGGGATGAAGACGTCCTGCACGGTCACGTTGACCTCGGCGACCTCCATGCCCACGATCTGCTCGAGGGCACGGGCGACACCGGCACGGACGCCGTCGGCGACCTGCTGGAGGGCGACCGGGTACTCGGCGACGATCACGATGTCCGCGGCGACCTGCTTCTCGCCGACCTCGACCTTGACGCCCTGACCGAAGTCGCGCTGGCCGATGGCGTCGCGGAGGGCACCGATCGCACGGGCGGCACCGTTGCCCAGGGAGTGGACGCCGTTCACCTCGCGGGCGGCGATCCCGGCGACCTTCGACACGACGGTGTCGTCGATGACGGTCTTGCCCGTGACGCCGTTCGCGCCCGAGTGGGTGCCGGTGTTGCGGGTCGCCGCCGTGCTGGTGGTCGCGGGGGTGATGGTGGTGTCAGCCATGTTCGTTCCTTCCGATCGTCCCGCCGGGCGTTCCCAGCGGTTGCTGTTCACGGATGAGACGGGGCTCACCAGAGGTTCGTCACACACGGGTCATCGGTTTCAGCCGATTTCCAGAGAAACGGCCCGATCCCAGTGCGGGCGTACCCCGCGGGGTGGGTCGGCTCAGTCGAGCGCGCGGATTCCGGCTGCGTCGCTGCGTTCCGACGCACCACGGATCGAACGGACGGCCGCCATCGGGGACTCGCCCCGTTCCTCCTGGAAGAGCTGCTGGAGCCGTCGCGGACGCACGCCGGCCGCGTCGGCGATGTCCTGGACCGTCAGGTCGTCGTCGAGGTGCTGCTCGATGAAGGCGAGTGCGCGCCGCAGGCGCCACGACGCCCGTCCCGCGTCGGGGCGGGCGCCCAGTGCGGCCCGCATCGTGGTGCCGGGGTCCTCGCCGAAGCGTTCGCGGTACGCGGCGGCGAACCGACCGGCGTTGGTGAACCCCCATCGCCCGCCGACGGCGGACACCCCGTCGGAGCCGTCGCCGCGCAGGAGCTCCTGCCGGACACGATCGAGTCGGTGGTCGCGGAGGAACCGGTGCGGGGTCGAGTCCAGCGTGCGGGCGAAGACGTCCTGCAGGCCGCGCTGGCTGAGGCCGCACGCCGCGGCGATCTCGGGCACGGACGGCCGCGCCGCCGCGTTCGCCTCGATGAAGCGGATCGCGTCCCGCAGCCGGTTCGCCACCGGCACGTCGGTCCCGCGGTTCCGGATCGGGAACGTGTCGAGCACGACGACGGCGAGGCGACGGTTCAGCTCGGTCCTCATCGCGCCGTGGACCCGGTCGTCGACGAGCATCGGGCCGAGCTCGTGGATGAGGTGGCGGAGGGGTTCGCGCCGGGCGACGACCTCGTCCTGCTGGTCGAAGAGCAGTGGACCGGCCGGCAGCCGGAACCCGAGGTCCTTCCCGACCTCGCGGAGGAACCGGTCGGCGACGTGGACCCCGTTGTAGACGGTCCCGGTCGACTCGAACCGGTAGGCCTCGGACGCCGACGCGATGTAGGGGCTGCCGGGCTCGACGACGCGGGTCCGGTCGGTGAAGTGCATCTCGAGCCGGCCCTTCGTGAGCCAGAACACCACGTGGTCGTCCCGCGGACCGATCACCCCGCCGCGCTTGCCACCCTCGGCACGCATCGTCCGGAGGGTGAGGTCGTCGTCGCCCACCACGGTGTACTCGTACCGGGCGTCGTCGGTCGCGAAGGTGTCCGACGCGAAGTCGGAGCCGTGGTACTCGGCCTCGAAGATGGCGGAGTAGTCGGAGCCGTCGGCGTCGGTGAACCGCAGTCTGCGGAAGCCGTTCGTCGACGAGGCGGTCATGCGCGCATCTTGCCACGGTTGCGGCGACACGTCGAAGGAATACCCTAGGGGGGTACCGTATTGAGTCTGGTGGAGGACACGATGCACGAACACGTCGGCTACATCGGCGACAAGGACGACCTGCTCAAGCGACTCCGTCGCGCCGAGGGCCAGGTGCGGGGGATCGCCCGCATGGTCGAGGACGAGACCTACTGCATCGACGTCCTCACCCAGATCTCCGCGGCGAACCGGGCGCTCGAACGCGTCGCCCTGTCGCTGCTCGAGGACCACCTGTCCCACTGCGTCGCCGAGGCGGTCGCCGAGGGCGGGGACGCCGCTAACGCCAAGGTGCGCGAGGCGAGCGAGGCCATCGCCCGACTCGTCCGCTCCTGAACACCGGAAGGAACACCGTGAACGACACCGTCAACACCGAACTCCTGCTCGTCGAGGGCATGACCTGCGAGCACTGCGTGATGAGCGTCACCGAGGAACTCACCGAACTCGACGGGGTGTCGGACGTCGCCGTCCAGCTCGTGCCCGGCGGCCGGTCCGAGGTCACCGTCACGTCGGACCGCCCGGTCACGGCCGAGTCGCTCCGTGACGCGGTCGCCGAGGCGGGCTACGAGGTCGTGCGCTCGTGACGGACGACGTCGTCGACCGCGTGGTCGAACTCGACATCACCGGGATGACGTGCGCGTCGTGCGCGAACCGCATCGAGCGGAAGCTCGGCAAGCTCCCCGGGGTCACCGCGACCGTGAACTACGCGACCGAGAAGGCGCAGGTGCGGGTCGACGACCCGGAGTCCACCGACCCCGCCACCCTGATCGCCGCGGTCGAGTCGGCCGGGTACGGGGCCACGGTCCCGGCGCCGCCCGTCGCCGCCGACGACGACACGGCCGACGCTGCCGTGGACGACCCCGCCGCGCCCCTCCGGCAGCGGCTCGTGGTCTCGGCGGTCCTCGCCCTGCCCGTGGTCGTGCTGTCGATGGTCCCCGTGCTGCAGTTCCCGAACTGGCAGTGGCTGGCGCTGGCCCTCGCTGCGCCCGTCGCCGTCTGGGGAGCGCTGCCCTTCCACCGTGCCGCGTGGGTGAACGCCCGGCACGGCGCCGCGACGATGGACACCCTCGTCAGCGTCGGGGTCCTCGCCGCGTTCGGCTGGTCGCTGTACGCGCTGTTCCTCGGGGACGCCGGCACGACCGGCATGCACATGACCTTCTCGTGGTTCGCGACCGACCCCGAGGCGAGCGACCTCTACCTCGAGGTCGCCACCGCCGTCACCGTCTTCATCCTCGCCGGCCGGTACATGGAAGCACGGGCGAAGCAGCAGTCCGGCGCGGCACTCCGGGCCCTGCTCGAGCTCGGCGCGAAGGACGCGACCGTGCTGCGCGATGGCTCGGAGACCCGGGTCCCCGCCGCGTCGCTCGTCGTGGGCGACGTCGTCGTCGTGCGTCCCGGCGAGCGGATCCCGAGCGACGGCACCGTCCGCGACGGGTCCTCCGCGGTGGACCTCAGCATGCTCACCGGCGAGTCCGTCCCGGTCGAGGTGCGTCCGGGCGACCCCGTCACCGGTGCGACCGTCAACGTGGGCGGCCGACTCGTCGTGGCCGTCACCCGCGTCGGAGCCGACACCGAACTCGCTCGGATGGGACGCCTCGTCGAGGACGCGCAGACCGGCAAGGCCGAGGTGCAGCGCCTGGCCGACCGTGTCTCCGGGGTGTTCGTCCCGATCGTCATCGGGCTCGCGGTCCTGGCGTTCGTCGGCTGGCTCGTGCTCGGCGGATCCGTGACGGCGGCGTTCACCGCGGCCGTCGCCACCCTCATCATCGCCTGCCCGTGCGCCCTCGGTCTCGCGACGCCGACCGCCCTGCTGGTCGGCACGGGGCGCGGCTCGCAGCTCGGCATCCTCATCGGCGGACCCCAGGTGCTCGAACGCACCCGTGCCGTCGACACCATCGTGCTCGACAAGACCGGCACCGTGACGACCGGGGTCATGGAGCTCCGATCGGTCGTCGTCGCACCGGGCACCGACCTCGACGCCGACGGGGTCCTGCGGCTGGCCGCCGCCGTCGAGGACGGTTCCGAGCACCCGGTCGGCCGCGCGGTGGTCGCCGGTGCGCGGGAGCGCGGGACCGCCCATGCCGAGTCGTCGCAGTTCACCGCGACGCCCGGTGCCGGCGTGCAGGCCGTGGTCGACGGTGACGTCGTGCTGGTCGGGACCGCGCGGTGGCTCGCCGAGTCGTGGTCGATCGGCCTGCCGGAGACGCTCGCCACCGCCCTCGCGGACGCCGAGTCCGACTCCGGGACCGCGGTCGTGGTCGCCCGGAACGGCGCCGCGCTCGGCGTGGTCGTCGTCGGCGACACCGTGAAGCCCGAGGCAGCGGACGCCGTCCGTCGGTTCGTCGAGCTCGGGCTCCGTCCGGTGCTGCTCACCGGCGACAACGAAGGGGCGGCCCGTGCGGTCGCCGCGTCCGTCGGCATCGACGAGGTGCACGCCCGCGCCACACCCTCGTCCAAGCTCGAGACCGTCCGACGGCTGCAGGCCGAGGGGCGGAGCGTCGCGATGGTCGGGGACGGCGTGAACGACGCGGCCGCCCTCGCCGCCGCCGACCTCGGCATCGCGATGGGTGCCGGCACGGACGCGGCGATCGCGGCGAGCGACATCACCGTGGTCAGTGGTCGGCTCACCGTGGTGGCCGACGCGGTCCGGCTCTCGCGTGCCACCCTCCGCACGATCAAGGGCAACCTGTTCTGGGCGTTCGCGTACAACGTCGCGGCGATCCCGCTCGCGATGGCGGGGCTGCTCAACCCCGTGCTGGCCGGCGCGGCGATGGCGTTCTCGTCCGTCTTCGTCGTGACGAACAGCCTGCGCCTCCGTCGCTTCACGCCGCTCGACCGCCCCTGACCTGGCGGCCGCGCACGCCGACGCGCTACTCTGTCCATGCCCACCCCCGCTGGGGGCTGTGGAAGTAGAAGCCGGGACCCCCGCCCTTTGACGGGACCCGGCTTTCGCGCTTCCTACAGGTCGATCCGGACGATCTCGACCGAGGCCGCCAGCGCTCGGAGCCAACGGTGATCGCCCACGTGCGCGTCGCCCACCGCGCCCACGACCTGGTCCGCGATCCACAGCATCGGCTCGTCGAGCGGGTGCCCGTGCTCCACGCGCATCCCACGGGGAAGTGCTCCGCGGCCACGGAGGGCGTCGACCGTCCGACGGTCACGTTCCATCAGCGAGGGAGTTCGGGCTTCGAGCGTCGTGCGCTCGACGTGGTGCCGCTCGCACAGTTCCCAAGCCAGGCGTTCGAGACAGAGCGCGCGAGCACGCTCCTGCTTCCTCGGGTCCATCGGGGTCCCCACGGCCACGACGTGGTAGACGTCGAACGCGCTGAGCGTCGCCATCACACGGCTCCGGTGGGCTGCGTCGAGATCCCGCCAGTGCAGCTTGCCCCGCGTGTTCTGGAGCGGTCGGAGCGCCTCACGATGCGCGTCGCTCGCATCTGGGGCGGCGACCACACCACCGAGGAAGTAGGCCGGTGGGTGGGCGTTCGCGACTCGCGCACTCTCGTCCACCCATGCGTGCAGTGTGAACTCGGGGCGGAGGAGCATCTCGACACCATGGCACGCGACCTGCCCCCGAGCATCATGCTCGGTATTTCGGCGATACGGCGTCGTGGTCACACACCCTTCACGCCGCTCGACCGTCCCTGACCCGGCGGCCGCCCTGTGCGCACCACGCGCCGGAGCGCACTACGCTCGAACTCGGTCCGCGACGCAGTGCTGCGGTGACCCGCGGGCTTGTACGTCTTGAAGGTGATCCAGGAGGACCCCGTGACCGAATCCGCGCCCGTCGACCCCACATCGACCGAAGGCTGGAAGAAGCTGGACGGCATCGCCGCCGGCTTCACCCCGGACCTGCGAGGGTGGTTCGACAGCGACCCCGGCCGTGCCGAGCGCTACACGTTCCAGGCGGCGGACCTCACCGTCGACCTGTCGAAGGGCCTCGTCGACGACGAGATCCTCGGCGCACTGCTGCAGGTCGCGAAGGACGCCGGCGTCGCCGAGCGTTTCCAGGCGATGCTCGCCGGTGAACACATCAACGCCACCGAGGACCGCGCCGTGCTGCACACCGCGCTCCGCCGGCCGAAGGCGACCGAGGGCCTCGTCCCCGCCGCCCCGCTGACCGTCGACGGCCAGGACGTCGACGCCGACGTGCACGCCACGCTCGACAAGGTCTACGCGTTCGCGACGCAGGTGCGCGACGGCTCGTGGACCGGTGTCACCGGCAAGCGCATCGAGACCGTCGTCAACATCGGCATCGGCGGCTCGGACCTCGGCCCGGTCATGGTCTACGAGGCACTGAAGCCGTACGTGCAGCCCGGCCTCGAGGCACGCTTCGTCTCGAACATCGACCCCGCGGACATCTACGAGAAGACCGTGGACCTCGACCCGGAGACCACGCTCTTCATCGTCGCGTCGAAGACCTTCGGCACGCTCGAGACCCTGACGAACGCCCGCCTCGCGCGCCAGTGGCTGTGGGAGAAGCTCGGCCTCACGGACGCGTCCGACGACGAGAAGTCGAACGCCGTCGCGAAGCACTTCGTCGCCGTGTCGACCGCGCTCGACAAGGTCGCCGCGTTCGGCATCGACCCCGAGAACGCCTTCGGCTTCTGGGACTGGGTGGGTGGCCGCTACTCCGTCGACTCCGCGATCGGCACGAGCGTCGTCGTCGCGATCGGCCCGGAGAACTGGGAGCAGTTCCTCGCCGGCTTCCACGCCATCGACGAGCACGTCCGCACCACGCCGCTGGAGCAGAACGTCCCCGTCCTGATGGGCCTGCTCAACGTCTGGTACACGAACTTCCTCGGTGCGCAGAGCCACGCGGTCCTGCCGTACACGCAGTACCTGCACCGCTTCGCCGCGTACCTGCAGCAGCTCACCATGGAGTCGAACGGCAAGCGCGTCCGCTGGGACGGCTCGCCCGTCACCACCGAGACCGGCGAGGTCTTCTGGGGCGAGCCGGGCACGAACGGCCAGCACGCGTTCTACCAGCTCATCCACCAGGGCACCCGCCTGATCCCGGCCGATTTCATCACGGTCGCGAACCCGGCCCGTCCGCTCAAGGACGAGACCGGTGACGGCAAGGGCGTCGCACCCGGCACCGACGTGCACACGCTGTTCCTGGCGAACTTCTTCGCGCAGACCAAGGCGCTGGCGTTCGGCAAGACGGCGGACGAGGTCCGGGCCGAGGGCACCACCGACGAGGGCATCGTCGCGGCGCGCACGTTCCCGGGCAACAAGCCGACGACGTCGATCCTCGCGCCGGAGCTCACCCCGAGCGTGCTCGGCCAGCTCATCGCGCTCTACGAGCACATCGTGTTCACCGAGGGCACGATCTGGGGCATCGACTCGTTCGACCAGTGGGGCGTGGAGCTCGGCAAGCAGCTGGCGCTGCAGGTCACGCCGGCCGTCGAGGGCGACCAGGCCGCGCTCGACGCGCAGGACGCCTCGACCAAGGCGCTCATCGCGAAGTACCTGGAGCTGCGCAAGTAGCGACGTACCCACCTGCGAGACGGGAGGCCCGTGGCGGATCCGCCACGGGCCTCCCGTCCGTCTGCTGGTCGCGCTGGCCGCGGGGCGGACGCGACCCGAGACTCGGGTCGGCCGGGCCGAGGGTCAGCGGCCGAGTGGGTCGAGGTTGAGGGATGTGCCCTCGTAGAGGTGCTGGTCCTCGCCGAACACCTGCACGCCCTCGTTCAGCCAGACCAGGTCGCGCACCGTGATGCCGAAGCGCGCGGCGACGTCGCCGATGAGGTCGTTCGGCGCGACGGTGTACGTCTTCGGCGCACCGGAGGCCGTGGTCGCCCGGACCAGACCGTTCGCGTTCGCCCGGACGCCGCCGTCCTTCGGGTGCACGTTGGTCTGCCGCGCGGGGACCGACCACCGGACCGTCGTGACGGCGAGGACCTTGTCGGCGGCGATCTCGACGGGGACGTCCTGTCCGGGGGCCGCGGCCGAGTACGTCACGAGCGTCACGAGGTGCGACGGGTCGACCCCGGAGCCGCTGAGCGGCACGTTCGCCGAGACCGGCGCGCTGGTCGGTCCGCCGAGGGTGTGGTCGCCGACCCCGTGGTACGTGAGTCCGTCGCCGACGTTCCGCGTCAGGTCGAACAGCCCGACGGCGATCGGCACGGGCAGGGTCGAGGTGATCCCGGAGTACTGCGCGGTGAAGGTGTCGTCACCGTTCGCGACCATCCGGAAGTGGAAGTGGATGCTGCCCTTGGGGGAGGCCACGTCGCCCTGCGCCAGGACGGTGCCGGCCGGGATGGGCGTCAGCGTCGGCGGGGGAGCGGCGGCCTCCGTCGGCGCCGGGGTCGGCGTGCGGGGGTGTGCCGAGGCCTCGAGGAGGTCCGACGCCGACTCGCCGTCGGGGGTCGGCGTCGGGGTGGCGCTCGGCGTCGGGGAGGTCGCCGGGGGAGTCGACGGAGCGGGCAGTGCGCCGTCCGACCCGTGCAGCAACGAGCACCCGGACAGTGCGACGGTGGCCAGCACGACGGTACCGATCGTCACGAAACGCTTCATGGTTCCCCCTCGTGATGATGCTAGCGCGGCCGTTCCGGCCTCCCGAGTGACCGATCGCGCGCCTGTGTCCCAGGACGTACGGCGTCCGTCGTCGCGGAGGAGCACGCGGGTGGAGCACGCGGGTGGAGCACGGTGCCGGTCGGAACACGGTGGGGTGGAGCACGGTGTCGGTCGGAGCGGCTACCGTCGTGGGCATGGAGCGTTCGGAGAACCTCGCCGCGGCCGCCGCCCGGCACGCCGCCCGCATCGCCGAGGAAGGCGGTGACGACGCCGCCGCTCGGGAACGAGCCGAGAGCGTCCGTCGCCGCGCGGACGGCCTGACCGACCGGTTCGACACCGTCGAGGGGACGAGCACGGAGTCCGATGCCCGCGACGCCGACCGTCGTCGTGCGGCCGAGGCCGACCGTGCCGCCTCGCGCACCGAGGGTTCACTGTCGGACTGGCACCGCATGGGCACCCGCCGCGGCGTCACCCCGGACGACCAGGTCCGCACGGCGTGGACGGTCACCGGGGTCCCCGAACCCGGTGAGGCCCGGGCGCTCGCCAACGTCCTGCTCTCGACGGCCGGGCACGCCGGTCGGGTCGCCGACGCCGCACGCCGGAACCCCCGCCTCGCCGGAGCCGCCGGTGCTGCCGCTCGTCGGACGGTCCGGCGGTACGCGGACCACGGTGCGGAGATGTCCTCGCTGGGGGACGTGCTCGCCGAGCCGCCGCGCGACGAGAGCGACGACGCCTGAGAGCCGCTCGCGTCTGATCAGGACTTTCATGGAGCGATCCAATTATCCTGATGTTCGTATGTGTGATTGACAGGACATGGAATCGGGTTACGATCCTTCCAAGCGATGAAGCGTGATCACTGACGAAGGAGTCACCCGAATGGTCGACATCAAACCGACAGCCCCGAAGACGGCGCTCCCGCCGGTCGGACAGGGCCCGCACGTCCGCCGCCTGGGCGTCCTCGCCCTCGTCGCCACCTTCGGCGGCCTCCTGTTCGGCTACGACACCGGCGTGATCAACGGCGCCCTGCTGCCGATGAAGCAGGAGCTCGGCCTCACGAACTTCACCGAGGGCGTGGTCACGAGCTCGCTCCTCTTCGGTGCCGCCATCGGCGCCATGCTCGGCGGCCGCATCGCCGACGGCTGGGGTCGCCGGAAGACGATCATCCTGCTCGCCGTGACGTTCTTCGTCGGCACGCTCATCTGCGTCTTCGCGCCGGCCTTCGGCGTGATGGTCGTCGGTCGTGTGCTGCTCGGCCTGGCGGTCGGCGGTGCGTCGACGGTCGTCCCGGTGTTCCTCGCCGAACTCGCGCCGTACGAGATCCGCGGGTCGCTCTCCGGTCGCAACGAGCTGATGATCGTCATCGGACAGCTCGCGGCCTTCGTGGTCAACGCCATCATCGGCAATCTCTGGGGTGAGGGCAACGGCGTCTGGCGCGTCATGCTCGCCGTCTGCGCGCTTCCCGCGATCGCGCTCTTCATCGGGATGCTCCGCGTGCCGGAGTCGCCGCGGTGGCTCGCGTCGAAGGGCCGCTACGACGAGGCGCTCGACGTCCTCGGCCAGATCCGCTCGAAGGAGCGCGCGTCGGCCGAGCTCGAGGACATCAAGCGGACGAACGACCTCGAGGCGAAGGTCCAGCGCGTCAGCGGCTGGCGCACCCTGCTCGGCAACAAGTGGCTCATCCGGATCGTGCTCATCGGTGCCGGCATCGGCGTCGCGCAGCAGCTGACCGGCATCAACTCGATCATGTACTACGGCCAGACCGTCCTGATCGAGTCCGGCTTCCAGCAGTCGGCCGCCCTCATCGCCAACATCGCCCCCGGTGTCATCGCCGTGATCGGTGGCTTCATCGCGATCTACAACATGGAGAAGATCAACCGTCGGACGACGCTGATCCTCGGGTACTCGCTGACGACGGTCTGCCACTTCCTGATCGGCATCGCCTCGATGACGCTCGTCGAGGGCAACCCCGCCCGGCCCTGGGTCATCCTGTTCCTCGTCGTCGCCTTCGTCGGCTCGATGCAGACCTTCCTCAACATCGCGACCTGGGTGATCCTGTCCGAGATCTTCCCGACGCAGATCCGTGCGCTCGGCATGGGGATCGCGGTCTTCTGCCTCTGGATCGCGAACGCGTTCCTCGGCCTGTACTTCCCGACGATCGTCGCCGCGACGGGCATCACGGGGACGTTCTTCGGCTTCGCGATCGTCGGCGTCCTCGCCCTGCTCTTCATCTGGAAGTTCGTGCCGGAGAGCCGCGGCCGCACCCTGGAAGAGGTCGAGGAGGGCGTCACCACCGGCAACATCTTCACGGTCCCGCCGAAGAAGGCCCGTCGGTAGGTCGTCTCGCGCAGACCGCGCCGAGACGGACGGGAGGCACGGTGCCAGCTGGCACCGTGCCTCCCTCGCAGGCTCGGTCGGCGCGCCCCGCGCAACGCTTCGCGTTGCCGCTGAGCGGGGCGCGCCCGTCCGTCCTGTGGTCGCGCTACGGGCGCAGGAGCACCTTGCCGACCCGGCCGGCGGTGTCCGAGGCGCGCACCGCGTCGCGGACGTCCTCGAAGGCGAACGTCTCGGCGACGGGGAGCGTCAGCGAGCCGTCGAGCACGCGGGTGATGAGCTCACCGAAGAGCTGCCCCTTCGTCTCGGCCGGCATGGTCTTGCTGACGACGCTGCCCCAGAAGCCCTTGACCGTGAGCTGGCCGAAGATGACCTTGCCCGACGGGATCTCGAGCGTGGGCGACGCCATTGCGCCGAACACGACGAGCGTGGCGTTCTCGCCGAGGACGCTCGCGATGTCGCCGGCGGCCTTCCCGCCGACCGACTCGACGCCGGCGGTGATCGGGGCACCACCGGTGATCGCGGCGACCTGGTCCTGCCAGTCGTCCGCGTCGGTGGCGACGATCCGCTCGATGCCCTGGCCGCGGAGCTCCTCGACACCGGCTGCGCGTCGGACGAGACCGATGACGTTGATGCCGCGTGCCGCACCGAGCTGGGCGACCATGCGGCCGACCGCACCGTTCGCGGCGTTCTGGATGAGCCAGTCACCCTCGTGCAGGTCGAGCGAGTGCAGCAGGCTGATGGCGCTGAACGGCATCGAGACGAGCTGGGCGGCGGCCTCGTCGGGCATCGCGTCGGGCACGGGGACGAGCCCGGCCGCGTCGGCGACGTAGTACTCGGCCCAGACGCCGAAGGTGCCGCCGGCGACGCGCTGGCCGACCTGCAGGTTCGTGACGCCCTCGCCGAGGGCCTCGACGACGCCGAGTGCCTCGGTGCCGGACTGTGCGGGCAGCTCGGGCTTGAAGCCGTAGGTGCCGCGCACGGTCCACAGGTCGTGGTTGTGGATCGGGGAGAGCACGGTGCGGACGAGGACCTGCCCGGCGCCGGGCTGGGGGACCGGACGCTCGGCGACGGTCAGGACGTCGGCGGGCTCGGCGAAGGTCTCGTGCACGACGGCGCGCATCGTGGTGGGGGTGGTGCTGGTGCTGTCGGTCATGGACTAGTCCTCCGAGACGGTGATCGTGACGTCGATGTTGCCGCGCGTCGCGTTCGAGTACGGGCAGACCTGGTGTGCAGCGTCCGCGAGGGCCTGGGCCTGGTCGTGCTCGAGTCCGGGCAGCACGACCTCGAGCAGCACGGCGAGCTGGTAGCCGCCCTCGCCGTTCGGGCCGATCTGCACGCGGCCGCCGACGGACGAGTCGGCGATCTTCACCTTCTGGCTGCGGGCGACACCCTGCAGCGCGGAGTGGAAGCACGCGGCGTAGCCGGCCGCGAAGAGCTGCTCGGGGTTGGTGCCGGCGCCGGAGCCGCCCATCTCCTTCGGGATGGCGAGGTCGAGCGCGAACGAGCCGTCGCTGGTGGCGACGCGGCCGTCGCGGCCGGCGCCGGTGGAGAGGGCCTCGGCGGTGTAGAGGGCTTCCATGTGGTGTTCCTTCCTTCGTGGGGTCGTGCAGTCTTCGTCCTGGTGCGAGCCGTTCCTTCGCGCTGAGCGACAGGTCACGGACTCGGAGACGCGTGAGGTGTCGGTCAGGCCGTGACGTCGCGCGGGGCGCCAGCGGCGGCGCCGGCGACGGCGGCGGCAGCGTGCATGGTCTCGGCGAGCCGCTGCAGCGTGGCGATGAGCTCCGTCGCGGCCTGCTCGTCGGAGAGCCCCATCCCGGCGGCGATCCGCCCGGGGACGTGGGCGAGCTCCGGACGGAGGGCCGTGCCGCGCTCGCCGATCGTCACCGTGACGACGCGCTCGTCGGCGCTGCGGCGCTCGCGGCGGACGAGTCCGGACTGCTCCATGCGGCGGAGCAGCGGGGAGAGCGTGCCGGAGTCGAGCTGCAGGTGGTCGCCGAGGCCGGAGACGGTCTGGTCGCCCTCGATCCACAGGGTCACGAGCACGAGGTACTGCGGGTAGGTCAGCCCCCACGGCTCGAGCAGCGACCGGTATGCCTGGGTCGTCGCACGGGAGGCTGCGCAGAGGGAGAAGCACACCATCTCGTCGGTCACGGGCATGGCAACAGCATTGCACGCAACTCAGTTGTGCACAACCGTCCGGCGCGGACGGTGCGGGCCGGTTAGGCTGACGTGACCCACGATGACCAGCAACGACCTCGACAACCCAGCGACCACTGGAGCCGGCGACACCCGCCGCACCGGTAGGGCGTCGTCCCACGGCAAGACGATCCTGATCGGTGAGCACGCCGTGGTCTACGGCGCCCCCGCTCTCGTGCTGCCGGTCCTCGACGCCCGGGTCGTCGCGACGGTGACGCCGATCGAGCCGGCAGCGCCCAGCAGCCGCACGGGCAGCGGCACCGGCGCGGGCACCGACCCCGGGACGATCGCCCCCGGTGGCCACCACCTCGAGTCCGCCGTGCACACCGGCCCGCTCGACCTCGCCCCCGCCGCCGTGATGCCCACCGTCACCGCCGTCACCGCGACCCTCCGGCACTTCGGCAGCACCGACCAGCAGTTCCACGTCCGCGTCGACAGCGAGGTCCCGACCGCCCGCGGCATGGGCTCCAGCGCCGCGGTCGCCGCCGCCGTGACCGCCGCCGTCGCCGACGCCCTGGGCGAGACGCTCGACGTGGAGACCCACCACGACCTCATCCAGGAGTGCGAACGCGTCGCCCACGGTCGTCCGTCCGGACTCGACGCCCGCGGGGTCGTCGCGGACGCCCCCGTCTGGTTCGAGGGCGGCCGGATCGAGCCGGTCGAGCTCGGCGCACGGTTCACGTTCGTCGTCGCCGACACCGGCGTGCCCGGCCACACCCGCGAGGCCGTCGCCGCGGTCCGCGCCCGACACGACGCCGACCCGGCCGCGGTCGACGCCGTCGTCGCCCGCATCGGCGAACTCGCCCGTCGCGCACGGGGGACACTCGTGGACGGCGACGCACAGGCGCTCGGTGCCACGATGGACGCCGCGCACGGACTCCTCACCGCACTCGACGTGTCGAGCGACGACCTGGACCGGCTCGTCGACGCCGCACGAGCTGCGGACGCCCTCGGCGCGAAGCTCACCGGCGGTGGGCGCGGCGGATGCGTCCTCGCCCTCGCCACGGACGGCGAACACGCGGACCGCATCGCGGCCGCGCTGCGCGGCGCAGGTGCCGCAGCCACCTGGACCACCACGATCGGAGACCGCGCTTGATGACCGCCACCGCCGTCGCGCACCCCAACATCGCCCTCGTCAAGTACTGGGGCAAGGCGGACGCGACGCTCGCGCTGCCCGCCACGGGCAGCGTCTCGATGGGGCTCGACGTGTTCCCGACGACGACGACCGTCACGCTGGACGGTGGGTCGCGGGTCGGCCAGGAGGCCCGTGACGCGTTGACCCTGAACGGTCACGTCGTCGAGGACGGTGCGCTGGTGCGGGTGCAGCAGTTCCTCGACCTCGTGCGCGAGCTCGCCGGCAGCGACGAGCACGCCAGCGTCGTCTCCGAGAACACCGTGCCGACCGGGGCTGGTCTGGCCTCGAGCGCCTCGGGCTTTGCCGCGCTCGCCACCGCGGCGTCGGCGGCCTACGGGCTCGACCTGTCCCCGCGTGACCTGTCCCGGCTCGCCCGGCGCGGGTCCGGCTCGGCGACCCGGTCGATCCCCGGCGGCGTCGCGGTCTGGCACGCCGGCGACGACCAGGGCTCCTACGCGGAGCCGATCCCCGCGCCGCCGATGGCCATGGTCGTCGTGACGATCGACGCCGGCCCGAAGCCGATCGGCTCGCGCGAGGCCATGCGCCGCACCATCGCGACCTCGCCGTTCTACCCGGCCTGGGTGACCTCGACGACCGAGACGGTCGGGGACATGCTCACCGCATGCGCCGCCGGCGACTTCACCCGCATCGGCGAGCTCACCGAGAGCAACGCGCTCCGCATGCACGCCACGATCGAGGGCGCGTTCCCACCGATCCGGTACCTGAACGCCCGCAGCGTCGCCGTGTTCGACGCGGTCGCCGAGCTGCGCGCGTCCGGGGTCGAGGCCTACGCCACGGCCGACGCCGGCCCGAACGTCGTCGTCCTCACGAAGCCCGAGGACCGGGCCGCCGTCGCGTCCGCGCTGTCCGGCTTCGGCGACGTCATCGAGTCCGGCACCGGACCCGCCGCGCGCGTGGTCCGCTCCGAAGGAACGGGGACGCCCGGACCGGGCGCCGCCCCCGACCCGGAGGAGCGCACCGCGTGATCGAGTTCCGTGCCCACGGCAAGCTGTTCGTCGCGGGCGAGTACGCCGTCGTCGAGCCGGGCCAGCCGTCCGTGCTCATCGCCCTCGACCGCGCCATCACGGCCCGGGTGACCGAGGGCCACGGCGCCGGCAGCGTGCACTCCGAGGAGTACGGGCACCTGCCGCTCACCTGGACCCGCGCCGAGGACGGCATCGCGCTCGACACCGAGCACCACCCCTACGACTACGTGATGGCGACGATCGACCTCGTCGAGAAGCTCCGCGGCGAGCAGGGCATCGCGCCGCGCTTCCACGACCTGCGGATCCACAGCCAGCTCGACGACGCCAGCGGCCGGAAGTTCGGGCTCGGGTCGTCGGCGGCGGTGACGGTCGCCACGGTCGGCGCCCTCGACCGCTTCTACGGCCTCGGGCTCTCGCAGCGGAAGCGCTTCCAGGTCGCCCTGCTCGCGACGATCCGGGTGAACCCGCGCGCCTCCGGCGGTGACCTCGCGGCGAGCACCTTCGGCGGCTGGCTCCGCTACAGCGCACCGGACCGCGAGCGCCTCGCCGCGCAGCTCGACCGGCGCAGCGTGACGGACATCCTCGGTGACGCCGAGGCCTGGGAGGGCTTCGACGTCCAGCGCCTCCCGGCGCCGGAGAACCTCGAGCTCCTCGTCGGGTGGACCGGTTCGCCGGCGTCCACCACGAAGCTCGTCGGCGTCGTCCGCCGGCACCGCAACGGCGGGTACCAGGCGTTCCTCGACGAGAGCCGGACCTGTGTCGACGACCTGACCACGGGCCTCCAGACCGGCGACGCGGACCGCACGCTCGGCGCGCTCCGCCGCGCACGTGGGTTGCTGCAGCGCCTCGGCGAGTCCGTCGGCTCGCAGATCGAGACCGAACGCCTCGCCACCCTGTGCGACGTCGTCGAGGCCGCGGGCGGGGCGGCGAAGCCGTCCGGCGCCGGCGGCGGCGACTGCGGCATCGCGCTCGTCCCGGCGGAGACCGACCTCGCCGGCATCCACCGCGCCTGGGAGGCGCACGACATCAGACACCTCAGCGTCGCGGTGCAAGCGCCCGAAGGGAGCGTCGATGACTGACCTGCTGACCCCGATCCCCACGAAGTGGGTGGGGCCGATCCGCATCAGCGGCAACGCCGTGGAGGGCGAGCACGAGGTGCCGCTCGCCACGTACGAGTCGCCGCTCTGGCCGTCCGTCGGCCGTGGCGCCCGTGTCTCGCGCATGGTCGAGGGCGGCATCGTGTCGACCGTCGTCGACGAGCGCATGACCCGTTCCGTCGTGGTCCGTGCCGACAGCGCGGCCGCCGCCCACCTGGCGACCGGACGCATCCTCGCCCGGCAGGACGAGCTCGCGCAGATCGTCGCCGGGCAGAGCCGGTTCGCCAAGCTCATCGAGGTGCACCCGGAGATCGTCGGGGACCTGCTGTTCCTGCGCTTCGCGTTCACCACGGGCGACGCCTCCGGGCACAACATGGTCACGCAGGCGGCGGACAAGCTGCTGCCGGCGATCCTCGCGTGGGAGCCGGGCCTGCGGTACGTGTCCGTCTCGGGGAACTTCTGCACCGACAAGAAGGCCACCGCCGTGAACGGCATCCGTGGCCGTGGCCGGAACACGATCGCCGAGATCGTCATCCCGGGTGAGATCGTCGAGAAGCGCCTGCGGTCGTCGGCCGCGCGGATCGCCGAGCTCAACGTCGCGAAGAACCTCGTCGGGTCGACCATCGCCGGGGCCATCCGCTCCGCGAACGCGCACTACGCGAACATGCTGCTCGGGTTCTACCTGGCCACCGGGCAGGACGCCGCGAACATCGTCGAGGGCTCCCAGGGCATCACGAGCGCCGAGGACCGCGACGGCGACCTGTACTTCGCCACCTCGCTCCCGCACCTCATCGTCGGCACGGTCGGCAACGGCAAGGGCGGCGACCTGCCCGTCGTGGAGGACGCCCTCGTGCGCCTCGGCTGCCGCGAGGACCGGGAGCCCGGCGCGAACGCCCGCCGCCTCGCTGCCCTGTGCGCCGCCACCGTCCTCTGCGGGGAGCTCTCGCTGCTCGCCGCGCAGACCAACCCGGGCGAGCTGATGGCCGCGCACGTCGCGATGGAACGCCGCGGCGCGAAGCCGGCCGGAGGTGCCGCATGACCACGCCGCAGCCGCTCTCCGTCGGCATCCACGACATCGCGATCGCGACCGGACACCACGTCCTCGAGCTCGACGACCTGGCCGAGCGCCTCGGCGTCGACCCGGCGAAGTACCACGTCGGCATCGGGCAGGACGCGTTCAGTGTGCCCGCCGCCGATGAGGACATCGTCACGATGGGCGCCGCGGCCGCGAAGGAGATCGTCGACCGGCACGGCGTCGAGGGCATCCGCACGGTGCTCTTCGCGACCGAGTCCGGCGTCGACCAGTCGAAGGCGGCCGGGGTGTTCGTGCACGGGCTGCTCGGCCTGCCGCAGAACGTCCGCGTCGTCGAGCTGAAGCAGGCCTGCTACGGCGGGACCGCGGCCGTGCAGCTCGCCCTCGGCATCGTCGCCCGCGCGCCGCACGAGCGGGTGCTCGTCATCGCCGCGGACGTCGCCCGGTACGACGTCGACACCGCCGCCGAGCCCACGCAGGGCGCCGGCGCCGCCGCGATCCTCATCGCGGCCGACCCGGACCTCATCGAGCTGGAACCCGCCGCCGGGGTCTTCACCGCGGACGTCGACGACTTCTGGCGTCCGAACGACCGCTCGACCGCCCTGGTCGACGGTCGCCTGTCGGTGAGCGCGTACGTGAACGCCTTCGTCGGCGCGTGGGACGACCTCGCGGCGCAGGGCGGACCGGCGTACGAGGACATCGTGCGGTTCGTCCACCACCAGCCGTTCACGAAGATGGCGATCAAGGCGCACCGGAAGCTGACGCAGCACGTCGGGGTGCCGTTCGACGAGTCCGAGCTCGCGACCGGGTTCACCTACAACCGGCAGACCGGCAACACCTACACGGCGTCGCTCTGGATCGGGCTGGCGGCGCTGCTCGACCTCGACGACGACCTCGGCGGGGAGCGCATCGCGCTGTTCAGCTACGGCTCCGGCAGTGTCGGCGAGCTGATCACCGGCATCGTCCGGCCGACCTACCGTGACCACCGCCGCGTGGGCCGCGTGCGCGAGCTGCTCGACGCCCGGGTCCCGCTGACGGTCGACGCCTACCGCGAGCTGCACGCCGCCGGAGCTGCCACGAGCGAGGACGTCGAGCGTCCGCGCGTGACCACCGCGCCGTACCGCTTCGCGGGCGTGCGCGGCGGCGCCCGCCACTACGAGGCGGCCGGCCGGGCCTGACGGCCCGCGGGCTGGCCTGCCCGGCCCGACCCGGCCCGCCCGGTTTCGCGAAAGCGACAGATCGCCGCGGAAGGTTCGCGGCGATCCGTCGCTTTCGCGAGGGGGACGGCGGTGCGCGGCCGCGGTCGGTCGCTTCCGCGCACGAGACGCGACCGGCTGACGGCCTGGAGGCGCGGTGCCAGCGGGCACCGCGCCTCCAGGCCGTCAGCCGCCCAAGTCGGGGGCGTGAGATCGCAGTCTGGTCGGTCCTCGCGGCACGGGTGCGTCACGAAGTGCGATCTCGGCCGGCCGGCCGGGCGGCCAGCCGGCCGGGCGGCCGGCGGCGGTCACGCGGCGGCGGTCAGCACCTCGCGCTCGAGCCGCTGGTAGCTCGTCTCCATCCCGTCGGTCATGCCGGTCGCGAGGATCATGTCTCGCTGGGCCTGGTCGGGGTAGGTGATGAGCAGCGTCATGAGGGTGACGCCGTCGGCCTCGGCGAACTGCAGGTCGTTGACGTTGGCGGGGAACGGCGCACCGGTCATCCGCTCGGTGGTGACCATGCGGCGCTCGGGCTCGATGACGAGGTTCTCGCCCTCGAAGCCGAACGCCTCGCCCGCGGTGTCGCCGACCGGTGCCCACGCCTGCCGGAACGACCCGCCGACGACGAGGTCGTTCTCGCACGCGGTCATCTCCCACCCGTCCGGGCCGAGCAGCCAGCGGCGCATCAGCTCCGGCTCGGTGTGGGCACGCCAGAGCAGGTGCTGCGGTGCCTCGAACGCGCGGGTGATGCGCACGTGGGTGTCGTCGACGAGCTCGGTGACGGTGCCCTTGCCGAGCGCGTACTCCCGCAGGTCGGCGAGCACCGTGTCGAGCTGCCCGAACGCCTGCTCGTAGCCCTCGAGCATGCCCATCTGGATCATGGCGTCGAGGTCGGCGGAGGACTCGAACGAGGTCAGCACCGTGACGCGGGAGCCCTCCCCGACGCGCTCGAACGACAGGACGGTCTCGCTCGCCGGCAGGGACTCGTCGACCGTGCCGTCCGCGTCGGAGAACAGGTCGCGGAAGGTGATCCGCTCGGGTTCCTCGACCGCGGTGACCTGCCAGAGGGCGTGGAACCGCTCGTTCTGCGGCGAGGTCATCCGGTAGTGGGCGAGGCCGCCCGGGCGCAGGTCGAACGACGTGAAGGTCGCGGGGAACCCGGGCGGGCCCCAGAAGCGCTCGAGCTGCCGCGGGTCGGCGAAGGCGCCCCAGAGTCGCTCGACGGGCACCGGGAACTCGGCGACCAGCGTCATCGTGAGTTCCTCGGGATCGGTGTGGACGGACGTGGTCGGCATGGTCAGCTCCTGTGCTGGGTGTCGGTGGGACGGGCCCGGTCGGGGTCGTCCCCGAGCAGTGCGTCGAGCCGGTCGATCCGGCCGCGCCAGAGGTCCGCGTAGGTGTCGAGCAGACCGCGGACCCGGTCGATCTGGCTCGGTTCGGCGCGCACGATCCGGGTGCGGCCGCGAGGGTGCTTCGTCACGAGTCCCGCTCCTTCGAGGACGGCCACGTGCTTCTGGACGGCGGCGAACGACATGGCGTAGGCGTCGGCGAGCTCGCTCACGGACGCGCCGCCGACGAGGGTGCGACGGACGATGTCACGCCGGGTCGCGTCGGCCAGGGCGTGGAAGACCCGGTCGACCTCGGTGTCGCTCAGTTCGATTCGTACAACCATTTGGTTGCACGTTACGCGCGTCCCGCCCGCCCCACAACCCCTCCGGTGTACAAGGACTCATGGGTCAGCTCATCTACGACGGCGAGGTCGTCGACCTCCGGATCGACGACCGTGCCCTCACGCACCTGCAGATCGTGATCGTCAACATGCTCCGACGCGAGCACCGCTTCCTGTTCTCGTGGAAGGACGACGTCATCCACGGCAACGGCCGCAGCAGCATCTGGCTGCACCCGAACGTCAGTCTCCACTTCAAGTTCGGCGGCAGCCGCGTGCCGTCGATCAACCGCAGCTGGCTCGAGGAGCTCTACGCCGGAGCGACCTCGGGTGCCGGACTCGTCCTGACCCCGGAGCCGGCCGACACGAGCACGGCGGACGACTCCGCGTGGTCGCGGGCCGTGGTGCCGGGGGACGCCGAGGACGCGTCCGAGGAGGACCAGGCTCCCGGCGGCGACGGGGGCTGAGCGCCGGGCCGCGACGGAGGAATACCACAGGGATCATCGTCGGTCAACGGGTTCCACGACCGGCCGCATCCACGTACGGTGCTGGTACCGCGTGTGCGGTCCTCGCCGGAACAGGGAACCGGAGTGGACACGTCCGCGGTCGAGGGGGATCCACGTGGGAGTCCCGGATCAGGGGCCTCCCCGGTCGTGCACGCTCCCTCGCCGCCGCCCCGGCGTGGATTCGGGTTCCGCACCGGGGCGGCGGACAGCGCGCTCCGTCGCGCGCCGCGGGTCAGTACACGTCGCGGACGTACCGCTTCCCGCGCCGCATGTCGGCCAGGTACGCCTGCGCGTCGTCCTCGCCGCGGCCGCGCTGCGTGCCGATGACCGACAGCAGCGCCGACTCGACGTCCTTCGCCATCCGCGAGGCGTCGCCGCACACGTACACGTGCCCGCCGTCCTCGAGCCACCGGTACAGCTCCGCGCCCTGCTCGAGCATGCGGGTCTGCACGTAGACCTTCTCGGCCTGGTCGCGCGAGAACGCCAGGTCGAGGCGGTCGAGCACGCCCTGCTCCTGCAGCGAGGTCAGTTCGTCCTCGTACACGAAGTCGGTGTCGCGGTGCTGGTCGCCGAAGAACAGCCAGTTCCGGCCGGTGGCACCGGAGACCGCACGCTCGTGCAGGAACCCGCGGAACGGTGCGATGCCGGTGCCCGGCCCGATCATGATCATCGGGGCGCTGTCGTCCGCCGGCACCCCGAACGCGGCGTTCGGCTGCAGGTAGACGTCGACCGTGCCGTCGGGGGAGACCCGGTCGGCGAGGAACGTCGACGCGACGCCGGCGTACATCCGGTGCGGGTCGCCGTACCGGACCGACGCGATGGTCAGGTGGATGCGGTCCGGGTGCGCCAGCGGGCTCGACGAGATCGAGTACTGCCGCGCCTGCAGCGGCCGGAGGTTCGGCAGCAGCTCGTCGAGTCCGGGCGCCGCCGGTCCGGCGTCGCGGAGCAGGTCGAGGACGTCGCGGCCCCAGAGCCACCGGTCCAGCTCGTGCTTGTCGCCGTGCGAGACGACGGCCGCGAGCTCGCTCGACGGTGCGCGCTGCACGAGGTCCGCGATGAGGTCCTTCGACGGCGTCCGGATCTCGCGGTCGGTCCGGAGGACCTCGGCGATCGGCCGTCCGTCGAGCGCCTCGCCGCCGTTCGCGCCGACCTGCTCGAGCAGCTGTTCGACGAACACCTCGTCGTTGACGGGCACCACCGCGAGGGCGTCACCGGCGGCGTACTCGATGCCGGAGTCGCCCAGGTCGAACTCGTAGTGCCGGATCTCCTTCGCGCTGCGCGGCGAGGAGAGCAGCCGGTTCTCGACCAGCGCCGACGGGTACGGGTTGCGCTTGTTCCACTGGGAACCCGGCCTGGAGGCGCGGCTCGACCCCGCCCCGCCGGCTGCGGAGGCCGTCGTGGCCGGTCCGGCGCCGGGGGCGCCCGCAGCGGCGGCTCCCGCACCGGGCTGCACGCCCGCCTCGGCCGCGAGCCGGTCGAGGACCGCGGCGGTCCAGAGCGCGGCCTGGTCCTCGAAGTCCACGTCGCAGTCCACGCGGTCGTGGACCCGCGTCGCGCCGAGCTGTTCGAAGCGGGTGTCGAGGAGCTTGCCGGCCTGGCAGAACTCGTCGTAGCTGGTGTCGCCGAGCCCGAGGACGGCGTACTGCAGCCCCTCGAGCCGCGGCACGGTGCTCGCCTGCACGGCGTCCCAGAACAGGCCGGCGTTGTCGGGCATCTCGCCCTCGCCGTACGTCGAGGTGACCACGAGCACGTGGGACATCTCGGCGAGCTGCTCCGGCGTGACGGCGTCGAGCGCGCTCGCGCGGCCGCCGAGCCCGCGGGCCTTCGCGCCGGCGACGAGTTCGTCGGCCAGGAACTCGGCGTTGCCGGTCTGCGTGCCGAAGAGCACGTCGATCGTCGTCGTGGGTGCGGCGACCGACGCCTTCTTGCCGGCTGCGGCGATGCCCGCGATGAACCCGGCGAGCCAGGACTCCTGCGCGGCGGAGAACGGGGCGTCGACCGGGATCAGCGAGCCGGTCGGGGGCAGGGTGCTCACGCGGACACCACCTCGGTCGGAGCCTGCGGTGCGCGGCGGGCGATGTCCTCGAGCGCCGCGTTCGCGAGCAGCTCGTCGAAGCGGGCCTCGCGGACGCGGCCGTCGTTCTTGGCGTTCTGGTGCATGATCCACCCGGTGGTGCCGGGCGCGTCCATGCTGCGGTTGTTCCGCTGCGTGAGCGCGCGCTTGTAGTCGTCGAGGCGCTTGATCGCGATGAGGGTCGCGAGCTCGTCGTCCGCGAACCGGTCCAGCGTGCCGCGGAGGTACTTCACGACGCGCTGCTTCACGAAGAAGTCCTCGGTGAGGATGAGGTTCTTGACCGCCTCGGTCACCCGCGGGTCGTTCGGCCCCGCGGCGCCCGGGACGCGCTCGAGCGCGAGGTCCTGCGCGACGCCGAGCACCGTGTACGAGGACAGCAGCGAGAACATGTCGTCGCCCTGGTCCCCGAGCGACGGAGCACGGCCACCGAGCACGGCGCGCTGGTCGCGGTAGTCGACCTTGAACGCACGGAGCTTGTCGGTCGCGATCGAGGTCGCCAGCTCGTCGAGCAGCTCGTTCCGGGTCGCCGCCGCGAGGATCTCGCCGGCGTCCTGGGTGAGCAGGAGCGCTCGGGGCATGCCGACGTAGACGTGCGTGCGGGTGGTCTCCCACTCGGCGAGCAGTCGTTCGGCCAGCGCGGAGCCGGTCGCCTCGAGGTGCCACTCGAGGAGCAGCCGTGCGGCGTCCTCGTGGAAGGCGCCCCGGGTGGTGTCGGTGACGGGGAACACGAGGAGCGAGTCCGTGCTGGCGCGGTCGGCGACCTGACCGGACGGGTCGTACTGGTACAGGAACCCGCCGGACATGCCGTTGCCGAGGCCCTTGCCGAACGACCCGAGGTTGAACACGGCGCCGCCGGTCATGTACTCGCAGCCGAAGTCGCCGACGCCCTCGACGACCGCGGTCGCCCCGGAGTTGCGCACGGCGAAGCGGTCGCCCGCCTCACCCTCGACGAACGTCCGGCCACCGGTGGCGCCGAACAGGGCGAAGTTGCCGACGAGGACGTTGCCGCCCTGCTCGGCGCTACCGCCACCGGGCGCGCGGACGACGATGCGGCCGCCGCTCTGGCTCTTGCCGACGCCGTCGTTCGCGGTGCCGGTGTGCTCGAGGACGACACCGTCGTTGTTGAACACGCCGTAGGACTGCCCCGCGGACCCCTGCGTGCGGATCGTCACGGCGCCGTCCACCAGACGACGACGACCACGGTCGTCGGTCGTCACGGCGGGGAGCCCGGCGACGTCGTCCGCGCCGAGCTCGTGGTTGAGCAGCCGCTCGAGGTCGATGCCGAGCTGGCCGCCGACGGACTTGTCCGCGTTGCCGAGCAGCACGCCGTGCACGAGCACGTGCTCCTGAGCGTGGTCGACCAGGGCCGTGCGGACCCGCTCGAGCAGCGCGTCGTCGGTGTGGAAGTCCTTCTCCAGGTACTCCGGGTCGGTGACGACCTTCTCGGGCACCTGCGCGAGGAGGGCACGCACGTCGAGCCGTCCGACGCTCGCCGGGTGGTCGAGGAGCTGCAGCAGGTCGGTGCGGCCCCGGGCCTCGCGCAGGGAGCGCAGGCCGAGGCGGGCGAGGATCTGCCGGACGTCGTGGGCGATGTTGAGCAGGTACTGGGCGAGTGCGCGCGGGTCGCCCTCGAACGCCTCGGCGTTCGTGGTGAGGCCCGCCGGGCACTTCACGTTGCAGTTCTTCGCCATCACGCAGCCGAGCATCATGAGCGCGGTCGTGCCGAACTCGAAGCTGTCGCCGCCGAGCAGGGCGCTCGTGACGACGTCGCTGCCGGTCTGGTGCGCGCCGGAGCAGCGGAGCGTGACCTTGGAGCGCAGGCCGTTCGCGACGAGGGCCTGGTGGACCTCGGCCACGCCGATCTCCGCCGAGCGGCCGGCGTACTTCAGGCTCGTGACCGCCGCGGCCCCGGTCCCGCCGGTGTTGCCCGCGACGTTGATGACGTCCGCGCCGGCCTTCGCGACGCCGACCGCGATGGTGCCGATGCCCTCGGAGGACACCAGCTTCACGATCACCCGGACGCGGGCGGCCTTGCAGTCGTGGATGAGCTGCGCGAGGTCCTCGATCGAGTACGTGTCGTGGTGCGGCGGGGGCGAGATGAGCTCGACGCCGGGCGTGCCACCACGGGCCGCGGCGATGTCCACCGTGACCTTCGGCGCGGGCAGCTGACCGCCCTCGCCGGGCTTCGCGCCCTGGCCGATCTTGATCTCGAGCTCCTCGAGCATCGGGTCGGCGAGGTAGCCCGCCCAGATGCCGAACCGGCCCGAGGCGAACTGCTTGATGCGCGAGCCGCGGATGGTGCCGTAGCGGGAGTGGTGTTCGCCGCCCTCGCCGCTGTTCGACATGCCGCCGACCATGTTCGTGCCGTGCGCCACCGCCTCGTGCGCGGTGGCGACCAGGGCGCCGTGGCTCATCGCGCCGGACGCCAGGGTCCGGGTGATCTCGTGCGCCGGCTGGACCTCGTCGAGCACGACGCTCGCCGGGGCGCTCTCGAGCAGGGCGAGCAGGTCGACCGCCGGACCGGTGGCGCGGAGCGTCACCTGGGTCTCGTCGACGGCGTCGACGTCGACCAGGCCCGGGTGCAGCAGCGCGAGCCCGTCCGCGAGGGCCGCGTGGCGCAGTGCACCCGTGGTCCCCGTGGAGGTGAGCTCCAGGCGGAACCGAGCCGTGCCTCCCGGCAGGTCCTGCTCGTCCGACGGACGCGAGCCGGACAGCCCGCGCACCGTGATGCTGGCGTTGCCGGTGGTGGCGAAGCGGCCGAGCTCGCGGGCGAAGTCCTCGGCCTCGTCGATGCCCGTGACGTCCGCGGGGAGCGCGAGCACGTCGCGGAGCGCGGCGGGACGACGGGACCGCTCGTCGTGGGTGGTCTGCAGGAACGTTACGTAGCCCGGCGTGATCCGGTGCGCGTCGATCTCGGCGTCGCTCAGCCGGTCGTACCCGGTGTTCCGGTACGCGGCGTCGGTGATGCCGAATGAGTCGTCGAGCTGCCCGAGCGTGAGCAGGCGCAGTGCGTCCGAGTCACCGGAGCGCTCGAACGCCGGACGCTCCTCGGTCATGCCGCCGAAGCCGCGCACGCTGGCGACGCCGAACGAGTGCCCGGCGCCGTCCGAGCGTTCCTTGAACAGGCCGAGCAGGGGCACCTGTCCCTCGGACTCGACCGTGCGGGCGCGCTCGTGCCAGTCCGTCGCCGCCTGCGCGATGCGGGCGAAGCCGACCCCGCCGACGGGCGCCTGCATGTGCGGGAAGACCCGGGCGAACAGGTCGTCGCGGGTGTCGAGGTAGTTCGGCTCGAAGAACTCGCCGCCGATGTAGCTCTCGGCCGTGCACAGGCCGACGCGACCCATCGTCTTCGCGAGGGCCTTCTCGGCCGCCTTCCGGAACTGCTTGAGCGCCAGGTCCGTCGCGGTCAGCTCGCCGGCGGGTGCCGGCGCAGCGGGGTACTTCTCCTCCGCACGCAGACGCGCGGACAGGCTGTACACCGCGGCTGCGCCGAAGCCGAGCGCCGTCGCGACGTGGTGCGACGACGGCAGCTGCCCGGACTCCGCGACGACGGAGACCCGCAGCCGCAGGCCGGTCTCGATGAGCCGCTGGTTCACGGCGGCCACGGCGAGGATCACGGGGAGCGGGGCGCGGGTCGACGAGACCTCGCGGTCGGTGACCACGGCGACGCCACCGCTGGTCGCCGCGAACTGCTCGACGGCGTCGCAGAGGGCGTCGACGGCGGAGCGCATCGCGTCCGCGTTGGCCTGCTCGTCCCCGAGCACCGGCGTGTAGAGCATGTCGAAGCGCTCCAGCGGCACGATGTCCTGGTCGCGCAGGCGCACCATGTCGAGGTGCCCGAGCACGGGCGACTGCACGACGAGCTGACGACCGGTCGTCCCCGTGCCGTCCGGCTTGGCACCGAGTGCGACGCGCATGCTCATGCCGTCCGCCTCGCGGATCGAGTCGAGCGGCGGGTTCGTCACCTGGGCGAAGCGCTGCGAGAAGTACTTCGCCATGCCGCCCTCGGTGTCGCTGAGGGCGTTGATCGCGTTGCCGTAGCCCATCGCCGAGATCCGCTCGGACCCGTTCTGCAGCATCGGGTCGAGCATGAACCGGAAGCTCTCCTGGTTCAGCGAGTACGCCACGTACCGGCCCTGCAGCGACAGGTCGCCGTCGTAGCCGAGGGTGCTCGTCGTGCGGTGGTACTCCGGCGCGGGCAGGTCGTCGAGGTTCACCCGAGCGGCGTCGAGCAGCGCACCGTACGGCTTCCGCGCGGCCAGCATCTCGAGCACCTCACGCGTGCGCATGAGCGTGCCGGTCCGGTGGTCGACGACGAGCATGCCGCCGGCCTCGATGCGGCCGCGGTGCACGACCTCGTCCGCGTCGAACGTGACCTGACCGGCCTCGGACGACACCATCAGGTACTCGGCGGTCTGCACCGAGCGCAGCGGGCGGAGACCCAGGCGGTCGAGGCGGGCGCCGACGACGTCGCCGTCGCTGAAGATCACGGCGGCCGGGCCGTCGTTCTTCTCCTCGTAGAGCGAGAAGTACTCGAGCATGTCGCGCACGTCGGGGGTCAGCGTGCGGTCGTTCTCCCACGCCGGCGGCATGAGGGAGACCACTGCCTCGACGATCTCGAGCCCGTCGTCGAACACCCGGCTCTGCAGGGTCTGGTCGAGGCGGCTCGAGTCGGACTGCCCGGGCGGACGGACGATGCTCCGGGTGCGGGCACGGGCCAGGGCCTCGTCGGACAGCCGGTTCTTCCGGTCCGTGTTGAGCTCGCCGTTGTGCGCCATCAGGCGGAACGGCTGCGCCATCGTCGGGTGCGGCTCGGTGTTCGTCGAGAAGCGGGTGTGGAAGTACAGCGTCCGGACGGAGTGCCGGGGGTCGCGCAGGTCGGTGAAGTACCCGATGACCTCGCCCGAGTTGAGCCGGCCCTTGAGGATCTGGGTCCGGGCGCTGAGGGACAGCGGGTAGAGCGCAGCGTGCTCGGCGCGGTCGGCGGCGGCCTGGCCGTACGAGACGGCCTCGATGGCGAGCAGGGCGCGGTTCGCAGCGGTGTCCACGTCCTCCCTCGTCCAGTCGTCGGACGCGCGGAAGACCCACTGCACGATCGGCAGCTGGTACTGCTCGGCCTCGGGGCGGGCGACGGAGTGGTCCACGGGGACGTCGCGGACGAGCAGGAGCTCGAAGCCCTGCTGCTCGATGGCTTCCGTCACGACGGTGATCGCGTCCGCACGGTCGGCGTCTCCCGAGGGGACGAAGCAGTTCGCGACGCCGAAGTGGCCCGCTCGCAACTCCTCGCCGGTGATCGCGCTGAAGAACTCCACCGACAGGTCGATGCTCACGCCGGCGCCGTCCCCGACGCCCTCGGCGGACTTGCCGCCGCGGTGGGGGATCGCGCAGAGTGCTTCGTCGCCCTTGCGGATGACGTCGTGGCTCGGCGTGCCGTCGAGTCGGGTGATGAAACCGACGCCGCAGTCGCTCGATTCGCGGGCAGGGTCGTAGAGGCCGAAGGAGGTGGGGTTCACGGGCGGGTCCAGTGGGGCGTTGCCGGCAGCGGACGGCCAGGCTGCATCGATGGAGCGCTCGCCGCGGGCAGACCGGTGGTGACAGTCGGGCCCTGTGGGGTGGTGGTGCGGTGAGGCGATGCTACGGCCTGGTATACCGAGCACGCAACACCGCCGCCGTGCGCGTGGTCCGCGTGGGAGCGCTGCCGGGGGCGGCCGGCGCCGTCAGCGGGGGAGGAGGATCTGGATGACGGCGACGATCGCGAGCACGGCGATCGGGACACCTGCGATCCAGGCCCCGGCGCGCATCTGGGTCCGACGGATGGTCGGTGGCGTGTGCGAGCTGCGCGCGAACTCCGTCGCCGCGACGAGCTCCGGCGCGGCGACGGGCGGTGCGGGCTCGGGCTGCGGCCGGTCGTCCTCGAACGCGGGGACCTCGACGACGAGGTCCTCCGGTCGTGGTCGGCCGGGCAGTCGTGCGAAGTCGTTCGGCATGCGGGCCTCCTCGTCCGGTGTGCCCAGTATGCGCCGTCCGCTGGCGACTCGGGCGCACGGCGCACGGCGCACGGCGCGGGACGCGGTGGCGGGACGCGCGGCGGGCCTCCGTCAGGCGTACCGGCGGGCGGCGCGGACGGCGGCGCCGCGGTACGACCCGCCGAACAGGAACACGTGCAGCAACAGCGGCGCGAGCTGGTGCAGCTCCACCCGCTCCTGCCATCCGTCGGCCAACCGGGACTCGGCGTCGTAGGCGTCCAGCACGGTCTCGAGCCGGGGGAGCCCGAACAGCGCCAGCAGTGCCAGGTCGGTCTCGGCGTGCCCGCCGTGCGGGTTCGCGTCGATGAGCACCGCCCCCGTCGGCTCGGAGTGGTCTCCCGGCCAGAGCACGTTCCCCGCCCAGAGGTCGCCGTGCAGTCGCGCCGGGCGATCCCGGACGAGCGCGGGCTGCGGCGACCCGAGCGTCCCGTCCTGCACCCGGTCCGCGACCCGGTCGAACAGCGCGACCTCGTCACGACCGAAGCCACGGTCGGCGCCGCCGTCGGGCCCGCCGCGGTCGACGATCCGGCGGACGTAGTCACGGATGCGGTACTCGGCGAAGAACTCGCCCCACGTCGCCGGTGCCTCCGCCGCGGTGACGAACGCCGTCCCCGAGCGGCCCATCCGGAGCGGCCCGTCCGTCGGGAAGCCCGGGGCGGGCGTCCCCCAGCCGTCGGCGCCGGCCGCGTGGGTGTGTGCGAGCGACCGGCCGAACCGCTCCGCCTGCTGCGCCGTGGGGGAGCCCTCGTCGATCAGCTCGAGGTCGAGGACGGTCGGCGCCGGACGGTCGAGCACACGGGCGATCCGCGTGCCGCCCGACGCTTCCGCCGCGGCCAGCCAGGCCAGTCCGGCGGCCTCGGCGGCGGCTTCGTGCGGGGTGGTGAAGGTCTTCACGTGCGTCTCGGCCATGGCCCCATCCTGCCGACCGCGTCCGGCCGACGACTCAGCCCCCCCCGGACCTCACCACCCCCGGACCTCACCACCCCCGGACCCCAGCGCCCCGGACCTCAGCGCCCCCGGACCTCAGCGCCGGGCGGCGTGGACCACCAGTGCGAGCTGCACCCGGTTCTCGACCCCGAACTTCTCGTAGACGTGCCCGATGTGCGTCTTGACCGTCGCCAGCCCCACGAACAGCTCGGCCGCGATCTGCGCGTTCGACGCCCCGTCCGCCACGGCGAGCGCGACCTCGGTCTCACGCTCGGTCAGGAGCGCGAGCAGTCGACGCTCCTCGGCGCCGTCGGTCTCGGGCGTCGGCCGCGGTCGCGCGGCGAACGCGATGACCCGGTCGAGGACGGACGGCGACAGGATCGAACGTCCGGAGGCGACCGTGCGGACCGCCTCGACGAGTTCGTGCGGCGGGGTGTCCTTGAGCAGGAACCCCCGCGCCCCGGCCTGCAGCGCCCCGAGGACCATGTCGTCGCCCTCGAACGTCGTCAGCACCAGCACCGCGAGGTCCGGGCGACGGCGCACCTCCCGCTCGGTCGCGACGAGTCCGTCGCACCGCGGCATGCGGATGTCCATGAGCACGACGTCGGGCTCCGTCGTCGCGATGACGTGCGCGGCCTCGAGCCCGTCCCCGGCCTCGCCGACCACCTCGACGTCGTCGTCACCGGTGAGCAGCAGCCGGAGGCCGGCGCGCACCAGGTGGTCGTCGTCGACGAGGACGACTCGGATCCGGCCGGTCACGCGGTCCACGGCAGCACCACCTCGACGACGTGCACCCGGTCGGTCCCGATGCCGGCCCGGAAGGTGCCACCGACGAGCCGGGCGCGCTCGGCGAGCCCTCGGAGGCCGTGGCCGGCGGTGTTCTTGGGGGCGGTGCCGTCCGCCAGCGGGTTCGACACCACGACCCGGAGCGCCGGACCGCCGACGACCTCGACCACCACGTCGACGACCTGCCCCGGGGCGTGCCGGCGCGCGTTGGTCAGGCTCTCCTGCACGATCCGGTAGGCGTGGCGCCCCACGGCCGTCGGTGCCGCCGAGGCACCCGCTGCGATGCTCGCCCGGACGACCGCACCGCCGGCGCGCGCCGTGTCGAGCAGCTCGGGCAGGTCGACCAGGCTCGGCTGTGGCGGCGCGGTGGCGGTGACCTCGTCGCCTCCGGTCGAGGCGGGGTCGCGCAGGACCCCGAGCACGTCGCGCAGGTCGGTGAGCGCCGAGTGCGCCTCAGCCCGGACCACGCCCGCCGCGGCGGCCGTCTCGTCCGGTGAGAGCCCGCGGCCCCGGTACTCCAGCGCACCGGCGTGCAGCGCGACCAGCGAGAGGCGGTGCCCGAGCACGTCGTGCATCTCGCGGGCGATGTGGGCGCGTTCCTGTTCGCGGGCGCGGTCCTCGCGCAGCTGCTGCTCCCGTTCGAGCAGGGCCGCCCGCTCGCGGAGCGACAGCAGGAGCGCCCGGCGCTGTCCGATCCCGATGCCGATCGCGACGAGCAGCGCGATCCCGCCGGCCCCGACGGCGACGATCTGCCACAGCGGCATGTCCTGGTCCGGGGCGAGGAGGACGTCGTAGAGCACGGTGGCGCCGAGCATGACGGCCCCGGCGATCGCGATCTCGACTGCCCGACGTCGGGTGGACAGCGACACGAGGGCGAGCGCGGCGGCGCCCACGGCCAGCGTCGACACCGAGCTGAGGACGGCGATGACGACCGTGACGAGCAGTGGCGCGCGGTGCCGGAACGGCAGGAGGACGACGGCGGCCAGGCCGGCGGCGAGGTCCCCGAGCACCAGGCCCCCGACGTGCGCGTCGCTCCACCCGCGGGTGTCCATCGTCGGCCAGACCAGCGCGGCGGTGACGAGGCCGGTCAGGACGGCGACGGCCATCCGCCACGACTCCGCCCACACCCGGCGCCCCCGGGAGACGTCGGGCAGTGCGGTCGTGGTCATGCTCCGAGCCTAGGGAGCGGCGGACCCCGGCGGATCAACCGAAGGTCGGACACGTCAGACCGCGTCGACCAGTGCCCGGGCGAGCGGGTGCCACGCCCGCGAGGACGGTCCGCTCAGCACCAGCGTCCGTTCGAGCCGTCGCGCCATCGGCACCATGACGAGGTCCGGCGGCAGCATCACGCGCCCGAGCGTCGGCACGATGGAGACGCCCTCGCCCCGCTCGATCATCCCGAACATCGTGCTCATCTCGCGCACCCGGTGGGCGTAGCGGAAAGGCTGCCCGTCGAGCTCGTGCAGCTTCTGGATCTGGTACTCGCAGCCACCGCCGCCGGCGACCAGGCCGTCCTCGTGCAGGTCGTCGAGGGTCAGCGCGGGCAGGTCCGCGAGGGGGTGGTCGCGGCGGACGACGGCGGCCATCTCGTCCTGCGCGACGACCACGCCGCCGTCGGGGACCGGGGTCGGGTCCACCAGCACGGCGGCGTCGACCGTGCCGGCCTCGAGCCACTCGGGCATCTCGTCGTCGTCACCCTCGTAGACCTGCACGTCGACGTCCGGCAGCGTCACCGCCCAGAGCTCGCGGAGCCGCGGCAGCAGGCCCTGGCAGACGGTGGGGACGGCGGCGAGGCGCACGGTGCCGCGGGCCGTGGCGGGCCGGACCACTGCCTCCAGGGCATCGACGGAGGCGAGCACGCTGCGGGCGTGGGCGAGCAGTCGGTCGCCGAGCGGGGTCGTGGCGGCGGCGCCGCCACGACGGACCACGGAGCCACCGACCTCGCGCTCGAGTCCGGCGACGGCGTGCGAGACCGCGGACTGGCCGACCCCGAGCGAGGCGGCGGCGCCCGTGAACGACCCGGCGTCGACCGTCGCGACGAAGGCGCGGAGCTGGGGGACCGAGACGGTCATGCGTCGTCCTCATGTCGGCATGAACCGCATGCGTTTGCCGCATGCGCTGTGGGTGTCGACACTAAGCCACATGAACGCGGTCCTCTACCTCCTCGTCGCACTCACCTGGGGCTCGAGCTTCCTGTTCGCGAAGATCGGGCTCGACGGCCTCGCGCCGCAGCAGGTCGCGACCGTCCGCACCGTGCTCGGGGCGGTCACGCTCGTGCTGATCCTGCTCGCGACCCGTCGTCGCTGGCCCCGTGAACCGAAGGTGTGGGCGCACCTGCTCGTCGTGTCCGTGTTCCTCAACGCCGTGCCGTCGTCGCTCATGGCGTGGGCCGAGCAGACCGTGCCGTCCGGGCTCGCGAGCATCTACAACGCGACGACGCCGATCATGACGATGGCGGCGCTCGCGGTGCTCGTGCCGTCCGAGAAGCTCCGCGGCCGGCAGGTGGTCGGGATCGTGCTCGGCATCGTCGGCGTGCTCGTCCTGGTCGGACCGTGGGACGTCATCGGCGACCCGGCGGTCCTGGCGAGCATCCCGGGGCAGATCGCGCTCCTCGGGATGACCGCGTGCTACGGGATCGGGCTGGCGTACCTCCGACGCGTCGCCGTGACCAGTTCGTACGACCCGGTGACCCTCGCGACGGTGCAGCTCACGCTCGCATCGGGGCTGCTCCTGCTGGTCGCGCCCGCGATCGCCACCGGCCCGGTGCAGCTGGACTGGAGGATCGTGGCCGCGATGGTCGCACTCGGTTGCGTCGGCACGGGGCTGGCCTACGCGTGGAACACCCGCCTCGTGCAGGCGTGGGGCGCGGGGCGCGCGTCGACCGTCACCTACCTGACGCCGGTCGTCGGGGTCGCGCTCGGCGTGCTGGTGCTCGGCGAGCGGGTGCGGTGGAACGAGCCGGTCGGTGGACTCGTGGTGCTGGTCGGGATCGCGCTGGCCTCCGGCGTCCTCACCCGTCGTCGTCTGCGACCCGTCGGAGAGGCCGCCCGTACGCTGGCCCGGTGACCCCTCGTCCGCGACGCTCCCTGCCGAGTCTCCTGGTGGCGTCGTCGCACCCGGGGCCGACCCTGACCGTGACCGTGCTCGCCGCGGTGATCGCCGCGGCGGTCGGGCACCCGGCCTGGCTCGTCGTCCTCGTGGCGCTGACGGTGGTCGCCGGACAGCTGTCCATCGGGCTCGCGAACGACTGGATCGATGCCGACCGCGACCGGGCCGTGGGACGCTCGGACAAGCCCGTCGCGCAGGGCCTCGTCGCCGTCGGCACGGTCCGGACCGCGGCGTTCGTGACCGCCGGGGTCGCCGTCGTGCTGTCGCTCCTCCTCGGGCCGGTGGCTGCGGTCGCGCACCTCGTGCTCGTCGCCGCGGGGTGGGCCTACGACGCCGGGCTCAAGCGGACGGTGTGGTCCGTCGTGCCGTTCGTCGTCGCGTTCGGTCTGCTGCCGGTGGTGGCGGTGTCCGCCGGGCCCGACGCGCCCTGGCCCGCGTGGTGGGCGGTGGCGACGGGCGCGGTGTTCGGGGTGGCGATCCACTGCACGAACGTGCTGCCCGACCTGGTGGACGACGCGGCGACGGGCGTCCGCGGCTTCCCGCACCGGCTCGGGCTCCGGGGTGCTGGTGTCACGGCCTTCGGCTCGCTCGTGGTCGCGGCGCTGCTGGTGCTTGGCGGGCAGGTCCTCGGTGACGACCCGGTGCGCGGCGTCGGGGTCGTGCTGGCAGTGGTCGGCACCCTCGTGGTGGTCGTCCTCGCGGCGGTCGGGATCCGGCTGGTGGTCGTGGGGCGCGCCTCGCGGACCCTGTTCCGGTTGGTGATCGCGTCGTCGCTCGTGCTGGTCGTCGAACTCGGGCTGGCCGGCGCGCGACTCGTGGCCTGACCGCCGGACGCACGCCCGCATCGCCGCGCCGCGTGCCCGCGCGTGTGTCGCCGCGACCCGTCAGGACCAGCGCATCGCGTACAGCCGGGCCAGGCCGTGCGCGGTCGGGAGGGACAGGGCGGTCCGGAGCAGCGCCTCCCGGCCGACGGCGCCCAGCGCACCCAGCGGGCGGCCGAGCGCCATGTTCAACTCGGCCTGCCTGGCCGCCCGAGCGGCGGAGGCCTGCCGGCGTCGCGCGTAGTCGGGCCACGGTCCGGACGAACCCGAGGCGACCGCGTCGGCGAGGAGCGGCGCGAGCTCGGCGGCGTCGAGCCACCCGAGGTTCATGCCCTGCCCTCCGATCGGGCTGATCTCGTGGGCGGCGTCCCCGGTGAGGACGACCCGTCCGATGCCCACGCGGTCGGCCGCTCGGCGGCGGACCCGGAAGCCGCTCGTCATCGAGCAGCTCGCGGGGTCGGGTGCGGCACCGGTCCGTTCGGCGACGAGCGCCGCGAGCCGGACCGCGACCCCGGCATCCGGTTCGCCGGCGCTCGTGCCGGCGGCGGCGAAGGCGTCGTCGTCGGGGACCAGCACGACGTAGCGACGCCGCCCGTGGGGGAGCGGGAACGACTCGACCACACCGTCCGGGCCGACGTCGACGAGTGCGGCGGACCGGGCAGACGGGGACTCCGGGTCGGCGAAGTCGCCCATCACGTAGCGGTCCGGGTAGTCGCGTCCGGAGGTGCCGATATCGAGGAGGTCGCGAACGACGCTCCGGGCACCGTCCGCCCCGACGACGAACGCGGCCCGGACGGACACCGCGGTGCCCTCCGGCCCGGTGCCCGTCGCGTCGACGTGGTCGCGGTGCCGGCTGAGCCCGGTCAGGGTCGTCCCGGTGCGGAGCGCCGTCGGGGCGAGCACGTCGAGACGGTCCCGCAGGAGCGTCTCGGTGCGGTGCTGGTCGAGCGTCACCACGTACGGGTGCGTGCCCGAAGCGCGGTCGAAGGTGAGCGTGCCGAGCTTCCGGCCGCGGCTCCGGGCGACGCCGGTGTGCACCTTGGTGGCCTCGGCGAGCACCGGACCGTCGAGGCCGATCGTGGCGAAGGCGTCGAGTGACGGCGGGTGGATGCCGATCGCCCGGGATCCGACCGGGGGTACGGCGCGACGCTCCCACACGGCGACCCGCACGCCGCGGGCGGCGAGGAGCGCGGCCGTGAAGAGGCCGACGGGGCCGCCGCCGACGACGAGGACGTCGACGCGCTCCGTGGTCACGGTGCGAGCCTACGGCGAGGGGGTGACGCGCTCACCCAGGGCGGCGGGGGCTCTCGGTTCGGCGTGCTGTGCGGGCGTCTCGTCGAGGGAGCAGGAATCGGCGGGTCGCCCGCGCACACCCGACGGTTGGTGCTCCCCCGACCGACGGACTGGAGGCGCGGTGCGGGGCCGCCACGCGCCTCCAGTCCGTCAGCTGGCGGCGTCCGCCGTCACGCGCCCTGACCGGTCTGCCGCGACCAGACGGCGCGCCTCGCGCAGCCGCCTCCGTGCCTTCTCCACCGGGACTTCGACGGCGTACGCGGCACCGACGGCCACCAGCAGCGCGACCGCGATGAGCCAGACGTTCCCCCACGGCCCGATCGCGTACGTCCCGAGCAGGGCGATCACGAGTGGGTGCCAGAGGTACGCCGAGTAGGACACGCGCCGGCCGAACCAGGACATCGGGGTCCACGCGAGTGCGACCGAGACGGGCGACCGGACGGACGCCAGCCCGCCGATGAGCAGCGCCGAGATGAGCCCGGTGACGGGGAGCACCACGCCGAAGGACCACGCGTGCTGCGTCCAGTCGTCGTCGATCCAGAACTGCACACCGACCAGGAACGCGAGGCCGACCCAGGTGCCGGCGTGTCCGGCGATCCCGGACGCCCAGGTCCGGATCCGCTCGTCGTCCAGGAGCAGGGCGAGCAGGCACCCGGTCGCCAGTGGCACGACACCGAGCACGGGCGAGAAGTAGACGTCCGGGGTGGCGCCGGCGTTCGGGGTGCGGTAGCTCAGCCACGATGCTGCAGCCGCTCCGACGATGACCACGCCGAGGCCGGTCATCAGCCAGTGCCGGCGGGCGCGCAGGGCGAACAGCAGCACGAGGACCGGCGGCCAGACGAGGTAGAACTGCTCCTCCATGGACAGGCTCCACGTGTGCGCGAAGACCCCCTGGGTGGTGTCCCAGTAGGAGCGGAAGAGGTTGCCGGTGTAGCTCAGGGCGATGAACGCGGCCTCACCGGGGGAGAACGACGCGCCCTTGTAGTCGCCGACCCAGTTCCAGAGCGCGAGCCCGACGACCACCAACGCCAGCAGGGCCGGGTAGAGGCGGAGGAGCCGCTTCGTCCAGAACGACCCGAGCCGGATGCGACCGGTGCGTCGGCGCTCGCCGAGCAGCAGCGTCGAGATGAGGAACCCGGACAGGACGAAGAACACCGTGACGCCGATGAAGCCGCCCTCGAACTGCGGCACGTGCAGGTGGTACAGGATCACGATCAGGATCGCCACCGTGCGGAGGCCGTCGAGCGCCGGAGCGCGGTGGGTCAGCGGCGGCGGCGGTGTCGAGCGGCCGGCCCGGCGGGCGGTGTCGTTCGGCGCGGATGTCGGACGGGTCCGCTCCGGCGAGAGCGTGGTGGTCGCCACGGACGCCTCCTGCGAGATCTGGTCGATGGAGCCACGGACCGTCAGGTCGTGACCGGATCGTTACATGATGCGCGCGGAAGGTAAGAGGTGTCTCAACGACCGGGGTGCACCAGGCTCGTCAGGGCGTCGAGTCGCTCGTCGGCGATGGCGGCGAACGGCCGGTCCTCGTCGTCGGCGATCCACTGGGCGAACGACAGGTGGAACACGGTCACGGCGGTCTCGGCGGCGATCGTCGCGGCCGGCTCGGGCACGCCGCGGTCGCGCAGGACCTCGCCGAGCCGGACCTTCAGGGTCGCGAGCTTGCCGAGCTCCCGCTCACCGAGGGCCGGGTTCCCGTCGATGATGCCCTGACGCGTGCGCGACCACGGACGGCGTTCCTCCGGGAAGAACGCACCGGCGGCCTCGAGCGCGCGCCGGACGAGGTCGAACGGGGCCGCGTCGGCCGGTGCTGCCTCGATCGGGGTGGTGAACATGCCGAGGAAGTCGTCCTGCCCGGCGAACAGGACCTCGCGCTTGTCCGCGAAGTGCCGGAAGAAGGTGCGCTCGGTGACCTCGGCTGCTGCGGCGATCCCGGCGACGGTCGTCTGGTCGTAGCCCTGCTCCGCGAAGAGCTGCAGCGCGGTCGTCTGCAGACGTTCGCGGGTTCCGGGTTGCCATCGGGCCATGTCCGCAGTCTACTGATGACAGTGGCTGACATCGAGTGCTACAGTGATGTCAGTTCATGACATCACGCCGTGGACACCTGTGAAGGGAAGACACATGCACGTGTTCGTCACCGGGGCCTCCGGCTGGATCGGCTCCCACACCGTCGACGACCTCCTCGCCGCCGGCCACTCCGTCACCGGCCTCGCACGCTCCGACGCCTCCGCCGCAGCGCTCGAGGCGAAGGGCGTCGCCGTCCTCCGGGGCGACCTCGACGACCTCGACGCCATCCGCCGCGGGGCCACCGACGCCGAGGGCGTCCTGCACCTCGCCAACAAGCACGACTGGGCGAACCCCGCCGCGACGAACGCCAGCGAGCGCGCCGCGGTCGAGACGATCGGCCAGGCGCTCGTCGGCACCGACCGGCCGTTCGTCGTCGCGTCGGGTGTCGCCGGACTCGCACAGGGCCGCCCCTCGACCGAGTCGGACCCCAACCCGTTCGTCGGCCCCGAGAGCATGCGCGGCGGCAGCGAGAACCGCGGCTTCGACTTCGTCGACCAGGGCGTCCGGACCATCGCCGCCCGCTTCAGCCCGACCACCCACGGCACGGGCGACCACGGGTTCATCGCCGCGATCGTCGGCGCCGCGCAGCGCACCGGCGTGTCCGGCTACGTCGGCGAGGGGACGAACAGCTGGGCCGCCGCGCACGTCACCGACGCCGCGCGACTCGTCCGCCTCGGACTCGAGCAGGCACCCGCTGGCACGAAGCTGCACGCCGTCGCCGAGACCGCGATCCCCACCCGGGCGATCGCCGAGGCCATCGGCGAAGGGCTCGGGCTGCCCGTGACCTCGGTCGACCCGGCCGACGCGGTGTCCCACTTCGGGTTCATCGGGCAGTTCTTCGGCATGGAGATGTCCGCGACGTCGGACGCGACGCGAGAGCTCCTCCGCTGGGAGCCCATCGGCCCGGGGCTGCTCGAGGACATCGCGGCCGGTGCCTACTTCGAGGTCGCCGCGCGGCGTTGACCCGGAACGACAGGGCCGATGTCGTACGACGTCGGCCCTGTCGTTCGTTGCGCGCGCGGGATGTCGCGCTGCGCGCGGAGCGACGAAGCCGCTGTCGCACGACGTCGACCTCGTCGCATCGGGTCGGTCCGCGCGCGGCGCCGGCCCGCGCCGCCCCAGCCCGCGCGCGGCGCCAGCCCGCAAGCGCCCGCGCGCCCGCGCCTACTCCGCCTTCTGCATCTGCCACGGCTCCGGCTCGCGGTCCCCGTTCGGGCGCACCGGCCGGACGTCACCCACGATCGGGATCGAGCGCTTCCGCATGAACCACAGGTAGCGGACGAAGAAGTGCGACAGGGTCGACAGCCGGTTGCCGTTGCCGAGCAGCGACGCGATGTGCACCGCCACCCAGGCCGCCCACGCGATCGGCCCGACGAGCGTGATGCCGCCCCGGAGCTGCGCGACCGCGGCGTTCGTGCCGATGGTCGCCATCGTGCCCTTGTCGAAGTACTTGAAGTGCTCGGTCGGCTTGTCCTCGATGCGCCGCACGATCTGCCGTGCGCAGTGCCGTCCGCCCTGCAGTGCCGGCTGTGCGAGCTGGGCGAGGGCGTCGTCCTGCGCGGCGATGTCGCCGGCGGAGAAGATGCGCTCGACGCCCTTCACGCTGAGGTCGTCGTTCACCTGGATGCGCCCGCCGTGGGTCTGCGGCAGGCCCCAGCCCGAGACCTCCTTGTGGGCGGCGACACCGGTCGCCCAGATGACCTGCGACGCCGGGATGAACTCGCCCTCGGCCGTCATCACGCCGTCGCGCTTGACCTCGGAGACGCCGGTGTTCAGGCGCAGCACGACCCCGCGCTTCCGCAGGATCTTCGCCGCGTACCGGCGGAGGCGCGGCGCGAACGGCTTGAGGAGCTCACCGCTGCGGTGCACCAGGGTGATCGAGATGTTGCCCCGCTCGATCTCCGGGTACGCGCCGACGAGGGCCTGGTCGCGGAGTTCGGCGAGCGCACCGGCCATCTCCACGCCCGTCGCACCGCCGCCGACGATGACGATCTTGATCTCGTCGGGGCCCTGGTTCGCCGCGGCTTCCTCGAGCCGGGTGAACAGCTCGTCGCGGATGCGGAGGGCCTGCGAGCGGGAGTACATCGAGTACGCGTACTCGTACGCGCCGGGGGTGCCGAAGTAGCTCGTGTTCACCCCGTTCGCCAGGATGAGCCAGTCGTAGTGCAGGTGCTCGCCGTCGGACATCTCGGCGATGCGCTCGTCGGGCCGGACGCCGGTGAGCAGGCCGTGCCGGAACTCGGCGTTGTCCTGCTTCGCACGGAGGCTGCGGAGGAAGTACGTCACGTCCCCGGCGTTCAGGCCACCGGTCGCCACCTGGTACATGAGCGGTTGGAACATGTTGTAGACGTGGCGGTCGACCAGGGTCACCCGGACCGGAGCGTCGGCGAGTTCGCGCATCGCGGCGACACCGGCGAATCCACCGCCGACGATGACGACGTGCGGGCGGGGGTCCTGGGTCATGCTGATTCCGGCTTCCTCGGGTGGTGAGATGGTCACCTCAGAGGGTACGCGCGGTTCGCCAGTGCCCTGTTCACGCCCCCAGCGGCGCGTAGGTGCTCAGGACGTTCCCCTTGCTCGTCACGGTGCTGTCGACCAACCGCAGGCGCGTGGGCGGGTCGGTCGGCTCGAAGAGCTTGCGGCCGGCACCGGCGATCGCCGGGTGCACCATGAGCTGGAGTTCGTCGAGCAGGCCGGCGAAGAGCAGGTGCCGGACGACGGTGACGCTCCCGCAGACCGCGATGTCGGCGCCGTCGCGCTGCTTGAGGTCTCGGACGAACTCGTCGAGGTCACCCGGGATCCGCGTGCTGTTCTCCCACGCCAGGTCGTCGCCGAGCGTGGTCGACGCGACGTACTTCTCGATCGGGTTGATCCACTGGCCGAAGCCGTCCTCGGGGTGGGCGGGCCACCACTCGGCCCACTCGAGGTAGCTGTTCCTGCCGAGCAGGACGGTGTCGGTGCGGGCCATGAACGCGCCCATCCCGGCCCCGAGCTCGTCGTCGAAGGAGTCGTACTGGAACGTGTACGGGTCCTGCACGACGCCGTCGACGGAGGCGAACAGTCCTGCGGTGACCTTGCGCATGTCGGGAGCGTAGCGCTCAGCTGTTCGCAGAGGAACCGCTGGTGTCGGATCCGGTCCCGGTGCTGCCCTGGGTGCCGGTGCCGGTGCCGGTGCCGCTGCCGTTCTGGGTCCCGCTCCCGGATCCGGTCCCGTCCTGGGTGCCGTTGCCGGGGAACCGACCGGTGCCACCGCCGGGCAACTGGTCCGTGCCCCCGTTCGTGCCGGGCACCTGCGTGGTCGAGTGGCCGGCGCCGCCGATCGCGTGCCCGACGGCGAACCCGACGCCCCCGCCGACGAGCAGCGCGGCGAGCCCGACGGCCACCGCCACGATCGGCCAGAACCACGGCGGCTTCGGTCCCTTCCGCTGCGCCGTGGCGGCCGTGCCGTACCAGGGCGTCGGGCCGTTCGGGCCGCCCTGCTGCCAGGCGCCTTGCTGCCAGCCGGCCTGCTGCCAGCCGGCGTGCTGCCGGTCGCCCTGGTGCGGACCGCTCTGGTGCGGACCACCCGGCTGCGACGCGCCCTGCTGCCAGTCGCTCGGGGCACTCGGGGCCGGGGCGGGAGCGTCGAACGTCGAGGTGGACGTGGAGCTCGAGGCGGGCGCCGGTGCCGCTCCCCACCCGGTCGGCGTGGCGTCGGTCGGGCGGTCGGCGGGCGTCGTGGGGGTGTCGTCGGTCATGCGGACGAGTGCACACCGGTTCCCTATCAGCGGGTGATGACGACGCTGACGTGCGACTGTGGAGCCGGCGCGAGCGTGCAGGACGTGCCGCGTACTCTCGGCTCGTGCGCGCGAACGTGGGGATGGTCTCGGTCGACGGCCTGCCCGTGCGCCCGCACACCGGTGCCCGTGCCGGACGGCTCCGCGAGGACGCCCGGACCCGCGACGGAGCGCGATGACGGAGGCGACCACGTCCGGAGCCGGGCCGACGCGCACGGGCCGCACCGCGCCTCCAGTCCGGATCTCGCTGGTGCGTCGCGGATGGTGGGCCGCACTCGACTGGTGGTACGCGGCCCGGTGGCAGCTGCGGAGCTTCGGACCGACGACCGCCGACGACTACCGGACCGGCGACGGCCAGCCCGTCGTCGTGGTGCCGGGCGTCTACGAGACCTGGCACTTCATGCGTCCGCTGATGGACGCCCTGCACGACCGTGGGCACCCGGTGCACGTCCTGCCGGTGCTGCGGCACAACCTGCGCCCCGTGCCCGAGTCGGCGCAGGAGGTGCTGGCGTACCTCGAGGAACACGACCTCCGGGACGTGCTGCTCGTGGCGCACAGCAAGGGCGGCCTGATCGGCAAGTACGCGATGGCGCGGCTCGACGACCACGGGCGGATCGACCGGATGGTGGCGGTGTCGACGCCGTTCGCGGGGTCCGGCTACGCGCGACTCGCGCCGGTGCGGCACCTGCGGGCGTTCCGGGCGGCGGACCCGGTGCTGTCCGGGCTGGCGCGGGAACTCGACGCGAACACGCGGATCACGTCTGTGTTCGGGGTGTTCGACACGCTGATCCCGGAGGGCAGCGCGCTCGCCGGGGCCACGAACGTGCGGGTGCCGGTCGGCGGGCACTTCCGGATCCTCGGCGATGCGCGGACCCGCGAGGCGGTGCTGGCTGCCGCGGACGGCGGCCCGGGCGGGCCCGGTGCGGCGGACTCGTCCGGCGGGCCCGGCGCGGCGGCCAGGGATTCGGCCTGAGCGACACTTCTCGCGCAGGACAGCCCGAGAGGTGTCGCTCAGCGCGAAACTCGGGGTAGCGCGCGCGAAACTCGGCGCGGCGCGGGCGAGCGCCGGGGTGCCGGACGGCTCAGGCGCCCGGCAGGAACAGGCAGAACGGGTGCCCGTCGGGGTCGAGCAGTACCCGCACGTCCTCCTGCGGCTGGTACTCCGCCTGGCGGGCACCGAGTCGCTCGGCCCGGGCGACCGCGGCGGGCAGGTCCTCCACTTGGAAGTCGAGGTGCAGCTGCATGCCCGGAGCGTCCGTCGTCCCCGGCCACGTCGGCGCGACGTACGCCGGTTCGTACTGCACGGAGAGCCCCGGGCCGTCGTCGGGGCGGACGCGGGCCCAGGTCGGGTCGTCCTCGTGGACGGTCCACCCGGTGAGCGCGCCGTAGAAGCGGGCCAGGGCGATGGCGTCCGGGGACTGCAGCACGGTGGCGGTGAGCGTCGGCATCGACGGGTCGGCGGAGGTCATGCGGCGGAGCGTACGCCGGGCGCGGTGCGCGACCTCGCACGGTGGTGCGCGCCGTCGTCGCACGGTACGAGGTGCGCCACGCCTCAGCGCGGGGCGACGCTCGCGCGCTCGACGATGCGGTGCGGGATCACGACGGTCTCCGGCGGAGCATCGCGGTCTTCGATGCGACGGGTGAGCAGGTCGAGGGCCGCGGTCGCGAACGCCCGACGATCGAACGACACCGTGCTGAGCGCCGGGATCGCGTACGCGGCACCGTCGACGTCGTCGAACCCGATCACGCTCACCTGCTCCGGCACCCGGACGCCCCGCGCCGCCAGGACGTGCAGCACGCCGAACGCGATCGAGTCGGTGAACGCGAACACGGCGTCGGGCAGCGGGTGCTCGTCGAGCCAGGCCGCGAACGCCGAGGCGGCCTCGCTCGTGGTCCATCCGGCGAGGGGCACGCGCAACGCCGGGTCGGGAGCGATGCCCGCAGCGGTGAGCGCAGCGACGTACCCGCGCTCCCGCAGCTCGCTCGTGGCCGTCGGGGCCGTGGCACGCGCGGCACCGACGATCGCGATCCGACGGTGGCCCCGTTCCACCAGGTACGCGGTGACCTGTTCGGCCGCAGCTCGGCTGTCGACGTGCACCTGGTCGACGTGCTCGGGCTCGACCTCGCCGATGACGACCGTCGGCGGCAGGCCCTCCGTCGAGGCGAGGACGCTCGCGCTGAGGGACACCGGGTTGAGGATCAGCCCGTCGACGAGGTGCGCCCGCGCGCGGGAGACCAGGTCGCGCTCACGAGCGGGGTCGTTGCCGGTCTGGTCGAGTTGCACGGTCCATCCGCGTTCGCGGGCGAGCTCCACGAACCACTGCGCGAGTTCGGCGGAGTACGCGCTCGCCATCTCGGGCAGCGTCAGCGCGATCGCGCCCGACCGGCCGTTCCGCAGCCCGCGGGCGGACAGGTTCGGTACGTAGTCGAGTTCGGCGAGGGCCTGCTCGACCCGCTCCCGGGTCTCGGGGCGCACCACGACGCCGCCGTTGATGACGTTGGAGACGGTCTTCGGCGACACCCCGGCGAGGGCGGCCACGTCCCGCACGGTTGCGCGCACCGGACGAGCGTAGCGCGCACGCGGGAGCGGGCACGGGGAGCTGGCCCGGGGGCGCAGGCACGGCGGAGCGCCAGCGCCGGCGCCGTCGCCGCGTCAGGGCCGGACGTACCGGTGCACGTACGTCGTGTACTCCACGGGCACGGTGTCCCGGCCGGCGGTGTCCGGGTCCTGGTCGAGCAACCGCTGGACGGCCCCGAGCAGCGCGACCCGCTCGTCGGCCGGTCGCACGATGACGTAGCTCCGCGAGGCGACCATGTCGAGGAACGCCGAGCGCTCCTGCTCGTGCACCCACCGGAACCGCTCGTACCCGCCGTCGGTGAACGGGGCGCCGACCACGGGTGCGCCGTAGTCCATCACCCGCGACTCCGGCTGCTTCATGAGCGCGCCGAGCCGTGCCGACCAGGGCCGGGTCTCGTCGCGCACGTTCCAGACCAGGCCGAGCACGCCGCCCGGCCGGAGGACCCGTGCCACCTCGGCCGCTCCGCGTTCGGGGTCGACCCAGTGCCAGGCCTGCGCGAAGGTCACGGCGTCGGCGGACCCGTCGTCCAGCGGGATCGCCTCGCCCGTGCCGTCGAGCACCCGCACGTCGGGCAGTGCGGTGGCGAAGCGCTCGCGCATCGCCGCGTCCGGCTCGACGGCGACGACTTCGTTCGCGTGTCCGACCAGGGAGCGCGTGAACTTGCCGGTGCCCGCTCCGACGTCGACCACGAGTCCGGCGTCGTCCGGCAGGAGCCACTCGACTGCGGCCGGCGGGTACCCGGGTCGTCCCCGTTCGTAGGCGTCGGCCGCCGCCCCGAACGACTGCGCGTGCTGCTCGAAGGTCATGCTCCCACCCTGCCCGAGAACCCCCGCGTGTGCGGTTCGGAACGGTACAGACTCCGATCCTGGAGGCGCGTGGCGGCGCCGCCACGCGCCTCCAGGCCGACCTGCGGGACGGTCCGCGGCGGGGCCGCCCCCGTGGGTCAGGTCGTCGGGACGGCGACCGTCCGTCCGGTCCGCACCGACTCCTGCGCCGCGAGCACGACGGACAGCGTCCGGAGCCCGACACCGACGTCCGGCTGGGGCCGCACGCCGGACCGCACCGCGTCGAGGAACGCGCGGAGCATCGCCACGTCGGGGTCGGCTCCGTACCGCAGCTCGATCGGCCGGCCGTCCACCGCGTGGAGTCCCCGTGCCGCGGCCCCGAAGAAGTCCACCGACACGGTGCCGCCCGTGCCTGCCACGTCGAGGGTCAGCCCGCCCCAGACCGGCGAGGTGTCCGGCCGGCTCCACGAGCAGTCGATCGCGGCGACCATCCCGGAGTCGTACGTCACGGTCACGAGCCCGGCGGTCTCCGCGCGTGCCCGGTCGGCGTGCAGCACCCGGTTCGCCACCGCGGTGACGGACACCGGGGCGGCTCCGGTGAGGCCGTCCAGCAGGTCGGCGATGTGCACGACGTGGTCGACGAGGGCCCCGCCGCCGCTCATCGACGGGTCGGTGAACCAGTCGCGGGTGCGCGGGAGCATGCCGGTGTTCGCCCCGCGCACCGAGAAGACGGTGCCGAGGGCTCCCGAGTCGTGGGTGGCGCGCAGCCGGTCGAACGCCGAGGCGAACCGCACCGGGAACGCCATCATCAGCACGACGCCGGCGCGGTCGACGGCGTCCCGCATCGCCAGCCCGTCCTGCCAGGTGGTCGCCAGGGGCTTCTCGCAGAGCACGTGGGCGCCGGCCGCGGCGGCGAGCTCGACGAGTTCCCGGTGCCGGGCGTTCTCGCTCGTGACGACCACGGCGTCCGGGGCCCACGCGAGCAGTTCGTCGTACGTGTCCGCGTACCCGACGCCGAGCGCGGCGGCGAGGTCGGCGCCCCGCAGCTCGCCCACCGCGGTGCCGGTGGACACCCCGTCGGGATCGGCGCCGCGCACCTCGACGTCGGGCATCGCGGCGAGCGCGGCCAGGTACCCGACGGCGTGCGTGTGGGCGAACGACAGCACGCCGATCCGGAGCGTCACGGTGCGACCTCCACGGGCTGGCCGGACTCGATGGACTCGAGCGCGGCGGTCGCGATCCGGACCGCGACGGCGCCGTCCTCGGCGGTGACGCGGGGGAGCGGTCCGCCGTCGAACGCGGCGACGAAGTCCGCGAGCTCGAGCGCGTACGGGTCCTCAGCGGGGTCGACCGACGGCAGGAACCCGTCCGTGGCGGTCGGCACCGCGAGGTCGCCGCGGGTGGCCTCCTCGGCGAGGGACGAGTGCGTCAGGCTGCCGAGCGTCCCGGTCACCGAGTACTCGGTCGAGAACGCGAGGTGTTGCGGTCCCCAGAGTCCGGCGACGTGGCTGATCGCACCGGAGGCGTGGGTGAGGAGCACGTGCGCGGCCTCGACCGGGTGTTCGTCGTCCCCGGTGCGGACGGACACGGCGGACACGCGGACGACCTCGCCCGCGATCCAGCGTGCGGCGTCGATGTCGTGGATCATCTGGTCCATCACGATCCCGCCGGACTGGGCGCGGTCGCCGAACCACGCGACGCGGGTCGGGAACGCGCCCGACCGCGAGAACCGCAGGACGGCGAGGTCGCCGAGGACGCCCGCGGTGACGGCCTCGTGCAGCCGTGCGTAGGCGGGGAACCACCGGACGACGTGCGCCGGGTAGAGCTGCAGCCCGGCGTCGGCGGCGCGGGCGACGAGGTCGGTGGCGTCCGCGACGGTGCGGGCGAGGGGCTTCTCCGACACGACGTGCTTGCCGGCGGCGAGCGCTGCCCGCACCACCGTGGCGTGCGCCGGGGTGGGGACGACGACGTCCACCACGTCGACGGCGGCGAGCAGCTCGTCGAGGGTGTCGGCGACCGTGATCGTGCTGCCGACGGCCGCTGCCTCCTCCGCGAAGGCGTCGGCCAGGGCTCGCGCGCCCTCCTGCGAGTGGACCACGACGTCGCCGAGGCGGAGCAGCCCGGGCACGTGGGCGACGGCGATGCCGCCCGCTCCGACGAGACCGATCCGTCTGCGCGGGCGGGGTGTCGACTGCAGCGTCATGGTGCCAGCGTAGGAGGTGGACCGTTACAACGATGGAAACGTTTGGCAACGGGTTGCCGCACGGTTGCCATGAACGCGAGGGTCACTCCAGGAATCCAACGGAGGGGGCCAGCGAGTGACGAAGCTCGACGACCGTGCGACGAACCGCACGCGGACCGCTGCACACCACGACCCGGGGGCCGCACCGCCGCCCGACCCGGGGCTGCGTCGGCACAGCAGGTGGCAGCGGATCCGACGCGACAAGGTGCTGCTCCTGATGGGGCTGCCCGGCGTCGCGCTGCTGTTGGCGTTCCACTACCTGCCGCTCCTCGGGAACCTCATCGCGTTCCAGGAGTACCTGCCGTTCGTCCCGCTCGGCCGGAGCCCGTGGGTCGGCTTCGACAACTTCGCCATCGTGTTCAACGGCGACCCGGAGTTCCTCGGCGCCCTGCGGAACACGCTGGTCATCACGCTCGTGCAGGTCGTGTTCGTGTTCCCCGCGCCGATCATCCTCGCGATCATGCTCAACTCGCTGCTGTCCGAGCGGATCAAGGGCATCGTGCAGTCGATCCTGTACCTGCCGCACTTCCTGTCGTGGGTGATCGTCGTCGCGGTCTTCCAGCAGATCCTCGGCGGCTCCGGGCTCGTGAACAACGCGATCCGGGCCGCGGGCGGCAACGCGATCGACTTCCTCGGCAACCCGCACGGGTTCGTCGCGCTGCTCACCAGCCAGGTGATCTGGAAGGACACCGGGTGGGCGACGATCCTGTTCCTCGCGGTCCTCAGCTCGATCGACGCGAGCCTGTACGAGGCGGCGAAGATGGACGGCGCCTCCCGCTGGCGGCAGCTGTGGCACGTCACCCTGCCCGGCATGCGGGGCATCATCATCCTGCTGCTCATCCTGCGGCTCGGGGACTCCCTGACCGTCGGGTTCGAGCAGATCCTCCTCCAGCAGCAGGCCGTCGGCCGCGCCGCGAGCGAGGTCCTCGACACCTACGTCTACAACAACGGCGTGCTCGGCGGGCAGTGGGGCGTCGCCGCCGCGGTGGGGCTCGTGAAGGGCGTCGTCGGCGTCCTGCTCGTCCTCGGCGCCAACAAGCTCGCGCACGTCTTCGGTGAAGCGGGCGTCTACCAGAAGGAGTCGCGATGACCGCCACGCACACGATGACCGTCGCCGGCTCGAAGAAGCGGAAGCGCGGCGGCCTCGACGCGCCACCGCTGCCCGGACGCCTGCTCACCGGGTTCGTCCTGCTCGTGATCTGCCTCGTCGTGATCCTGCCGTTCGTCGGGATCGTGTCGACGAGCCTCGCGCCGGTCGCCCAGGTGAACGACGCTGGCGGGTTCGTGATGTGGCCGAAGGGCCTGGACCTCGGCGCCTACGAGAGCATCTTCGCTGGCGGTGTCGTCACCCGGGCGATGGTCGTCAGCATCGGGATCACCGCCGTCGGCACGCTCATCAGCCTGTTCGTGAGCGCGATGCTCGCCTACGCGCTGAGCCGCCCGGGGTCCTACGGGTCGGGCTTCGTGCTGAGCCTCGTCCTGGTCAGCCTGCTGTTCGCCCCCGGGCTCATCCCGAACTACCTCGTCGTGAAGCAGTTCGGCCTGCTCGACTCGTACTGGGCGCTCATCCTGCCGACGGCCCTCAGCGCGTTCAACGTCATCGTGATGCGGTCGTTCTTCATGGCGATCCCGAAGGAGCTCATCGAGTCCGCACGCATCGACGGTGCCGGCGACTTCGCGGTGTTCTGGCGGATCGTGCTCCCGCTGTCGAAGGCCGTCCTCGCCGTGATCGGCCTGTTCTACGCCGTCGGGTACTGGAACGCGTTCTTCAACGCGCTGCTCTACATCAACGACACCGCCAAGTGGCCGCTGCAGCTCGTGCTCCGCACGTACGTGATCAACAACGCGCAGTTCGGCGGCGCCGACCTCGGCACGTCCTCGGACGCGCTGCCCCCGCAGGCGTCGATCCAGATGGCGATCCTCGTCGTCTCGATCGTGCCGATCCTCATCGTCTACCCGTTCCTGCAGCGGCACTTCGCCAAGGGTGTCCTGACCGGCGCCGTGAAGGGCTGAACCCATGCACCGCAACACGACATCCCAGGGTCTGGCGACGCCCTTCAGCCGCCGCGCACTCATCGCGGGCGGTCTCGGGGTCGCAGCCACGGGCCTCCTGGCCAGCTGCTCCACCGTCACCCGGTCGACCGACGTGAAGGCGATCAACAAGGCCGTGCAGCTGCCGGACTACGTCCCGTGGACCGGCGGACCGGAACCGGTCCTGCCGAAGACGAGCGCACTCATGCCGAGCGCCTTCCGGACGATCCCGGACCGCCTCGTGCCCACGGCCGGCAAGCCCGGCGACGGCTCCACGGTGCACGGCAGCGTCCCGACCAACTCGCCCATCCCGCCCTCGAAGGGCAGCAACCCGTACTGGCAGGGCCTCGACGAACGGATGGGGATCGACCTCGACCTGACGATCACCCCGAACGCGGACTTCGGCAACAAGTTCGCCACGCAGGTCGCCGGCGACACCCTCGGCGACGTGTTCACCATCAACGGGGCGTTCTCGTACCTGCCGCAGTTCCTCGAGGCGAAGGCCGCCGACCTCAGCCCCTACCTGTCCGGCAGCGGCGTGCGGGACTACCCGTACCTGGCGAACCTGCCGACCGCGTCGTGGCGTGGCACCGTGTTCTCCGGCGGCATCTACGGCGTGCCGGTGCCCCGCGGCCCGCTCACCTCGCAGGCGCTGCACCGTCGGCAAGACGTGTTCGAGCGGCTCGGCGTCGACCCGGCGTTCTCGACCGTCGACGAGTTCGCGCAGCTGTGCCGGCAGGTGTCCGACCCGCACGCGAACCGGTGGGCGCTGGCGTCGGTGCCGACGAACATCCTCGCGCCGATGCTCGGGCTGCCGAACCAGTGGCAGCAGGAGGGCGGGCGGCTCACCCACATGTACGAGCTCGAGGAGTGGGTGGAACTGCTCGACGTGTCCCGCAGGCTCGTCGCCGAGGACCTCGTCCACCCGGACAGCATCACCGCCTACAACGGCAAGGTCTGGTTCGTACAGGGCTCCGCGCTCATGCTGTCCGACACGTACAGCGCCATCCCGGGGCTCCTGCAGCAGGCCACACCCGGCAGCGGGTTCGAGCTGACGATCGCGCCGTTCGTCGGGCCGTCCGGCGCGGCGGCGAAGCCGTGGCTCGGCGATCCGAACAACACGATCGCCTCGGTCGCCGCCGGATCCGAGTCGCGGGTCCGGATGCTCCTCGAGGTCCTCAACTGGTGCGCGTCGCCCTTCGGCACCGAGGCGTGGACCTACCGCAAGTTCGGCATCGAGGGCCGCGACTTCGAGTACCGCGACGGCGCTCCCGTGCTCACGAAGACCGGCAACAGCGAGACCGCCCTCGGCGAGTTCCCGCTGCAGTACTTCACCGAGTGCCCGCTGCCGCTCTACTACGCCGGCAACGCGGCGATGACGGACACGGTGTACGAGTCGCTCGCGTCGTGGCTCGACGAGGGGCAGCCGAACCCGGTCTACGGCCTGTACTCGCCGACCAACTCGACGAAGGGCCCGGCACTCGGCACGTTCGCGACGAACGCGATCAACGACGTGCTGCTCGGCCGGGCGAAGGTGTCGTCCTGGAAGGCGACGGCCCGCGACTGGCGCCGCCGGGGCGGCGACGCCATCCGGCGGGAGTACGAGCAGGCGCTCGAGGCGCGCGCCGCCTGAGCGTCGGGTCCTCGGACGGGAGGCGCGGTACGGGCTGGCACCGCGCCTCCAGTCCGTCAGACGGGGCCGGCCACCCCGACCAGGTTGCCGGCGGGATCGCGGAAGTGGCCGACGGTGACCCCGCCGCCCTCGTTCCGCTGCGGCGACAGCACGACCGTGCCACCGAGCTCCTCGGCCTGCTGCAGCGCCGTCGGGACGTCGTCGACCCCGACGGAGAACACCGCGTGCGCGGCGAACCCGGGTCCGCCGCCTATGCCGCCCGCCACCGGGCCCGCACCGTCCACGGGGTCGATGAACGAGTACGAGGACGGCGCCGAGATCGCGTCGGCGACCGGCGCTCCGGCGGGGGAGTCCCAGCCGAACAGTGCGGCGTAGAAGGCGCGGAGCCGCTCCGGCTCGGGGCCGATCAACTCGACGTGCACGACGGCGTTCACCATGCGGCCGTTCTACTCCGAGGCTGCGCCCTCCGGAGCCGTGGGATCCTGCCGCCCGGCGGGCCGGACCATGCGGCGCTCACGGACGCCGCCGTCGACCTGCTCGGTGCCGTCGAACACGAACCCGTGCTTCCGGTAGAACGCCTGCGCCCGCGGGTTCGGGTCGGCCACCCACAGCGCGGCGGGGTCCGACGGCTCGAGCACCGCGTCGAGCAGGGCACTCCCCGCTCCGGATCCGTGGTGCCCGTCGAGCAGGTACAGGACGTACAGGTGCCGCACCTCGGACTCGGCGTTCGCGACCGGTCCGGACATCGCGATCCCGATCACTTCGCCGTCGTCGTCGGCCACCGCGACCCGGTTCGTGGCGAAGCGTTCGTCGGTCAGCGCCGTCGTCCAGAACCCCTCGCGGCGGGCCCAGAACCCCGGGTCGTCCAGCATCGCGTCCGGCATCAGCCCGCGGTAGGTCGACCGCCACGAGGCGACGTGCACCCGCGCCATCGCCGCCGCGTCGCTCGGAACGGCCGGTCGGACGGTGATCCCCCCGCTCACCTCCGGAGCCATCCCGCCTCGGCGAACACCGTCTGGAGCTCGTCGACGAGCCGCGACCCGTGGAACCCGTCGGCGACCGCGTGGTTCACCTGCACGACGAGGGGCATGATCGTGCGCCCCTCCACGAACCGGTACCGACCGATCGTGAAGATCGGAAGGAGGTGGTCCCAGCCGTCCCGCACGTGCAACGCGAACCCGGTGAACGACGTCCCCGGCAGCGTCGAGATGTCGAACACGTTCCTCGGGCGGTCCTCCTGCGGGAACATCCGGTGGTCGTCCCGGTACCGCTCCATCGTCGCGACGGCGGCCGCGTGGAACCGGGCGGGGTCCTCGTCGTACGGGACGACCAGGACGGAGAAGGTCTCGGTGTCGGGATGGAACACCGTGAACATCGGGTGCACCACGTCCCAGACCGCGGGCGACCCATCGTCGAGCAGCTGCATCCGGAACTCGGCGTGCCGGTTCACCACGCTCGCGATCGCCCAGATCTGCGACGCGTAGGTCCGCCGGTCCGTCGCGCGCACCGTCTCGGCGAAGTCGGTGACGTCGAGTTCGACGGTCATCTCCCACGTGCACGGCACCCGGTCGCGGTAGTGCTCGAAGTGCTCGCGGCGGGGCCACTGCGTCACGTCGATCGGTCGGAGTTCCATCACGGCACCAGTTTCGTCGCCACGGCCGCGTCGAGGGCCGCGCGGTCACCCTCGATCGTCAGAGCGTCCGCGTCGAACCGGCGGCGGCCCCAGAGGGCGAGCACGAGGTCCTCGGCGGGCCCGGTCACGCGGACCGCCGGGGTGCCGCCGTCGGTCCCGGTGAGCGTGGCCGCGCCGGACGCATCGGAGAACGTGACCTCGACCGTCGCCGCGAGCGGCTCGGCGCGACCGAGCCGGACCTGCCGTGGGTACAGGTCCTCGAGGACCTCGCGGACACCGTCGGCGGCGACGTGTGCCTGGAGGCGCGGCGCGGTCCCGACGGCGTCCTGCGCGTCCCACAGGTGGATCGAGGTCTCGTGCAGCTGCCGCCGTGCCCAGGTCGCGGCCGTGTCCGGTGGGTAGATCGCGGGGCACACGTCATCGGGGCGGCGCTCGCGGAGCGCGGCCACCAGGGCGTCTGCCCCAGTGGCGAAGCGTTCCGAGAGGTCCGTCCCGTCCGCCGCGGGGGCCGGCTCGGCACCGGTGAGCTGCCCGAGCACCCACCGGTGGATGTCGGACACGTGCTCGCCCAGGTCCGTCATCGTCCATCCGGGGCAGCTCGGGATCGCGGTCGTCGGATCGGACCTGCGGAGGACCTCGGCGAGCTCGGACGCGGAGGTCTCGAGCAGGGCGGTGTGAGCGTCGTACACGGACATGGCTCCAGAGTGGTCGGGGTCGCGCTGCCTAGGGTGGAGCCATGCCGACGCTCGAACGAGTCCCCGCCCTCGCCGCCACCGGATTGGTTGCCGTTTCCGTCGCGGAGGCCCTCGCCGTGCTGCCGAGCGACGTGCTGACACGCATCGAGGCCGCACCGATCGACCCCGATCTGGCGGACACGGCCGCGTTCTCCGATGCCTACGGCTTCCCGCTCGAGGGCGGCGCGAACTGCATCGTCGTCGCGGGCAAGCGCGGCGACGAGGTCCGCTACGCCGCCTGCGTGGTCCTCGCCTCCACGAAGCTCGACGTGAACCGTGTCGTGAAGAAGCTCCTCGACGTGCGGAAGGCGAGCTTCGCGCCGATGGATGCGGCCGTCGCGCTGACCGGCATGGAGTACGGCGGCATCACCCTGATCGGCCTGCCCGCGTCGTGGCCGGTGTACGTCGACGAGCGCGTGCTGCGCGCCCCAGACGTCGTGATCGGCGCCGGTCGCCGAGGCGCGAAGCTGTTCCTGCCGGGTGCCGTCCTGGGCGCGCTGCCGACCGTGACCGTGGTCGACGGCCTCGCGACCGAACCGGAACCGCTCAGCTGAGCACGCCGCGCGCCACGAGCGCCGAGCGGAGGCCCTCGACCCCGGTGTAGTGGTGCACCGTCATCCCGAGCGCCACCGCACCCGTCAGCTTGGCCGCGGAGTCGTCGGTGAAGAAGGCCTCTGCGCCGTCGACCCCGAGGGCGTCGAGCACGTGCTGGAACGCACGGACGTCGGGCTTCGTGACGCCGATCTCGTGCGAGCTGAAGACGGCGTCGACGCGCTCCGGCAGGCCGAACGTCGCGATCTCGGCGGGCACGCCATCGGTGCCGTTCGTCAGCACGGCGGTGGTGTACCCGGCGGCGTGGAGTTCGTCGATGAGCGCGAGGACGTCGGGATCCGGCGCGAACGGCTGGCGTCCCCACGCCTCGGCCGCACCTCGGCTGCCGATGTGGTCGCCGATCGCCCGGACCCAGTCCGCGCGGGTGATCCGACCCGTGGTGACGTCGTCGATCACCGGTGGCGTGAAGGCGAACGACTCGATCGATCCCGGCGGCAGCGCGTGGTCGCGTTCGATCGCGGCGACGTGCGCCGGGTCGAAGTGCCGGATCACACCGTCCAGGTCGAACACGACCGCACGGATCGCTCCAGTGGACGGCACGTCAGAGGTCGACACCTCAGTCGTTCGGGCGGATGAGGCAGAACGGGTGGCCAGCCGGGTCGAGGTAGACGCGGAAGGTGTCGGTCCCCGAACCGGTCGCCGTCGCGCCGATCGCCAGCACCGCGGTCTCGCCGGCGTCGAGGTCGTCGACCTTGACGTCGAGGTGGCTCTGCTGCGGGACGTCCTGCCCCGGCCACTCGGGCTTCCGGTAGTCCGCCACCTGCTGGAACGCCAGGATCGGACGGTGGTCGGTGAAGGGGAGAGCGACCTCGGCCCAGTCCTCGTCGAAGCCGACGATCTCCCCGCCGAGCAGTTCGGCGTAGAAGCGGGCGAGGGCTCGCGGGTCCGGGCAGTCCAGGACGACGACGTCGAGTGTGCCGATCATGGCCGACACAGTAGCCCGATCAGCGCGCGGCCGTCAGTGCCTTCGTGATGCGCTGCAGCGACACCGTCTCGGCCGTGCCGAGCTCCTGCGCGAAGAGGCTGAGGCGGAACTCCTCGAGCATCCACCGAGCGTGCACGAGCTCCGGGTGCGCTCCCACCGCGGGCGGGAAGGTGCCGCCCGCGTCGACGTAGCGGTCGGTCGCGACGGTGACCTCGCGCATCCACGTGGCGTCGCGCCCGGGGTTCTGCAGCAGCTTCTGCACGCGCGCGTCGACGCCCTGCAGGTACACGCGGATACGCCGGAGCCGGTCGAGCCCCGCCACCGACACGAACCCGGGGAACACGAGCCGTTCCATCTGCTGGCGCATGTCGGTCAGTGCCGGCAGGAGGGACATGGAGTTCGCCTGCTTGAGGGACCGTTCGGCCGCGCGGTGGGCGGCGAGGACCGCGGCGACCTCGGACACCGCGGTGAACATCGTGTCCACGACGGTCGAGGACACGGTGTCGCGCACGGCCTCGAACGCCGCCTTCGTGAAGACGAGCCCGTCCGGGTGCTGGCGGCGGATGCCCGCGTCGACGACCGCGGCGAGGACGTCGTCGAACAGTGCAGCCGTCGACGGGTAGGGGCTGGCGGCGAGCGCGAGCTTCTCCTGCGCGGTCAGGTGCGACTGGATGTACGAGACGGGCGACGGCACGGCGTGCATGACGAGGCGACGGACACCGGCGGGCATGCGCACGGCACGGTCGGCCGGGGTGGCGAGGAGCTGCACGCCGACCGTCGCCTTGGGGCCGTCGCCCTCTTCCACGAGTGCGGGGTAGGCGCGGATCACACCGCCGGCCTGCTTCGTGTCGAGGACCTGCGGCAGATCGTCGGACGGCCACGCGGTCAGGCCGGACCGTTCCACCTGCCGACCGCCACCGGCGGACGCGACGCGAGCCGCGCCTCCAGGCCGGCCGGCAGCCCGCACCGTGGCGGAGGCGACGCTCTCCCTGGTCCGGTCCTGCAGCTTGGTCTGCAGGGCGGACAGGTCCTTGCCGGTCTCGACCCGGCGACCGCGCTCGTCGACGACGGCCCACGTCGGCAACAGGTGCGCGGGGACGCGGGACAGGTCGAAGTCGGACTCGGAGACCTGCACGTAGGTCATCCGCTGGATGGCCTTGGCGAGGGTCGCGCGGAACGACTCGGTGGGCTCGGTCGGGGCGTCGTCCGGCAGTTCGGCGACGATCTTCTCCGCCCAGTCCGCCGCGGGGACGACGTTCTTGCGGATCTGCTTCGGCAGCGACTTGATGAGGGCGGTGACGAGTTCCTTCCGGAGGCCGCGCACCTGCCAGTCGAAGCCCTCCTCGCGCATCCGGGGGAGCAGGGCGAGTGGGACCTGGACGCTGACGCCGTCGTCCTGCGCGCCCGGTTCGAAGCGGTACTTGATCGCCAGTCGCTGGTCGCCGCTCCGCCACTGCGTCGGGTACTCGACGTCGTCCTCGGCGGCTTCGGCGGCGGACTCGTCGAGCAGGTCCGACCGGCGCATCGTGAGCAGGTCCGGTTGCTCGCGACGGGTCGTCCGCCACCAGCCCTCGAAGTCGCGCATCGTCGCCACGTCGGCGGGGATCCGGGCGTCGTAGAACTCGTAGACCTTCTCGTCGTCGAGCAGGATGTCGCGGCGGCGGGTGCGCTCCTCGAGCTGTTCGAGCTCCTTGCGGAGCCGACGGTTCGCACGGTCGAAGGCCTGCTGCGACTCCCACTCACCCTCGACGAGGGCGTGCCGGATGAAGAGCTCGCGGGAGTGCACCGGGTCGATCCGGGCGTACTGCACGCGGCGGCGCTGCACGATCGGGACGCCGAACAGCGTGACCCGCTCGTAGGCGACGACCGCGCCCTGCTTCTTCTCCCAGTGCGGCTCGCCGTAGGTGCGCTTGAGCAGGTCGCCGGCGAGGGGCTCCACCCACGTCGGGTCGATCCGGCCGACGGTGCGGGCGAACAGCCGGCTCGTCTCGACCAGTTCGGCGGCCATCACCGCGTCGGGCTGCTTCTTCGCCAGGACACTGCCCGGGAACACCACGAAGCGGGTGTTCCGCGAGCCGAGGTAGTCGCGCTTCTCGCGGTCGCGCAGCCCGATCTGGCTGAGGAGCCCGGCGAGGAGCGAACGGTGCACGGCGTCGCCGTCCTCGCTGCGGGACTGCCCGACCCGGACGTCGACCTGCTTCGCGGCGCGGGACAGCTGCCGGTACAGGTCCTGCCACTCGCGGATGCGCAGGTAGTTGAGGAACTCGGCCTTGCAGAGCCGCCGGAATGCGCTCGACGACAGCTCTTCCTGCTTGTCCTCGATGTGGTTCCAGAGGTTGAGCAGGGTGAGGAAGTCGCTCGTCGGGTCGGCGAAGCGGGCGTGCAGCTGGTCGGCGTGCGCACGCTTCTCGAGGGGTCGTTCGCGGGGGTCCTGGATGCTCAGGGCGCTGACGATCGCGATGACCTCGCGCCCGACGCCCTGCCGTCCGGCCTCGAGCACCATCCGCCCGAGGCGCGGGTCGATCGGCAGGCGCGTGAGCTGCTTGCCGGTCGTCGTGATCTGGCCGCCCTTGTCCACCGCGCGGAGCTCGCGGAGCAGGTCGAGGCCGTCCTTCACACCGCGGGAGTCCGGCGGCTGCAGGAACGGGAACGACTCGATGTCGCCGAACCCGAGCGAGATCATCTGCAGGATCACGGCGGCGAGGTTCGTGCGGAGGATCTCGGGGTCGGTGAACTCCGGACGGCGATCGAAGTCGTCCTCCGAGTACAGGCGGATCGCGATGCCCGCGCTCGTGCGGCCCGCGCGCCCGGAACGCTGGTTCGCGCTCGCCTGCGAGACCGCCTCGATGGGGAGCCGCTGCACCTTCGCCCGCGGCGAGTACCGCGAGATGCGGGCGGTCCCGACGTCGATGACGTACTTGATCCCGGGGACGGTCAGGGAGGTCTCGGCGACGTTCGTCGCGAGGATCACCCGCCGGCGGATGCCCGGGGTGTGCCGTCGCTTGAAGACCCGGTGCTGGTCGGCGGCGGACAGTCGGCCGTACAGGGGCAGGACCTCGGTGCCCGGGTAGTGCTTGCCCTCGATGGCGTCCTGCGCGTCGCGGATCTCGTTCTCGCCGGACAGGAACACGAGGACGTCGCCCGGGTCCTCACGCGCGAGTTCGTCGAGGGCGTCGGTGATGCCCTGCATGGTGTCCCGGTCGTCGGCGTTGCTGCCGCTGTCGCCGGTGCGCGAGTCGGACTCGTCGTCGACGTCGCCCTCGTCGCCGGCGTCCTCGGCCACCAGCGGCCGGTACCGGATCTCCACCGGGTAGGTGCGCCCGGAGACCTCGATGATCGGGGCGTCGCCGAAGTGCTTCGAGAACGACTCCGGGTCGATCGTCGCACTCGTGATGATCAGCTTGAGGTCGGGGCGACGGGCCAGCAGCCGCTTGAGGTACCCGAGCAGGAAGTCGATCGTGAGGGACCGCTCGTGCGCCTCGTCGATGATGATCGTGTCGTAGCGCTTCAGGTCGCGGTCGAAGTGGATCTCGTTGAGCAGGATGCCGTCCGTCATCACCTTGATGCGGGTGTCCGAGCTCACCCGGTCGGTGAAGCGCACCTGGTAGCCGACCAGTCCGCCCAGCTCGCCGCCGAGCTCCTCGGACACGCGCTCGGCGATGGTGCGCGCGGCGATCCGGCGCGGCTGCGTGTGCCCGATGCTCTTCCGACCGAGCTCGAGCGCGATCTTCGGCAGCTGCGTGGTCTTGCCGGAGCCCGTGGCGCCGGCCACGATCACGACCTGGTTGTCACGGATGGCGGCCGCGATGTCGTCCCGCCGCTGCGAGACCGGCAGTTCGGGCGGGTACGTGATGACGGGCGTGGTCGACATGAGCATTCCAGCTTACAGCCGCGCGCAGTCCTGCTCAGCCGCGATCGGCAGCGACGCCGAGCTGCGTGGTGAGTTCGTCACTGGTTCGGGCTGGGAGCGCGCAGACCCGGTCGTGGCAGACGTAGCCCGCGGGGTCCGCGGAGTCGCGTGCCTCGAACAGCTCGAAGCCCGCCGCGGCCCACTCGGACGCCTGCGCCGGCGTGACCAGGGCGACGACCGTGCCCGGCCGACGTGCGGCCCGCGCCGCCGTCCGGAGCGGGTCCGACGGGTCGGACGCCACGACGACGACCTCGCGCGACGGTCGCTGCAGCGCGAGGGCGACCCCGAGGGCATCGGCGTGCCCGAGCGGCCGCTCCGTCCCGGTCTCCGCGCGGTCCGCGACGAGCCGGGCGGCAGCGGTCCGGTACGCCGCGTCGCCGGTGAGTGCCGCGAGCGTCGCCGCGGCCGACGCCAGCGCCACCGTCCCCGAGCGCAGGGCGGTCTGCGGTTGCTCGCCCGTGGCCGTGCCGGCGGCGGCGAGCACCGGGTCGACGTCGAACCGCTCGGCCAGGCCGTCGTCGACCAGGGAGCGTGCGACCTCGGCGGCGCGGACGTCGCCGGTCACGAGCGCCAGCTCGAGCAGCCCCTCGGCGAGGAGCCCGACGTCCTCGATGGTGGGCGGCGCCGCGGACGCGCCGCGCGGCGTGCTCGACCGCACCGTCACGTGCCCGTCGACGACGTGGCTGGCGAGCAGCGCATCGGCTGCGCCGCGTGCGAGCGCGATCATCTCGTCGTCGCCGTGCCGGGTCCCCGCGATGGCGAGCCCGCGGATCGCGAGCCCGTTCCAGCCGGTCAGGACCTGGTCGTCGAGCGGCGGCGGGTCGAGCCGCGCACGCTCGTCGAGCGGCAGCCGGTACCACTCGCCCTCGACACGTCGGCCGTCGATCGTCGACTCGCTGTCCTGGGCGGCGACGAACGCGCCGTCCTCGCGGCGGAGCGTGTCGCGCAGGAAGTCCGCGATGCCCCGCGCCTGCTCGGGGCCGGCGACGGCGAGGAGCCCGGCGTTGTCGTAGAGCATGCGCTCGTAGTGGGGGACGGTCCAGTCGCGCCGGGTCGCGTACCGGAAGACGCCGCCGTCGGCGTCGGTCAGCTCGGAACGCCTGATCGCGTGCAGGGACCGGTCGAGCAGGCCGGCCGCGACACTGCCGTCGCCGTCGCCGTCGCCGCTGCCGTCGCTGCCGCCGCTGTCGTCGCGGCTGTCGCTGTCGCCGCCGTCTGCGGCCACATCGGCGAGGAACTCCAGCAGCGGCGCGCTCGGGAACTTGGGTGCACCGCCGAACCCACCGAAGGTGGTGTCCTCGGCCTGCGACAGCTGGTCGGTGACGGCCCGGATGCGCGCGGCGGCCGGGAGGCGCGGCTCGGCCCCGGCACCCTCCCCACCAGAGCGGGCGGACGCGTCCGCCTCGGCACCCTGCCGGATCGCCGTCGCGATGGCGCTCGCGTTCGCGTCGACCTCGTGCCGACGCGCCGTCCAGGCGTCGAGGACGGCCGCGGTGATCTGCCGGAACGACGGCACCTGCCCGACCGGTGACGGCGGGAAGTACGTGCCCGCGAAGAACACGTGCCCGTCCGGCGTGAGGAACGTCGTCAGCGGCCAACCGAGCTGCTGCGTGAAGGCGCTCGCCGCTGCCATCAGGCTGGCGTCGACGTCGGGGCGTTCCTCGCGGTCGACCTTCACGGCGACGAAGTCCCGCCGCAGGAGCGCGCCGACCTCGGGGTCGGAGAAGCTCTCGCGCGCCATCACGTGGCACCAGTGGCACGTGGCGTACCCGACCGACACCAGGACGGGCACGTCGCGCTCCCGTGCCTCGGCGAAGGCGTCAGGGCCCCACTCGCGCCAGTCCACCGGGTTGCCGGCGTGCTGGCGGAGGTAGGGGCTGACCGAGGCGCCGAGTCGGTTGTCATTCATGGCTCCAGCGTGCACGGTCCGGCCTGGGCGCGGGCGTCGGGAGCGCCCGCTGTGGACGGATCGGCCCCCTCCACAGGGTTCAGCGGGGAAGCCACCCGGTCAGGGACGCGAGCCGGCGTGCGATGTCGGCGGGGGCAGTGGAGTCCGTGTCGATCCTGGTGACCGTGTCCGCGGTGGCCGCGTCGAGCCTCCCGGCCGTCCGTGTGCTGTGCGCGAGCTGCGCTGTCGGCACCGCACCGCCCGCTCGCCTAGCGAGCCGTTCCGCCGTCACGTCGTCACCGGCCCTGAGCAGTACCGCGGTGACCACGGGGTCGTCGCCCATCGCGCGGGCGAGCCGCTCGTGCTCGAGGACCGACACGGTGTTCGTGTAGACCAGCCGGTGGTGCCCGATCTCGCGGTACGCCGCCCACATCGCGGCGAGGTTCCGCTCCGCGAGGTGCGCCTCCGGGTGCTCGACGTGCGGAGCCGGGTGCGCCAGGTCGAGGAGGTCGCCCTCGATCACCGCGTGCCGGACGTCGGCCGCCACGAGCAGGTCGTGCAGTGCCTCGGCCGCGGTGGACTTCCCCACGCCGGAACGCCCACCGATGAAGAAGACCTCGGAGCGGGGCACGGCGTCAGCCCAGGCCGAGCGAGAGCAGGGCGAGGGCGGCGTCCTCCGGGCCGTAGTCGAACATCCGGTCCCAAAACGGGTCGTCCGCCCACGGGACGTCGCCGTCGACGGGGACGGCGTGCGCGGTCTCGACGAGCCAGTCCAGCTCGGGGACGACTGCCGTCGCGAAGGACGGCGGCTGCCAGCCGAGCGCCCGCGCGGCCGTCGTGTCGAGCACGAACGGGGACGGCGACGACCACGGCGTGGTGCCGACGAAGTCCGGGGCGTCCTCGTCGAGCAGGACCTCGTCGAAGGGGTGGTCGAGGTGCCCGGCGATCGTCCGGACGATCTCGAGCACGGACGGCGCGGTCTCGTCGGCGACGTTGAGGATGCGACGGTCCGGGCTGTCCGCGAGCAGTCGGACGAGCGATCCGATGCCGCTGGCCGCGGTGGTGTGGTCGACCCCGCGACCCCGGTCCGCGAGCAGGATGCGCTCCCGGTCGTCGAGCACCCGGCGGACCACGAACCACTCGCGTGGCCGGCCGATGCCGACGCCGTACACCTTCGACGGACGGAGCACCGTGACCGGGGCGCCGTGGTCGAGGAGGACCTGCTCGGCGGCGACCTTCGCGGCACCGTAGCCGTCGCGGCTCGTCGGGTCACCGTCGGACGCGGTCACGGTGGGCTGCAGCTCGGTGACCGCACCGCCGAACACCGGCTTCTCGACGGAGTTCGCGTGCCGCCCCTGCTCGTCGACGTAGACGGCCTTCGACGACACGAACACCGTCGAGCCGACGTCGTCGAGGAACGGGCGGAGCTGGACGGCGTCGTCGCGGGTCAGCCCGACGGTGTCCACCAGCAGGTCGGCCCCGGGGCGGAGGAGCTCGCGGAGCGTGCTCGTGTCCCGCCGGTCGCCGGGGACGAACGTCGCGCCGGCAGCGGTCAGGGCATCGGCCACCGGGCCGCCACGACGGGCGACCACTTCGACCTGCCAGTCGTCACCACCCCGGCCCGAGGCGTCGAGGAGCGCACGCGCGACGGCCGAACCGATCCCGCCGGTACCGCCGAGGACGACCGCGCGTCTGGTGCTCATGCGTGCAACGGTAGTGCGCGCGCGCCCCGTGCACGCGCCGATCCGTCGTCAGGAAGCGAGCGGCTCCGGTTCGCGGCGCCACCAGTCGAGCAGGGAGCCGTCGTAGACCCGGACCTTCTCGTGCCCGAGGACCGTCAGCGCCAGGGCGTCGACGCACGCGGCGCTGCCCACGCCGCAGTACGTCACGATCTCCTCGGCATCGATCACCTCGGCGAAGGCGGCCGCGAGTGCCGGCCCCCGCAGGTAGGCGTTCGTCTTCGGGTCGACGATGGTGTCGAGCGCGATCGAGGTGCTGCCCGGCACGACCGGCGGGTGCTCGGTGCCGAGTGAGGACTGCGGGGCCGCCAGCACGAGGGAGGCGGGCTGTTCGCCGCTGACGGCACGGCGGACGCGCTCGTGGTCGGCCCAGAGCGGGCGCTCCTCGCCCGCGAGGAAGACGTCGGTGGGGGTGCTCGCCGCCGAGGTCCCGTCGGCAGGGGCGCAGTCGACCCGGGCCACGGTGGCCGAGGCCCTGTCGGCCGGGGCCCTGTCGGCACGTGTCCCGCCTGCTGGGACCGTGTCGGGACGAGTCCCGTCGATCAGGGTCTCGTCGACCGGGGACCCGTTGGCCGGGGTCCCGCTGGCCGGCATCGTGGCCGCCGGGGCCTCGTCGGCCGGGGTTCCGCTGGTCGCGGTCGTGGCCTTGTTCGTGACCGCCGGGGCCTCGTCGGCCGGAGTCCCGCCGGTCGGGGTCGGGGCGCCGGACGTCCGGCGCGCCGGGGTCCGGAGGGCACCCACCCGGACCGGACGGCCCTCGTCGCGCCACTTCGTGAAGCCGCCGTCGAGGACCGCGACCGAGTCGAACCCGAACGACCGGAAGATCCACCACAGACGCGCCGACCACTCGCCGAGGCTGTCGTCGTAGACCACGACCGTCGAGGTGTTCGTCACGCCGAGGTCGCGCGCGGCGGCCTCGAACCGCTCGGCGCCGGGACGGGTGAAGGGCACGTCGGCCTGGGGCGTGGAGAACGCCTCGACCAGGTCGGCGTAGCGGGCGCCGGGCACGTGGCCGCGCTGCTCGTAGGTGTCCTGCGCGGTGTGCCACATCGTGTCGAGACCGGTGCCCTCCGCGTGCACGGAGGCGTCGAGCACGACGAGCTCGTCAGCACCGAGGTGGTCTGCGAGCCACTGCGTCGACACGAGCGGCGAGGTCAGGACGGGGGCCATGGCGCCCAGGCTAAACGGGACCCCTGACGTCTGCGAGGGAATCGGACACACTGCGCAACGCGGGCCCGGTTCGGTCCGTCGTGATTCGGTCGGCCGCGCGAGGTGGGACCTCCGGGCGGCGACTCCGGACGACACCGGACGACACCGTGGACGTCGTACGACGTCCACGGTGTCGCACGCGGGCGCGTGCAACTGCCGGCGTGTGCACGGAGCGACGACGTCGTTGTCGTACGACGTCGACGAAGTCGTTCGGCGTGCGCGCACCCCGAGCGCGCGACCCGCACCCGTGCCCACCGGCGCGTCCGCACCCACACCCGCCGGCGCACCCGAGCGCGCGACCCCGCCCGGACGCCGAACGGCCCGCCCCGGAGACCGGGACGGGCCGTGTCGTACTGCGCTGGAGGTCAGTGCGCGGCGGTCGGGATGCTCCCGGTCACCGCGGCGCTGGCGTGCGCGAGCTTGTCGAGCCGGACCTTCTGCCGGTTGATGAGGAGCCCACCGGCCAGGGCGACCAGGACGAGCACGCCCGCCGAGATGCCGAACGCCACGTGGTAGCCGTCGAGGACCGCCTGCGCCTGCTGCAGCTTCGTGGGCGCCGCCGACAGCCCGGAGAGGCTGTCCTTCACGACGTCGGCGAAGATCGTCGACAGCAGCGCGGTGCCGATCGAGCCACCGATCTGCTGCATCGTGTTCACCGTCGCCGAGGCCACGCCGGCGTCGGCGCGGGCCACCCCGGTCGTCGCGGTGTTCATCGCGGACGAGAAGATCGTCCCCATGCCGAGGCCGATGACGATCAGCGCGGGCAGGACGGTGCCGGCGTACGAGCTGTCGAGGTCGGTGCGCAGGAGCAGCAACAGCCCGGTCGCCGCGACGAGGCCACCGGCGAAGATGAGCACCTTCGGGCCGACGCGGGGCAGCAGTCGCCCACCGATCTGCGTCGCCGAGATCATGATCGACAGGGGCATCGGCAGGAACGCCAGACCGGTCTGCAGCGACGAGAACCCGAGGGTCTGCTCGAGGTAGTAGGTCAGGAACAGGAAGATGCCGAACATGCCGATCGCCACCAGGCCGATCGCGATGAACGACCCGCCGCGGTCACGGTCGAGCACGACACGGAGCGGGAGCAGCGGGTGCGCGACGCGGGTCTCGATGACGACGAACGCGGCGATCAGCACGACGCCCACGGCGAGCATGGCGATCGTGACGGGGGAGTCCCAGCCGTTCGTCTCGGCGTTCGAGAATCCGTAGACGACGCCGACCAGGCCGAGCGTGATCGTGACGACCCCGAGCACGTCGATGCGCGGCCGGTCGACCTTCGGCGGCTTCTCCATGAAGACGAGCGCGCCGATCACGCCGAGCACGGCGAAGACGACGTTGACGTAGAGGCACCAGCGCCACGAGGCGTACTCGGTGAGGACGCCGCCGAGGAGCAGGCCGATGGCCGCACCCGAGCCGGCGATGGACCCGAAGATGCCGAACGCGCGACCGCGCTCCTTCGGGTCGCGGAAGGTCGTGGTGAGCATGCCGAGCGCGGACGGGGCGAGCAGCGCGCCGAACACGCCCTGCAGGGCACGGGCCGCGACGAGCAGGCCGAACGAGTCCGCCAGGCCGCCGAGCACCGACGCGACCGCGAAGCCGACGAGCCCGATGATGAAGGTGTTCTTGCGACCGAAGAGGTCACCGAGGCGGCCGCCGAGCAGGAGCAGGGAGCCGAACGCGAGCGAGTACGCGGTGACGATCCACTGCCGCTGGTCGGTGCCGAAGCCGAGGTCCGCCTGTGCGGAGGGCAGCGCGATGTTCACGATGGTCGCGTCGAGCACGACCATCAGCTGTGCGAGGGCGATGACCGCCAGGGCGATCCAACGGTGGTTGGCCTTGGCGGGGGTGGCGCCGGGAGTCGTGGGTGCTGCCCCGGTGGGGGTCGGCACGGTTCGTTCTGCCGTCACGGCAGCCTCCTTCGAGAAGGTGGAGGGAGGAGCGCGCACCGTCGAGCGTCCTCAGGGAGATGGAATCAAGCGGATGCGATGCATCCGCTTGTGGTCAGTGTAGACCGAAACGGAAGGACCGCATCCACTTATTCCCAGAAAGTTCAACTACGTTCGATCCCGTGAGCACCACCGACTCCGCTGAACTCGAGCGCCCCCTCCGAGCCGACGCCGCCCGCAACCGCGAGCTGATCCTGCAGACGGCACGCAAGTGCTTCGCGGAGCGCGGCCTCTCCGTCACGCTCAACGACATCGCGCACGAGGCCGGGGTCGGCGTGGGGACCGTCTACCGGCGGTTCGCCGACAAGGACTCCCTGATCGAGGCGCTCCTCGCCACCAAGTTCGAGGCGATGAACGACGCCGCGGCCCGCGCTGCCGACGAGACCGATCCCCGCGAGTCGCTCCGGGTGTACCTGATGGGCGTGTTCGAGTTCCGCGCACGCGACCGTGCGCTCGCCGACGCCATCGTGCGTGCCGGCAAGTCCCGCCCGTCGATCGTGCAGGAGCGCGACCGGCTCGAGTCGCAGGTGACCGAGATCATCGGTCGTGCCCGCGCCGCCGGGGTGGTCCGGCCCGGGTTCGACTACCGCGACCTGCCGATGCTCACCTCGATGGTCGGTGCCGTCGCGGATGCCACCCGCGAGCACGACCCGAACGCCTGGCGCCGCTACGCCGAGCTCGTCGTCGAGGGGGTGCTGCCCGGGGATCCCGAGGCGCCGATGCTCGGTTCGCCCCTCGACCGCGAGTCCATCGAGCGCGCGCTGCACGCGCAGTCGTGACCACCTGACCGGCGGGGGCACCTGCCGGACCGGCACCGCGCCTCCAGGCAGTGGAGCAGGGGAGCCGCTACAGCCAGCTGGGCACCCAGTAGTGGGACCGGATGAAGTCCCACGGCATCTGGATGCCGGTCCACATGGGGTACCAGTACGCCGACGCCAGCACCACGACCCCGAGGTACACGCCGACCCAGACGACCGCGCGGGTCCGTCGTGGCCGTGGGTCCGTCCGTGACCCGAGCACCAACCCGATCGCGGCCGCCAGCGCCATCACCATGAAGGGCTCGAAGGCGATCGTGTAGAACTGGAAGACCGTCCGGTTCACGTACAGCAGCCACGGCAGGTACCCCGCCGCGACGCCCATCAGCACGAACGCGTACTCCCACCGGCGCCGCAGGATCCAGAGCACGAGCAGTGCCACGGTCGCGATGACCGCCGCGTACCAGATGAACGGGTTCGCGATGCCGGTGATCGCCTCGCCGCACCGGTTCGACGTGCAGCCGTCCTGGCCGGCGTTCGTGCCGACGTAGTACATCGACGTCGGCCGCTGCATGACGAGCCAGAGCAGCGGGTTCGCCTGGTACGAGTGCGGCGTGTGCAGGCCGATGTTGAACCCGTAGATCTCGGACTGGTAGTGCCACCAGTTCTGCACGCTGTCCGGCACCCACGACAGCACACCGGTCCAACGCTGCCCGCCGGAGACGATCCAGTTCCGGTCCCAGCCGTCCTTCGAGACGAACCAGCCGGTCCACGACGCCAGGTAGGTGACCGCAGCGATCGGCACGGTGAGCAGGAACGACACGGGGCCCTGCTGCAGCCACGCGCTCGACGACCAGAACTCCACCCCGGCGCGCTTCCGCAGCATCATGTCGGTCAGCACGGAGTACACCGCGAAGAACGCGAGGAAGTACATGCCGGACCACTTCGTGGCGGTCGCGAGCCCGAGCGCGAGACCCATCGCGAGCAACCAGGGTCGCCACCAGAGCACCGGCCCCCACAGGGTGTCCCGCCCGGCCGCGGCCCGGCGGGCGACCCACCGGTCGAGCCGTCGCTCCGTCCACCGCCGGTCGAGCAACAGCGCGCCGAACCCGAGGACCACGAAGAACGTCAGGATCCCGTCGAGCAGCGTCACCCGGGACATCACGATCGCCTGCCCGTCGACGGCCAGGAAGAACCCGGCGAGCGTCCCGATCAGCGTCGAGCGGAACAGCGACCGGGCGATCACCGCGGTGAGGAACACCGTCGCGATGCCGAGCACGGCGACCGCGAAGCGCCAGCCGAAGGAGTCGCCCGCGCCGAACAGCAGCATCCCGAGGCCGATGAGGTACTTGCCGAGCGGCGGGTGCGCGATGAACTCGGCCGCACTCGTGTAGATGTCCGTCTGCCCGTCCGCGAACCGCTGGTCCGTCGTCGGCAGGGAGTCGTCGTTCGGGTTCGACGGCCAGGTGCTCTCGTACCCGAGGTGCACGATCGACCAGCCGTCCTTGACGTAGTACGTCTCGTCGAACACCAGCGAGTGCGGGTGCCCGAGGCTCACCAGGCGCAGCACCGCGGCCAGCAGGGTCACCGCGATCGGCCCCGCCCAGCGCCAGGCGGCGACGCGCCACCCCACGGACAGGACGCGTCCCCACCAGTCGTCGAGGCGGGAGCCGACCGGCCCCGCGGGGACGGCGGTGCGGTCGTCGGTCAGCTCGCTGGTCATCGCGCACATCCTACGGATGCGGGCGAGCGGCGCGCTGCGACGACAATGGGGTGGTGATCGTCCTCGCAGCAACGCCCATCGGCAACCTCGGCGACGCCTCCCGGAGGCTGATCGAGACGCTCTCGAACGCGAGCGTCGTGGCCGCCGAGGACACCCGCACCGCGATCCACCTCATGCGTGCGCTCGGCATCGAGAACCGGCCGCGGCTCATCGCGCTGCACGAGCACAACGAGCGCGCGAAGGCGGCCGAGGTCGTGGAGCTCGCCCGCGACGAGGACGTGGTGGTCCTGACCGACGCCGGGATGCCGGCGATCAGCGACCCCGGGTTCCCCCTGGTCGAGGCCGCCGCGGCCGCCGGGGTGACCGTGACCGCGCTGCCGGGGCCGTCCGCGGTGCTCATGGCGCTCGCCGTGTCCGGGTTGCCCACGGACCGCTTCAGCTTCGAGGGCTTCCCGACGCGCAAGGCGGGGGAGCGCCGCCGGCTCTTCGCGTCGCTGGCCGGCGAGCAGCGCACGATGGTGTTCTTCGAGTCGCCGCACCGGCTGGCGGACACGCTCACCGACATGGCCGCCGGCTTCGGCGACGACCGACGGGCGGTCGTCTGCCGCGAGCTCACGAAGCTCTACGAAGAGGTCCGGCGCGGCTCCGTCGCGGAGCTCGCGGCGTGGGCCGCGGACGGGGTCAAGGGCGAGATCTGCATCGTCGTCGAGGGATCGTCCGGCTCCGGCGACGACGTCTCGCTCGAGGACGGCGTGCGGCTGGTGCTCGAGCGGGTCGCCGCCGGTTCCCGCATGAAGGAGGCCGCGGCGGCCGTCGCGGACGCGACGGGGCTGTCGAAACGGGACCTCTACGAGGGCGCGCTGGCCGCGCGGTAACAGGGCTCCACGGCCGGACTGGAGGCGCGGGACGGCGCCGCCACGCGCCTCCCGTCCGGTTCTCCACAGGCTGCGCGCGGGGCGCGTCATGCTGCCCCGGCGCGCCCGTAGGATGGTCGGCATGTCCGACGGGTCCTCGTTCAGCATCACCACGCCGATCTTCTACGTGAACGACGTGCCCCACATCGGGCACGCCTACACCGAGGTCGCCGCGGACGTCCTCGCGCGCTGGCACCGTCAGCGCGGCGACGACACCTGGCTCCTCACCGGCACCGACGAGCACGGGCAGAAGATCCTGCGCACCGCCTCCGCGAACGACGTGACCCCGAAGGAGTGGGCCGACCGCCTCGTGACCGAGGCCTGGAAGCCCCTGCTCGACACCGTCGACGTGGCGAACGACGACTTCATCCGCACCACCGACGAGCGCCACGAGAAGGGCGTCACGGCGTTCCTGCAGAAGCTCTACGACGACGGCTACATCTACGCCGGCGAGTTCGAGGGCTTCTACTGCGTCGGGTGCGAGGAGTACAAGCAGCCGAGCGACCTCGTCCCCGGCACCGGTGCGTACGAGGGGCAGCAGGTCTGCGCGATCCACTCGATCCCGGTCGAGGTGCTGTCCGAGCGCAACTACTTCTTCCGGATGTCCGACTTCGAGCAGCGCCTGCTCGACCTGTACGAGTCGAACCCGCTGTTCATCCAGCCGGAGAGCGTCCGGAACGAGATCATCTCCTTCGTCAAGCAGGGGCTGCGCGACCTGTCGATCTCGCGGTCCAGCTTCGACTGGGGCATCACCATCCCGTGGGACAGCGACCACGTGCTGTACGTGTGGTTCGACGCCCTGCTCAACTACGTGACAGCCCTCGGCTACGGCAGCGACGACGACGAGGCGTTCCGGCGACTCTGGCCGAGCGTGCACATCGTCGGCAAGGACATCGCCCGGTTCCACGCCGTGATCTGGCCGGCGATGCTCATGGCGGCCGGGCTCCCCGTCCCCGAGCGCGTGTTCGGCCACGGCTGGCTGCTCGTGGGCGGCGAGAAGATGTCGAAGTCGAAGCTGACCGGCATCGCGCCGTCGGAGATCACCGACACCTTCGGCTCCGACGCGTTCCGCTACTACTTCCTCCGCGCGATCACCTTCGGGCAGGACGGCAACTTCAGCTGGGAGGACATCTCCGCCCGCTACCAGGCCGAGCTCGCGAACGGCTTCGGCAACCTCGCCTCGCGTCTCGTCGCGATGCTGCAGAAGTACTTCGACGGTGCGGTGCAGTCGCGCGGCGACCTGACCCCGTCGGACCAGGCGATCGATGCCCTGGCCGTCTCCGTCACCGAGCGCGCCGACGCCGCCATCGCCGCGTTCGCCCCGCACGAGGCGATCGCCGCCGTGTGGGAGCTCGTCGACGCCCTGAACGGCTACATCACCGAGCAGCAGCCGTGGGCGCTGTCGAAGGACGACGCGAACCGCGAACGCCTCGGCACCGTCCTGACCACCGCGCTCCGCGGCCTCGGCACCGTCGCGGTGCTGCTGTCCCCGGTCATGCCCAAGGCGACCGAGAAGCTCTGGGCCTCGATCGGTGCGGGCGGTTCCGTCGCCGAGCAGCGCGTCGACCGGGCATGGGAGTGGCAGGGCGCGGAGCAGGTCGTCCCGCTCGAGAGCGGGCTGTTCCCGCGCATCGAGCAGGCGGAGCAGGGCGCAGCGTGACCGACGCCCACCTCCGCGCCCGCGGCGACGGGGACGGCTCCAAGCGTGACCTGACCTACCCGCCGCTGCCCGAGGCGCTCGTGGTGCCGGTCTACGACAACCACACGCACATGGAGATCGCCGACGGCGGCGACGGTGCGCTCGACTACCGCGAGCACCTCGACCGTGCGTCGAGCGTCGGGGTGCGCGGTGTCGTGCAGGTCGGCACCGACCTGGCGACCTCCGAGTGGTCGGCCGCGATCGCCGCGCGCGAGCCCCGTGTCCTGGCGGCCGTGGCGCTCCACCCGAACGAGGCGCCGTCGCTGCAGGAACAGGGGCTGCTCGACGAGCACCTCGCCGGGATCGAACGACTCGCCGCGCTGCCGCGGGTCCGGGCGATCGGCGAGACCGGCCTCGACTTCTTCCGCACCGGTGAAGACGGCCGTGACGCGCAGATCCGCTCCTTCGAGGAACACATCCGCATCGCGAAGGAGCACGACCTCGCGCTGACGATCCACGACCGCGACGCGCACGACGCCGTCGTCGAGGTCCTCGACCGCGTCGGCGCTCCCGAGAAGACGGTGTTCCACTGCTTCTCCGGCGGGCCTGACCTCGCCCGGCTCTGTGCCGAGCGCGGCTGGTACATGTCCTTCGCGGGCACGGTCACCTTCAAGAACGCGGAGCCCCTGCGCGAGGCCCTGCGCGTCGCGCCGCGGCACCTCATCATGATCGAGACCGACGCGCCGTTCCTCACCCCGACCCCGTTCCGCGGTCGGCCGAACGCGCCGTACCTCATCCCGCTCACCCTGAGATCGATGGCGGAGACCATCGGCACGGACCCCTCGATGCTCGCGGCGCAGATCGCCTCGACCACCGAGCTCGTCTACGGCGCGTGGGACGCCGAGCCCGTCACGGTGGACGGGTAGTCGTGGCGAGCCTGCTCGGCCCGGCGGAGATCCGGGACCTCGCGGCCAAGCTCGACGTCACCCCGACGAAGAAGCTCGGCCAGAACTTCGTGCACGACGCCAACACCGTCCGGCGGATCGTCGCGTCCGGCCGGGTCACGCCGGAGTCGAAGGTGCTCGAGATCGGCCCCGGGCTCGGCTCGCTGACGCTCGGGCTGACCGAGACCGGAGCGTCCGTCACCGCGGTCGAGATCGACGGCCGCCTCGCCGCCCAGCTGCCTGCGACCGTCGCCGCCATGCAGCCGGACGCCCGGCTCCGGGTCGTGCACCAGGACGCCCTCGCCGTCACCGCCGGCGACCTGCCGGAAGCACCGACCCACGTCGTCGCGAACCTGCCGTACAACGTGTCCGTCCCGGTGCTGCTGCACCTGCTCGCGACCTTCCCCTCGATCGAGCGGGCACTCGTGATGGTGCAGGCCGAGGTCGGCTACCGCATCGCCGCCGACCCGGGCAGCAAGGTCTACGGCTCGCCCAGCGTGAAGGCCGCCTGGTACGGCTCGTGGTCGATCGCCGGGCAGGTCAGCCGGCAGGTCTTCTGGCCGGTGCCGAACGTCGACAGCGTGCTCGTCGCCTTCGACCGGCACGAGCAGCCGGGTGACGAGCGGCTCCGGGCACAGGTGTTCGCCCTGGTCGACGGTGCCTTCCAGCAGCGGCGGAAGATGCTGCGGCAGAGCCTGTCGGGCGTGCTCGGCGGGAGTGCCCGCGCGTCCGAGCTGCTGACCGCCGCCGGGGTCGATCCGACCGCGCGTGGTGAGATGCTCAGCGCCGACGACTTCGTGCGCCTCGGCCGGACGGTCCTGAGCGCCGCGGAGTAGCAGTCCCCGGCCCGGCCGGTGCGGGTGTCGGTCCCGGTGTCCTTTCTGTGTGCGTTTCCGGTGTCGTCGCCGTCCGCCAGTGGCCGGGGCGCTGGAACCCGTCCGGCAGCAGCGTCTCGGCGTCACCTCGGGCAGCGTTGACCTGCATCTGGGTCAGGAACAGCGCGCCGCGCAGGTCGGTGCCCCGTACGTCCGCGTCACGGAGGTCCACCCCGAGCAGGTCGCACCGGTCGAGCGTCGTCCCGCGCAGGTCGGCAGCGATCGCGAGGCTGCCGCGCAGGGTCCGCCCGCGGAGGTCGGCGCGACGGAGGTCGGCACCGACGAGGTCCGAGCCGGGCACGAGTCGAGGGTCCGGCGATCCCGTCCGCACGCCCGCACGAGCGCGTTCGCTGGCCTCGACCAGGAGCGGGCGGGCGCGGTCGTACTCGGCGTCCACGTCGAGCGTGGCGAGGTCCTCGGGGGTGCCGTCGCTCAGTCGGCGGACGCGCTCGAACGCCTCGAGCCACCGAGCGGCGTCGGCAGCCGGCCGGTCTCGGCTCGCGAGCGTGACCGCCTCGTCGAGGTACCGCAGCAGGTCGTGCAGCCGCCGGACGATCGGGAACGTCGCGAACATGGACCGTTGCGTCTCGGCGTCGTCCCGCCACGATCTGCCGGCGAAGGTGTGCTGCGAGACCTTCTGCCCGGCGCCGGAGCAGTCGAACACCGTGCACCCGGCGAATCCGCGGTCACGGAGGTGCGGGTGGATCCGGCAGCCGTCGGCGTCGTCGAGGTTCTCGCAGGGGTCGCCCGCGGCCTTGTCGAACGGGAAGTCGGCGGACTTCGCGAACGCCAGCGCGACGCAGCACAGCCCGAAGCAGTTCGCGCAGTCGGCGCCGAGGTCTTCGCGGCGCCCGAGGGTCACTCGTGTCCGAGTCATCGCGTCAGTGCTCGTTCACCCGGACGACCGTGCCACCCGTCAGGGTGAGCAGCTCCTCGAAGGTCAGGGGCAGCACGCTGTTCGCGGTGCCTGCGGCGGACCAGATCGTGCCGTACTCGCGCAGCGCCTCGTCGATGACGGTCCGGATCGGCGCGGGGTGTCCGACGGGCGAGACGCCACCGATGGGCTGACCGGTGATCTCCCGCACCTGCTTCGCCGTGGCCATGCTGAGCTCGGTGACCCCGAGCTGGCCGGCGAGGAGGTCCGTGTCGACCCGGTGTCGCCCGGACGTCATCGCGAGCAGGGGTTCGCCGTCGGCCAGGAACAGCAGGCTGCTCGCGATCGCGCCTGGTTCGGTGCCGAGCGCGGCGGCGGCCTGCGCGGCGCTGTGCGTCGAGTCGGGCAGTTCACGGGCGGTGGAGTCGATGCCGGCTTCGGCGACGATGCGCTGGACGGTGGCGAGGCGGTCGTTCATCACCGCCCATCCTCTCCCGATCCGCCGACCGCACGCGAGCATGATCTACCGGCAGGCAGCGCCCATCGTCAACTCGGACGCCTTCGACACTCGCAGGCGTTCGCGCCTCGAATCCTCACGCCGGTGGAGATCGAGGCGCGCCGATCCGACCGAGCGGCAGTACGTTCACGGTCGCGCCAAGCCCAGTCCGCCGATCGAGCGGCTGGTCCGGTTCCTGAAGGGACCACGAGCGCGATGCGATCGCACCGCCCCTACGATGACGGCATGACCGACGGGACGGTGCGATCGCACGCGCAGGGCATGGCCGCCGACAAGGTGCTCGCCGCCACGGGGAGGACCCCGGAGGACTGGTACGCCCGCATCGACGCGGCCGACGGACGGACGATCGGTCATCCGGCGATCGCGACCTGGCTCGTCGACCAGGGCGTCGACTCATGGTGGGCGCAGGGCGTCACCATCGGGTACGAGCAGGCGCGGGGACTGCGGATCCCGGGGCAGCGGTCCGACGGCTCCTTCGCGGTGTCGACGTCCCGGCAGGTGCCCGGCGAACGTGAAGCGGTGCTCGACGACGTCGTGCCGGTGTTCATCGACGCGCTCGGCTTCCCTCCGACCTCGGAGAGCCGAGGCGGGAAGCGTCCGTCGGCACGGTGGACGTTCCCCGATCGCGAGTCAGTGCTCCTCAACACCGAGGACGGCTCCCGGGCGGGCACGGTCCGGATCGCGGTGCAGCGCGAACGGCTCACCGGGCCGGAGCGCATGCCGGACGCCAAGGCGGAACTCCAGGGCCTGCTCGCCGGGCTCTGACCGGCGCCCGACCACGTGAACGGGGGCGCGCGCGGACCGGTCCGTCGGCCCTAGGCTCCGACGGGTGTCTGCACCTCGCTCCCGTTCCTCGCTGATCGTCCTGCTGACGGCAGTGGTCGCGGGGTGCGCCATCGTGGTGTTCGCCGTGCGGGCGCTGCTCCGCGATCCGTCCGACGACGCCGCGTGGGTGGCTGTCGTGCTGGGTGTGCTGTTCGTCGCGTGGGGGATCGCGTTCGACCGACTCCCCGACGACGACGACGACGACGACCACGACCACGACCACCACGACGACGACCACGACCAGGACAACCACGACCGGCGCCGCGTCACGGGCGTCTTGTCGACTGCCATGGCAGCGACGGGCGCGTACGTGGTGATCCGCGCCATCGGCCGTCCGGTCGACTCCGCCCTCGTGGGTGCCCTCACGTGGCCCGCCTGGCGGCTCGTCAACCGGTTCGTCGACGGCGTCGTCCGCCGGCGCGAGGCCCGTGGCGAGGCGGACGGCGCCACCGACTGAGCGCGCCGGCGGCCCGGGTTCAGTGCCGACGAGCCGCCAGCATCTCGATGAGCTGCTGCTGCGTCCCGTCGCGCTCCGACCACCGGAGCGGGAGGACGTTCTGCACGAGGATCTCCGGCGCAGCGCCGGACTGCAGCAGCGAGACCACCTCGGTCAGGAAGTCGTCGAGCGGCATCCCGCCGAAGTCGACCCCTTCGCCCATCAGGTCCGTGGCGACCGCCGGCGGGACGAGTTCGAGCACAGCGACGGACGAGTCGGTGAGCTGCTGTCGGAGGGACTGCGTGTACGAGTGCACGGCCGCCTTCGTGGCGCTGTACGTCGGGGTCGCGGCGAGCGGCGTGTAGGCGAGCCCGGACGAGACGGTGATGATCGTCGACGCCGGGCGGCTGAGCAGGTGCGGCAGGAACGCGTCGATGAGGCGGATGGTGCCGAGCAGGTTGGTCTCGACGGTGGCGACGGCGTCGGTGAGGTGCTCCGACGAGCGAAGGTCCTCGGCGCGCATGATGCCCGACATCGTGATGACCGTGTCGAGCGCCGGGTGCGTCTCGATGACGGATGCGGCCGCTGCGGTGATCGACGCGGGGTCGGTGACGTCGAGCTCGACGGTGTCGAAGCCGTACTCGTCGTGCAGCGAGTCGAGCAGCGCGCGGCGTCGGCCACCGATGACGACGGTGCTGCCGGCGGCCTGCAGGCGCTGCGCGAGCCCGAGGCCGATGCCCGAGGTCGCGCCGGGGATGAAGACGGTGGCGTTCGTGATGTCCATGTCGACCACGATCCGCCCACCCGGCCGGCCGAACCAGAGCGCCGTCATCGGGGGACCGCGGATCCCTGGCACGGACGTCGGCGGCGGTGCACGATGAGGGACATGGACCGCCCCGGGCTCGCCGACTTCCTCCGCCGCCGCCGCGAACTGCTGCGCCCCGAGGACGTCGGGCTCGGGTCCGGCCAGCGTCGGCGGACTCCGGGGCTCCGGCGGGAGGAGGTCGCGGCCCTCGCGGGCATGTCCGCCGACTACTACACGCGGCTCGAGCAGCAGCGCGGGCCACAGCCGTCCGAGCAGATGGTGGCGGCGATCGCCCGAGCGCTCCGGTTCACGTTCGACGAACGTGACCACCTGTTCCGCCTCGCGGGACACAATGCCCCGGCCCGCGTGCACCGCTCCGACCACGTCGACCCGGCGATCCTCCGGGTGCTCGACAGGCTCGAGGACACCCCGGCGATCGTGGTGAACGACCTCGGTGAGACCCTCGTCGAGAACCGGCTCGGTGCGGCGCTGCTCGGCGCGACGATCGGTCTGCCGGGCAACGAGCGGTACCAGCCGTGGCGGTGGTTCATGACGGAGTACGAGCGAGCGAAGTACGCCCCCGAGCAGCACGACCGTCTGGCGCGGGCACAGGTCGCGTCGCTCCGTGCGGCCGTGGGGGCTGCGGGTCCGAACGACTCACGGGCCGTCGAGCTCATCGCCGACCTCGAGGCGAGCAGCGAGGAGTTCCGCGCACTCTGGTCCCTGCACGAGGTGGCCAGCCGCTGGGAAGACCACAAGACCTTCGTGCACCCGGAGCTCGGCCGCATCACCGTGGACTGCCAGGTGCTCCACACGACGAGCCAGACCCAGGCGCTCCTGCTCTTCACCGCACCGGCGGGGACCGAGGACGCGCAGAAGCTCGAGCTCCTCGGCGTCCTCGGACAGCAGATCTTCGCCGGCTGACGCCGCGCGGGCCCGCGCGGCTCGTGCGGCTCGTGCGGCTCGTGCGGCTCGTGCGAGGTTGACCACTCGGTGCCGCCCTACAGGCCGGCACCGAGTGATCAACCTCGCACCACGCGAAGACGCCCCACGCGAAGACGCACCGCGTCACACACTTGGCCACGCGCACCACGACCTGCCTATGGTGGCGAGGTGAGCACTCCGCGCGTGTACGTCATCCACGAGAACCCCGAGTGGTTCCCGCCGCTCGCCGCCGCCTTCGAGGCCGAGGGCGTCCCCGTCGAGGAGGTCCTGCTGACCGAGGGCCAGATCGACCTCGCCGCCGATCCCGAACCGGGCGTCTACTGGAGCCGGATGTCCGCGAGCAGCCACACCCGCGGCCACGAGCACTCGAAGGAGTACACCCGCGCGGTCCTCGGCTGGCTCGAGCGTGCGGGTCGCCAGGTCGTCGGCGGCAGCCACGTGCTCGAGCTCGAGGTGTCCAAGGTCGCCCAGCACGGGCTGCTCCGCAACGCGGGCTTCGACGTGCCCCGCACCACCGCCGTGTTCGGCACGACGACGCTCAAGCAGGCCGCGCGCACCTTCACGGAGGGCCAGGACGTCCCCTTCATCACGAAGCACAACCAGGGCGGCAAGGGCCTCGGCGTCCGCCGCTTCGACTCGCTCGCCGAGTTCGACGCGTACGTGGACTCGGCGGAGTTCGAGGCGCCGATCGACGGCATCACCCTGCTGCAGGAGTACCTGACGGCTCGCGAGCCGTTCATCACCCGGGTCGAGTTCGTCGGGGGCGAGTTCGTCTACGCCGTCCGCGTGGACACGAGCGCCGGCAGCTTCGAACTGTGCCCGGCGGACGCGTGCGAGGTCCCGCAGACGATCGCTGGAGCAGTCTGCGACGTGCCCGGCGTAGGCCAGCCCAATGCCTTCGAAGTCCGGACCGAGGTCACCGCCGAGCACCCCCTCGTCCAGCAGCTCCGCACCTTCCTGGCCGATCAGCGCATCCAGATCGCGGGCGTCGAGTTCATGGAGACCACGGACGGCCGCACCGTCGTCTACGACATCAACACGAACACGAACTACAACCCCGCGGTCGAGGAGACCGCGCCGGCCTCCGGCCCGCGCTCCATCGCGCGGTACCTCGGTGGCCTGCTGGAGACGCAGTACGCGGCGCAACTCACGGCCTGAGAACGCAAGAACCACCCGACTGGAGGCCCGTGGCGGGCCCGCCACGGGCCTCCAGTCCGCTCCGCGCCCCTTCCAGGGCACTCCCCACCTCCCCAAGGAACTCACCCCGTGCGATTCGGATACTGGACCCCGCTCTTCGGCGGCTGGCTGCGCAACGTCGAGAACGAGCACATGCCGGTCACCTTCGACTACGTGAAGCGCCTGGCGCAGCGCGCCGAGCGCATCGGCTTCGACCTCACGCTCGTGCCGGAGCTGAACCTCAACGACATCAAGGGGACGGCCGCGCCGAGCCTGGAAGCATGGTCCCTCGCGGCGGCGATCGCGGCGACGACCGAGCGCCTCGAGATCATGGCGGCGATGCGTCCCGGCTACCACCTGCCGGCCGTGACGGCGAAGCAGGCCGCGACGATCGACGACATCTCCGGCGGCCGCTTCACCTTCAACGTCGTGAGCGCCTGGTGGGCCGAAGAGGCGAAGCAGTACGGCGGGATCTTCTCGGAGCACGACGACCGGTACCGCCGCACCGAGGAGTTCGTCGAGGTCATGAAGGGCCTCTGGCGGGAGACGCCGTACTCGTTCACGGGCGAGTACTACGACATCCAGAACGCCCACCTCGAGCCGAAGCCGCGCGTCACGCCCCGCATCTACGCGGGCGGCGAGAGCGAGGCCGGCAAGTCGAGCATCACGAAGTTCGCCGACGCCTACGTCACGCACGGTGGCACCGTCGAGGAGCTCCGCACGAAGATCGACGAGATGAAGCGCCGCCGCGCCGAGGCCGGCCTGGCGCCGTTCGAGGCGTTCGGCATGGCCGCCTACGTCATCGTCCGGGAGACCGAGGCAGAGGCGCTGGCCGAACTGGCGCGCATCACCGACGTGCAGCACGGCCAGGCGTACGAGTCGTACCAGGATTTCATCTCGAAGTCGCAGCTCGAGCACGTGCCGTCGCTGGAGGACTACTCGGTGTCGAACCGAGGCCTCCGCCCCGGGTTCGTCGGCACACCGGAGCAGGTCGCCGCGCGGATCCGCGAGTACGAGGACGCCGGCGTGGACACGCTGCTGCTGCAGTTCTCGCCGCAGCTCGAGGAGATGGACCGGTTCGGCGAGCAGGTCATCCCGCTCGTGCGGCCGTCGGTCGGCGTGCCGGCCGGGGCGGTCGTCTGATGGGCAGCACCGAGGACGACTGGGCGTTCGAGACCCGGCAGATCCGCGCGGGGTGGAAGTCGGACCCGGGCTTCGGCGGCAACGTCCCGCCGATCGCGCAGACCGCTGCCTTCGTCTACCCGTCCGGCGAGGACGCGGCGGCCCGGTTCATGCTCGACGCGCCCGGACACACGTACTCGCGGGTGAACAACCCCTCGGCCGCGGCACTCGAGCGTCGGATCGCCGACCTCGAGGGCGGCGTCGGCGCGCTGGCCCTCGCCTCCGGGCAGGCCGCGACGTCGCTCGCGGTGCTCGGGGTCGCCCGTGCCGGCGACCACGTCGTGTCGAGCGCCTCGCTCTACGGCGCGACCTACACGCTGTTCGCGTCCACGCTGCGGGACCTCGGCATCGCGTTCACCTTCGTGCAGGACCCGACCGACCTCGACGAGTGGGCGGCGGCCGTCCGTCCGGAGACGAAGGCGTTCTTCGGCGAGTCGATCCCGAACCCGCGTGGGGACGTCCTCGACTTCGCAGGGGTGGCCGGGGTCGCGCACGAGAACGGCGTGCCGCTCATCGTCGACAACACCATCGCGACGCCGTACCTGGTCCGTCCGATCGAGCACGGGGCGGACATCGTCGTGCACTCGGCGACGAAGTACCTCGCCGGGCACGGCAGCACCATCGCCGGGCTCATCGTCGACAGCGGGAACTTCGACTGGGCGGCACAGGCGGCGAAGTACCCGCAGCTCGCGACCGCAGCGGAGTCCGGGTTCGCGAACACGAACTTCGCCGAGAAGTTCGGGCGTCGGGCGTTCATTCAGCGCACCCGGTCGAAGCTGTCCGCGGACCTCGGCCCGGCGATCGCGCCCTTCAACGCCTTCCTCGTCCTGCAGGGCATCCAGACCCTGTCCCTGCGGATGGACCGTCACGTGTCGAACGCCGCCGCGGTGGCATCGTGGTTGGACGCCCACGACCAGGTGCTCGGCGTGCACTACGCCGGCCTGCCCTCGTCGCCGTGGCACCACCTGCAGCAGCGCTACGTGCCGGCCGGGCCCTCGGCGGTGCTCGCGTTCGACCTCGACGGCGGGGTCGAGGCGGGCCGCCGGTTCGTCGCCGCACTCGAGCTCTTCGACCACGTGTCGAACATCGGCGACGTGCGCTCGCTCGTCGTGCACCCGGCGTCGACCACGCACGTGCAGATGACGTCGTCGGAGCGTGCGGCCGCCGGTGTCGGGGACGGCCTCATCCGGCTGTCCGTCGGCCTCGAGCACATCGACGACATCACGGCTGACCTGGCGCGGGGCTTCGCAGCAGCCGCATCGGGATAGGTTGGGGGCATGACCACGCTGGCCGCACCGACCCGCGTACGGACGCGCGCCCCCGGCAAGATCAACGTGTACCTGTCCGTCGGTGCGCTGCAGGACGACGGTTACCACGACGTGGCGACGGCGTACCAGGCGGTCTCGCTGTACGAGGACGTCTCCGCCGAACTCGACGACGAGTTCTCGGTGGCGTTCACCGGGCCGATCGACACCAGCTCGGTGCCCGTCGACGAGTCGAACCTGGCGATCCGGGCCGCTCGGCTGGTGGCCGACGCGTCCGGCTACCGCGGTGGGGTTCGGCTGACGATCGACAAGCAGGTGCCGGTGGCCGGCGGCATGGGCGGCGGGTCGGCCGACGCCGCCGCGACGCTCCTCGCCGTGGACACCCTGTGGGGGACCGCCCTCGGGCGTGAGGAACTCCTCCGGCTCGCGGCGCAGCTCGGCGCCGACGTGCCCTTCGCCTTCGCGGGCGGCACCGCGGTCGGGACCGGACGCGGCGACGAACTCAGCCCGGCGTTGGCGAAGGGCGAGTTCCACTGGGTGCTCGCGCTGAGCGACGACGGACTCTCCACGCCGGCGGTGTACCGTGCCCTCGACGAGCACCGAGAGCGCTACCGGGCCGACATCGCGCCGGCGCCGACGACCCCCGTGGTCGAGGCGAACGTGCTGCAGGCCCTGCGCGCCGGCGACCCGGACCTGCTCGCCGACTGCCTGCACAACGACCTGCAGGCCCCGGCGATGCGTCTGCAGCCGTCGCTCGCGTCGACGCTCGAGATCGGCGAGAAGGCCGGGGCGCTCGCGGGGCTGGTGTCCGGCAGCGGTCCGACGGTGGCGTTCCTCGTCGCCGACCGTGACACCGCGCTCGAGGTGCAGGTGGAGCTCAGTGCGGCCGGGATGGTCGCGGTGCGTGCCGCCGGCCCGGTGCACGGCGCCCGCGTGGTGCACTGACCACCAGCACAGGCACGCGGGGTCGCGACCCGCACGGTCGTGCGTCAGCCGCGCACGTACTCCGTGATGACCACGGTGCCCGTCGTCCAGTGCTGTTCCGCCCGGAAGCCGTGCTCGGCGAGCACCGCCGCGGCCTCGGGCTCGATGTTCCGCGCTTTCACGGTGCCACCGACGAACCACACCGTGTCGATGTCCTCGAGCCTGCTCGGGATCGTCGTCGCGAGGTCGCCCGTCTGGTTCCAGAGGACGCCGGTGTCGGCACCGACCTTGCGGACGCCGAGGTCGGTCATGCCGGCGAACGCGGCCGGGTAGGAGACCCGGATGATGTCCGCCGTGGTGCCGGGGTGGCCGTAGACGCTGCCGAAGACCACACCTTCGTCGGCATCCGCGCGGTTGGCGCTCCGCCCGGCCTCGATGATCGACGCGGCGCGTGCCCAGGTGGAGTCCTGCTTGGCGAGCGGTTCCTTCACCGCGATCGCCGTCGGCACGGACAGCACGAGGACGGCCGCGACGGCACCGGCGAGCAGCGCCTTCGGACGGACGAGCGTGAGTGCCAGGGCGATGAGCAGCGCGACGAACGGCAGGCTCAGGGTCGCGTACTTCGGGGAGTAGAGGTGCTTGCCCATCGCGGTGGCGAGCACGAGCGCGGCGGTGGGGATGACGACGAGGGGCACCGCGACGCGGACGGCCTGGGCCCGGACGAGTGCCCGGACGGAGGGGGAGCGCCGGTGCGCCTCGACGAGCACGGCCACGACGCCGAGCACCATGAGTGCCCAGGCGAACGCGGCGTACACGTCGACGGCGCCGAACCACGCGGTGGCGAACACCTGCGCGACGGTCCGTTCGCCGATGCCCGCGATCCAGGACACCTGCTTCGACTGCGACGCGATCTCGACGACGACGGGGGAGACGGCGACGGCGGCGATCGCGGCCGCGACGGCCCAGCGGAGGAGTGCCCCGCCGGTCACGAGCGGGGCACCGGGGAGTGCCGACGTGCGGTGCACGGTCGCGCGGCGGACCTCGACCCGGCGGACCGCGATCGTCCAGAGCAGGGTCACCGCGTGGGCGACGACCGCCAGGGACAGGTACACGTTGAACGTGACCGCGACGAGCGCCAGCGCGCCGTAGGCCACCCACCAGTGCAGGCTGCGGCCCGTGCGGGTGCGGCGGACCGCGGTCAGGCCGACGAGCGTCAGGCAGACCGCGAGGGTGGTGATGGTGGCGTAGGGACGGCCCTCGGAGCCGGCCCACTGCACGCGCGGCAGGGCGAGGAACACCAGGCCGGCGGTGATGCCGAGCCGGCGGCCGCCGAGCCGTCGCCCGAGGGCCACGACGAGTCCCGCGGCGACGCCGATGGCGAGGGCGCTCGGGAACCGCAGCGTGAACGGCGTGTAGCCGACGAGCCAGAACCAGACGTGCATGAGCGAGTAGTAGAGCCCGTGCACGGCGTCGACGTTGTGGAGCTCCGCCCAGAGCTGCGGCCAGGTCCGCTGCGCGCTCGTGACCGTCGCCGCCTCGTCGTACCAGAGGGACGGCACCCATGCGAAGGCCGCGGTGACGAGCACGCCGAGCGCACCGATCGTGAGCTCCGGGGTCCGGACGACGGCCCCCGCCATGCTGGACCCGACCGCACGAACCCGCGACCGGACCGGCGCAACACCCGTCGGAGCGGGGACGCGAACGGTGCCGGTGGGTGGTGCAGTCACGGTCTGGACGGTAGCCGGACCGGCTGGACGGGGACCCGGCGTCCCGGTGGCCCTCTCTGAGAGTTCCGCATACCGGTATGGTGCGAACACCATGACGAAGCTCCGCATCCGCGACGCCGCGCGGTACCTCGGCGTCAGCGACGACACCGTCCGCCGGATGGTGGACGGCGGGACGTTCACCCGGTCCACCGACGCCTCCGGCCGCACCGTGGTCGACGGGCGGGAGCTCGCCGCGCACATCCGCGGCAGCGGCGGACAGCTCAGCGATCCGTCCGGCTCCAGGAGCTCGGCGCGCAACCGGTTCGTGGGCATCGTCACCGACCTCGTCGTCGACGGCGTGATGGCCCAGGTGGAGCTGCAGAGCGGCCCGCACCGCGTCGTGTCGCTGATGAGCGCCGAAGCCGTCCGCGATCTCGGGCTCGAGGTCGGCACGGTCGCGGTGGCGTCGGTCAAGGCCACGATGGTGTCCGTCGAGGTCCCGGCGGAGGCAGCGGAGTGACGGCCGAGGACGTGTCGGCCGCGCGACGCCGGTTGACCTCCCGGACCGCGGCGCTCGAGGGCGCCGGCGACCGGGCCGTCCGGGCCCTCGCCGACGCGAGCGTCCTGGTCGTCGGGGCCGGGGGCCTCGGTGCGCCGGTGCTCACCTACCTCGCCGGGTCCGGACTCCGCCGGGTCACCGTCGTCGACCACGACGTCGTCGATGCGTCGAACCTCGCGCGCCAGACCCTCTTCGCCGCGGCGGACATCGGCCGGTCGAAGGCCGAGTGCGCTGCCGAGCGGGTGCGCGGCGTGGACCCGGAGCTCGAGGTCGTGGCCGTCGCCGAGGCGTTCCGCCCCGAACACGTCGCCGGGCACGACGTCGTCGTCGACGCGGCCGACAGCGTCGAGGTCACCCGGGCGATCTCCGACGCATGCGCGCGCGCCGGCGTGCCGTTCGTCTGGGGGACGGTGCTCGGGCTCGACGGCCAGGTCTCGGTGTTCCACGACAGTGGTTCGGAGCCGATCGACTTCCACGACCTCCATCCCGACGCACTCCCAGACGAAGGGTCCTGCGCGCTCGACGGTGTGCTGCCCGCGCTGTGCGGCGCGATCGGCTCGGTGATGGCGGCGCAGGTCACCGCCCTGGTCGCCGGGATCGGGGAGCCGCTGCTCGGCCGGGTGCTCACCGTCGACGCCCGCCGCTGGCGCTGGACCGAGAGCCCGCTCCGCCGCGGACCGTCGTCCCGACGGCCGCTGCCGACGGTCGACGACGCACCACCCCGCATCGCGCCGTCGGCACTCGCCGAGCGGCTGCGCGGACCGGGCGACCGCCCCGTGCTGGTCGACGTCCGCACGCCGGAGGAGCTCGCCACCGGGGTCGTCGCCGGCAGCCTCCGTCCGGACGCCCTGGGTGCGGTCGCCGGTGACGTACCGGTCGTCGTGGTCTGCGCCAGCGGCGTCCGGGCCACGGCCTGGGCGCGGACCGCACGCGCCGAGGGGCGCGCAGCCACCGTGCTCGACGGCGGCATCGAGGCGTGGCGGCGCGAAGGGCACCCCACCGCGACGCTCGACTGAGACGCATCTGCGGCTACGATCGAGACATGACGACGCACACGCGCACGCGATCCGCTCTGATCGCCGCTGCCGCATGCGCCACACTGGCCCTCGCCGGGTGCTCGACGACCCCGCCGAGCGCGAGCGGCAGCGCCAGCGGGTCGAGCGCGAGCGGCAGCGCCAGCGGGTCGACCGCGAGCGGCACCGCCGGGCCCACCGGGTCGATCACGGTGTTCGCCGCGGCATCGCTGCAGCAGACCTTCACCACGCTCGGAAAGCTGTACGAGGCGGCACACCCGGGCACGACGATCTCGTTCTCGTTCGCGGGGTCGAGCGACCTCGTCACGCAGATCCAGAACGGCGCCCCGGCCGACGTGTTCGCCTCCGCCGACGAGGCGAACATGGCGAAGTTGGAGAAGACCGACCTGGCCGCCGGGTCGCCGGAGGACTTCGCCACGAACGTGCTCGAGATCGCGGTGGCACCGGGCAACCCGAAGCACATCGAGGACCTGCGCGACCTGACGGCGTCGGACGTCCAGCTCGTGATGTGTGCCGCCCCGGTGCCGTGCGGCGCCGCGACCGCGAAGGTCGAGGCGGCCGCTGGCGTCGACCTCCGGCCGGTCAGCGAGGAGCAGTCCGTCACGGACGTCCTCGGGAAGGTCGAGTCCGGGCAGGCGGACGCCGGCCTCGTCTACGTCACGGACGTCCACGGGGCCGACGGCAAGGTGGACGGCGTGTCCTTCGACGCCGCGGACGACGCCGTCAACACGTACCCGATCGGCGTGCTGCGCGACGCGGCGAACCCGTCGCTCGCCACGGCCTTCAGCGCGTACGTCCGGTCGGCCTCGGGCCAGAAGGTCCTGGCCGCGGCCGGCTTCGGGAAGCCCTGACCCGTGCCCGCACCAGCATGAACGCGGCGCGGACCACGCGACCGGCGCGGCCACCGGTGCCGGCGCGGACCCCGCGGCCGGCGCGCACCCCGGTGCCGTGGTGGCTGCCGATCCCGGCCGTCCTCGGCGGACTCTTCGTGGTCGTGCCCGTCCTCGCCATGGTCGGCCGCGTCGACTGGCGGTCCTTCGGGGACCTCGTCACCTCGCCCGCGTCGCTGAGCGCCCTCGGGCTGAGCCTCGGCACCGCGGCGGCGGCGACGGGCGCGGCGTTCGTGCTCGGCTACCCGCTCGCCGTGCTCTTCGCCCGGTCGACGTCGCGCTGGGTCGGCATCGCGCGGGCCCTGGTGCTCCTGCCCCTCGTCCTGCCGCCGGTCGTCGGGGGCCTGGCGCTCCTGGCGGCGTTCGGTCGGCTCGGCGTCGTCGGGGCGTTCCTCGACGACCACGGGCTCCGCATCGCGTTCACCACGACCGCGGTGGTCATCGCGCAGACGTTCGTCGCGATGCCGTTCCTGGTGACCTCGATCGAGGGTGCCCTGCGCGTCGGCGGAGACCGGTTCGAACGGGTCGCCGCCACGCTCGGCGCCGGTCCGACCCGCACCTTCCTGACCGTCACGACCCCGCGGGTGCTGCCCGGCATCCTGTCCGGACTGGTCCTCTGCTTCGCGCGAGCGCTCGGCGAGTTCGGTGCGACCCTCACCTTCGCGGGCAGCCTGCAGGGCGTCACCCGCACGCTGCCGCTGGAGATCTACCTGCAGCGCGAGATCGACCCGGACACCGCCGTCGCGCTCGCCCTGGTCCTGGTGGTCGTCGCCCTGGTGGTCATCGGGGCGTCCGCCCTGCGGACACGGACGGCCCTCGCGTGAGCGGCGGCCTGCGGGCCCACGTCGTGGTCCCGGAACGCGACGTCGACGTCCGTCTCGAGATCGGCCCCGACGAGTGCGTCGCACTGGTCGGCCCGAACGGCGCCGGCAAGTCCACCGTCGTCGAGGCGCTCGCCGGCCTGCTCCGCACGCGGACCGGCGAGGTGGTCCTCGACGGTCGCGTCCTCACCGGGACACCGGCCCACCACCGGGGCATCGGCCTGGTCGCGCAGCGCGCCGACCTGTTCCCGCACCTGTCGGTCGCCCGCAACGTCGCCTACGGTCCGCGGGCCACGGGTTCGGGCAGCCGGGAGGCACGCCACCGGTCCGCCACGGCCCTCACCGCCGTCGGGGCGGCCGGCCTGGCAGACCGGGCGCCGGGGACGCTGTCCGGCGGGCAGGCGCAACGCGTCGCCATCGCCCGGGCCCTCGCCACGGACCCGGCGCTGCTGCTCCTCGACGAGCCCACCTCGGCCCTCGACGTCGACGCCCGCGCCGAGGTCCGCGCGGCCCTCCGGACGGCGCGCACCGGCCGTCCGACGCTGCTCGTGACGCACGACCCGCTCGAGGCCGTCGCGCTCGCCGACCGGATCGTGGTGCTCGAAGCCGGCCGGGTCGTCGAGGCCGGTCCCACCGCCGGGGTCCTCGGCCGCCCGACGAGCGCGTTCGCGGCCTCGTTCTCCGGGCTGACGCTCGTCCGTGGGACGGCCACGACGGGTGGGATCGCACTCGACGGCGGCGGCGAGCTGGTGTCGGCGACCGGCACCGTGCCTCCCGGCCGCCCCGCCCTCGCCGCCTACCACCCGACGGCCGCCGTCCCCAGCCGCACCGGTGCCGGACCGGCGCGTGTCGTGACCGCGCTCGAACCGCGCGACGGCCTCGTCCGGGTGCGGGCCGGCAACCTCGTCGCCGACGTCACGGTGTCCGCCGCGGCCGGGCTCGACCTGACGCCGGGCGAGCCCGTCCGGATCACCGTGGACGCCGCCGAGGTGGTGGTCTACGAGCCGACCAGTGCGAGGATGTCCTGATGCGCACCTGGACCGCCAAGGCCTGGCCCGTCGGGGTCCCCGTCATCGCGGCGATCGTGCTCGTGTCCTCGTGGGGTCGGTACGACCTCGGGACGTCCGTGGTGGTGCTCGTCGCCGTGGTGCTCGCCGGCACCGTCCTGGCAGCCGTGCACCACGCCGAGGTCGTCGCGCACCGGGTGGGGGAGCCGTTCGGGTCCCTCGTGCTCGCCGTCGCCGTGACGATCATCGAGGTGGCGCTCATCATCTCGCTGTCGAGCTCCGGCGGGGCCCAGGCCGAGACGCTCGCGCGGGACACCGTCTTCTCGGCGGTGATGATCACGATGAACGGGCTCGTCGGGCTCGCGATCCTGATCGGCACGATCCGGCACAACACCGTGCGGTTCAACCAGGAGGGCGCCTCCGCGGCGACGATGACCGTCGCCGCGCTCGCGGTCCTCACCCTCGTGCTGCCGACCTTCACCACCGGCACCGACGACTCGTCGTTCACCGGAGCCCAGCTCGTCTTCGTGGCGCTGGCGTCGCTCGCGCTCTACGGCCTGTTCGTCGTCACCCAGACCGTGGCCCACCGGGACTTCTTCCTGCCGGTCAACCGCACCGGCGGCGTGCTCGAGGAGTCCGAGGACGCCCACGCCGCACGTCCGACCGGCCGCGCCACGATGGTGTCGCTCGGCCTGCTGCTGCTCGCGCTCGTCGCCGTCGTCGGCCTGGCGAAGGTCGAGTCGCCCGCGATCGAGGCCGGCGTCGCCGCGGTGGGGTTCCCGCCGTCGTTCGTCGGCGTGGTCATCGCGCTGCTGATCCTGCTGCCCGAGGGGATCGCGGCGTCGAAGGCCGCGTCGCGGAACCGGATCCAGACGAGCCTCAACCTCGCGATGGGGTCCGCGATGGCGTCGATCGGCCTGACGATCCCGTCGATCGCCGTGGCGTCGCTGTTCATGCCGGGGACGCTGCTGCTCGGCCTCGGGTCGGCGCAGATCGTGCTGCTCGCGCTGACGATCGTCGCGGCGGTGCTCACCGTGCTGCCCGGACGTGCGACGCGGCTGCAGGGCGGGGTGCACCTGGTGATCTTCGCCGCGTTCATCGTCCTGTCCGTCTCCCCGTAGCGCGGGCGGGGGGACGTTCCGCGCGTAGGGGGACGTTCCGCGCGTGGGAGGACGATTCGCGCGTAGGAGGCAAGAACTTCCTGCACCCAATGCGCGATTCCGCTTCCCACGGCACGCGCGATGGGCAGGAACGCTCGACAGGACCCGCTCAGCCGCCGGCGAAGGGCGGCATGACGTCGACGACGGCCACCCCGGCGAGCGACGTCGACCGGTCGCGGGTGGTCACCCCGTCGACCAGGTACGAGCACCGCTCCTGCAGCGTCGCCCACCGTGCCGGATCGGCAGCGTCCACCGCACGGAGCGCGCCGTCGAGCACGTCGGACTCGGTGCCCACCTCGTCCACGCCGACCGCAGCCCGCGCGGCCGCGAAGAACCGCAGCGTCGTCACGGTCAGCCGCCGATCGCGCTCATGCCGCGGGTGGGGTGCACGAGGTCGTCGCTGTCGTCACCGTGGTCCCGCGGCTTCGCCCACATCGCGCGCCGCCAGAGCTCGGCGACCTCGTCGTCGGTCGCGCCGGAGCGCATCGGGCCGAGCACGTCCGTCTCGTCGTCGGAGAACAGGCAGCTCCGGACGTTGCCGTCGGCGGTGAGGCGCGTGCGGGTGCAGTCGGCGCAGAACGACTCGGTGATGCTCGCGATGATGCCGATCGTGCCGAGCTCGGCGCCGACACCCCCGTCGGGCCGACGCTCGAGCACCCGGAAGCGCTCGGCCGGTGCGCCGTCCCGCGGGGCGTCGTCCGGCACGAGGGCGAACGACTCCGAGAGCATCGCGCGCGTCTCGGCGGCGGTGACCATCGACGTGCGGTCCCAGGCGTGGTCGGGGTCGAGCGGCATCTGCTCGATGAACCGGAGCTCGTAGCCGCGGTCGAGGCACCAGCGCATCAGGTCAGGCGCGAGCTCGTCGTTCACGCCGCGCAGCAGCACCGCGTTGACCTTGATCGCGAGTCCGGCGTCGTGCGCGGCCGACAGCCCGGCGATGACCTTGTCGAGGAACGGACGCCGGGTCACCGTGGTGAAGACGTCCGGGTCGACGGTGTCGAGCGACACGTTCACCCGGCGGAGTCCGGCATCGAAGAGTGCCTGCGCACGGTGCGCCAGGCCGATCGCGTTCGTGGTGAGCGAGAGCTCCGGGGCGTCCGGCAGTGCGGCGCAGCGGGCGATCACGTCGACCAGGTCGTGCCGGAGCATCGGCTCGCCGCCGGTGAACCGGACCTTCCGCACGCCGAACCGTTCCGCACCGAGCCGCACGAGCCGCTCGATCTCGGCCGCGGTCATCAGGGCGTCGTCGGGGGCGAAGGGCAGCCCCGCGGCGGGCATGCAGTACGTGCAGCGCAGGTTGCAGCGCTCGGTCAGCGACACCCGGAGGTCGACGGCCCGGCGCCCGAAGCGGTCCACGAGCCCAGCTGCCTCACCGGGACGAGCGGCGTCACCGGGACGAGCGGCGTCACCGCGCGCGGGTTCGCCGCCGGTCGAACCGAGCAGGGTCGCGGGTGCCATGAGCGTCAGCGTACGGGGTCGGGCCGCCGGAACGACAGCCGCCGCCCCCACCGCACCCAGTCCGTCCGGCTGGTGCGCGCGACCGTCACGACCACGATGACGAGCACCGCCGCCGCGAGCCACCACCGGTACGCGTCCACCGACGGCCACACGCCGCGCAGGGCGATGGCGAGCCCGATCGACAGCCACTCCCACCGGCCGGAGAGCACCACGAACGGGATGAGCAGCAGCGCGTACCAGGGGTAGCGCGGGCTCACGGCGAGGAACGTCACGCCGATCATGAGCACCTCGCCGGACCACGGCCGTGCGGGATCGGCCAGCCGCCACGCCACGAACGCAGCGAGCAGCACGAGCAGCCCGACGACCACCGTCGATGCGTCCCCTCGGAACACGAGCGACACGAGGGCGAACCGGGAGCCGTCCTCGTAGCCCTCCTCCGACAGGTACCCCGGCAAGTAGCCGAGCACGTCGAGCCCGGTCGTGAGCACGTACGGCACGTACAGCAGCCCGAAGACGGCGATGCCGACGGGGATCGCCCACCAGTTCCGCCAGCGGCCGAGGACCGGTGGGTAGACGATCGCCGGGATGAGCTTCGTCGCGGTCGCCGCCCCGAGGGCGATCCCGCCCCAGATCGGCCGGCCGAAGGCGACGAGTGCGATCCCGGCGGTGGCGAGGGCGGCGCCGAGGACGTCGACGTGCGAGTTCGTGACGGCCTCGGACGCGACGAGGGGCGACCAGGCCCAGAGCGCCGCCCACCACGTCGGACGCCCGACCCGGCGGAGGACGGCGACGAGCCCGAGCGTCACGCCGAGGGACACGAGCAGCCCGGCGATCTGGAACGGCATGTACTGCGCGGTCGCCGGCACGAAGGCCCGCACGACGGCGAACCAGAGCTGCGCCATCGGCGGGTAGATCGTCGTGACGTCCGGCCGGTTGATCGCCGTGCAGTGGCCGGACGCGCCGTCGCCGAGGCCCCGGTACCGCGGCTTGAGCGGGTCGCACGTGCCGTCGACCTTGTCCGGGAACAGCCAGTCGGGCCGCAGGTGCGCGAGTGCCTCGGACTGCGGGGTGTGCGCGTACGGCGACACCCCGGCGTGTTGCACGATGCCGTCCCAGGCGTACCGAGCAGAGTCGGTGCTGGTGTTCGGCGGGCCGACGATGGCCGCGAGACCGATCACCACGGCGCCGCCGACGACGATCGAGGTCATCCAGCGGACGGGCACGAAGCGGAGCGCGAGCACGGCTCCGGCGAACACCGTCCAAGCGATGAGGGTCCACGCAACGAATGGGGAACGATGACCGGACCGGAGGAACCCCAGATGCGTGATGCCGAAGGCGATGACGCCCGCCAGCGCCAGAACGCCGACGACGGCGAGCACGGTCGGCAGGAGTCGGCCGGGCCGAAGTCGTTCGCTCATGGTGCGACGAGGCTACCGGCGGTCCGGGGCCTGCTGCTGGATGCACGATCCGCGATGGCGTCCCCGAACCGGAACGCGCGCTCGGCCGTCGTGTTCGGCCGACTGCTCGGGGTCGCGTTCCTCGTCTGCTTCGGCACGGGCGTCTACAGCTACCTGCTCCAGCAGCCCCTGCCCGGCATGCGGTTCACGACCCGCCCGGCGCAGCTCTACCAGTTCACGCAGGGCCTCCACATCACCGCGGGGATCGCGATCATCCCGCTGCTCCTCGCCAAGCTCAACGCCGTGATGCCGGCGCTCGTGCAGGTCCCGCCGGTGCGCGGCGTGCTGCACCTGCTCGAGCGGCTGTCCATCGCGGTGCTGGTCGCGTCGGCGATCGTGCAGGTCGGCACCGGCCTGCTCAACACGTACCAGTGGTACCCGTTCCCCTTCCCGTTCAAGCAGGTGCACAACGCGCTGGCCTACGTCATCATCGGGTCGCTCGTCGTGCACATCGGCGTGAAGCTGCGGCTCATCGGCCGGTACTGGCGGAAGCGGGACTCGTACGACGCCGACGGACGGTTCGTCGCGGATCCCGACGCCGGCAGTGAGCTGCTCCCGGTGGGCCTGCAGGAACGGGGTGCGTCCGCCTCGCAGCCCACGGCCGCGCCGACGGTCGCCGCCTACCCCCGCGGCCTCACCGGCCGCGTGCTCCGCTGGGTCGACGGCGCTCCCGCGTCCGGGGCGCAGGCCGACACGGCGGGGCCGAGCCGCGCCTCCAGGCCGACGCCGGAGGCGACCCAGGGTCGACGCGAGCGGATCGCTCGACGTGGGTTCCTGGCGGGCGTGACGGCCGCGACGGCGGGCGTCGTCGTCCTGACCGCGGGGCAGTCGAGCCGCCTGGCCGAACCGTTCAACGTGTTCGGGGCACGGCAGCGGCACCGTGGTCCGAACGACTTGCCGGTGAACCGGACCGCCCGTGCCGCCGGGGTGCTCGCGACCGCGACCGCCGCGGACTGGAGCCTGACCGTCGTCGGGCGTGACGTCACCCGCTCGTTCTCGCGCGTCGAACTCGTGGCGCTCGGCACCGCCGAGGCGGAGCTGCCGATCTCGTGCGTCGAGGGCTGGAGCCAGATGGCGACCTGGAAGGGCGTGCGGATGCGCGACCTGCTGGCCGCGGTGCAGGCCGAGCCGGGGTCGCGGCTCCGGGTGACCAGCCTCGAGCAGCACGGCGGGTACCGGGTGATGGACATGGGTCCGGAGTACGCCGAGGACCCGACCACCCTGGTCGCCCTCGAGCTCAACGGGCAGAAGCTCGACCTCGACCACGGGTTCCCGGCACGCATCATCGCCCCGGGTCGGCCCGGTGTGCTCCAGACGAAGTGGATCGAGAAGATCGAGGTGATCGCATGAGGGCAGCGCGCATCGTGCTCGTCGTGGTCGGCGTGCTCGTCATCGCGTTCGGGGCGTACGTCATGGTGACGACGGTCCGGCCGAACCGGATCTGGGGCCTGGCGACGTGGCTGCTCGGCGCCGTGGTCCTCCACGACGCGATCCTGTCGCCGTTCGTCGTGGCGGTCGGGCTGCTGCTGCGCCGGACCGGTCGCACCGTCCGGGTGTGGGCGCTCGTCGTCGTGCAGGCGGCCGTGGTGCTCGGCAGCGTGCTGGCGCTCGTGGTCCTGCCGGAGATCGCGGCGAAGCACCACGGGCAGAAGAACCCCACCGTCCTGCCGTTCGACTACGGCGCGCGGCTGCTCGCCGTCGAGGGGGTCCTGCTCCTGGTCGTCGTGGCGGTGCTCGTGGTCGCGGTGGTGGTCGGGCGTCGGGACGACCGCGGTCGCGACCGCGACCGCGACCGTGGCCGTGCAGCGCGGGCGCCCGAAAACACTGGTTAAAGCGACAACCATTCGGTAGGATGTGGCCATGACCGACGAGACCCCCTGGCTCACGCGCGAGCAACTGCGCGCGTGGATGAAGCTCGTCGCCGTCATGGAGCTCCTGCCCGCGGCGCTCGACCAGCAGCTCCAGCGCGATGCGGACCTGACGCACTTCGACTACATGGTCATCGCGATGCTGTCCGAGACCGACTCCCGCACGCTCCGGATGTCGGCGCTTGCCTCGGCCACGAACGCGTCGCTGCCTCGGCTGTCCCACGTGGTGTCGCGCCTCGAGAAGCGTGGGCTCGTCGCCCGGTGCCCCTCGACCGACGACCGCCGTGCGACCGACGTCCGGCTCACCGACGACGGCTACGCGGCCATCGTCGACGCGGCGCCCGACCACGTCCGCACCGCTCGCCGCGTGGTCATCGACGCGCTCTCCGAGGAACAGGTCGGCCAGCTCGACGGGATCGCGGCGGCGCTCCTCACCCGGCTCGACCCGGAGGGCCGGTTCGCGGCGCCGCACTACCCCCGCGACGACGCCGACACCGCCATCTGCGAGGCACGACTCACCGGCACCGCGACCGACTGAGCGGGCCGTCACACGCGCCGGGCGATCCCCGGTGCTGCAATAGGCTCGCCGCATGAGTGAGCAGGCTGCGCCGTCCGACACGTACTCCTACCTCGGACCCGCCGGCACGTTCACCGAGGCGGCCCTCAAGCTCGTCGACGCAGCGGCCGGCAAGCCGTGGCGGAGCGTGAACAACGTCGGCGAAGCCCTCGACGACGTCGTCAGCGGCCGCTCGGTCGGTGCCGTGATCGCCATCGAGAACAGCGTCGACGGCGGGGTCAGCGCGACGCAGGACGCCCTCGCCCGGATCCCCGGCGTGCGGATCGTGGGGGAGTACCTCGTCCCCGTCGACTTCGTGCTCGTCGCCCGGCCCGGCACCGCACTCGCCGACGTCCGGACCGTGAACGCCCACCCCGTCGCGTACGCCCAGACGCACCACTGGCTCGAGGCGAACGTCCGCGGCCACGGGCACATCCCGGCGTCGTCGAACGTCGCGGCCGCCGCGGCCCTGCTCGACGAGCACCCGGTCGCCGACGCCGCCGTGGCGCCGCCCGGGATCACGGACCACTACGCGCTGTCGGTGCTGGCGTCGTCGATCGGGGACAACGCCTCCGCGGTCACCCGGTTCGTCCTGGTGTCGAAGACCCTCGCGCTGCCCGAGCCCACGGGCGCCGACAAGACGAGCGTCATCGTCGAGCTGCCCGCCGACCACCCCGGTGCGCTCGTGGACATGCTCGAGCAGTTCGCGACGCGGGGCATCAACATGGGGTTGCTGTCCTCGCGGCCGATCGGCGACGAGCTCGGCCGGTACCGGTTCGTCATCGACCTCGACGGGCACGTGCAGGACGAACGCGTGGCCGACGCACTGCTCGGCCTCCGGCGGTTCAGCCCGCGCGTGACGTTCCTCGGGTCGTACCCGCGCGCCGACGGGGTCCGCCCCGAGGTGCCGGCGCGCTACTCGGACGCGGCGTTCGTCGAGGCGCGGGACTGGCTGCGCGCGATCGTCTCCGGCGAGCCCGACGCGCGCTGACGCGCGGCGCGCGGGCGCGCGGGCGCGCGGGCGCGCGGGCGCGCGGGCGCGCGGGCCCGCTGCGCCGGCGCGGCCAGCGTCGGCGGGGCGGCCGATCCCGGTCCCGCCGCGACCACACAACGGAAATCACCCGGAGCCGCACGATGACGCGGTTCCGGGTGATTTTGGTTGTGCGCTGTGCGCTGTGCGCTGTGCGCTGTGCGCTGTGCGCTGTGCGCCGCGTGCGCTGCGCGGCGCGCGCCGCGCCGCGCGCTGTACGCCGCGACCGAGGTGCGGCCCCGCGCGCCGCACGCAAGGCGCCGCGCGCCAGTCCGGCCCCCGTGGCCGCCGCACAACGGAAGTCACCTTGAACCGCGCGATGACGCGGTTCCGGGTGACTTTGGTTGTGCGCCGCGTCCGCGGAGCCGCGCGCGGCCGCGGCCGCGGCGCGCGCCGCGCCCTACCGCCTGCGGCCGCCGCGACCGGGGTGCGTCTCGACCGCGGGGACGCGGACGTCCAGCGACCCGGGGTCGATCCGGGCCCGGAACGCGACGATCTCGCCCACGGGGTCGCCGTCGATCTCGAACTCGTCCGGCTTCTCGAGGCGCAGCGTGAACTCCTCGCCACGCATGTAGCGGAGCGGCCGTTCCTGCTTCGCGGCGTTCGTGATCCGACGGCCGATGAGCGTGTCGGACAACGCCGAGCGACGGAACCACCGCAGGATCCCGTTCTCCCAGAACACCCGCGCGCCGATCCGCACCCAGCCGAAGAACCCCCGCGGGCGCATCACGACGATGTCGAACACCCCGTCGTCGATCTCGGCGTCCGGCAGCAGCATCGCGTTGGCCTGCAGCATGCCGCAGTTGCCGACGATGACGGAGTGCGCCCGCACCGATCCGTTGCGCGCCGACTCGTCGAGCCGGTACCGGAACTCGAAGCCGTCGGTGTCCCGCACGGAGCGGAACAGCGAGTCGAGGTAGGCGAGCCAGCCGACGCGCTTCTTCAGCTCGGGCCGGGTGTTGGCGAGCATCCGGGCGTCGAGCCCGAGGCCGGCCATCACGACGAAGCCGAACCGGTCGCGGGAGCCGTCGGGGCGCTCGACGCCGAGGAGGCCGAAGTCGATCGGCCGGTCGTGCCCGGAGAAGATCGCCTTCGCCATGCCGCCGAGGTCGTCGAGCGGCAGCTTCATGTTGCGGGCGAGCAGGTTGCCGGTCCCGCTCGGCAGGAGCGCCAGCGAGGCGTCGGAGCCGTGCACCACCTCGGCGACCGCTCGGACGGTGCCGTCACCACCCGCGGCGGCGACGACGTCCGCACCCGCTTCGAGGGCGGCACGTGCCTGTCCGCCGCCCGGGTCCTCCTCGGTGGTCTCGAACCACAGGGTCTCGGCCCAGCCGGCTTCCTGCTGGTGCTTGGCCACGGTGCGCTTGAGGGTCGGCAGGTGGACCTTGACGGGGTTGTAGACCACCGCGGCCGTCCGCTGCTCGGTCTGGAGGGCGTCCTGCTGCGCAGGCGCGGTCTCCGAAGGGGTCGACATGCTCCAACGCTACCGACGGGAAGCGCCGGTGGCATGCGGGGCGCGACCGTGAATCGGCCTGGAGGCGCGTGGCGGGCCCGCACCGCGCCTCCAGGCCGTCTCGGACCCAGCCCGCAACCGGCGCTGGTTAGGATGATCCGGTGATCGATCCCCAGCTGCTGCGCGACAACCCGGACGTCATCAAGGCCTCGCAGGAGGCCCGTGGCGCCTCCGTCGCCGTCGTCGACGAGGCCGTCACCGCGGACGCCGCCAGGCGTGGCGCGATCACCGCGTTCGAGTCCCTCCGGGCCGAGCAGAACGCGTTCGGCAAGACCGTCGCGAAGGCCCCGAAGGACGAGAAGGCCGCGCTCGTGCAGCAGGCCCAGGCGCTCGCCGCGAAGGTGAAGGAGGCCCAGGCCGAGGTCACCGCCGCCGAGGACACCTTCAACACGGTCGTCCGCGCGATCCCGAACGTGGTCCTGCCCGACGTTCCGAAGGGCGGCGAGGACGACTTCGTCACGCTCCGCACCGTCGGCACCAAGCCCGAGTTCGACTTCGAGCCGAAGGACCACGCCGACCTCGGCGAACACCTCGGCATCATCGACATCCCGCGCGGGGTGAAGGTCTCGGGGTCGCGCTTCTACTTCCTCCGCGGCCTCGGCGCACGCCTCGAGATCGCGCTCATGTCGCTCGGCCTCGACCGTGCGATCGCCGCCGGGTTCGAGCCCCTCATCACGCCGACGCTCGTGCGCCCCGAGACGATGGCCGGCACCGGCTTCCTCGGCGAGCACGCGGCCGAGGTGTACCGGCTCGAAGCCGACGACCTCTACCTGACCGGCACGAGCGAGGTCGCGCTCGCCGGCTTCCACGCCGACGAGATCCTGCCCCTCGACGAGTCCGGCGACGGGTTCCGCTACGCCGGCTGGTCGACCTGCTACCGGCGCGAGGCCGGTTCGGCGGGCAAGGACAACCGCGGCATCCTCCGCGTGCACCAGTTCAACAAGCTCGAGATGTTCGCCTACGTGCACCCGGACCTGGCCGAGGCCGAGCACGAGAAGCTCGTCGGGTACCAGGAGCAGATGCTGCAGGACCTCGGGCTGCACTACCGCGTGATCGACGTCGCCGGCGGCGACCTCGGCACGAGTGCTGCGCGCAAGTTCGACATCGAGGCCTGGGTGCCGACGCAGGGCACCTTCCGTGAGCTCACGTCGACCTCGAACTGCACCACGTTCCAGGCCCGCCGGCTCGACATCCGCTACCGCACCGAGAGCGGGAAGACCGCGCCCGTCGCGACGCTCAACGGCACCCTCGCGACCACCCGCTGGATCGTCGCGATCCTCGAGACCCACCAGCAGGCCGACGGCTCGGTCGTCGTGCCGGAGGTCCTCCGTCCGTACCTCGGTGGCGTCGAGGTGATCGAGCCCCGATGAGCACGCAGGGGCGGTTCGTCGACGGCGGTTCAGACTCCGGGGGGTCCGTCCGGACCAAGCGGTGGCTCGTGGCGCTCGACATCGACGGCACCACCATGCGCGAGGACGGGGTCGTCACCGAGACCGTGATCGACGCCCTCCGCGACGCCGAGGCCGCCGGGCACGAGGTCATGCTGTCGACCGGTCGCAGCGAGGGCATGACCGTGCCGCTGCTCGAGACGCTCCGCATCCGACCGAAGTACCTCGTGTGCGCGAACGGCGCCCTCACCCTCGCCCGCCGTTCCGACGGGTCCTACGAGCGGGTCCACGTCGAGCGGTTCGACCCGTCCGAGGTCCTGCGGACCGTGCACGGTGCGCTCGAGCACGCCGCGTTCGGCGTCGAGGACGAGGCCGGGCACTTCCTGCTCTCCGGCAACTTCCCCGACGACGCGATGACCGTCACGGGCGAGCACGTGCCCTTCGAACGGCTGCTCGGCGTCGAGGCGACGCGCGTCGTCGTCATCTCGCCCGGCCACGACACCGAGGACTTCCTGCAGATCGTCGAGCAGATGGGTCTGCACAAGGTCTCGTACTCGGTCGGTTGGACCTCGTGGCTCGACATCGCTCCCGAGGGCGTGACGAAGGCCACCGCGATGGAACGCGTGCGCGAGTGGCTCGACATCCCGCGCTCCCGGGTCTTCGCCGCCGGCGACGGCCGCAACGACATCGACATGCTGCGGTGGGCGTCGACCTCGGGCCGTGGCGTCGTGATGGGGCAGGCGCCCGAGGACGTCATCGACGCGGGCAACGAGCTCACCGGCGGCGTGACGGACGACGGCCTCGCCGCCGCGCTGGAGTCCTTGCCGCGCTGACGCGCGTCACGTCTCCCGCGTGGGCGCGCACGCTCGTCTGTGTGCGTGCTCCGGCTGCGAGGGAGGCCTGGAGGCTCGGCTAGACTTCCCGGGACGCGGTCACGTCTCGCCACGTGGCCGCGTCACTGGAGGGTTGTCCGAGCGGCCGATGGAGCCTGTCTTGAAAACAGGTGGGCAGAGATGTCTCGTGGGTTCGAATCCCACACCCTCCGCAGGAGCGCGATCGTGATCGAGGTCGTCGAGTACCGCGCCTCGTGGCCCGAGCGGTTCGCCGGCCTCCGCGCGCAGTACGCCGCCGCCCTCGAGGCAGCGGCCGTCCCGCACCGGATCGAGCACGTCGGCAGCACGGCGGTCCCGGGCCTCGCGGCGAAGCCGGTGATCGACGTCGACGTCGTGGTGGATCCCGAGCACGTCACGGCCGCGGTGCGGGCGCTCGCGACGATCGGCTTCGAACCCCGCGGCGACCTCGGCATCCCTGGACGACAGGCCTTCCGGACGCCGGACCGCTTCGCCCCGAGCAACACCTACGTCGTCGCGGAGGGGGCCCTCGCGCTGCGGAACCACCTCGGCGTGCGTGACGTCCTGCGATCGGACACCGCCCTGCGCGACGAGTACGCCGCGGTGAAGCGGTGCGCTGCCCGGACGGCGGCGGACATCGACGACTACCTCGAGCAGAAGAGCGACGTCCTCGACCGCATCCTCCGCGCGGCCGGACTCACCGACGAGGAGCGCGCGTCGATCACCGCGAGCACACGCGGCATCACCGGCCGCGGCGCCCACGGCTGACGCCGAGCGGGCCGGCGGGACGCAGCCGTCAGGGCGTGTACGACGCGTGCGGCCAGGGCGCGACGAGCAGCCCGTCGGTCAGCTGGAGGGACAGCGCCAACCCGATGCCGGATCCCACGACGAGCCCGAGGGCCGCGAACGCCACGGCCGAACGACTCCGGCGCCGGGCGAGCCGCGCCGTGACCAGGAGCAGGCCCACCCCCACCACGTGCCCGATCACGAGCCCGGTCACTCCCAAGGGGATGCCCGGGTTCGCCCCCGTCCGGTCCGGTGTCGCGCCCCGCGTGGACTCCTCGGAGGCCAGGTACAGCCAGAGCCAGGACCCACCCCCGCCGACCACGCCGAGCGCGACCGTCACCCAGTACAGCGCCGCCCAGCCCGGCGACCTCCACCCCGTCCGTCGCCCGGACGCAACAACCCCCGTCGTCACCATGCGGTCATGGTAGCGGCGGGGGCTGCGGCTGCCGAGGTCAGACCGTCGCGGCGAGCCCCGGGTACAGCGCGACCAGCGGAGCGCTCAGTCCGGCACGGACGTCGCGGCTGATCTGGTCAGCGAGGACCTCGTGCTCTCCGGCCTCGACGGCGTCCCAGATCGCGCCGACGATCACGGCCGGGTCGGCCTTCTCGACGTCGAGGTCCGCCGTCATCCCCGTGTCGGTGTACCCGAGGTGGGCGCCGACCACCTGCGTGCCCTGCGGTGCGAGCTCGAGCCGGAGCGAGTTGGTCAGCGACCAGAACGCGGCCTTCGACGCCGAGTACCCGGCGCCGAGGGCGATCCAGCTCAGGACGGAGTGCACGTCGACCAGCGCGCCGCCGCCGAGTGATCCGGCGAACGCCTTGGCGACCCGGAGCGCACCGAAGACGTTCGTCGCGAAGACGCGCTCGACGTCCTCGACGGAGGTCTCGAGGAGCGGCGCCGACCCGCCGACGCCGGCGTTGTTCACGACGATGGTGACGTCCGAGGCGGCGCGGGCGGCGGCCTCGACGCTCGTCTGGCTCGTCACGTCGAGGACGAGCGGCACGATGCGCTCGTCGTCCCAGGTGCGCGGGGAGCGGGCGGTCGCGTAGACCTTGGCGGCGCCGCGGTCGAGTGCCTGCTGGACGAACTCGGCGCCGAGGCCGCCGTTCGCTCCGGTGACGAGGACGATCGCGTTGGTGAGGTCGGTCATGAGTGCTCCAGACGAGAGAGGTTGGGTACGAGAAGTGAACCTAGCACGTTGTGTACGGATTCCGAACCCAGGTAATATGGACCCATGCTCGGCATCCTCGGCGGCGACGAGCGCTGCCCCATCGCACGGTCCCTCGACGTCCTCGGCGAGAAGTGGACGCTCATGATCGTCCGCGACGCCCTCGCCGGCTCGACGCGCTTCACCCAGTTCCAGCAGAGCCTCGGTGTCCCGCGCGAGGTCCTCACCGCCCGCCTCGGCTCCCTGGTCGAGGGTGGCGTGCTCGAGCGGACCTCCTACAAGCCGGAGGGCGGGCGCGCGCGGGAGGAGTACGTCCTCACGGACGCTGGTCGCGACCTCTCGCTGGTGCTCCTCGCCCTGGCCGGCTGGGCCGACCGGCACCGGCCCTCCGACTGCACGTCGGACTACCGGTTCGTCGACGCCGAGACCGGCGATCCGGTCGAGGCTGCGGCGCTGACGACGGACACGCACCAGCGCGTGCCGCTGGAGCGACTCACCGCCGTCACGGACGGTTGATGACGATTGGCTTCCGCCCGCCGATAGGAGTGTCGGTATGAGTACCGAACTGTTGTCACGGCCCAAGAGAGCGACTCCGCCCGCGGCGGCCGCCTGGAAGAGCTACATGCCGCAGCGTGGGAACGGGGGAGTGCCCACTGAACGTGAAGTCCTTCGATACCTTCGCGACACACGGCGCAATCGTGAGTTGCGGCAAAAAGTGTCGGGAGAACTCCGAGAGGTCGCCAGCGAGGGGCCGGAGCTCCTCGTCAACATCGTGACCTCGGGACTCGCTGTCCTCACAGTTCTCGCAACCATCGCTGTGGCAGTGACAGCGCCGATGCTCTCGGGTCAATCCGGGCGCGCGGGTGACGTCGCGCTCTCGTACCTTGGCTGGATCGCTCTCTTCGTCGTGTTCGTGTTCATGGTCGGCATCCAGCTGGCGATCTTCCAGAAGGCGCGAGCGCGCCACGCCGCATCCTGGCTAGCCGCGTACGACGAAGCGGAAAGCCGGGCGCGAAAGTGGTTCGGCGTCTTCTGAGACTGGAGGCGCGAGGCGGGCCCGCCACGCGCCTCCAGGCCCACAGGTGGGTCCGTCAGCGACGCGCGTCGCACCCGCAACTCGCGCCGAGGACCAACTCGGCGGGCACCAGGTCGCGGTGCCACTGGTTGTCGGCGTCGAGACCGAGGACCCGGTCCACCGCTGCCGAGGCCATCGTCTCGATGGGCTGCCGGACCGTCGTGAGCTGGGGGTTGGTGTAGTCCGCCTCGGCAGCACCGTCGAAGGACACGACCGCGACGTCGTCGGGTGCCGAGAGTCCGAGCTCCCAGAGTGCGCGGAGGACGCCGACCGCCTGCATGTCGGAGCTGACGAAGACGGCTCGTGGGCGGTTCTCGTCCGCGAACATCCGGAGGCCGCCCTCGTACCCGCCGCGGCGGTTGAAGTCCGTGCGGACGATCGGGCCGTCCGGCAGGCCGGCGTCGCGGAGAGCGCGCATCCAGCCCTGTTCGCGCAGTTCCATCGACCCGGTGTGGCCCATCACGAGCCCGATCGACCGGTACCCGTGCTCGACGAGGTGCCGGGTGCCGTCGTACGCGCCGCGGAGGGCGTCGACGCCGATGCTCGGGTGGTCGGGGACCTCGAAGAAGGTGTTGAGCAGCACCATGGGGATGCCCGGGTCGGTGACCCGTGACAGGTCGGGCCGGGTCATGATGCTCGTGACGATGATGCCGTCGACCTGCCGGGCGGACAGGGTGCGGAGCCGGTCGCATTCCTGGGCGACGTCGCCGTCGCTGTTGGCGAGCAGGACGTCGTACCCGCGCGCGGCCGCGGCGTGCGTGACGGCGACGGCGAGCTCCGACCAGAAGGGGTTGTCGAGCTCCGGGACGATGAGGCCGAGCATCTTGGACGAGCCGGTGCGGAGCGCCTGGGCGCTGGCGTTCGGGCGGTACCCGAGGACCCGGATCGCCTCGCGGACGCGAGCGGCCGTCTCGGCGGCGACGGGCCGCGGGCCGTCGTGCACGACGTAGCTCACCACCGACGTGCTGACGCCGGCGTACCGGGCGACGTCGGCGCGGGTGACCGCCCTCGGGGTCGTCGGGACGGTCACGTCAGCCACCTTCGTCGGGTCCGGAAGCCGCGTTCGGGTGCCGGCCCGTTGCGGACCGACACCCGAACACCACTTGCTACTCGCTCGCGATACTAGACGAGGACACCGTCGCGGCCGGCTCAGGGGCGTCGCCGAAGTCCGGCACCTCGAGGCGGACACCGCCCTGCAGCGCGGACTGGTGGGCGATGATCCCCGGCAGGGTGAAGCGCGCGGCGGTCCACGCGTTCACCGGCGGCAGGGTCCGGTCGACGACCGCGCGGACGAAGTCGTCGGCGAGGAACTGGTGGCTGCCCTCGTGCCCGGTCGGGACCCCGGCGTACTCGGCCGGCAGGCGGTCGGTGTCGTGCACCTCGGCGTACCCGGACACGAACGCGTCACGGAGCGAGGGGTCGACCCCGGCCAGGCGCGGGTCGTCGAGGTCCATCGTCGCCTTCGTGTTGATCTGGTCGCTGATGTCGTGCGAGTCCTCCTTGTCCTGCCAGACGCTGACCTTGGCGAGCTGCTCGAAGCTCGCCTCGGTGCCGAAGTAGCGGAAGCGGGACTCGCGGATGTGCGACGGGTACCCGACGCGGCGCATCTCGTTGATGCGCATGACCCCGCCGTTGTCGAGCTCGAACAGGGCGGTGGCGTTCGAGAAGTCGTTGTCGAACTGGCTGACGTCCTTGTCGAAGACGCCGTCGCCGCGGTCGTCCTTGACGCCGATGCAGCTGACGCTGACGGCGTGGCCGGGGATCGCGCCGAGGACACCGCCGACCGAGTGGGTCGGGTAGAGCATGGGCGGGTAGCTGGCGGTGCGCTTCCAGTCCTCGCCGCCGCTGAACTGGTACGCGGCGTAGAAGCCGAGGTCCATGTCGTGGACGTAGTCGCCCTCGGAGTAGAACACGCGACCGAAGGCGCCCTCGGCGACCTGCTTGCGCGCGAAGACCGTCGCCGGGTTGTAGTAGCTCGTCTCACCCATCATGTAGGTGAGGCCGGTCTCGCGGACGGCCTCGATGATGTCGCGGATCTCCTCGACGGAGATCGCCATCGGCACGGCCGAGTACACGTGCTTGCCGGCGCGGAGGGCCTTGACCACGAGCGGGCCGTGGGTCCAGCGCTGCGTGAAGATCGCGACGGCGTCGACGTCCGACGCGAGCACGGCGTCGAAGTCGGGGAACGTGCCGTCGAGGTGCTGCGACTCGACCAGCTCGGACGCGCGGTCGTCGACGAGGTCGGTGACGTAGACGCGGTCCACGTCGGGGTGCAGCTTGAACAGCTTGGCGAACTGGGGGGCGAACTGGCCCGCGCCGACCATTCCGACAGAGATCATCAGTGACCTTTCCAGGGGTGTGGGATGTGTCGCCGAGCGGGTCGCTCCGATGCGATCGGAGGCCATGCTCGCACGGTTGTCTACTCGTGACAACCCCTGTATCAGAACGGGGAAGCGACCCTTGCGGGCTGACGTCCCCACGTGTAGATTCCCGGCTCACGGACTGCCGCACGTCAGTCCACCGCAGACGAAGGAGTCGCGATGGCCACCGAGAGCCCCGTGTCGTCACCCTTGACGACCGCCTGCCCACGGAGGGATCGGTCCACCGATCTCGCCCGTGCACGGACGTCCTCCCCACGACGCCGGCCCAGGAACGACCTGTGGCTCGCACTGGTCTTCATCGCCCCGGCGGCGATCGGGTTCGCGGTCTTCCTCGCGTGGCCGACCGTCCGGGGGATCTACCTCAGCTTCACCTCGTACAACCTGCTCACCCCGCCCGAGTTCACCGGACTGCAGAACTACGTGCGGCTCGTGCAGGACTCGATCTTCTGGCACTCGATGGTCGTCACCGTCGAGTACGTCCTCATCAACATCGTCATCCAGACCGTCGTCGCGCTGTTCATCGCCGTCATGATGCACCGCCTGACGAAGTCGACCTTCGTGCGCGGGATCGTCCTCGCGCCCTACCTGGTGTCGAACGTCGTCGCGGCGCTCGTCTGGCTGTGGATCCTCGACACGCAGCTCGGCATCGGCAACGAGATGCTCGCCGCGCTCGGCCTCGACCGCATCCCGTTCCTGCAGAGCGACGTCTGGGGCATCCCCTCGATCGCCCTCATCAACGTCTGGCGCCACGTCGGCTACACGGCGCTGCTCATCTTCGCGGGCCTGCAGTCGCTGCCCGAGACCGTGTACGAAGCCGGACGCATCGACGGCGCGAGCGAGTGGAAGATGTTCTGGCGGATCACCGTGCCGCTCCTCCGCCCGATCCTGTCGCTGGTGCTCATCATCACCGTGATCGGGTCGTTCCAGGTGTTCGACACCGTCGCCGTCACCACGCAGGGCGGCCCCGCGAACGCCACGAACGTCGTGCAGAACTACATCTACAACCTGGCCTTCGGCCGGTTCCAGTTCGGCTACGCCTCAGCGGTGTCGGTCGCGCTCCTCGTCGTCCTCAGCATCATCACGATCATCCAGTACCGCCTCACCCGCTCGGGTGAGTCGGACCTGGACTGAACGGAGCGTCTCGATCATGACCACCACACTCACCCGCTCCGTCACCACGAAGCGTCAGCCCCGACCCGGAGCCGGCCACCGCCGTCGTCCCTCGGTCGGCCGCGTCCTCGCCTGGATCGCGATGATCGCCGTCATCGTCATCACCCTGTTCCCGTTCTACTGGATCCTCCGCACCGCACTGTCCTCGAACGGCGCGATCAACTCCGACCCCACCTCGCTGCTGCCGGTCGGCTTCAGCCTGGGCGGCTTCGAGCGGGTGTTCGGGCTGCAGTCCACGAAGGAGGCGCTCGAGCAGGGCGGCTCCGGTGCGGCGCTGAACTTCTGGCGCTACCTCGGCAACTCCGTGATCGTCTCGACCCTCGTCACCGTCGGCCAGGTGTTCTTCTCCGCCGCGGCCGCCTACGCCTTCGCCCGGCTGCGCTGGCCCGGCCGCGACAAGGTCTTCGCGGTGTTCCTCGCCGGGCTCATGGTCCCCGCGATCTTCACGCTGCTGCCGAACTTCGCGCTCATCAAGGAGCTCGGACTCGTCGACAACCTGCTCGGCATCGCCCTGCCGACGATGTTCATGACACCGTTCGCGGTGTTCTTCCTCCGGCAGTTCTTCCTCGGCATCTCGAAGGAGGTGGAAGAGGCCGCCCTCATCGACGGCGCCGGCAAGGTCCGGGTGTTCTTCCGCCTGGTCATCCCGATGGCGGCCGCACCGATCGCGACCCTCGCCGTCCTGACGTACATCACGAGCTGGAACGACTACTTCTGGCCGCTCATGGTCTCGTACACCGACAGCTCGCGCGTGCTCACCGTCGCACTCGGCGTCTTCAAGTCGCAGACCCCGCAGTCCGGCACCGACTGGGCGGGGCTGATGGCCGCGACCCTGGTGGCGGCGCTCCCGATGATCGTGCTGTTCGGCCTCTTCGCCAAGCGGATCGTCAACTCCATCGGCTTCTCCGGGATCAAGTGACCCGGGTCGGACAGGACAACACCATGACGAACGAACTCTCCCGCCGCGCGCTCTTCGCCGGTGGCGCCTCCGCCCTCGCCCTCGGTGCGCTCGCCGCGTGCTCCTCGCCGAGCCGTGGGACCGGAACGGCGTCGCGGAGCGGTGCCACGACCGTGAGCTACTGGCTGTGGGACTCCAACCAGCTGCCCGCGTACCAGGCGGTCGCCGACGCGTTCCACCAGGAGCACCCCGACATCACCGTGAAGATCACGCAGCTCGGCTGGAACGACTACTGGACGAAGCTCACCGCCGGGTTCATCGCCGGCACCGCGCCCGACGTCTTCACCGACCACCTGACGAAGTTCCCGCAGTACTCGGACCTCGACGTCCTCTACAAGCTCGACGAGCTCGAGGCGACCAAGGGCATCCGCGACGACGACTACCAGTCCGGGCTCGCCGAGCTCTGGAAGGGGAAGGACGGTCACCGGTACGGGTCCCCGAAGGACTGGGACACCATCGCGATGTTCTACGACAGGAAGGCGATGGCGAAGGCCGGGGTCTCCGACGCGGACCTCGCCGACCTCGAGTGGAACCCCGACGACGGCGGCTCGTTCGAGCGGATGCTCGCGCACCTGACCGTCGACGCCAAGGGCCGCCGCGGGGACGAGCCCGGCTTCGACAAGCACGACGTCGCGGTCTACGGCATCTCGTCGAACGGCTCCGGCGGCGACGGCTTCGGGCAGACGCAGTGGTCGCCCTTCACCGGGTCGGTCGACTGGTTCTACACGAACGAGAACCCCTGGGGCGACAAGTTCCGCTACGACGAGAAGGTCGTGCAGGACACCCTCGCCTGGTACTACGGGCTCGCCGAGAAGGGCTACATGGCGAAGTACGGGGTGTTCTCCACCACCACCGGTCCGGAGGTCCAGCTCGGTGCCGGCAAGTGCGCGCTGTCGTTCAACGGCTCGTGGATGATCGGCTCCTACCTCAACATGAAGGACCTCGACATCGCCCTCGCGCCGACGCCCGTCGGACCGATCGGCCACCGTGCCTCGATGTTCAACGGGCTCGGTGACTCGATCACGAAGCAGGCGAGGAACCCCGAGGCAGCCGCGAAGTGGGTCGCGTTCCTCGGCAGCGACACCGCGCAGGAGATCGTCGGCAAGGCCGGCATCGTGTTCCCCGCGCGTCCCGCCGGCACCGAGGCCGCCGTGGCCTCGTTCCGGAAGCGTGGGCTCGACGTGTCCGCGTTCACCCGCCAGGTGGAGGAGAAGACCACGTTCCTGTTCCCGGTGACGAAGAACCCCGCCGACGTCCAGGCGCTCCTGCAGCCCGCGTTCGACGACGTCTACGCGAACGGCAAGTCGATCCGCACGCTCACCGGGATCAACGAACAGGTCAACAACCTGCTCGCGCTCACCTGATCACCGGTGCGCTCCGGTGGGCGTCGGCCGGGCCCGCCGGGTCGCCTGACGTGACCACCCTCGGACTGGAGGCGCGGTGCGGGCCCGCACCGCGCCTCCCGTCAGTGAGACTGGAACCGTGGAACGACGTGCGCTGATCCTGGTGGCCGCGGCCGAGGAGTTCGACCGCGCCGGCTACGCCGCCGCGACCGTCGCGGGCATCGCCCGCGCCGCGGGCGTCTCGCAGGGTGCCCTGCACTTCCACTTCCCGACCAAGCTCGCGATGGCGCTCGCCGTCATCGACGAGCAGAACGCCCGCACCTTCGACGTCGTGAGCCACGCCGAGACATCACCGACGGCCGCGCTCATCGCCGCGTCACGGAGCATCGCCGACCTGCTCCGCACCGACCCGATCGTGCGCGCCGGCATCCGGCTGTCGCTCGAGCGCGGCGAGTTCGCGGCGGCGACCGTCAGCTTCTACGAGCAGTGGATCGCGGGGATCGTCGACGTGTTCCGGCTGGCGATCGCCAGCGGAGAGCTCCGCACCGAGCTGTCCGCCGAGCAGCTCGGTGCGACCCTCGTGCCGTACTTCACGGGCGTGCAGCTGGTGTCGGACGTCCGGACCGGTCGGGCTGACCTGTCCCAGCGCGTCGGGACGATGTGGCAGGTCGTGCTCGGCGCGACCGCGGATCCGCGGCACCGGGAGCGGTTGCTCGCAGTGGCGGCGGAGACGTTCGCCACGGCAGACTGACCGCATGAGCATCCCCGACGGTGCGCGGAGCGCAGCCCGAGTGCTGACCACCGTCGCGACGTTCTTCGTCACCATCGGCTTCGTCAGTGTCTCCGTGGCGCTGTGGTCCCTCTTCGTCACGGTCGACGACGGCGGCGGAGCGAACATCGGCGGCGGCATCCTCGCGCTCTTCGGACTCGCTGTGGGCGGCATCGGCCTGGTGCTGCTCGCCGCCGGCGGTGTCGTCGCCGTCACCGGACGCATCCGCGGCAGACTGGCGACATGACGAAACCTCGTGCAGGATCCGTGCCCACGACCTCGGTGGAGGGGCCGCACCGCCAGGTCGACCAGCTCGCGCCGCCGGAGCTGTGGGGCCGACTCGTCGCCGCGGTGTTCGCGCTGCCCGACGTCGTCGAGGGGCACAGCCAGGTCTCACCGGCGAGTTCGCGTGCCGTGTTCCCGACCGACCGCGAGGCCGAGTCGGCGCCGGAACGGTCCCTCGCGCCGGGGCGCCGGCTGGAGCCCGTCCACCTGCACGGTGTGGACGACACGAGCGTGCACCTCGTGCTGCCACCCGAGCGGGGCCGGGAGCTGATGGCGCTGGGCTGGGCGGAGCCGCACGGCTACGCCGACTTCGGGACCGAGTTCATGGTCTACGGGCCGCGCGACGAGGACGAGCTCGCCGTGGTGGTCGGGATCGTCGAGGAGAGCCTGGCGTTCGCACGGGGCTGACGGTCGGCGTCGCCGGTGTGCTGGCGTCGGGGTCCGGGGTCCGGGTTCCGAGTTCAGACGTCGCGGAGTTCGCGGTCGCGGAACCACTTGAGGAGCCACGCCGCGGTCGTGCGGTCGAACGACCGCGGGAAGTCGACGGTGTCGGACAGGAACGGGCTGAAGCCTTCTTCGGCGGCGACGTCCGTGTCGTCGAGCGAGTGGTACGCCATCGACCAGCCGTCGAACCGGCGGCGCTCGATGTCCTCGCGGATGAGGGACTTCACCTCGCCGTGGCGGCGGTCCTTCGCGATGACGCCGAACCGGTCGTCGACGCTGAACGCCGGGCCCTCGAGCAGCTGCATGAAGCGGCCGTCCTTCGCGAGCAGGATGCCCGAGACGCCGAGTGCCTCGTTCCGGAGCCGCGCTTCGCGCAGCAGCTCGGCGAGAGCGGCGTCGTCGAAGGGGACGACCGCGCGGCTCATGTAGACGATGGAGACGAGCACGGGTTCATCCTGGTGGACGGCGCTCGGTCGCGCGAATCTTGTCCACGATCCGCCGCCGCCCTCGGGTGCAACCGGGCATCAGGTGCCCACGGTCGTCCGGTCGGGCACCGCGCGGGTGCGGTTGCGGGTGGCCGGAGCGGCCAGCAGCGCGACGACGAGCAGCGCGGCCGGCACGAGCATCGCGGTCTGCAGCCCGAGGTGCTCGCCGAGGAACCCGAGCGCGGGCGGCCCGGCGAGGAAGGCGATGTAGCCCGCGGTCGCGACGACGGACACCCGCCGGTCGCCGTCGGTGGGGTGGTCGCCGGCGGCCGAGATCGCGAGCGGGAACCCGAGGGCGATCCCGAGGCCCCACACCCCGGCGGCAGCCGCGGTGAGCCACGGGTTGGGCGACACGACCACGAGCAGCACCCCGACGACCCCGACGATCGCGCACACCCGGATGACGGGCGCCCGACCGAACCGCGCCACGAGGGGCGAGCCCGCCGAGCGACCGACGAACATCGCGAGGGCGAAGCCGGTGAAGACGAGGGAGCCGGTGACCTCCGGGGCGTCGTGGTCGGTCGTCATGAGCAGTGGCAGCCAGTCGCTCGCCGCGCCCTCGGCGAACGCCATCGCCAGGGTGATCACCGCGATGAGCAGGACCTGCACGGTGATGACGGCGCGGAGCCGTGGTGCTGCGTCGACGACGTCGGACGGCTCGACCGAGGTCGCACGGGGGAGCGGGCGGAGGTTCGTCGCGGCGAAGGTCGCGAGCCCGGCCATCACCACCGTGGCGATGAGCAGGTGCACGAGGACGGGCGTCCGGACGGCGGTGAGGGCGATGCCGGCGAGGCCGCCGACCACGGTGCCGAGGCTGAAGCAGGCGTGCAGCATCGGCACGACCGGGCGGGAGAGCTGCCGCTCGACCGCCGCCGCCTCGACGTTGAGGCCGATCTCGGCGACGCCCGACCCGAAACCGATCAGGAACAATCCCACCCAGACCCCGACGGACGACTGCGCCGGCGTGAGCAGCGCGACGAGGAGCATCCCGGTGACGGGGAGCGCCCCGCCGAGCACGATGAGCGGCCGGGTGCCGAGCCGCCGCACCAGGGCTCCGGCACCGAGGATCCCGATCATCGACCCGATCGACAGGCCGAGCAGGACGAATCCCATCGCCTCGATCGACGCGCCGAGCTCGTCACGGACCGCGGGTGTGCGGGTGATCCACGACGCGATCCCGAACCCGGTCATCGTCGACGTGGCGAAGAGTGCCGCGCGGTGGCGCCCGATCATGGGTCCATCAGAACGTTTCACTGCCGCCGAGTCAAGGGGATCGCCCGGAACACCGGCCGACGTCAGCGCAGCATGCCGAGCGATCGCGCCTCGGACACGGCGGCCGTCCGTGAGGAGACCCCGAGCTTCGAGAACACGTGGACGAGGTGGGACTTCACGGTGGCGTCGCTGATGTGCAGGCGCGCGGCGACGTCGCCGTTCGACGCGCCCTCGGCGACGAGCCGCAGGACCTCGATCTCACGGGCCGACAGTGCGACCTGCGGCGCTCGCATCCGGGCCAGCAGCCGTCCGGCGATCGCCGGTGCGAGCGCGCTCTGGCCCGACGCCGCCGCTCGGACCGCCGCGATGAGCTCGTGCGGCGGGGCGTCTTTGAGCAGGTACCCGCTCGCGCCCGCCTCGACCGCGCCGAGGATGTCCCCGTCGGAGTCGTAGTTCGTCAGGACGAGCACGTACGGCGCCGCGTCGAGCGCCCGGATCCGGCGGGTGGCGTCGGCGCCGGTGGCCTCCTGGCCGAACTGCAGGTCCATCAGGACGAGCTCGGGTGCCAGCGTCTCGGCGAGCGACACCGCGTCGGCCGGGGACGACGCCTCGCCGACGACCTCGAGGCCGTCCTCGTCGTCGAGGAGCGCGCGGAGGCCGGCGCGGACCACCGGGTGGTCGTCGGCGATCAGGACGCGGATCACGGGACCTCCAGGGCGGCGACGAGCGTGGTCCCTCGGCCGGGGCCGGAGGTGATGTCGAGTCGTCCGCCGAACTGCTCCACGCGGTCCTGCATGGCACGCAACCCGAACGAGTCGGTCGACCCGGCGCGCGCCTGGGCGGTGACCGGGTCGAAACCGACGCCGTCGTCGGCGACCGTCAGTCGCGCCTCCCGGTCGGTCACGCCGAGTGTCAGACGGACGGTGGTCGCACGGGCGTGCTGCACCACGTTGGCGACCGCGCCCTGGGCGATGCGCAGCAGCGCCGTCTGGACGTCCATCGGCAGCGACACCTCGGGGACCTCGACGGTCGCGGTCAGCCCGTCACGCGTCCACTGCTGTTCAGCGAGTCGGCGGAGTGCCGCCGCGAGTCCCTGGTCGAGCGATGGCGGCGTGAGCTCCCGGATGAAGCGCCGGGTGTCCGCGAGGCCGTCGGCGGCGGTCTTCCGCGCGAGCCGGATGTGGTCGAGCCCGGGGCGCTCGCCGTCGGCGCGTTCGGCCGCGTGCAGGAGCATCTGGATGCTCGACAGCCCCTGTGCCACGGTGTCGTGGATCTCCCGCGCGAGCCGAGCGCGCTCGGCGAGGACGCCCTGTTCGCGCTCGGTGGCAGCCAGGCGGTCGCGGGTGGCGAGGAGCTCGGCGACGAGGGCCTCACGCTCCACGGCCTCACGTGCGAGGGCCCGGTAGCCGAGACCGATGAGCAGCGCGACGCCCGCGCCGACGAGCGGACCGACGACCCCGCCGACGGTGAAACCGCCGTGCAGGCCCAGGGCGACGACGGCGACGAGGGTCGCGACGACCACCGCGGCCGGGCCGACGACGCGCGGCAGGACGTGGAGGTACAGGAAGAAGAGCGGGAAGACGAGGTACGCCGCTTCGGGCACGAGGACGAGCAGCGCGATCCACACGAGGGTGAGCGCGACGATCCAGACCGCTCCGACGACGGTCCGGCGTGCTCCGGCGGCACGGGCGACCAGGGCACCGAGGAGGTAGACGCCCGCGAACAGCGCAGACAGGGTCAGCGGCACCCACGAGCCCGACGCACCGACCACCACGATGCGGACGACGACGAGCACGAGGAGCGCGGCGAACAGCACGTGCAGGCCGGTCCGCAGACCGACGAAGACCGGGGTGAGGGTGCTGTGCGCCATGTCCGTCCCAGCGTACGGAGCCGCGCACCGCGGCGGATCAACCGAAAGTTCGATCGGCGGACCAACCTCGTCGGCGATGTCGCAGCGGACCGTCCCGGGGAGGCTCGGATGCATGGTCGCGGAGGGTCCGCGACCGGGAAAGGACCACCGTGTTCGTCGCCTGGCGCGATCTCCGGTTCGCCCGCGGACGCTTCGTGCTCATCGGCTCCGTCGTGGCGCTCATCACCCTGCTCGTCGGGTTCCTCGCGGGGCTCACCGGCGGGCTCGCGGCGCAGAACGTCTCGGCAGTGCTGGACCTGCCGGGCGACCGACTGGTGCTGCAGCAACCCTCGAGCGGGCAGCCGTCGTTCGGCGAGTCCACGATCGGCCGGGAGGCGCGGGTCGGCTGGCAGACGGCGGCCGGCGTCGACCAGGTGGTGCCGGTGGGCATCGTGCAGGGCCGCGCGACGGCGGCTGCGGGTCCGGGTGCGGACTCGGGCGCCGGAGGACCCGCGGTCGGGGTCGCCCTGTTCGGGATGCCCGCGTCGGGCTCGGGCTCGGTCGCGGGGCCGGTCGCTGCGCTCGCTCCGGGCCGCGACGACGAGGTCGGCCTGTCGGCCGCCGCCGCGTCCGACCTCGGTGTCGACGTCGGCGACCGCGTCACGGTGACCGGCACGACCTACCGGGTCGCGTCGGTCGGCGGCGAGGCCTGGTACAGCCACACACCGGTGCTCGCTATGACGCCCGACGCCTGGTCCGCCGCCGACCGTCGGCTCGGCGGGGACGGCTCCCCGACGTTGCTCGCCGTGAGCGGTTCGCCCGACTGGGACGCGGTCGCGGCAGCGACGCACACCTCCGCGGCATCGCACCTCGGATCGCTGACCGCACTCGAGACCTTCAGATCCGAGATCGGCTCCCTCGCCCTGATGATCGCGATGCTCTTCGGCGTCTCCGCCCTGGTCGTCGGCGCCTTCTTCACCGTGTGGACGATGCAGCGAGCAGGCGACGTCGCCGTGCTCAAGGCCCTCGGGGCGAGCACCGGTTCGCTCGTCCGCGACGCCCTCGGTCAGGCGCTCGTCGTGCTCGTCGCGGGGATCGCCGTCGGGATGGCGGCCGTGGTCGGCCTCGGTGCGCTCGCCGGGGGAGCCCTGCCGTTCCTGATGAGCCCCCTCACCACCGTCGTCCCCGCGGTCGTGATGGCCGCACTCGGACTCGCCGGAGCGGCCGTCGCCCTCCGGACCGTCACCGCCGCAGACCCCCTCACCGCACTCGGGAGCAACCGATGATCACCCTCGACGACGTCACCCTGACCTTCCCCGACGGCGACCGCCGGGTGACCGCAGTCGACCACGTGTCCCTCACCGCGCCGGCCGGGGTGGTGACGGGCATCACCGGACCGTCCGGCTCGGGCAAGTCCTCGTTGCTCGCCGTCGCTGCGACGCTCATCCGTCCGGACTCCGGGCGGGTGCTTCTCGGCGGCCCGGGTCCCGAGGTGGTCGACGCCGCCGCACTGACCCGTGACGAGGCCACCGCGCTCCGACGGGAACGGATCGGCATCGTCTTCCAGCAGTCGAACCTCCTGCCGGCCCTGACGGCCCGCGAGCAGGTGCTCGTGATGGCGCACCTCGGCGGTGCGCGGCGCCGGTCCCGGACCGCCGCGTCACCGGCGCGGGTGGACGAACTCCTCGACGCGGTCGGGCTCACCGCGCACGCCGACAAGCGTCCCGCGCAGCTCTCCGGTGGTCAGCGACAGCGGGTGGCGATCGCCCGGGCGCTCGTGCACGATCCCGACGTCCTGCTCGTCGACGAGCCGACCAGCGCGCTCGACCAGGAGCGGGGTGCGGCGATCATGGGCCTGATCGCCGAGCTGACGCACGAGCGCGGCACGGCGACGCTGCTCGTCACCCACGACATGGTGCACCGGGACGTCCTCGACGAGCTCGTGACCGTCGTCGACGGGCGGGTGGTCACGGACCCGGCGGTCGGCGACCGTCCCGGCGCCGACGGAGTGTCGGTCGCAGCGGCCTAGGATCGGGCACATGGCGACCGTCCTCCTCGTCCGGCACGGACGCACCACCGCGAACGCGACCGGAGTGCTCGCCGGCCGGACGGCAGGGGTGGCGCTCGACGCCGTCGGCCGGCAACAGGCCGCCCGCACGGCGGAGCGGATCGCCGCCGTGCCGCTCGCCGCGGTGGTGTCGAGCCCGCTCGAGCGGTGCCGGCAGACCTCGCGCGCGCTGCTCGAACGACAGGTCGGCTCCCCGGAGACCCGGATCGAACGGGCGATCACCGAGTGCGACTACGGCGAGTGGCAGGGCCAGAAGCTCGCCGACCTGGCGAAGGAGCCGCTGTGGCGCACGGTCCAGGCGAACCCGAGCGCCGTCGTCTTCCCGGGCGGTGAGTCCATGCAGGGCATGCAGTCCCGCGCGGTCGCAGCGATCCGCCGCATCGACGCCGAGGTCGAGGCGGCGCACGGTCCCGCCGCCGTGTGGGTCGCCGTGAGCCACGGGGACGTCATCAAGTCCGTCCTCGCCGACGCGCTCGGCATGCACCTCGACCTGTTCCAGCGCATCGCCGTCGGACCGGCCTCGGTGTCCATCGTGCGCTACGGCGAGCACCGTCCCGAGGTCGTCGCGTCGAACACCGAGTCGGGCGACCTCGCCTGGCTGGCCGCCGCACCCGCGCCGACCGGCGACGCCGCGGTCGGTGGCGGAGCCGGGCACGACGACGCACCGGGTGAGCCAGGCCCTGCCAGACCCTGAACGAGTGTCACCCGGCGCTCCTACAATGCGGGGTATGCCCACCATCGTGCACGGCTTCGACTGGCCGGACCGTCTCGTCGTCGGGACGGTCGGCCTCCCGGGCGAGCGCTCCTTCTACATCCAGGCCCGAGACGGCCGCCGCGTCACGAGCGTGGCGCTCGAGAAGGAGCAGTCGGCGGTCCTCGCGGACAAGATCGACGAGCTCCTCGACGAGGTCGCCACGGTCGAGGACAACCGCTTCAGCGTCCCGCCGTCCGCCCCGACCGAACTGCGCGACGGGGCGCCGCTCGACCAGCCGGTCGAGCCCGAGTTCCGCGCCGGCGCCCTGAGCCTCGGCTTCGACCCGGCCACGGCGCAGGTCGTCATCGAGGCGTACCCGATCGACGACGAGATCGAGATCGTCACCGAGACGGACGACGACGGCGAGGAGATCGAGGCCGTCGTCGAGATCCCCGAGCCCGCAGAGCTGTTCCAGGTGAAGATCCCGGTCGGCACCGCCCGCGCGTTCGTCGAGCGCACACGGCAGGTCGTCGCCGCCGGCCGTCCGCCCGGCGACGCATGAGCGACGGATCGCTGTCCATCCGGGCGCGCATCCGAGAAGCCTCGAACGCCACGTTCCTCGCCGACCTCGACGGCGAGTCCGTCGTCTACAAACCGATCGAGGGCGAGCGGCCGCTGTGGGACTTCCCCGACGGCACGCTCGCCGATCGCGAGGTCGCCGCGTACCTGGTGTCCGAAGCGTTCGGCTGGGGCGTCGTGCCACCGACGTGGATGGGTGACGGGCCGTTCGGGCGCGGCATGGTCCAGCGCTGGCAGGACGTCGACCCCGAGCAGGACGCCGTCGACCTCGTCCCCACCGACGACGCCGAGGCCGAGGGGTCCCCGTGGCTGCCGGTGCTCGAGGCGATCGACGAGCAGGACCGCCCCGTCACCCTCGTGCACGAGGACACGGTCGCGCTCCGTCGGATGGCCGTGTTCGACGTCGTCGTGAACAACGCCGACCGCAAGGGCGGCCACGTGCTGGCGATGCCGGACGGCCACCGGTTCGGCGTCGACCACGGGCTGGCCTTCCACGTCGAGCACAAGCTCCGCACGGTGCTCTGGGGGTGGATCGGCGAACCGCTCGACGCCGACGAGCTCGAGGGCATCGACCGGGTGACCGAGGCGCTGCACGGCGACCTCGGCGCCGCCCTCGACGAGCACCTGACCGTCGCCGAGGTGGACACCCTGCGGGCGCGTTGCGCTGCCCTGCGGGCCGTCGGGGTCTTCCCGCCGCCGCCCGGGAACGGTCCGGCCGTTCCCTGGCCGCTCTTCTAGCCGGACCGCTCTGCACCGAGCGACGCGCCGCGTTGCCGACGGCGCCCGGGCAGCTGGACACCGTCAGGTCGGCGGGCACCGTCGGGTCCGGAGCCCGCCGACCCGGACCGCGTCCCGGCTGCGGGGACGCGGAACCCGCGGTGATCCGGTCGGAGTGCGCCGTTGCCCTCCGGGACTCCGCGGGGGTCGACCGGTCGAGGGCGGATCAGGTGCACTCGTCCGGCCGGCTCCGAGCGCGCCGACGAGGTCGGTGCGCGTGGATCGGTGTCGGCGGCCGGGGTCTGGGGCAGCTGTGGCGTCAGCATACGACGGTCCGGACCGGAGCAACAGACCCAGCCGGACGGCGGCCTGGAGGCGCGGTGCCAGCCCGCCCTGCGCCTCCAGGCCGCCGTTCCCGCGTCAGACCGCCCAGTCGTCACCGAACAGGCTGCCGCGGCGTGCACCAAGGTACGAGCCGACGACCGCGACCCCGAGGTCGTCGTTCTCCGGCGTGACCACCGTGCCGTCCACCCGCTTCGCCATCGAGTCGATGAACCGGGCCAGCCCGGGGTCGTCCCCGAGCCGGAAGAAGGTCGTCTGCGCCCCGAGGCGTCCGGCGTTCTCGAGCTCGCGGACGGACAGCGCGATCGTGATCGGGTCCGGCGGGTACCCGAACCAGACCTGCCCGTTCGGCTCGAGGTGGGACGTCGGCTCGCCGTCGGTGACGATGAGGAGCACGGGCTGCGCCGTCGGGTGCTTCCGGAAGTGGCGGTTGGCGAGCAGCAGCGCGTGGTGCAGGTTCGTGCCCTTGTCCCACATCGCGTCGAGTCCGACGAGCTGCTCGATGTCCATCACCTCGGCCTCGCGACCGAAGGCGATGAGCTGCAGGTCGTCCCCGCGGAACCGTGTGGACACGAGCGTGTGCAGGGCCAGGGCGGTGCGCTTCATCGGCACCCACCGGTCCTCCATCGCCATCGAGAACGACGTGTCGACGAGGAGCGCCACGCAGGCCTGGGTCCGCGCCTCGGTCTCCTGCACCTCGACGTCGTCGATCTCGAGCCGGACGCCCGGACCGAGCCGGCCGGACGCCGCGGTCCGCGTCAGCGCGTTCGTGATCGACCGGGTGACGTCCCACGGCTCGGTGTCGCCGTACTGCCACTGCCGGGTCGACCCGGACGGTTCGCCGGCCGCACCCGACCGGCGGAGGTCACGGCCGCCCTGCCTGCCGGACATCCGCTCGGCGACGTCGCGGAGCAGGCTCTTGCCGAGCTGCCGCATCGCCTTCGGGGTGAGCCGGAGTTGCCCGTCCGCGCCACGACGCATCGCTCCGGAGTTCCGCAGGGCCTTCTCGAGCTGCTGCAGGGTCTTCGCGTCGACGGCCGCCTCGTTGCCGAGCTGCCGGGCGAGCGCGTCGAGGTCGAGGTCGTCGAGGTCGGATCCGGGGCCGGACTGTGCGATCTGATCGGCCAGGGCGTCGAGGTCGGCGATGTCCTGGAACACCCCGGTGCCGTCGCCGAGCCCGAGCCCCTGGTCGCCGTCCATCCGCTCGGAGCCACCCCAGTCCTCACCGGGGCGGAGTGACCGGAGGTTCCCGTCGAGCTGCGCGAGCTGCCCCATCAGGTCTGGTGAGCCGAACGCCTGCTGGGCGAGGGCGTCGAGTTCGTCCCGCTGTTCCTGGGTCATCGAGTTCCGCATCCGCTGGGCGGCTGCCGCCCGGGCGGCGAGGTCGTCGAGGAGCTCCTCGACGTTCTGCGGGTTCGACGGGAAGTACTGTCCGTGCTCCGCCATGAACGCGTCGAACTGCTCGGGGGTGTCCTCGCCACGAGCGTGCGACTCGAGCAGGGCGTTGAGGTCACGCATCATGTCCGCCACGGCCTGCCGGTCCTGGTCGGTCGCACCTTCGAGGGCCTGCTTCATGCCGGCGAAGCGCTGGTCGAGCACCTCGCGGCCGAGCAGGTCCTTGATCTCCTCGTACTTCTGGCGTGCGGTCGGGCTCTTCCAGTCGTAGCCGCTGAGCTCCTGCACGGCGGACGCCGGCGACGGGGACAGGCTGTCGAGCTGCATCTCGGCGAGGGCGCGGTCGCCGTCGTCGATGTCCGTGTCGCGGGCGAGCTGCCCGCGTTCGGCGAGCACGGCTTCGTCGAGCAGCTGCTTGACCTGCTGCAGCGTGCCGTCGAGGTTGTTCTTGCTCGTCAGCTCACGGCGTCGTTCGGCCACGCGGCGGGCCAGGTCGTCGAGTCCGCGCTGGTCCCGACCACCGCGGCGGAGGAACTCGCGGATCGCGCGCTCGGGCGACGTCCCGCCCATGACGTCCTCGCCGATCGCGTCGAGCGCCTCGGCGAGGTCGACCGGGGGAGCCAGCGGATCCGGGCCGTCCTCGTACCGTCCGTAGCGGGCGTCGCGGGACAGCCGCCGGTTCTGCCTAGCCATAGACGGCTTCGCCCCCGCCGGACTCCTTGCTGATGCGTCGTGCCAGGTAGAGCCCCTCGAGGGCGAGCTCGATCGCACCCGCCCGCTCGCCGTCGTTCGTGGCGCCGAGTCGGTCGCACACCTGGTCGTACAGGTCGGACTCACCGATCGACGGCAGCCCTTCGAGGAACGCACGGGCGCTGACCTGCTCGCCCGTGGTCACCATGGTGCCGCCGTCGAGCGCCTCGACCAGCACTGCGAAGTCGAGTCCCGTGAAGCGGGAGCGCACGGTCTCCGCCGTCGCCGTCCGGAGCAGGTGCTCGAGCACCTCGTCGGCACGGTCCTCCTCCCCGTTCTCGAACTCGATCTTGCCGCCGAGCACGTCGACCGCCGTCTCGAGGTCGATCGGACGCGCGACCGCGTGGTCCTCGCCCTGCCGGGCCGCGCGGTGCACGGCGGCCGCGGAGACCGTCTCGGCGCCCGCGATCGAGAAGCGGGCGCTGACGCCGCTGCGCTGGTCGACCGCGCTCGATGCACGGAGTGCCCGGGTGAAGCGGGCGAGGATCTCGATGAGGGCGTCCGGCACGTCGGCGGTCAGGTGCGCCTCCTGCCGGATGACCGCGATCTCGTCCTCGAGCTCGATCGGGTAGTGCGTGCGGATCTCGGCACCGAAGCGGTCCTTCAGCGGAGTGATGATCCGGCCGCGGTTCGTGTAGTCCTCCGGGTTGGCACTCGCGACGACGAGCACGTCGAGCGGCAGGCGCAGCACGTACCCGCGGATCTGGACGTCGCGTTCCTCCATGACGTTGAGCATCGCGACCTGGATGCGTTCGGCGAGGTCGGGGAGCTCGTTGATCGCGACGATGCCGCGGTGGCCACGGGGGACCAGGCCGAAGTGGATGGTCTCCGGGTCGCCGAGGCTCCGGCCCTCGGCCACCTTCATCGGGTCGACGTCGCCGATCAGGTCCGCCACGCTCGTGTCCGGCGTCGCCAGCTTCTCGACGTAGCGGTCGTCGCGGCGTCGCCACTCGATGGGCATCGCGTCACCGAGGTCCTCGGCTCGACGGATGCTCGCGGTGGTGATCGGTTCGAAGGGGTGCTCGCCGAGCTCGGACCCGGCGATGACCGGTGTCCACTCGTCGAGCAGGCCCTGCAGGGTGCGGAGCAGGCGGGTCTTGCCCTGCCCGCGCTCGCCGAGCAGGACGACGTCGTGGCCGGCGATGAGGGCTCGTTCGAGCTGGGGCACGACGGTGGTGGCGAAGCCGTGGAGGCCGGGCCACGGGTCGCGGCCCTCGCGGAGGGCACTGAGCAGGTTGTCGCGGATCTCGGCGCGGACCGTCTTCTGGACGTGACCAGAGGTGCGGAGCTCGCCGACCGTTCGGATGGAGGGTCGGGTCACCACTCCGACGTTACGCCCGTGCCGTGGACGCGGCCGTGTCCGGGCCTGGAGGCGCGTGGCGGGCCCGCCCCGCGCCTCCAGGCCCGCTTGTGGGTTTACATAGCAATTGCAATGATTGGGGTTCCGGCGTCGGAGCCGGATTCGATAGGGGGATCCGGCTCCGCGCCGGATCGTTCGTACCGAATGTGAACCACCGTGGCGATCTCGGCGTACGGTCCCCTTTCGTGAGCAGCACGAACGGGGCGATCAAGAGCCTGGTCCCCGCCAGGATGGACAGACTGCCGTGGACCCGGTTCCACTGGAGTGTCGTCGTCGGACTCGGGGTCTCCTGGGTCCTGGACGGTCTGGAGATCCAGATCGTCTCCAACGCCGGCTTCCAGGCGGACCTGAACCTGTCGACGCAGCAGGTGACGTCCCTCGGGACCATCTACCTCGTCGGGCAGGTCGTCGGCGCACTGGTGTTCGGGCGCCTGTCCGACCGGTTGGGACGCCGGAAGCTCTTCATCCTCACGCTGGCGATCTACCTCGTCGGTTCCGGTATCGCGGGACTCGCGCAGGACTTCTGGTTCCTCGCCGCGTTCCGGTTCGTCGCCGGTCTCGGCATCGGCGGTGAGTACGCGGCGATCAACTCCGCGATCGACGAGCTCATCCCCTCGAAGTACCGCGGCCACGTCGACATCGCCATCAACGGCACGTACTGGGGTGGCGCCGCGCTCGGTGCGTTCGCGAACATCTACCTGCTCGACACCTCGTACTTCGCCGAGAACATCGGGTGGCGCATCGGCTTCTTCCTCGGCCCGGTGCTCGGCATCGCGATCATCTTCCTGCGACGCCACATCCCCGAGAGTCCGCGGTGGTTGATGACCCACGGGCGCGAGGAGGAGGCCGACGCGACCGTGACGCGGATCGAGGAGTCCGTCGAGAAGTCGACCGGACACCGTCTGCCGGAGGTCGACCAGTCGAAGGCGTTGACGGTCACACCCATGGACCGCGTCGGGTTCCTGACGATCGCGCGGGTGCTCCTCAAGCAGTACCCGACCCGCACCCTGGTCGGCGCGACGATGATGATCACGCAGGCGTTCCTGTACAACGCGATCTTCTTCACGTACGCGCTCGTGCTCACGAACTTCTTCGGGCTGAAGACCGCGCAGACGTCGATCTACTTCTTCCCCTTCGCGATCGGCAACCTGCTCGGCCCGATCATCCTCGGGCGGTTCTTCGACACCTGGGGTCGTCGGCAGATGATCTTCCTGACGTACCTGGTGTCCGGGCTCGTCCTGGCGACCTCGGCGTTCCTCTTCCGAGCGGACGCCATCAACGCCACCGTGCAGGTCGCGTTCTGGTGCGTCTCGTTCTTCTTCGCCTCGGCCGGTGCGTCGAGCGCGTACCTCACCGTCAGCGAGATCTTCCCGCTCGAGCTGCGGTCGCAGGCCATCTCGTACTTCTTCGCCCTCGCGCAGATCTTCGGTGCGATCGCGCCGGCGATCTACGGGGCGTTCATCGGGAACGGGTCGTCCCGCGAACCACTCTTCTGGGGGTACCTGCTCGGATCGGCGGTGATGATCGCCGGCGGGGTCGTGGCCCTGATCTTCGGGGTGGACTCCGCCCGCAAGGGCCTGGAGGACATCACGCAACCCCTGTCGGTGCTGACGGGGGAGTCGGACCCGGCACGAAAGTAGTATTCCGTATACGGAGTGTTTAGCGGGCGCGGTCCGGAGCTGTCATCGTGCTCCGCATGGCACTCCTCCACACCGCGACGACAGTCCGCACGGTCCACGATCCGACCTCGTCCGAAGCCGGCGGCGTGGGCCGTGCGTGATCCTGGCGACATGGATCGATCGACGAACCGTCCCGGACGCGGCGGGGACGACCCGAACGGCATCCGACGGAGCCTGCTGCGCGACGCGGTGTTCGCGCGCCTGCTCGACAGTGTGCTCCGCGGGGTCTACCGCCGCGGGCAGCGCATCCGGCTGGACGACATCGCGGACGACATGGGGGTCTCCCGCACGCCGGTGCGCGAGGCGCTGGTCCCGCTCGAGACGCTCCGGCTCGTCACCGTGCAGCGCTACGTCGGTGTCGTCATCACGGACTGGACGGTCGAGCACATGAGCGAGCGGGTCCGGATCGCCCGCACGATGTTCACGGATCCCTCGGTCGGGTCGGACGGCGCCATCGATCGGTTCGACGCCCAGCGCTTGCGGGAGTGCGCGACGGAGGGTGGGGCCTTCGTCGAGGTCGGCTCGTGGTGGCTCCGCCGACACGGGGCCGCCGTCAGCGCCGACTGGCTGCTGTCCCAGCGCGCCGTGCTCGATGCCTTCTACACGGACGACGTCGCACTGGCGAACGGGATCGACGCGGTCGTCGCGCGGCGTGATCGCATGCAGATCGTCGAGCGTGCGGCTCGCGCGGCCGAGGCCGGGGCGCTCGAGGACTGCGCCGACGCCCTGGTCGAACTCGCCACCGCACTCGTCGCGTTGCCCGAGCGGTTCCGGGCGGCGGCCTGAACACTCCCCGGGGATTCCGGGGACCCTCGCACTGATTCGCCAGGTGCTCCCGTGGCAGTGTGGTCCGGTTGCCGTCCCCGCGACCCGGAACCGATCGGGTCGCGCGGGACCGTCGGCGCCCGACAGGGAGGGCGCCGCCCGCGCGCCCGGTGGACGGGCGTGCACCGTGTCCGCACACGACAGGAGTGCCCGTGAACGACGTCCGCGACCGATCCCACCGACTCAACCGAGCGACCGGGATCGCACGACACGGACGTCTCCGCCACCGGCACCCCGCCGGCACCGCCGTGAAGGTGCTGTCCGGCGTCGCCGCGGTCGCCCTCGTGAGCTCCGCCTCGGTCGCCGCGATCGCAGCCAAGCAGGTCAGCGACGACCTCGGCGACGGCGTGCAGATCCAGGGACAGTCCGCACCGCAGGCCCGGAGCGCCTCGAACGCGCTCAGTTCCTACAAGGGCGGCTTCAACATGCTCGTCGTCGGGACGGACAACGACCCCGACCAGGGCACCGCCTACGGTGAGCGCGACGCCACCCTCAACGACGTCAACATCCTGCTGCACGTCTCCGCCGACCACAGCAACGCCACCGCGGTCAGCATCCCGCGCGACCTCGTCACACCGATCCCCGCCTGCCGCAAGGCCGACGGCTCCGGGACCACCCCGGCGATGGCGGCGCAGCCGATCAACACGGCGTGGGGCGAAGGCGGGCTGAACTGCGTCGTGCAGACCGTGCAGGGGCTCACCGGCCTCGACGTGCAGTACTCGGCGGCGGTCTCGTTCACGGGCGTCATCGAGATGTCGAACGCGATCGGGGGCGTGCCGGTCTGCGTCGCGCAGCCGATCCACGACCGCTACACCGGGCTCGACCTGCCGCAGGGCACGTCGACGCTGCAGGGGGACCAGGCGCTCGCGTTCCTGCGCTCCCGCCACGGCGTCGGGGACGGCTCCGACCTCGGGCGCATCTCGAGCCAGCAGGTCTTCCTGTCGTCGCTCCTCCGCACGGTGAAGTCGAACGACACGCTCACCTCGCCGACCACGCTCTACAAGCTCGCACGCGCCGCTGCGTCGAACATGCAGCTGTCGCAGAGCCTCGGGGACGTCGGGACGATGGTGCAGATGGGGCGGGCGCTGCAGGACCTGCCGCTGGCGCAGGTGAACTTCGTGCAGTACCCGGGGACGACCGGGGGCACGGGGGTGTACTCGGGCAAGGTGCAGCCGACGACGGAGCTCGCGACGCAGCTGTTCGCCAAGATCAAGGCGGACCAGTCGTTCTCGCTCGGGGCGGACAGCACGGGCATCGGGTCGGAGCGTGCGGCGGCGGGGCAGTCGTCGGGCGCCGGGCAGTCGTCCGGCCAGGCGGACGGTCAGACGGCAGCCGGGCAGGCGGCGGCCGGCCAGGCGGCGTCGAGTGCTCCGGCGGCGGGGGCTGGCGCTCCGGCAGCCGGCGCGGCTTCGTCCCCGGCTGCCCCGGCAGCGTCCGCGCCCGCGTCGTCGTCGACGCCTGCTTCGACGCCCGACACGATCGACGGCCTGCAGGGGCAGTCCGCCGACGAGCAGACCTGCTCCAAGGCCTTCGGTTCCTGAGGCGCCACCCCCGCCGGCGCCGGCGCCGCCCCGTCCGCGAAAGCGACACTTCGCCGCGGAACACCCGCGTGCAACTGTCGCTTCGGCGGCCCCACCCGGGCTCGATCGCACGGAAGTGTCGCTTCGGCGCAGGCGACGGCGACGGCAGCGGCCGCGATGCCCGCGACGCACACGCCGGACGCGCCGGACGCGCCGGACGCGCCGGACGCGGCGTTCGCGTGCTCGAGGTTCGCGGTCAGCGACAGTTCACGCGCTCCGCGGCCCGTGACGTGTCGCTGCGCACGAAACTCCGCGGGCGCGACGACGCTCCGCATGCCGAGGGACCGAGAGCGGGGGCGCGGTGGTGGACCGCGCCCCCTGGCCGTTCCCCGGCCGAGCGCCGCACGATCGGGCGCGTCGCGCGTCAGCTGCAGGGAACGACGTCGGTGCTGTGTCGCGACTACGGAGGCCGAGCCTCCGGAACGTGATCGCCGCGTCCCGACGATGCTATTGACCGGGGTACGCGTCGACAACCCCCGGGTGTCCCCACTTCGGGGGACCACCCGCGATGATGCCGAGGGCGAGCGGGTCGAGACCGGTCTCGTCCTCCTGTATGGTGGTGTGAGCACTCGCGAGAGTGCATGGAGACGTCGCATAGTCCGGCCGAGTGCACCACCCTGCTAAGGTGGAGTCCCCTTTGAGGGGACCGAGGGTTCAAATCCCTCCGTCTCCGCACAAGCCCAGAACGAGTAGTGCAGCACGAAACCCCGGTCCAGTCGGACCGGGGTTTCGTCGTTCCGCAGACGGACCAGACGGACCAGACGGACCAGACGGACCAGAAGGACCCGCCGGGACAATCGGCACGGTCAGACCGTCGCGACGCTCCCCGTCCCCGCCCCGACCGGCCGAACCGCCCGAGACCGCCGCGCAGCCCCCGCCGCGATGGCGGTGAGCACCACGGCCGCCAGCGTGATCCCGGCACCGGCCCAGATCGGCGACGTGTACCCGAGCCCCGCCGCGATGGTGAGCCCACCGATCCATGCCCCGAGCGCGTTGCCGAGGTTGAACGCCGCGATGTTCGCCCCGCTCGCCAGGGTCGGCGCGTGGTCGGCGTACTGCATGACCCGCGTCTGCAGCGCCGGCACGGTGGCGAACCCGAACGCGCCCATGAGCACGAGGGCGATGACGGTCAGCACGGGCGAGGTCGCGACGACGGCGAACAGTGCGAGCACGACGGTGAGGACGACGAGGACCACGAGGAGCGTGCCGTCGATCGACCGCGAGGCGAGCTTCCCGCCGGCGAAGTTCCCGACGAACAGCCCGACGCCGAACACGACGAGGAGCCACGGCACCGTGCTCGAGGCGAACCCCGACACCGATGTCAGCGTGTACGCGATGTAGGTGAAGGCGCCGAACATCCCGCCGTACCCGAGCACCGTGATCCCGAGCGAGAGCCAGACCTGCCCGGAGCGGAAGGCGCTGAGTTCCCGGGAGAGCGACGGCGTCTCGGTGACCCGCACCGCGGGGACGAGCACGAGCACGCCGACGAGTGCGACGACACCGATGGCGGCGATGGCCCAGAAGGTCGCGCGCCAGCCGAGCGCCTGGCCGAGGAAGGTGCCGAACGGGACTCCGAGGACGTTCGATGCCGTGAGCCCCGTGAACATGAGGGCGACTGCGGAGGCCCGCTTCTCGCGGGCGACCATGTTCGACGCGACGACGGAGCCGATGCCGAAGAACGCCCCGTGGCAGAGCGCGGCGATGACCCGGCCGAGCATCATCACGCCGTACACCGGCGCGAGGGCGGAGAGCGTGTTGCCGATGATGAACAGCACGAGCAGGCCGATGAGCACGGGCTTGCGGGGGAGTCGGGTGGTGGCGGCGGTGAGGCCGAGCGCTCCGACGATCACGGCGAGCGCGTAGCCGGTGACGAGCCAGCCCGCCGTGGTCTCGGTCACGCCGTAGTCGGCGGCGACCTCGGGCAGCAGCCCGGTGATGACGAACTCGGTCAAGCCGATGCCGAAGCCGCCGAGTGCGAGGGCGATGAGTCCCGCGGGCATGGGTGTCCTTCCGTTGTGCGGTGCAGCTGTCCCGCGTACGCTGGTTGTTGCACACGCGGGACATCGATAGTTGCACACGCGGGCTATCCGCGCAAGCAACTGACGGCGCCCGCAAACGCCGCACCACGCACGACCCCGAGACAGAAGGAGCCCGATGTCGGTCGACGACACCTCCACCGCCGTCCGCGCCCACGGCTGGCGCACGCTCGCTGCCCTGCACGGGCTCATCGAGACCCGGCTCGAGCGTGCGCTCCGCGAGGTGGACCTGTCCGTCGTCGAGTTCACGGTCCTCGACGCGCTCCGCCGCCAGGACGGCTTCCACATGCGGATGCAGCAGCTCGCCCGGGCAGCCGCGCTCAGCCCGAGCGCGACGACCCGCCTGGTGAACCGCCTCGAGGAACGCGCCCTCCTCACCCGCGTCCTGTGCGCCGACGACCGCCGCGGGCTCTACACGGAACTCACCCACGCCGGACAGGCGCTGCTCGACCGCGCCACCCCGATCCACGCCGCAGCACTCGAGGAATCCCTCGCCGAGGCACGCGACGTCCCGGAACTCGAGGAGCTCGCCGTCGCCGTCGACCGGCTCGAAGGAGCAGCCGTCTGACGACCGCGGGGTGACCGGCCGGGAGGCGCGGCTCGCCTCCCACGTGCACGCTACGGTGATCGGGTGATGCGGCGGACAGGGCTCGTGGTCGCCGGAGCGCTCGTGCTCACGGTGGTGCTCGGCGGCTGCGCCACCGAGTCCGACGACGGGGCCACCGGCCTCGCCGTCGAGGCGTACGCGGAGCCCGGCGCGGGGATGGTCGCGAAGGTCCGGGCCGCCGCCCCGGGCGCTGCGACGATCGGCATCGACGGCGTGACGGTCGCCGACGACGGCGCCGGGCTGAACGTCCTGCCGGACGGCGTCGGCACGCTCGCCCGCGCGGCCACGACGGGCGGCGCGGCGTCCGAGCTGCTCGTGAGCAACTACTCCGAGTCGATCGGCGACTTCTCGCCGGGCATCGGGACGGCGCTGCTGTCCGATCCGGGCAACCGTGACCGCGTCGCGACGCAGCTGGCCGAGCTCGCCGCCGAGCAGCACGTGACCGGGGTGCAGATCGACCTCGAGTCCCTCCGGAGCCGTGATCGTGCCGGGCTCGTGGCGTTCGCCGCGGCGCTCCAGGACGCCGTGCACGACGAGCTCGGCGACGACGCCGAGGTCTCGATGGCCGTGATGGCCTCGACGAGCGCCGACGGGTACCGCGACACCGGGTACGACCTCGCCGCGCTCGCCGACCACGTCGACCGCTTCGTGCTGATGACCTACGACCAGCACGGCCCGTGGAGCGGTCCGGGCACGGTCGGCGCGCTGCCCTGGGCGGGTCGGGTGGTCCGTGCCGCCGAGGCCGAGGGGCTGTCAGCCGACCGGATCGACCTCGGGATCGCCGGCTACGGCTACGTGTGGGGTGGCTCCGGCGACCCGCAGGTCTCCCCGTCGCAGGCGCGGAAGACCGCCGGTGACCGGGCACGGTGGTCGGCGCGGAACGGCGAGTGGTCCGCCGCGCTCGACGACGGCCGTCGACTGCACTGGTCGGACGCCCGCTCCTACCGTGCCCGGATCGCCCTCGCCGAGGACCTCGGCCTGCACGGCGTCGCCCTCTGGTCCCTGGGCACGCTCGCCCTGCCGGACTGACGCGGAACGGACCCGAACGAACGGAGCGTTGCGCGCCGGCGGACGACGGTGGATCCTGGCTCCGACCACCTGTGCACGCGGACCCGGAGGCGACGTGAAGCTCTTGCTGACATCCGGGGGCGTCACGAACCCGAGCATCCACGCGGCGCTCGTGGCCCTCCTCGGCAAGCCGGTCGACCAGAGTCACGCGCTGGTCATCCCGACCGCTCAGTGGGGACACCCGATGTGCGGACCGGCCTCCGTCCGTGACACGGTGTCGGGCGGTGACGACTCCCGGTTCTTCTCGGGGCTCGGATGGGCGTCGCTCGGCGTCCTCGAGCTCACCGCGCTGCCGACGATCGGCGTGGAGCGGTGGGCCAGCTGGGTGCGTGCGGCTGACGTCCTGCTCGTCGACGGCGGCGACGCGACGTACCTCGCGCACTGGATGCGCGCCTCCGGGCTCGCCGATCTCCTGCCCTCGCTGCCCGACACGGTCTGGGTCGGGGTGAGCGCCGGGAGCACGGTGATGAGCCCACGGATCGGCGCGTTCTTCGTCGAGTGGCCGCTCGCGCCCGACGATCGGACACTCGGGGTCGTCGACTTCTCGATCTTCCCGCACCTCGACGCGTTCCCCGAGAACACACTCGAGAACGCCGAGCGCTGGGCTGCCGACATCGGCGTTCCGGCGTACGCCATCGACGAGCAGACCGCCATCCAGGTCGTCGACGGCGCGGTCGAGGTCGTCTCGGAGGGGCGCTGGGTGCACCTCGACCGGCGACTGACCGACTAGCTGGTCGCCTCGTCGTCGGGGAGTGCATCCAGCACGACCGTCCGGAGAGCGCTCGCTTCCGCCGCAGACGACGTCGAACGCGCGGTCCAGCCCGGTTCGCTGGAGCTTGTCGAGCTGCTGTTCCTCGGTCCCGTTGGTGAGGAGACCCAGCCGGTAGCCGCCTGCCCGGAGCTCCCGGAGCAGCGACGCACTGCCGGGGAACAGCTGCCACGACGCGCGGTAGGAGCGCAGGTAGCCCTCGAACAACCGGTCCAGGGCGGCGTCGTCCGGCGGCAGTTCGACGCCGAGCGGTGGCAGGACGGAGCGGAGGCGCGCACGTCGCTGCTCCTGGAAGCTGATCTGCCCGGACCGCCAGCGCTCGAACTGCTCGGCCTCGGCAGAGGTCCAGGCCCCGAGCGCCGACTCCGTCGCGGCCGGGCCGAGGCCCTCGAGGAACCGCGTCGCCCCGGCGCGTGCGGCACCCCGGTGGTCGAACAGGGTCCCGTCCAGGTCGAAGCACACTGCGCGAAGAGCACCCACCCGACCAGACTAGGAGCCATGCAGCACGACGACGTGACACTGACCTGGCGGACCGAGATCGCAGAACACGAGCTCGTGGCGCTCACGGCGGCGCATGGGGGTGCCGCTGCGGCTGGCTGGTGGGATCGCGTCCGCCCCCGGTCGCTCGGGTGGGTCGCCGGTCGGACCCCGGACGGCGCACTCGTGGCGTTCGTCAACGTCGCGTGGGACGGTGCGGACCACGCGTTCCTCATCGACACGAAGACCCATCCCGATCAGCAGCACCGGGGCCTCGGCACCGCCGTCGTGCAGCTGGCGGTCGAGGCGACCCGCTCAGCTGGCTGCGAGTGGCTGTTCGTGGACTACGGCGCGGACCTGGTGCCCTTCTACGAGGGCGCGTGCGGCTTCACACCGACGCACGCGGGCCTGATCCGGCTGCGCTGACCGTCGACCCGGCGCTCAGTCGCGCGGGGGAGCCGTGGTCGAGCGGACGACGAGCGACGGCGGCACGAGGATGCGGGTCGGTGCGGGTCGGTGCGGGGCGCCGATGAGCTCGTCGAGCCTGGCCGCTGCGAGCCGGCCGACCTCGTCGTTGTGCGGGTCGACCGTCGTCAGGCGGAGCAGCTGTCTGAAGTCGCGTCCCGCGCCTGAGTTGGCTGGTCGTCACCGTGCTGTTTGCGGGTGATGGCGCGCCAGGAGGATCACGCCGCTGACCGCGAGAACTGCTGCGAGGACGAAGCCTGCGATGGCCACCGGCGGAGCGCCGGCCGCCTCATGCAACACCATGACTCCGATTCCCACTGCGACGAGCGGGTCGATGACTGTCAGTCCCGCGACGACCAGATCAGCCGATCCGCATGCGTACGCGTTCTGTACGAAGTAGCCGCCCAAAGCCACAGCGACGATGACGCCGATCGTCGCGGTCACACTTCCCGCGTCGAACTGGCCGTGCAACAAGCGGTCAAGGATCACCTTCGCCAAGGTTGCGACAAGGCCGTACAGCGTGCCGGCGCCGACGACGTAGAGCATTGCCCGGCGTCGCCTGGTCATCCACGGGAAAGCGAGCACGATCAGCGCGAGGACCGCTGCCAAGACCATGAGGACCTGCACAAGCTGCGGCTGCGAGACTGCGCGCTCGGTGCTGACGATCGCAGCGATCCCCACGAAGCACGTCACCCCGCCCGCGCACAGCGCTACCGCCCGGCGCGCGGGCTTCGCGAGGGGTACGCCGCGACTCCGGGATGACCACCAGGTCGTGATCACCAGAGCGACGACACCGAGCGGCTGCACCAAGAGCAGCGGGGCGTACGCGATGCTCACCAGCTGCAGCACGACCGCCAGACCGAGCGTGAGCGTGCCCAGAAGCCAAGTCCCGCTGGACGCGAGTGTGAACACGTGCCAACCGGACAAAGTCCTCGTGCGGTGTCCGTTCCGCATCTCGACGCGGTGGACTCCACTGCTCTGCAGCTGCACACCCAGAGCGAGGAGGGCCGCACCAGCAAGCGCGACCGGGACCATCGACACGGAGAGCGCTGTCAGGTCCACGGTCTCGGCCGCCCTACCGCGACCGGAGAATCAGCCCAAAATGCCACGTCGGCACCTGTTGGTCGGCCCACGGCAGTTCCCTCGAAAATCGCGAACCTCCTCCGTTGATATCCATGGATTTCAGCGTACACATCCAAGGAATCTTGGTGATGGGCGCTGCGGTGAGATCTGCTCAGGCGCGCGGGGGAGCCGTGGTCGAGCGGACGACGAGCGACGGCGGCACGAGGGTCCGGGTCGGCGCGGGTCGGTGCGCGGCGCCGATGAGCTCGACGAGCCTGGCCGCTGCGAGCCGGCCGACCTCGTCGTTGTGCGGGTCCACCGTCGTCAGGCGCAGCAGGGGCGACGACGCGAGGGGGGTCTCGTCGTTCCCGATCACCGAGACGTCCTCCGGCACGCGGAGCCCGGCCTCGCGCACGGCGGCGATCGCCCCCATCGCCATGACGTCGTTCGCGGCGAACACGGCGGTCAGGTCGGGGTGGTCCTCGAGTGCGCGCCGCGTGCCCTCGTAGCCGGTCTGCTCGGAGGTCGGTCCGGCGCCGTAGACCAGGGCCGGGATGCCGGACTCGGCCATCCGCGCGACGGTGGCGGTGCGACGGACGGCAGCCGGGCCTCCCGAGCCGGTGACGTGGACGATGCGGCGGTGACCCAGGTCGATGAGGTGCTCCGCTGCCAACCGACCGCCGGCGGCTTCGTCGGACGCGACCACGTCGAGTCCGCCGGGGACCTCGGCGCGTTCGCCGGCGACGACCACGGGGGTGTCGGCGGGGACGACGAGGTCGGTGAAGCCCTCGGCGGCGAGCACGACCCCGTCGACGCGGAGCGACACGAGGTCGTCGAACGGTGACGACCCGAGGTGGGCGTTCGCCAGGGTGTCGGCGAGGGTGAGGCGGAGGCCGTGCGGGGCGAGGGCCTCGCGCACGCCGTCGAGCATCGGGACGTACCAGGGGTTCCGGAAGTCGTCGACGACGACGCCGATCGTCCGGGTGCGTGTGCCGGCGAGGATGGCGGCGGCGCGGTTCGGCCGGTAGCCGAGCTCGGCCGCGGCGGCGAGGACGGCGGAGCGTCGGGCGTCGGACACCCCGGGGTCCTCGCGCATCACCATCGAGACCAGGGACTTCGAGACGCCGGCGCGGGTGGCGACGTCGATGATCGTCGGCGGACGGGACACACGACTCCTTGACAGGACATGGGCTGCTGCAGCTACAGTCTACCGACAGCTTCTGGAACGTTCCAGAACGAGCAGCGAGTTCTCGAAGGAGAGACCATGAGCGACAGCATCGGCGTCGCCGTCATCGGGGCGGGCATGGCGGGCAAGGCCCACATGGCCGCGTGGCGGAACGCACCCTCCCTGTTCGGCTCGACCCTGCCGCCCGTGCGGCTCGTGTCGGTCGGCGACGTCTACGAGCCCCTGGCAGCCCAGGCCGCGCAGCGGTTCGGGTACGCCCGGCACGACACCGACTGGCGGGCGATCGCGGCGGCGGACGACGTCGACGTGGTGAGCGTCGTCGTCGCCAACGCGCTGCACCGCGAGATCGTCGAGGGGCTCCTCGCCGCGGGCAAGCACGTCCTGTGCGAGAAGCCCCTGTCCGACTCGCTGGACGACGCCCGGGCGATGGCGACCACGGCTGCGCTCGCCGCCGACCGCGGGCTCATCGCACGCGTCGGCTTCACCTACCGGCGCGCTCCGGGACTCGCGGCGATCCGGCAGCTCGTCGAGGACGGCACGCTCGGCCGGGTGCTGCACGTCTCCGCCCGCTACTGGACGGACTACGGCGCCTCGCCCGACGTCCCGTTCTCGTGGCGGTTCGCCGGCGCTCCCGGCACGGGTGCGCTCGCCGACGTCGGGTCGCACCTGACGTACGTCACCGAGTTCCTGGCCGGCCGGGTGCAGAGCGTCAGCGGCGGCGTCTTCACGACCTCGATCACCGAACGGCCGATCGCGGCGGGGCACGCGCTCCGCGGGCAGGCGGCGCCGCTGACGGGCGAGACCGCGCGGGTCGAGAACGACGACTACGCGACCTTCGGTGCGCGGTTCGGCGACGGCTCGGTGGTCGGTTCGCTGGAGGTCTCGCGGGTCGCCTCCGGGCACCCGAACGGTCTCGTGGTCGAGGTGTTCTGCGAACGCGGTGCCGCCCGCTGGGACCAGGAGCGTGCGTCGGAGATCGGCCTCGCGCTGCAGTCCGACGGCTCACGCCTCGGCGGCTACCGCCAGGTGGTGCTCGGTCCGGACCACCCCTACGTCGCCGGCGGCATGGCGATGGACGCGCCCGGTGTCGGCTGGGGCCAGAACCAGATGTTCGAGTACCAGGCCCGCGCCTTCCTCGACGAGGTCACGGGTGTGAGCGACGCCCTGCCGGCCAACGCCACCTTCGACGACGGCGTGCACAACATGGACGTCATCGACGCGGTTGCCCGGTCGGCCGCCGCGGGTGGCGCGACCGTCGCGATCGCCGAGGAGGTGCACGCGTGAAGCTCGGGCTGTACAACGCGATCCTGCACGACCGTCCGCTGCCCGAGGCCCTGCGGGTCATCGCGGACAACGGGCTGACCGGCATCGAGCTGAACACCGGCGGGTTCCTGCCCCCGGTGCACGTCCCCGGGATCGACGAGATCCTCGTCGACGACGGTGCTCGCGACGCCTTCCGCGCGCAGTTCGACGGCACCGGCGTCACGATCGCCGGCCTCAACTGCAACGGCAACCCGCTGCACCCGGACCCGGCGATCGGCCCGGCGCACGCCGAGGACGTCCGCCGCAGCATCCGGCTCGCTGCCCGGCTCGGCCAGGACCGCGTGGTCACGATGTCCGGACTGCCCGCGGGGGAACCCGACGGTACCCGGCCGAACTGGATCGTGAACGCCTGGAACTCGGCCGCGCTCGACGTCATCGAGTACCAGTGGAGCGTCGCCGTGCCGTTCTGGCAGGAGATCGACGCCCTGGCACGCGAGCACGGGGTGCGGGTCGCACTCGAGCTGCACCCGCAGAACGTCGTGTTCAACCCGGCGACGATCCGCGAGCTCGTGGAGCGCGGCGGGCTGACGAACGTCGGGGTCGAACTCGACGCAAGTCACCTGTTCTGGCAGCAGATGGACCCGGTCGCCGTCGTCCGCGACCTCGGGCCGCTCGTCGTCCACGCCGCTGCGAAGGACGTCCGGATCAACCCGCACGCCGCGATCAACGGCGTCCTCGACAACTCGTTCCGCCGGTTGTCGCCGGACGAGCCGCGCACGAACCTCGGCGGCGACGAGTGGGCGAACGAGTGGCCGAAGCCGTCGGCGTGGGACTTCGTCGCGCTCGGCAAGGGGCACGACGAGGCGTACTGGTCCGCGTTCCTCGAGGCCCTGTACGAGGTCGACCCGGACATGTGGGTGAACATCGAGCACGAGGACACCGAGCTCGGCCGCGAGGAAGGGGTCGCGGTCGCCGCCGCGGTGCTCCGCGCCGCGGACGCGGCCCGCGCAGCACGCGCCTGACCCGGCTGGGTCGGGTGCCCGGCGGGGTCGACCTGGAGGCCCGGATCACGTGAGCAGACCGCTCACGTGATCCGGGCCTCCAGGCTGTGCCGTGTCCCCCGGCTGGGTCGTGAGGCGCAGTCGGTGACGCATCCTCCGGGGGCTGTCACCGGGCCGTTGTAGCATGCACGACACCTGTCCCGAGACGAGGAGGCCTGCGTGCCGGAACCGACCGACCCCGCCTTCCCGATCGATCGCATCCGCGACGTCGGTGACGACGTCATCGCCGCCGTGTCGACGGTCATCGACGGCAAGACCGAGGCCATCCGGACCGCCCTGACGGTGATGCTGGCGGAGGGGCACCTGCTGGTCGAGGACGTCCCCGGGGTCGGCAAGACCGTGCTCGCGAAGGCACTCGGCGCGTCCGTCGGCGGATCGGTGAACCGCATCCAGTTCACCTCGGACATGCTGCCGTCCGACGTCACCGGCGTGAACATCTTCGACCAGTCCTCCGGCACGTTCCGGTTCTCGCCCGGGCCGGTGTTCGCGAACGTCGTGATCGGCGACGAGATCAACCGCACCAGCCCGAAGACCCAGTCCGCCCTGCTCGAGGCCATGGCCGAGTCGCAGGTCACTGTCGACGGCGTCACGCGCAAGCTGGACAGCCCGTTCATGATCGTCGCGACGCAGAACCCGATCGACATGGAGGGCACGTACCCGCTGCCCGAGGCGCAGCGTGACCGCTTCATGGCGCGACTGACGATGGGGTACCCGAGCGCCGACTCCGAGCGGCAGATGCTGACGAACCGAGGGGGTGGCGACCCGCTCGCCCACCTGCGGCCGATCGTCGACGTGAACACGCTCCGCGACCTCATCCACTCGGTCCGCACCGTGCACGTCGCCCCCGACGTCGAGGCGTACATCGTCGCGATCGTCCGGGCCACCCGCACCCACCCGGACATCGTGCTCGGTGCCAGCCCCCGTGCCACGCTGCACCTCGCGCAGGCCGCTCGGGCCCACGCCGCGCTGCTCGGCCGTCCGTTCGTCACGCCCGACGACGTCGCGACGCTCGCGCCGCTGATCCTCGCCCACCGCCTCGTGCCGGTCGCCCGGGGCCTCGGCGGCACCGGCGACGACACCGCACGCGAGATCGTCGTCCGCATCGTGTCCGACACCGTCGTGCCCTTCACGGCGACCCCCGTCCGCTCCTGATGCCCGGGTCCCCGGCACCGTCGTCGTTCGCCCTGCGGACGGGTGCCGCGCGGTCGTTCGCCGTCCGGTACGGGCGCCGGGGGCTGTCACTGCTGCGTCGCACCCCGTTCCCGCGACCGACGGCTCGGGGCTGGACCGTGATCGCGGTCGGCATCGGCCTGGTCGGCGGGGGACTGGTCGGTACGACGAGCGTCGCGGTGTCCGCCGGACTCCTGCTGCTCGTGCTCGTGGTGCTCGGGGTCGTGATGGCGTTCGTCGTCGCGGCACCGTTGCGCGGTCGCAGGAGCACCGCGCGGGCGATCGTGCAGGTCGGCGAGGTCTACCGGGAGCGCATCACCCTGGGCGGGACGAACCTGCCGATCGGGCCCCGGTCGACGCTGCTCGTCCGGGAACAGCTCGACGACGGGCTCGTCAGCATGTCCACCGCCGAGACGTACGCGACCGTCGGGCCGCACGTCCCGCCGGCCGTCCTCGACGTCGAGGCCCTGGCGATGCACCGCGGGCGCTGCCTGGTCGGACCGGTGACGATCCGCGTCGAGGACCCGTTCGGGCTGCTCCGCATCGACCGTCCCGTGGTCGCCGCCGAAGAAGTGGTGGTCGTGCCGGCCACCACCCCGCTCGCCGCGCTCGAGACCGGCGCGCTCGCCGGGGCCGTCTCCGCCGACGAGGGCCGGGTCGGCCAGGGCGGATCGGCGGACGACAGCGAGCTCCGCCCCTACCGTCCGGGCGACCCCATCCGCCGCGTGCACTGGGCCCAGAGCGCCCGCCGTGGCGAACTCCACGTCCGGCAGACCACGCAGGCCCAGCCACCAGAGGCGGTGATCGCGCTCGACGTCCGGCGCGAGTCGTACCAGCGCCTCGGCCGCGATGACCTCGCCGAGCTGTCCGACCTCGGCGGCGACGCGGCGTTCGAGCACGCCGTCGTCGTCGCTGCCAGTGTCGCGCGCGCGCTCGCCGCCCGGACCTCGCGCGTGCTGCTCGTCAGCGACGGCCCGTCCGGCAGCACCCGGCACGCCGGCGACGCCGGGGGACTGACCGACGTGCTCGTCGGGCTGGCCGACGTCCGGGTCCGGTCGGACGCCCGCGAGGTCACCGAGGTGCTCCCCGACGTCCGCGGCCGCGACGTGCACGGGATGACCGCCGTCGTCACCGGACACTGCACCGCCGAGCAGGCCGCCGAGCTCGTCTCCGCGACCACCGGGTCGAGCCGCGGCATCCTCGCCACCATCGTCCCGCCGGACCCGGTCGTGCGGGGGATCCTCGACCGTGGCGGTTGGCGGACCCTCGTCGTCCCGGTTGCCGGCGCGCACACCTCCGGGAGCATCCGGTGAGCGGCGTCTCCACCCGACCGGTCGCCCCGGGCAGCGCCCCGCGCGGCGGTGCCCCCGGGCGTGCGGCGGGCCGTCCGATCGCCGAACGCCCGGAGCGTCCGGACTCGCCGAACCCGTGGGTCGTCGCGCTCGCACCCGTGCCCGTGCTCATCGCCGCCCTGGCCATGCGGCCGCTCGTGCAGGGCACCGCGTGGTGGGTGTCCGGCGTCCTGATGGCCGCGGTCCTGGTCGGCACGATGCTCGCCTTCCGCCGCCGGGCGCCCGGCGTCCGGTTCGTGGCCCTGGTCGTGGCCCTGATCGTCTGCTCGTGCGCGGCCGCCGTGGTGAACGACGTCCAACCGCTCGGGTGGCTCGACAAGGACGGCGCGCTCGGCGAGACACTGGCCGCCATCCGGCTCAACCCCGCGCCGCTGCCGCAGACCGACTCGATCCGGCTCATCGTCACGGTGGCGATCGGCTGGGTCGCCGGGGTCTCGCTGTTCCTCGCCGCCGTCGCCCCGACCGCGGCCCTGGCGGCGGCACCCGCCCTCGTGATCCTCATCGTCCCGGGCATCGTCACCGGGGCGCCGGCCGCGCCCGGGCTGGTGATCGTCACCGGACTGGCCTTCCTCACGCTGCTCTGGCTGTCGGTCCGGCCGGTCCAACGCGCCCTGCCGGCCGCCGTGGTCGGAGCGATCGGCCTGGTCGTCGCGGTGGGGTTGCCGGCCATCGTGCCGCTCAACGCCAGCTGGCTGTCCGGCGTGACCGGGGCGATCCAGTCGCCCGTGCAACCCGGACGGCCCGGCACCCTGCTCAACCTCGGGCAGGACCTGCGGCAGCCGAACGAGCTCGAGGTGTTCCGGTACCGCTCGGCGGACGGGCAGCCCGAGTACCTCAAGCTCGCCGACCTCGACGAGTTCGGCACCGGCGACTGGGTCCCCACGACCACCGACGCCAGCACTTCCGAGACCGCCGACACCCAGCAGTGGGCCGTCGGCGTGAACCCGCGGCTGTCGACCCGGGGCGACGTCACGATCCGGATCACCGGGCTGTCGAGCAACTACCTGCCCGTCCCGGCGGGCGCGGTGTCGATCGAGTCGCGGTCCACCAACCTCGACCTGGCGCAGTGGCGCTGGATGGGGAACTCGAGCACGGTCCGGTCGACGGGGCCCGCCACCCCGCGCGGCTCCACGTACGAGGTCTACGGTGCTTCGACGTGGTCCGGCGAGTACCTCGACGCGATCGCGTCGTCGGGCCTGCTCGGTCGTGCCGACGGCCGCGGGTTCGCCCGGCCCTCCGCAGCGGAGCTCCGCACCGACCGCGAGCTGCCGAAGAAACTCCCCACCACGATCGCCCGCACGGCCCAGCGGGTCGCCGCCGGTGCCGGCACGGACTACGAGAAGGCTCGGGCGCTCGAGCAGTGGTTCCGGAGCGACCTGTTCACGTACTCGGAGACCGCGCCGGTCGAGCAGGGCTACGACGGCGACAGCATGGACGTCGTCGCGAAGTTCCTGCAGGTGCGCGAGGGGTACTGCGTGCACTTCTCGTCCGCGATGGCGGTGATGGCCCGCACGCTCGGCATCCCGTCGCGCATCGCGGTCGGCTACCGGGCCGGCTCGACGCAGGCGGACGGCGAGTACACGGTCTCGAACCGGCAGCTGCACTCGTGGCCCGAGCTGTACATCAAGGGCGCCGGCTGGGTCGCGTTCGAGCCCACGCCCGACTCCGACCAGGCGGCGACCTCGTCGACCGAGGCGACGGCCACGCCGTCCCCGGCCGCTCCGGACACACCGCTCCCGGCACCCGGCGAGGCCTCGGCCGCCCCGTCCTCGGCGACCCCGACGCCGAGTGCGTCCGCCGGTCCTGGTGCCGCCGGGTCGACGAACGGCGGCGGCAACGGCCCGCTCGGCCTCGGGGTCGGGATCCTGCTCGCGCTCGCACTCCTGGCGTCACCGTCCGCGGTCCGGGCGTTCCGCAGGCGATCGCGTCTCGGTGCTGTCCGCTCGGGTCGGTCGCCCGCGGTGAACGCCTGGCGAGAGGTCCTCGACGACGTCGCCGACCACGGGTACGCGCCGGGGCTCGCGCCACCCGACGACGCTGCCGCTGCGGCGCGCACGGCACGTGCGGTGCTCGGTCGGCTCCGGTCGTCGTTGCCGTCGGCAGCGCTGCCCCACCTGGACGCCGTGGTCGATGCCGTCGACCGGGAGCGCTTCGCCGCCGGCGGGGCCGCGTCGGTCGATGCCGACGCGTTGCTCGTGGCCGTTCGGCAGGTCCGGGTCGCCCTCGACGCGTCGGTGTCCGGCGCGCGGGTGGTCCGGTCGCGCCTGCTGCCGCCGAGCTTGCTGCCGTCGTCGGCGTGGTCGCACGAGGGGCGCCGGGCGCGCCGTCGCCCGGCGTAGGGGCGGCGGCCCGCGGCGCTCGCGTGCCCGCGGCGCTCGCGTGCCCGCGTGGTGCGCGGGGGTGGACCCGTCAGCGCCGGCGGATGACCGCCTCGACCAGGGCCGCGACGACCTCGCCGGGGTTGACCCCGGGCAGCGCCGCCGTGTCGAACATGATCCCGACGTTGGCGCCGACGAGCACGGTCGTCAGGTCCTCGAGGGGCATCCCGGGGTCGATCTCCGGGTGCGCGCCGAACCACAGCCGGACGAGTTCGAGCACGCCGTCCTGCAGCTCGCGGCGCTGCCGCACGAACTCGGGCAGGAACTCGGGGTGCCGGATGGCGTAGCCGCGGAACTCCGACAGCAGTGCGAACTGCGCGCTCTGGTCGTGCCGCCCGAACGCCGCGCGGACGACGTCCCCGATCTCGACGGCGGCGATGTCGGCGCGGACGAGTTCCCGCAGTGCGCCGAGCACCAGGTTCGTCGCGCGCTGCATGACCTGCGCGACGAGGTCCTCCTTCGACGAGAAGTTCGAGTAGACGGCACCCTTGCTGAACCCGGCGCGGGCGGCGACCTCGTCGAGCCGGGCCTCGTGCACGCCCTGCTCGGCGAACACCTCGGCACCGGCGATCAGGAGACGTTCGCGGACCTCGGCGCGCGGGGTCCGTGGGGTGGGGGAGTCGGAGGCGTCGTCGCTCATCGTTCCTGGTTCGACGGGCCGTCGCGGTCCGTCGGGTCCGGCTGCATCGGGCTGGCGTGGTGGTGGTCGATCACCATTCTGGCGCGAGCAGATCGTCGGTGGAGACCTGCCGCGCCGCGCGTCTGATCCCGCGCGGCATCAGCGAAGCCCCCATCCACACGTCTGCTCGGAACCGCCGCGTTCGGGTCGCGTCGGTGCGGGAGCGGACGACGTGCGCCGAGTCGATACCCGGCGGTACCGATGGTACGCCCGAGCACCGACGAATCACACCCCCGGGTCGTCCTCGACCGTGTCGTGCTCGCTCCGCACGCTGCCGGTACCGGAACGGCGACCGGGTCGGCGGAGCAGGCGGATGGCGTCCGGACGCAGTCGACGACCCCGCTGCAGGAGCGATCCGAGTGTCGACTTCGGCTGCCAGTCGCGGCCGTTCGGCAGGCCCCAGCCGCGCCGGACGGCACCCCACCGCAGCCCGAGGGAGAGCACGATCGCGGCGACGATCCCGATGGAGGGCGAGCCGAGGTGCGAGGCGACGACCATCACGGCCGAGGCGGCGACGGCCACGGTGGCGTAGAGCGCGTTCCCGCCGAACACGGCCGGCACACGGCGGAGCAGCAGGTCCCGCATCGCACCACCGCCGACCGCCGTGATCGTCCCCATGATGATCGCGGCGGGCCACTCGAGTCCGGCGTCGAAGGTGCGTTGCACGCCGACGACCGCCCAGAACCCGATCACGGCGGCGTCGAGCACGGTGAACAGCCGGTCCCAGGTCAGTGCGGAGAACGACACGAGGAACGCGATGAGTGCACCGGCGATCGCCACGGGGACGTAGAGCGGGTCGACGAGCGCGACGGGCGGCCCGTTCTGCAGCAGGGTGTCGCGCAGCATGCCGCCGCCGAGCCCGGACACGAACCCCACGACCAGGAACCCGAACAGGTCGAAGTCCATCGTCCGGGCGAGCGATCCGCCGAGCAGCGCGGACGCGAACACGCCCGCGAGGTCGAGCACGTTCGTGACCGACGCCAGGCCCTCGGGGGTCAGCAGGTTCATGAGAACCATCAAACCCCACGCCGGACGACTGGCGGGCCGAGCGCCGGTTAGGTTAGCCTCACCTTCGTCATGCTCGCCACCCTCGTCATCGGCCTCCGTGAAGGCCTCGAAGCGACGCTCATCGTCGGCATCATCGCCGCGTTCCTCCGTCGCAACCGTGTCCCCCTCGCCCCCATGTGGCTCGGCGTGGGGGTCGCCGTCGTGCTCAGCATCGCGGTCGGCTTCGGCCTGCAGGTGGTCGAGCAGGCGCTCCCGCAGGCGCAGCAGGAGGGCATGGAGGCGGTGATCGGCATCGTCGCCGTCGTCTTCGTCACCGGGATGATCGTCTGGATGCGCACGCACGCACGCACCCTGACGAAGGAGCTCGAGGCGAGCGCGACCGAGGCGCTCGGCCGCGGTACCGCGTGGGCCCTCGCCGGCATGGCGTTCCTCGCGGTCCTCAAGGAGGGCTTCGAGACCGCGGTCTTCCTCCTCGCGACCTTCCAGGCGTCGTCCGACACCGGGCTCGCCGCCCTCGGCGCCGTGATCGGGATCGCCGCCGCGGTCGTCGTGGGCTACGGCATCTACACGGGAGGCGTGCGGCTGAACCTGTCGCGGTTCTTCACCGGCACGGGCGTCTTCCTGGTGTTCGTCGCCGGCGGCCTGGTGCTCACCGTGCTCCGCCGCGCCCACGAGGCCGGCTGGATCGTCATCGGCCAGCAGCGCACGGTCGACCTCAGCTGGCTCGCGCCGAACGGCTCCGTGCAGGGCGCGCTCGTCACCGGTGTCCTCGGCATCCCGCCGGACCCCCGTGTCATCGAGGTGCTCGGCTGGGTGCTCTACGTCGTCCCGGTGCTCGCCCTGTCGCTGTGGCCCCGGGCACGGCGTCCGTCCCCTGCTCGCGTGCCGGTGGTCCGGCTGGTCACCGCCGGGGTCCTGGCCGTCGCGGCCGCAGCCCTCGCGGTCGCCGTCCCGACCGGCGGAGCCGACCTGCCGCACTCGACCGCCGTCACCGGCGACGCCAGGTCCGTCTCGGCCTCCGTCGACGGTGCGGCCGCCGTCCTGCGCACGGCGGGCGACGGCCAGGAGGCCCGGATCACCCTGCCGTCGTCGGCCCACCGCCGCGTGACCCGCGCGGGCGTGGCCGCGGACCGCTGGCGGCTCACCGAGGCCGGCTCGGCTGCCAGCGCAGGAACCGGTACCGGCACGGCCGCGCAGCGGCCGTCCACGCTGACGCTCGACGACCTGGTCGACCTGTTCGGCCGGCTGCCCGTCGGGATCTCGCCGAGCACGAACCCCGGCCCCTTCACCGCACGCTGGGCCGTCCGCGACACCGTCACCCTGTGGACCGTCCGGGGTGGCGTCCTGGACGCGACCCGCACGGAACGCACGGTGCTCACGCTCGGTGACGGGGGCCTCCCGGCTGCCCGCACCACGACACTCGACCGCACCGTGTGGGCCGTGCCGACGGCCACCGTCGAGCGGTCCGCGGCCGCCGTCTCGGCGGCGGACACGCGCAGCGCCGAGCTGCTGCTCTGGAAGACCTGGCTGCCGATCGCCCTCGGCGTCGCCGCTGCCGCCCAGGTGCTGCTCGCCCTGCGCGACCGGCGTCGCCGCCTGCTCGCCCCGACCACCACCCCCGACCCCGACCCGTCGCGCGGCCCACCCGCCGACGACCCCACAAGGAGCCCCGAGTATGCCCTCCGCTAGGACTGCCCGCCCCCTGTTCACCCTCGGCGCCCTCAGCGTCGTGGCCGCCCTCGCGCTCACCGGCTGCGCGGACTCGTCCTCGACGGCGAGCGGCGGAGCCAGCAGCGCCGGCAAGGTCTCGCGCGTCTCGGTGACGCTGACGAACGACGGCTCGGACAAGTGCGCCGTCTCCACCACGAAGGTCCCCGCCGGCCCGGTCACGTTCACCGTCAAGAACGAGTCGTCGACCGCCATCACCGAGGTCGAGCTCCTGCAGGACCAGCGGATCCTCGGCGAGAAGGAGAACCTCGCACCCGGCCTCGACGCGGTGCGGTTCACCGCGACGCTCACCGGCGGGAAGTACCAGGTCTACTGCCCCGGCGCCGACCGGGAACTCACCGACTTCACCGTCACCGGCAAGGTGACCTCGACCGCGAACAGCAGCGCCGCGACCCTGCTCGACGAGGGCACGAAGGGCTACGCCGAGTACGTCGACGGCCAGGTCACCGACATGGTCGCCGCGGTCAAGCAGCTGCAGGCCGACGTCGACAAGGGCGACCTCGGCGCCGCGAAGACCGACTACGCGAACGCCCGGCCGTTCTACGAGCACATCGAGAGCGACGTCGACGGGTTCGTCAAGAAGGGCTACAAGGCGACCGACAACGCCGGCAACCTCGACTACCTCATCGACATGCGCGCGTCGAACCTCGACGACGCCGTCGGCTGGAGCGGGTTCCACGCGGTCGAGAAGGACCTGTTCGAAGCCGGCGCGATCACCGACGCGACCAAGAAGACCGCTGCGGACCTGACCGAGAACGTCGAACTGCTGGCGAAGCTCGTGCCGACGCTCGACTACAAGCCCGAGGACCTCGCGAACGGCGCGGCCGGGCTGCTCGAGGAGGTCCAGTCGAACAAGATCACCGGCGAGGAGGAGGCCTACAGCCACATCGACCTCGTCGACCTCGCCGCGAACGTCGAGGGTGCCCGGCAGGCCTTCGCGTACCTCAAGCCCGGACTCACGAAGCTCGACCCGACGCTGACGAAGCAGATCGCGAAGCAGTTCGACGCGACGAACACGCTGATGGACGGGTACCGCGACGCCGACGACCTCGGTGGTTTCGCCACGTGGGACGCCGCGACGAAGGCCTCCGACGCGAACAAGGTCTCGCAGCAGGTCCAGGCGCTGCAGGACCCGCTGTCCCGCCTCGCCGAGAAGGTCGCCACCGCGTGACCGACCTGCACGACGGGGCCGGCCCGCGCGACGGGGTGCCCGCGGACCAGCACCGCGGGCGCGTCTCGCGGCGCGGACTCCTCGGCGCCGGGATGGCCGCGGCCGGTGCCGGCGTCGGTGCCGTCGCGGGCATCGCCGGTGCCGCCGCCGCGACCGGGGTCAACCCCCTCACGGCCGCGACGAACGGCGACGAGTCCATCGACCTCTCGCAGAGCCACCCGTTCTACGCGACCGCCGCCCGGCAGCCGCAGGGCGGGGTGCGGACCGCGCCGCAGCGGTACTGCGTGTTCATGACGTTCGACATGTCGTCGACGGTGACGAGCGACCTGCAGGTGCTCCTCGCCCGCTGGTCGGCGTCCATCGCGCAGCTGCAGGCCGGCAAGACCGTCGGCAGCGTCGAGCCCGCGCACGGCGACGGCGTCGGTGCGGACACGGGGGAGGCGCTCGACCTCGGTCCCGCCTCGCTCACCGTGACGGTCGGCCTCGGCCCGGGGCTCTTCGACGAGCGCTTCGGGCTGGCGTCGAAGAAGCCGGCGCGCCTCGCGGCCATCCCGACCCTGCCGAGCGACAACCTCGACGCGGGACTCACCGGCGGCGACCTGTCGCTGCAGGCCTGCGCGGACGACCCACAGGTGGCGTACCACGCGGTCCGCGACCTCGCCCGGATGGCCCGCGGCACCGCGACCGTCCGCTGGACCGTCCTCGGGTTCGGGCGGGCGTCGGCCGGACCGGCACAGTCCACGCCGCGGAACCTGATGGGCTTCAAGGACGGCACCCGCAACGTCAGCACCGACGAGGACTACGACCGGTTCGTCTGGGTCGACGACGCCGGAGACGGCGCCGGGTGGATGGCCGGCGGCACCTACCAGGTCGCGCGGAAGATCCGGATGAACATCGAGATCTGGGACGCGGACGTCGTCAGCGACCAACAGCGGGTGTTCGGCCGGACGAAGGTCGAGGGGGCGCCGCTCTCCGGCGGCTCGGAGCACACCACGCCGGACTTCCACGCGACCGCGAAGGGCGGCGAGCCGAAGATCGACCCGACGTCGCACATCGCCCTGGCCGCGCACGAGGCGAACGACGGCGTGAAGATCCTCCGGCGGCCGTACAACTACACGGACGGGCTGAACCAGTACGGGCAGCTCGACGCGGGACTGCTCTTCACGGCGTACATGAACGACCCCGAGCACTTCACGCGCCTGCAGCGGAAGCTCGGGGCGTCGGACCGGTTGAACGAGTACATCTCGCACATCGGGTCCGCCGTCTTCGCCGTCCCGCCGGCACCGCGCAAGGGGTCGTACATCGGCGAGCAGCTCTTCCGCTGACCCCTCGGTCGTCGAGCCGGGTCGAATCGGGCGTTCCTGGTCGGAACTTCCCGGTCGGTACGCCCGAAACGACCCGGTACGCCCGAGAAGACCCCGCACGCCCAGCTGGACGTGGAGAGGGTGCCCTCCGTCGTTTCCCTGGAGACGGAGAGCACCCGCGTCGCGGAGTCCGCCGGGCGGAACCACCGTCCGGACGAGAGGTGACCCAGCACGACGCGTCGCGATGCGACACGCCGAGCGTACCCCGCGCATCGCCGGATCCGCAGGGAAGTACCGGGATGGGACAGTGCTGGTGACCGCCCGCCGACGCGGGCCGGAACGCGGTACCGGCACCGCGCCTCCAGGCAGCACGAGAACGGGCCGTCCCACCGTGGTGAGACGGCCCGTCTGGTCGGCCTGGAGGCGCGGTGTCAGTCCGTCAGGACCGTCGCGTCACGCTTCGCCCGGTTCCGGCGGACGAGCAGCGCGGTCGAGAGCCCCGCGAGCAGCAGCAGCCCCGCGGCGATCGCCGGGCCCGTGATCTCGGCACCCGTGAAGGCGAGCTCGCCGTCGGCGCGAACCGGAACGGTGCCGTCGACGACCCCGTCGCCGTCGAGGTCGACGCCCACGCCGCCCGAGCCGTCGTCACCGACGCCCGGCGTGGTCGGGTCGTCGTCACCCGGCGTGGTCGGGTCGCCGTCGTCCGGGTCGGTGCCCGGGTCCACGACGGCGGGCAGCGGGATCGTCACCGCGAGGGTGATCGTCCGGCCGTTCGGCAGCGTGACGACGAGCGGTTCGTCGGTCGTGGCCGTCGGAGCGACCGCGGCGGCGAGGGCGACCGGCTGCGTCTCCGGAGCCGCCACCGCCCCCGGGACGGTGAACCGGAGCGTGGCCTGACCCTGCTCGTCGGTCGTGTCGACGACCGTCGTGTCGACGGCCGCGCGGGCGAGCTCCGTGCCGCCGGCGCTGACCGACACCGAGCCACCCTGGCCCGGCACGCTGCTGAAGACGAGGGACGACAGGTCGATGGTGACGGCGTCACCGGGCTGGAAGCCACCCGCCGGGGTCGGCGTCACACGGACACCGATCGAGCGCTGGTCCTCCTGCACCTCGACGTCCGGGTGCGCCTGGAAGTACTCGACCTGCGCCTCGAGGTCGACCTTGCCGCTGTCCTGCTTCGTCGCTGCGGCCGCGAACGCCGCGAAGTTGTCGCCCCCGCCCGCGAGGAACGAGTTCACCGTCACCTTGTAGGTCGTGCCGGGGACGATCGGCTCGTCGTCCAGCGTCATCGCCGTGATGCGGGACCCCGCCGCGGCCTTCGGGTCGTAGGTGTACGAGAAGCCGTCGGAGACGCCGAGCTTGAGGAACGGGCGGCTCGCCGACGACGGCTGCCACTGCTGTTCGAGCGCCTGCTGGATCTGCGCACCGGTCAGGTCGAGCACGACCAGGGTGTTCGCGAAGGGCTGGACGACCGCGGCCTCCTTGTAGGTGACCGCACCGGAGGTGATGTCGGCACGCAGGCCACCCGGGTTCATGAAGGCGATCTGCGAGCCCTGTCGTGCCGTCGCGGCACGCTGCACCTCGGCGACGAAGTTGCCGAGCGTCGACTCGCCGCCGCGGTTCTCGGAGCCGTTGGTCTGCACGGCGCGGCGCAGGTCGCGGTCGACGGTGCCGAGCTCGACGGCTCCGAGACGATCGCCCTCGGTGACCGCCGCGCCGACGGTGGCGGCGACGGCCGCATCCGGCGCGTACGTCCCGTCGACCAGGCGGATGTTCTCGGCGACCGGTGCGGTGACCGTGCCGTCCGCGGCGACGGCGAGCTGCACGTGACCGAGGTTGAAGCCGTACGACCCGGTCTGGATCACCGGACGGGCGACCGTGCCGCCGTCGGGGACGACCGAGTGCACGTAGGTCTGGTGGGTGTGTGCGGAGAGGATCGCGGAGACGTCGGGCGTGACACCGTGGACGGCGCGGGCGAAGGCGCTGTTGCCGTTCAGGTCCGCTGCCGCGGCGGTCTCGGCGCCGTCGTGCACGAGCAGGACCATGACGTCGGCGGCGTCGTCCGCGACGATCTGCGCGGCGACCTCGTTCACCTCGGTGGTGATGTCGCCCATGACGAGTCCCTCGATGCCGTCCGGGCTGACGAGGCCCTGGCCGACCAGGTCGACCGTGGCGCCGATGAAGGCGACGCGCTGGCCGCTGATCTCCTCGACCGCGTACGGGTCGAACGCGGGCTCGCCGGTCGCCTCGTCGAGGATGTTCGCGGACACGTAGTCCCACTTCGCGTTGCGGTCGGTGTCCGGACCGATCACGCGGTCACGCAGGTCGTCCTGCCCCGTGTCGAGCTCGTGGTTGCCGATCGCGCTCACCGACAGGTCCATCTGGTTCAGGACGTCGATGGTGGGCTGGTCCTGCTGGATGAAGGACTCGAACGTCGACCCGCCGATGTTGTCGCCGGAGCTGACGAACGCCGACGTGGTCGGGTCCTCACCGCGCAGTTCGTCGAGCGCACCGGCTAGGACCGCCGCACCCGCGGCGTCCCCGTCCCGCGGCGTCGGCGCGCCGTTCGTCTGCGAGATGGACTGCGCGATCCGACCGTGGAAGTCGTTCACGTTGTAGAGGTCGATGGTCGTGTCGCCGTCGGCTGCGACGGCGACGGACGGGACGGACAGGGCGACGAGGACGCCGGCGGTCGCGAGTGCCGCGCCGCCGACGAAGCGCCGACGTCGGCGCGGAGAGGTGTGAGCGTTCATCGGCGTCGAACCTATGAGAACGCACAGCAGACCCGCCAGGTGTTGCCGCAACACGTCACGTGTTGTTCACACGGCGGTCCGCCCGGATCACCCCTCGCGGGCGATGAGCGGCCGGAGCGTGCGGTGCGCGATGCGGAGGCCCTCCAGGACCTTCTCGTCGGTGCCGCCCCACAGCGGATCCTCGTGCTCGACGCTCAGCGTGCCGTCGAAGCCCGCCTCGTAGAGCCGGTCGACCACGTGCGGCCAGTCCACGACACCACGGCCGGGCACGCGGAAGCGCCACCAGCCCATGTCCCACGGGTCGTCGCCCTTGTCGACCTTGCCGAAGAAGCCGTACTCGTCGCGCTTGCGGGGGAAGAGCTCGAGGTCCTTCGCCTGCGCGTGCACGATGTGCTCGGCGAACGGCAGGATCGTCTCGACGGGGTCGATGCCGATCCAGGTCAGGTGCGACGGGTCCCAGTTCAGGCCGAAGCCGAGTCCGGTCACCCAGCCCCAGAGCTCGGGCGAGTACGCGAGGTTGCCGGGGTAGCCGTCGGGGTGCCAGCCCTCCATGACGCAGTTCTCGATGACGAGCTGCACGCCGCGCTCGCCGGCGTAGTCGACGAGCTCCGGCAGGACCCGGTCACCCTCGACCATGTTCTCCCGCACGGACTTCGAGTTGTCGCGACCGATGAACGTGCCGACGTACGGCACACCGAGCACCTGGGCGGCGTCGATCGCGTGGAACAGGTGCTCCTTGACCTCGGCACGACGGTCGAGGTCCTGGTGGAGGTTGTTCTCGTAGTACGCGAACGCACTGATCTCGAGCCCGGTGCGGTCGAGCAGGGCTCGGGTCGCCTGCGCGTCCTCGTCGGTGAACGTGGCGACCGGCAGGTGCGCGGCCTCGAAGTCCCGCCCGCCGGTGCCCGGCCAGACGCCCACCTCGAGCCGCTCGTACCCCTGCTCGGCCGCGAACGCGGCGATGCGGTCCAGCGACCACCCGGGCAGGCACGCCGTCAGCATCCCCAGCTTCATCGGATCTCCCTCCAGCCGCCGTCGGCAGCGCTGCCGATCACGGCGTCGATGATGTGCGCGGCACGGGCACCATCCGCGAAGGTCGGCAGCCCCTCGGGCCACGCCGACCGGTCGCCGCCGGCCCGCACGGCGGCGTAGGTGTCCGCCACGAAGGCGGCGAACGCGTCGAGGTAGCCCTGCGGGTGGCCCGACGGCACGAGCGCGAGTCGACGCTGGTCGGGGACGCCGAGGGACGGGTCGCGGACCACGATCTGGGCGCCGCGCTCGTTGCCGAACCACGCCGACTCCGGCTGCTCCTGGTCGAACGCCGCCGACCCGCGGGAGCCGTCCACCTCGAACCAGAGGCGGTTCTTCCGGCCGGCCGACACCTGCGAGATCACGACGTTGCCGATCCGGCCCGTGCCCGTCCGGAACGTGGCGACCGCGGTGTCCTCGGTCGTGACCTCCGCCCGCGTGCTCGGGTCGAGGACCGGGTCCGGGTCGGGGGAGCCGGAGAACGACGGGCCCGACGCCGCCGGGCGGGTGGGGTAGACGATGTCGGTCACGGCGGACACCGAGGCGAACGGGTCACCGGTGACGAACTCGACCAGGTCGCACCAGTGCGAGCCGATGTCCGCGAACGCCCGTGACAGTCCTCCTGCTCCGGCGTCGACGCGCCAGCTCGAGGCGTCCTCGTCGAGCATCCAGTCCTGCAGGTAGTGGCCGTGCACGGCGAGCACCCGGCCGAGGTCGCCGTCCGCGATGCGCCCGCGGATCTCGCGGATGATCGGGTGGTAGCGGTAGACGAACGGCACGGTGGCGACGACACCGGCCTCCGCCGCGGCCGTGACGAGCTCCGTGGCCTGCGCGGCGTCGATCGCGAGCGGCTTCTCGCACACGACGTTGATGCCGGCGGCGATCACCGCGAGCGTCTGGGGGTGGTGCTGGTCGTTCGGGGTGCAGATGTGGACCACGTCGGGGGCGTCCGCGATGACCTCGTCGAGGGACGCGTACCCGCGCGGCAGGTCGAGCTGCGCCGCGACCTGCGCCGACCGGGTCGCGTTCCGACCGAGCACGCCCAGGACCTCGGCGCCGGCCGCGCGCGCAGCGCGCGCGTGGACCCCGGCGATCATGCCCGTGCCGACCACGACGACGCGCAGGCGTCGCCCTCCGTACCCACTGCTCATGGTGCTCCCTCGCGCCGAACCGGTCCCACCGTATCGGTGTCTCCCGGCCACGTGCCGGAACGCATGAGTACCGTCTGGGGCATGTCGAGCCTCCAGACCTCCCTGCTCATCCTCGGTGCCAGTGGCGACCTGTCGAAGCGGCTGCTCCTGCCGGGCCTCGCCACCCTGCTCGAGGTCAAGGACGACTGGGACGTGCAGCTCGTCGGGGCCGGTGTGGAGGACATCTCGGACGCCGACTGGAAGCAGCAGGTGCGGGAGTCCTTCGAGAACGCGCAGGCGTCGAAGAACGAGGACGAGGGCGCCGAGGCCGAGACCGCGCTGTCGGACCGCTTGCAGGCCGTGGTCGCCGCGTCGAGCTACCGGAAGGCCGACGTCACGAGCGCCGACGACCTGCGGGCCCTGCTCGCCGACTGCCACCACGATCCCGCGATCTACTTCGCGCTCCCGCCGGCCGTCACCGAGAAGAGCTGCGAGGTCCTGAAGGACCTGCCGCTGCCGGCCGGCACCCGCCTGGCGCTCGAGAAGCCGTTCGGCACCAACGCGGAGAGCGCCGAGCACCTCAACGACGTCCTGCACTCGTTTCTGCCGGAGGAGCGCATCCACCGCGTCGACCACTTCCTCGGCCGCTCGACGGTGCTCAACCTGCTCGGGCTGCGCTTCGCGAACCGGATCATCGAACCGCTGCTGTCGTCGCAGCACGTCGAGCGCGTGGACATCGTGTACGACGAGACCCTCGGCCTCGAGGGGCGCGCCCGCTACTACGACAAGGCCGGCGCCCTGGTCGACATGATCCAGAGCCACCTGCTGCAGGTGCTCGCCGTCGTCGCGATGGAGGCCCCGGCCTCGATCGACGCGGACGACCTCCGGACCCAGAAGGAACTCGTGCTCCGCGCCGTCCGGCCCTGGGGTGGCGACGTCGTCGCGGCCGGCAAGCGTGCGCGGTACACGGCCGGCACCGTTGGCGACCGGTCGATGCCGTCGTACGTCGACGAGGACGGCGTGGATCCGTCGCTCGGCACCGAGACGCTCGCGCAGCTCACGCTCGAGGTGGCGAACTGGCGCTGGGCCGGCGTCCCCTTCACCCTGCGGTCCGGCAAGGCCCTCGGGAAGCAGCGCCGCGAGATCCTCATCACGTTCAAGGACTCCCCGCACGTGCCCGTCGGGCTGACCGGAGCGGAGCGGCCCGACCGGCTCTGCATCTGGATCGCCCCCGACGAGATGCAGCTCGAGCTGAACGTCAACGGCCCCGGCGACCCGTACACGATCGACCACACCGCACTCGAGGTGTCCTTCAACCCCGGACGGCTCAGCGCATACGGCGAGGTCCTCGCCGGGGTGCTCGAGGGCGACGCGACCCTGTCCGTCCGCGCCGACAGCGCCGTGCAGGGGTGGAAGGTCGTCGAGCCGTTCCTCGATGCCTGGCGTGCCGGCACGACCCCGCTCGACGACTACGCCGCCGGCTCCGAGGGACCCGAGGCCTGGGACAACGTCGACGCGTAACGTCTGACCACGTGACCACCATCGACGACGTCCTGCAGACCGTCCCCGCACCCGCCGGCTCCGACATCCGTGTCGAGCCCGTCCGCTACGACCACGACGGCACCGCGCTGCTCGGTGTGCTGGCGAAGGACGCCGCGGTGTCTGGACCCCGCCCGGCCGTCCTGGTGGTGCACGACTGGCACGGCGTCAACGAGCACGTCGAAGCACGGGTCACCATGCTCGCCCGTCTCGGGTACGTGGCCTTCGGCGCGGACGTCTACGGCGAAGGCGTCCGTCCGGGCGACGACACCGCCGGTCAGGTCGCGGGGTCGTTCTACCAGGACCTCCCGCTGCTGCGCGCACGGGCGCTGGCGGGCTTCGCGCGACTCCGGCACGACCCCGACGTCGACCACACCCGCATCGTCGTGATGGGGTACTGCTTCGGCGGTTCGACGGCACTCGAGCTCGCGCGCACCGGGGTGGACCTCGTCGGTGCGGTGTCGTTCCACGGCGGGCTCATCACGCACGACCCCTCGGACGCGTCCGAGATCCGTGCGAAGCTCCTCGTGCTCACCGGCGCCTCGGACCCGGTCGTGCCGGACGAGAAGGTCGTGGCGTGGCAGGACGAGATGCGCGCGGCGCCGTCCGTCGACTGGCAGCTCGTCACGTACGCCGGAGCCATGCATGCGTTCGCGGTGCCGGGGACCGACGCGCCCGATCACGGCGCGCAGTACCAGGAGCGCGCCGACCGCCGGTCGTGGCAGGCGCTCGAGGTGTTCCTCGCCGAGGTCTTCGACGAGGAGCTCGGCGGGCTCTGAGCCCGACACGCCGAGCGGCGCGCTCCAGCCCGCTCGATTGGCGCCCGGGCCGCAGCTGTTGTAGAGTCTTCCACGGCCGCAAGGCCACGCGCTCGTAGCTCAATGGATAGAGCATCTGACTACGGATCAGAAGGTTGGGGGTTCGAGTCCCTTCGAGCGCACAGTACCGACAAGTCGGTACGACACCGAACAGAACGAAGCCCCGTCGCACTGCGACGGGGCTTCGTTCGTTCCGACGGCCTTCGTGTCGGCTCACTTCGTGCCGGCTCACGCGGTGTCAGCCAGCGTCGCGTCAGCCCCCGTACTCGGCGCAGCTGTCGGTCCCGCTGTAGCACGCCGGCACGTCGCGGCTCGGGAACGTGAAGCCGTTCGGGGAGTGCCACCGGCCCTGCGGCACCGCGAAGACGTAGGCGGTGATGAGGACGATCGGCACCATGGTCAGGGCCAGCAGCAGCACGCCTCGTCGTCCGGTGCGGGCCCCGAGGACCATCGCGACCAGGAACGCGATCGGCGCGAGCACGAGCAGCACCTCGTAGGTGCGGATGGACGCGAGCCCCTCCTCGTTGCCCCCGATCAGTCGGAGGGTGGACACGAGGTTCCCGAACATCAGGAACGGCACCGCGCACAGCACGACGACCGCGACCAGCGCGATGCGCCGCTCGTCCTGTTCCCGGCGCGCCCGCCGCCGTCGCCGTTCGGCGCGAGCGACGTCGTCGCCGACCCCCTCGCCACCAGCCCCGCCGCGACCCACCTCGCCACCCACCACGTCATCCGCCCCCGTCATGGCCCGAGTGTCGCACACGGCGGCCCGCGTCGCCCGGCGATCGGCCCGTGCTCAGGGCAGGCTGACCGCCACGACGAGCGCGACGAAGCCGAGCGTCACCGTCCCGACGATCAGGATCGTGCCCGCACCCCACGTGGTCCGGAGCCGGCGACCGGCCCGTGCGACCTCGCGCACCCGCACCACCGGTTCGTCGTGGGCGGGCACGGCCTCGTCGACCCGCTCGTCGCGCCACCGACCCCAGCGCTCGACCCGGTCGTCGAGCGCGTCGACCGCCGCGGCCAGGGCCTCCCACCGGTCGGCGCGGTCGGTGACGAGGTCGCGGGCGCTGATGAGGTACATCCAGTCGTCGACGATCTCGACGTCGAGGCCGCGCAGGTGGTCGACGAGCCGGGCCATCACGTCCGGGGTGAACAGGTACAGCGCGTCCCGTTCGTAGCCCGCCGGGCAGTACAGCCGGAAGTACCGGTCGAAGTCGCCCTCCAGCGACAGCACCTGCGAGTCGCGGACGACCGACGACGTGTGCAGGGGCCGCTTCGGCCCGTCCTCCGAGCGCAGCAGGATGTTCGGCAACGCGACCGGCAGGCGCATGGCGCAGTACCCGCCGAACGTGGGTGACGTGTTCGTCATGGTCGACCGTGTGAGCTCGTGGTTCGCGAACTCGAGCCCTCGGGGACCTGGCGTCCGGAGGACCCGGTACAGGGTCAGTGACCCGCGGCGACGCATCGGTGCGCGCCGGAGGGCCCCCGTCGGGCCGGGTTCGTACGTCATGCCGTTCGCGGCCGCGAAGCGCGCGAGCCGGTGGTGCACCCGCTTCCGAGGGCGTCGTCGGTGCAGCCGGAACCACGCCCACCCGCAGAGCACCCAGGCGAGCAGCAGGAACGCACCGATCGTGCTCTGCACGATCACGGCGGTCACCACGTCGTCGGCACCCTCGGCGATGGTCTGCGGGATCCCGATGGCCAGTGCCAGGAAGCCGAGCGGGACGGTCCACGTCGCGAAGCCGAGCACGAACCGCCGGACGAGGCCGGCGGAGTCCGGGGCTGCCGGGTGCTCGCGGACGAGCCGCTGCCACGAGCGCCGGACGTCCCGGCGTCGGACCCGTTCCGTGAGCGCGCTGGTGTCGAGCGGTGTCGGTCGTGCCTGCACGGTTCCCCCCTGGATCGCGGCCTGACGAATCTACCGGGCGCGGCGACGACGGACGGGAGGCGCGGTGCCAGCTGGCACCGCGCCTCCCGTCCGTCAGCGGCGCAGGTCGACTACGCGACCTGCGCGCGCACCTCGGCCAGCGTCGGGTAGTCGGTGTAGCCCTCGGCGCTCTGACCGTAGAAGAACTCCGGCCGCGGCTCGTTGAGCTCCGCGTCGTGCTCCCAGCGGTGCGCGAGGTCCGGGTTCGCGATCGCGGCGCGACCCACGCCGACGGCATCGGCGTGGCCGCCGTCGACCAGGGCGAGGGCCTCGTCGCGGGTGGTCAGCGAGCTGAAGCCGGAGTTCGCGACGAACGGGGCGCCGACGGTCCGGCGGATGTGCTGGACGAGTTCGCCCGTCGGGTCGGCGTGCAGGACGTCGATGAAGGCGAGGCCGAGCGGGGCCAGGCCCTCGGCGACCGCCGTGTACGTCGCGTGGACGTCCGCGGGGTCGTCCTCGATGACGCCCTGGATGCCGTGCTCGGGGGAGAGACGGATGCTGGTGCGGTCGGCGCCGATGGCCTCGGCGACGGCGGTGGTCACCTCGACGGCGAAGCGGGCACGGTTCTCCGGGGAGCCGCCGTACTGGTCGGTGCGGGTGTTCGACACCGGCGACATGAACTCGTGCACGAGGTAGCCGTTCGCTCCGTGCACCTCGACGCCGTCGAGCCCGGCGGCGATGGCGTTGCGGGCTGCCTGGACGAAGCCCTGGACGGCCTCCTGGACCTCGTCGGTGGTGAGCGCGTGGGGGACCGGCATGGCGGCCTTCCCCGTGGCGGTGTGGGTCTCGCCGGGAGCGGCGATCGCGGACGGGGCGACGATGCGCGGCGTCTGCGAGATGTCGGTGTGCGAGACACGGCCGCCGTGCATGAGCTGCATCACGATGGTGCCGCCCTCGGCGTGGACGGCGTCGGCGACGCGGCGCCAGCCGGCGATCTGGTCGTCGGTCTCGATGCCGGGCTGCCCGGGGTACGAGCGACCCTCCTGCACGGGCCAGGTGCCCTCGGTGACGATGAGCCCGAGGCCGGCGCGCTGCCGGTAGTGCTCGACGAGCAGGTCGTTCGGGACACCGGCCTCGCCGGCGCGGGTGCGGGTGAGCGGCGCCATGACGATGCGGTTCGACAGGGGCAGGGCGCCGAGGGTGGCGGGTTCGAAGAGCTTCACGTCAACCGGGAACGCGCTGTTGCCGACTGCAATTCCTGCTCGGGCCGATTCTCAGTCGCGCGGGCAGACGAGCGTCGAGGAACGGACCTGCCCCTCGGGCCGGATCACCTGGTGCCGCGAGAGGGGCTTGCCGCAGATCGGGCACCCGCGGTCCACCGTGCGGTCGTCGACGCCCTCGGGGTGGCCGGCACCGATCTGCGAGGGGCCCATCTTCGCGATGAGCGTGCTGTTCCACCGTTCGTACCACTGTCCGAAGCGACCCACGGTCCGTCCTTTCGTTCGTGCACCAACCATTGTGCCACGAACGATCGCGGATCACACCCGTTCGACGCCGTCGACTCGTTCGAGGAGCTCGGTCAGCTCGTCCTTGAGGGCCTCGAGCCGCTCGAGCGGCCACCCCAGCCGGTCGGCGACGGCCAGCGGGACGGCGCGGGCGCGTTCGCGCAGGGAGCGGCCGGCGGTCGTGAGCGAGACCTCGAGCTGGCGTTCGTCGGCCGTGCTGCGGGTGCGACGGAGGTACCCGGACGCCTCGAGTCGCTTGAGCAGGGGGCTGAGGGTCGCCGAGTCGAGTCGGAGCTCGCGGGCGATCTCGCGGACCGAGCGGGGGTCGTGCTCCCACAGTGCGAGCATCACGAGGTACTGCGGGTGCGTCAGGCCCATCGGTTCGAGCAGGTCGCGGTACAGCCCGATGACGCTCCGGCTCGTCGCCGCGAGCGCGAAGCAGAGCTGCCGGTCGAGGGCGAGCGGGTCCACGTCGGTCTCGGTCATCCGCCCACCATACCGTTCGTGCGCGAATGGTCGGGAGGGGTGCGGTCGCGCGCCGGGGTGCGTGCGCGCTGTTGCGACCTGGTCGACGTCGTACGACATCGCCGATGTCGCACGGGCGCGGGCGCAACAGTTGCACGTGCGGGGTTGCGACACGGTGGAGGTCGTACGACATCGTCGGTGTCGCACGGGCGCGGGCGCAACAGTTGCACGCGCTGGGATACGACACGGTGGAGGTCGTACGACATCGTCGGTGTCGTTCGGGGTCGGCAGCGCCGCGCGCACCGCGAGCCGACGGCCCGGGTCCGGCAGCGCGCGCCCCGGCCGCAACCGCCTGGAGGCGCGGGTCGGCCCGTGTGGGTCGACCCGCGCCTCCAGGACGGGTGCGCTGGTGCCTACGCGCGGTGCGTCGGCGCGTGCCCCTCGTGCGGGTTGGCGTCCGGCTCGACGGCCGCGGCGTGAGAGCCGTGGTGCTCGTCGCCGCCCTCGTGGCCGGCGACCGGGTGCGACCGCTCGAGCTTGGCGCCCTCGACGTCGACGTCCGGCACGATCCGGTCGAGCCACTTCGGGAACCACCAGGCGCTCGTGCCGAGCAGGTGCATCGCGGCGGGGATGAGCAGCATCCGGACCACGAACGCGTCGACGAGGACACCGAACGCCAGGCCGAAGCCGATCGGCTTGATCGTGGACGAGTCCGAGAAGATGAAGCCCGCGAACACCGAGATCATGATGATCGCGGCCGCCGTGACCACCGCGCGACCGGCGTGCAGGCCACGCTGGACCGCCACCTTCGCGCTCGCGCCGTGGGCGTAGGCCTCACGCATGCCGGACACCAGGAACAGCTGGTAGTCCATCGCGAGCCCGAACAGGATGCCGATCTCGATGATGGGCAGGAAGCTCAGGATCGGTGCGGGGTCGTGCACCCCGAACACGCTGCCGAGCCAGCCCCACTGGTAGATCGCGGTCAGGCCACCGAACGACGCCAGCACGGACAGGATGAAGCCCGCCGTCGCCGTGATCGGCACGAGGAACGACCGGAACACGATGATGAGGATGATGAGCGACAACCCGACGACCACCACGAGGTAGAGCGGCAGCACGTTCGCGAGCTTCTCGGACACGTCGATGTTCGCCGACGCGTTGCCCGCGACGCCGAGCGTGGCCTTGCCGTCGTCGACCGTGACGTTCTGGGTCCGGAGGTCCTTCACCAGGGTCTCGGTCGAGACGCTGTCCGGGCCGCCGGCGGGCTTCACCTGGAACGCGATGATGTCGCGGTCCTTCGAGGCGCCGATCGGCAGCACGGCCTTCACGTCGTCGTTCTTCGCGATCGCCTCGCCGATGGTGACCTCGGTCGCGGTGACGTCGTCCTTGCTGACCGCCTTCGGCAGGGTCGCGACGACGAGCAGCGGGCCGTTCTGACCGGCGCCGAACTCCTTGTCGAGCGCCTTGTACGCCTTGTACTGGCTCGAGTCGACGGCCTCGGACGCACCGCTCGGCAGGCCGAGGCGCATCTGCGTGGCGGGCAGGGCGATCGTGCCGAGCACCGCGACGCCGGCGACGAGCGTGATGACCGCGCGCCAGGTCGACATCGGCTTGTTCGGCACCCGGGTCGAGCCCGTGTTCCCGATCCGCGACCGCTCCTTCTTCCGCAGGATCCGCATGCCGATGAGGGACAGCAGCGCCGGGGTGAAGGAGGTGGCGATGAGGATGGCGAAGAACACCGCGACGGCGCCGACCGTGCCCATCAGGCCGAGGAACGGGATGCCGGTGATGTTCAGCGCGAGCAGGGCGACGATCACGGTCGCACCCGCGAACACCACGGCGTTGCCGGAGGTGCCGTTCGCGAGCCCGATCGACTCGTGCACCTGCATGCCCTGCTTCAGCTGGGTCCGGTGTCGGTTGAGGATGAACAGCGAGTAGTCGATACCGACCGCCAGGCCCAGCATCACCCCCAGCACCGGCGTGACCGAGATGAACTCGACGAGGCTGGAGAACGACAGGGCCGCGAGCGAGGCGACGCCGACGCCGAGCACGGCGGACACGAGCGGCACCGCGGCGCCGATGACCGTGCGGAGCATGAGGAACAGGACGAGCGCGGCGATGATGACGCCGCCGATCTCACCCGGGCCGAGGATGGACGGGACGCCCTGCGCGATGTCGTTGGAGACGTAGACGTTCACGCCGCTGATGTCGGCCGACTCGGCGTCGTCCGCGATCGCGGTCTTCGTGTCGGCGGGCACCTCGAAGGTCGACTTCGTGAACTGCACGGTGCCGATCGCGGCGCTGCCGTTCGACGAGACGAAGCGGATGTCCTTCGACAGGTCGAGCAGCCGTGCGTTCTCGTCGAGCTCCTGCTTGGCGTCGGAGAGCTTCGTCTTGCCGGCGTCGAGGGTCTGCTGCTGCGTGTCGATCTGGCGCTGCGCGGCGTCGATCTGCTGCTGGCCGGCGTCGAGCTGCTGCTGCGCGGCACTCTGGGCGGGCCCGGTGAGGGCGGCCACCTGCTGCTTCTGCGCGTCGAGCGTCTGCTGCTGCGTGGCGATCTGGGCCTTCGCGGCGTCGATCTGCTTCTGACCGTCGGAGATCGTCGTCTCCTGGTCGGCGATCTGCTGCTTGCCGTCGGTGATCTTCTGCCGGCCGTCGTCGAGTCGCTGCTGGGTGGTGAAGCCGCTCGTCGCGCCCTTCACCCCGTCGAGCTTCTCGAGCTTCTTCAGGAAGTCGGCCACGTCGGACTTCTGGTCGTCGGTGAACGCCTTGCCGTTCTTCGTCTCGAAGACGATCGTCCCGTTGCCGCCGTTCGCGGACGGGAACTTGTCGGCGAGCTCGTCCTGCACCTGACTGGTCTTGGTGTTCGGGATCGTGATCGAGGACGAGATCGTCCCCGCGAACAGGGTGTACGTGACTCCGGCGATCGCCATGATCACCACCCAGGTGATGATCACGAGCCAGTGGCGTCGTGCGGAGAACCGTCCGAGACGGTAGAGGAGACCGGCCATGCGGTTGCCCCGTTCCTTTCGTGTCAGGTGTTGTTGCGGGTGCGGGGTGCGCCGGTGGACCCCTGGGGGATGGATCAGTCAGTGGGCATGTAGCCGCTGCGGACGCTGTGCACGAGCCGTGCGAGCAGGGCGTCCCAGGCGGCGACCGACTGCTCGTCGATCGCCGGCCCGGAGGTGGACAGCCAGTGTTCCGCGATGACGACGATGCCGCTCATCAGCGACTCGACGAGCAGGGCGGCGTCGAGGGGGTCGGCCGCCGGGTAGCGTCGGGCGACCTCGACACGAAGCCGTTCGGTCACGCGGGCGAACGCCGTCTGGGTGAGGACCGCGGCCTTCGGGTCGTCCTTGCCGGGTTCGCCGAGGATCCGGTACATGCTCGCGATCGCGGAGGCGAGGTCGGCCCCGCGAGCGGCGGACTCGAGTTCGTCGAACATCGAGGCACGGCTGCCGTCGCCGATCGGGGTCTTCGCCATGTCGGCGAGGAACCGGTCGATGATGACGGAGAGCTCCTGCTCGCAGACGGCCAGCAGGACCTCGTCGAGCGAGCCGAAGTGGTTGAACACCGTCCGTCGGGCGATGTCGGCACGTGCGGCCAGGTCGTCGACGCTGAAGTCGCGGCCGCCGCGCTCTTCGACGAGGTCGCGCGCGGCCTGCAGGATCGCCGCACGGTGCTTCGCCTTGAGGGCGGCACGGCGGTCGATCGAGAGGGTCACGAGAATCAACACTAGGTGCATCGATGCACTCGGTGCATCTTCTAGGAGTGCATCTTCAGGTTCGTCCCCCGCAGAATGGACGACAGCTGCACCCGCCGTACGAAGGAGTACCGATGCCCGTCCGCCTGTCCCCGGAGACCCTCGACGAGATCGCCGCGAGCGGTGTCGCCGTCCCGACCTACGACCGCGACGGGATCACGGCCGGCATCGTGCACTTCGGCGTCGGCGGCTTCCACCGCGCACACCAGGCGATGGTGATCGATCGGCTGCTGCAGCAGGGCGACGCCCGCGAGTACGGCATCTGCGGCGTCGGCGTCCTCGAGCAGGACCGCCGGATGGCGACGACCATGGCGGAGCAGGGCGGCCTGTACACGCTGGTCCTCAAGCACCCGGACGGCACTCGCGAGTCCCGCGTCATCGGCAGCATCGTCGACTACCTGCTCGCCGTCGACGACCCCGACGCCGTCGTCGAGAAGATGGCGCACCCCGACACGAAGATCGTCAGCCTGACCATCACCGAGGGCGGCTACAACTTCGACCACGTCACGGGCGAGTTCGTCGCGGACGAGCCCGGCGTCGTCGCCGACCTCCGCGGCGACGGCCCGCCGCACACCGTGTTCGGGCTCGTCGTCGAGGCGCTGCGCCGCCGCCGCGACCGGGACCTCCCGCCGTTCACCGTGATGTCGTGCGACAACATCCAGGGCAACGGGCACGTCGCGCGGGAGATGTTCACCGCCTACGCCCGCCTGCAGGACCCGGCGTTCGCGGACTGGATGGACGAGCACGTGTCGTTCCCGAACTCGATGGTCGACCGGATCACCCCGGTCACCGCCGACGAGGACCGCGCCTGGGTGCGTGACGAGCTCGGCATCGAGGACGCCTGGCCGGTCGTCGCCGAGCCGTTCTTCCAGTGGGTGCTCGAGGACGACCACCCCGCCGGCCGTCCGCCCTACGAGCAGGCGGACGTGCAGCTCGTCGACGACGTCGAGCCCTACGAACTCATGAAGCTCCGGCTGCTCAACGCCAGCCACCAGGGCCTCTGCTACTTCGGGTACCTGTCCGGGTACCGGTACGCCCACGAGGCGACGCAGGACCCCGCGATCGCGACGTTCCTGCGCCGCTACATGGACGAGGAGGGCACGCCGACCCTGCACCCCGTGCCCGGCATCGACCTCGAGGACTACAAGTCGACGCTCATCGAACGGTTCCAGAACCCCGAGGTCCGCGACACCCTCGCCCGGCTCTGCGCCGAGTCGAGCGACCGGATCCCGAAGTGGCTCCTGCCGGTCGTGCGCGAGAACCTGGCCGCCGACCGACCCGTCGCGCTGTCCGCCGGCATCGTCGCGTCGTGGGCGCGCTACGCCGAGGGCACCGACGAGTCCGGCGAGCCGATCACCGTGGTCGACCGGCTGGCCGAGTCGCTCACGGCCATCGCCAGGACCCAGCGCGACGACCGGCTCGCCTTCATCCGGAACCGGCAGGTGTTCGGCGACCTCGTCGACGACGAGCGGTTCGTCGCGGCGTACCGCGACGCCCTCGACGGGCTGCTCACGGACGGTGCCCACGCCACCGTGACGCGCCTGTCGCGTTCCTGAGACGCTCGCGACGACGGCCGGGAGGCGCGGTGCCAGCCGGCACCGCGCCTCCAGGCCGTCATCGGGTCGCGTCCGACGGCGACGGCGGCGCCCGGTGGATCCTGTCCGGAGGGATGTCGGATCCGGACGGCGGATCCCGCGGATCCCGGTCCGGATCCGACATCGTGCGAACCGATACCTGCCCTGCTCCGCTCCCTGGTCTGCCCGCCCGCTCGCGACGCGGCCGATCGGAGCAGGATGGGCCGGTGGTGGTCGTGACGGACCGGTGGGTGCAGCGCCTCCGTGACGGCGTCGTGCCCCGGTCGTGGCCGGTGCACCTGGTCGCGTCGGTGCTGGTGGTCGCTGCGCCGGCGCTCATCGTCGCCGAGTTCCGGTCGCCGGCCTTCGTCGCCGAGATGGTTCGCAGCAGCCGTGTCGGCAGCGTGGTCCTGGTCGAGCTGCTCGTCGTGCTCATCGGCGTAGCGATGTCGATCGGCACGTGGTGGAGCGGGCGTCGGGACCGTCGGATCGTCGGTCGGATCCGAGCGACAGGGCACATGCCCGCGTTCTTCCTGCCGGTGTTGACGAAGGGCATCCGGACCAGCGAAGACCTGCCGCGCCCGCGCCCGGACATCTGGACCTTCGACGACGTCGGACTGCACGGGTGGACGCCGAACCGAGACTCGCCGGTGATGACCGTGCCCTGGGCGGGGATCCGGGAGGTCGACCTCGCCACGAAGGACTCGCGCGGCTCGCGCATCGACTACGCACTGTGGTTCGACCTCGACGGCGGCAGCCCCCTCGTCCTCCCGCCGCGGACGACGCTCGGCAGGCCGTTCGAGGCGGGGCCGGGCGGACTCGAGACCCTCCTGCCGGTCGTACGGGCACTGCGGTCCGAGCTGGACCACCGGACGACGGGCGAGCACGGCACCTCCGTCGGCAGCTGACCGCGACCGCCGACGCGGTGTCCGCGTACGCCGCAGGCGCTATGGTCGCGTCGTGAACCGGACCGACCGCCTCTACGCGCTCGTCGAGGAACTCCGCGCAGTCGCACCCGGCCGCCGCACCGCCAGGAGCCTGGCCGAGCGCTTCGCCGTCAGCGTCCGGACCGTCGAACGGGACCTGCGGTCCCTGCAGGACGCCGGCGTGCCGATCTGGGCGGAACCGGGGCGGACCGGCGGCTACGCGATCGACGCACGTGCGACCCTGCCGCCCCTGGGGCTCACGGTCGACGAGGCCCTCGCGGTCGCGATCGGCCTCGGCACGCTCCGGTCCAGTCCCTTCCGCGACGCCGCGCGGAGTGCTGCGCGGAAGGTGACCGCCGTCCTCGCGGAAGACGATGCCCGCCGGACCAACACGCTGGCACGGCGCGTGCACCTGCTCGAGACGGGGGAACGGGAGCCGGCGCCGACGGCGCTCGCGAGTGCGCTCACCAGCGGCCGCGTGGTGCGGATGCGGTACCGCGACGGCGGGGGAGCGGAGTCAGAGCGGGAGGTCGAACCCCTCGGGTACATCGGCAAGGGCGAGGACTGGTACCTCGTCGCGTGGTGCCGGCTGCGCGACGGCGTGCGCGCGTTCCGTGGTGACCGCGTGCTCGACGTCGAACTGACGGACGAGGTCGCGCCGCAGCGGGTCGCCCGGATCGACGAGCTGGACATCCCGCACGGCGTCCTCCGTCCGGTGCTCGGCGCCTGATCGCGGAAACCCCGACAGGACGGTGTCGCGGGGCTCGAGGATGCTCGACGCGGGCGGTCACGGCGGCCGCCCGGGAAGGCACACCATGGAGTTCGCATCGATCCGGATCATCACCGAGGACCTCGACGGGATGGTCGCGTTCTACGAGCGCATCACCGGGTCGGTCGGCCGCCGGCCCGCCCCGGTGTTCGCCGAGATCGCGACCGGTGGCGCGGTCCTGGCGCTCGGGACGCCAGCGACCGTCGCGATGCTCGGGAACGGCGCACCGACCGCTCGCTCGAACGGCAGCGTCATCGTCGAGTTCCTCGTGGAGGACGTCGACGCGGCGTTCGAGCGTCTGCGCGACGGGCTCGACGACGTGGTGCTGCCGCCGACGACGATGCCGTGGGGGAACCGGTCGACGCTGTTCCGGGACCCGGACGGCAACCTCGTGAACCTGTTCAGCCGTCCGGTCTGACCGCGCGCTCCACGGGCTGCTCGGTCGGGGCACCGGCGATGAACGACGTCGCGCTCGTCGTCGCGCTCGTTGTCCGTCGGAGTGCTCGTCGCGTTGCGCACCCTGATGCTCGTTCTGCGACCAGAACGGTCGTGCTCGTCGTGACGGCGCGGGGACCTGGCGGCCTCGGATGCTGCTCGTCTGGTGTCCGGTTCCTGACTCGTCGGACTCCACTGTGACGTCGACGTAGGAGGTCGCTGGCAGAGCAACGGCCAACCAGGAGAGGTCCCGGTCGTGTTCGTATGACGGACCGCTATCGCGAAGGACCGCGGACGACCTATGTGAGACAGCGCCGGCGGTCAGCAGGATGGGTGGAGCGACACGGTGGACCGGGGTGCCGTGACGACCAGTGGGGGACCGGCTTGCGAGACACGCTTGAGCAGGAGCCGGCTCCTGTGGCGACGGCGGGTGCGTCCCCGAAAGGACCTCGAGCGCGCGCATCGATGCAACCAGACTGCGGCCGTCCGAGATGCCGATGCCGATGTCGATCAGCTTTCAAGACGATCGACGGGCTGCCACCAGGTCGCCGCCCCGACTAGGTTCAATTCATGCGCCGGTCTAGAACTCAAGGCTTCGTCTGGATCGGTGGCGGGTGCCTGTTCATCGTCGTCTTTAGCTTGCTGTTCTTCCTCTACCCACGCTCGCAAGCGACGTTGATTCCGCAGATCCTCGTGCCGTTCGGCGTCGTGGAGATTGTGGTGGGGGTGGCGCTCTTGCTCCGCTCACGCCGGTAGCCCTAGTGCGCCGTTGTCGGCGCAGGACGAGCGAGACGCGCCGGGCGGGTTCGACCACCCTGGTGTTCGGTGAGCGATCGGACGCTGCACGAGATGTCGCCTTCGCGTGCGTTATGCCTTGACCAGGTAGCCCGCCGCGTGCAGGATGAATAACTAGGCGGTGCTAATACGTATTAGCTCGATGGTCTTCAGAGAGGAAGGCTCCAAGCGACATGTTTCGACCACTTCAACGCATCAGCGTGATCGCGGCGGCAGCGATATCGGGGGCGCTGGTTCTCGCGACCGTGACCGCGACAGCGAGCTCGGCCGATACCAGCCAGTACCACGAGACGTACCGGCCCCAGTTCCACTACTCACTACCGTCCGGCTGGATCGGGGACCCGAACGGCCTCGTCTACGACGACGGGCTCTACTACCTGTTCAGCTACGGCACGTGGGAGGGAGCAGTCAGCAAAGACCTGGTCCACTGGGAGAACATCCCGGTGAAGGGGCCCGAGCCAGACCCGGGTAGCAACGCGTTCTTCAGCGGGGGAGCGGTTGTCGACAACGGCAACACCAGCGGCTTCGGAACCAAGAAGAACCCAGCCATGGTGGCGTTCTACACCAGCGTCCAGGCCGGAACCGGCATCCAGTCGCAGTCGCTGGCATACAGCACCGATCACGGCCGCACGTGGACGCGGTACGCCGGCAATCCGGTCCTCGACCTCCAGTCGACGAACTTCCGCGACCCGAAGGTGTTCTGGTACGCGCCGAAGAAGGAGTGGGTGATGGCGGTCACCCTCTCCGATCAGTACAAAATCGCCTTCTACACGTCGAAGGACCTGAAGTCGTGGACACACGCCAGCGACTTCGGTCCGCGCGGCGCAACCAGCGGCGTCTGGGAGATGCCCGACCTCTACGCACTGCCCGTGGATGGCAACAAGCGGCAGATGAAGTGGGTGCTCAGCGTCAGTGTCGGCAGCACCGGTGTCCAGTACTTCACCGGGCAGTTCGACGGTACATCGTTCACCCCGGACGGCCCGGCGACCTACACCGCTCCAGCCGGCGCGACAGTGGCCGACTTCGAGTCGGGAACCTACGCGGGCTGGACCGCGACCGGCTCCGCGTTCGGCGCGGCACCCGCAGCCGGCGCCCTCCCTGACCAGCAGGCCGTCGCAGGCTTCCAGGGCAAGTACCTCGTTGACAGCTACAACGGGGGTGACGGAGCAACCGGGACGCTCACCTCGGCACCGTTCACGCTCAACAAAGCGCGCCTGAACTTCCTCGTCGGCGGAGGCAACAACCCCGCTATCCCAGGCTCCGTTCCAGCAGGGACGGTTCCGAGCGGATCTGTCCTCGCTGACTTCGCCGGCCCCACCTACGGTGAGGGTTGGACCGCGACCGGTTCCTTCATCGGCGCCGGGCCGACAAAGGAATCACTGCCGAACCAGATCGGCAGCTCGGTGCTGGACACGTTCACCCCGGATGGGGATGCCGGGACCGGCACGGTCACGTCGCCGACGTTCACGGTCACGAAGCCCTACATCGACCTGCAGATCGCCGGCGGCGACCACCCGTGGGGACAGGCGAACCCCACGGCCGTCAACCTGATCGTTGACGGCAAGGTCGTGCAGTCAGTCACCGGCGACGGCACCGGGACGCTTCGATGGGCAAGCCTCGACGCCACGGCGTACCAAGGCAAGGACGCGCAGATTCAGGTTGTCGACGACAACGACGGCACGGGCGGCTGGGGTCACCTCATGGTTGGGCAGATCATCGCCGCGGACCAGAAAGCTGCCCCCTGGGACACGCAGACCACGGTGAACCTCCTCGTCGACGGGAAGGCTGTTCGCACTGCGACCGGTGCAAACAGCGAGACGCTGGACTGGACGTCGTGGAACATCGCCGACCTGCGCGGCAGGCAAGCGCAGCTCCAGATCGTTGACAACGCCACCGGCGGATGGGGCCACATCCTCGCCGACGGGTTCACGCAGAGCGATGCGCCGGCATTGACCCAGTACCAGCGTGCCAACTGGTTGGACTACGGGGCTGACTTCTACGCGGAGAACACGTGGGAGAACGCCCCCAACGGGGAGCGCATCGCCATCGCCTGGATGAACAACTGGGCGTACGCCTCAAACGTGCCGACGTCCCCATGGCAGGGCGCCGAGACGTTCCCGCGCGCCCTGTCACTGCGGACCATCGATGGGAAGCTCAAGATCGTCGAACAGCCCGTCGACGGTATCGACAAGGTGCACGCGGGTCGTCCTGCGCGGGTGAAGAACGTCTCTGTCGCGAACACGACGACAGCGCTCCCGGTGGCAGGCCAGACTCTCGATGTGCAGGCCCACCTCACCGCAGGATCGGCGAAGACCTTCGGCCTCAACGTGCGAACTGGTGCCGGACAGTACACGCAGGTTGGGTACGACACGAGCACCGGAACGGTGTTCATCGACCGCACCCGCTCTGGGAACGTGGCCTTCAGCAGTGCGTTTGCATCACGCAGCGATGCGCCGCTGCAGCTGACCCGCGGTGGCTTGGATCTGCGGATCCTCGTTGACGCCTCTTCGATCGAGGTGTTCGGTGCGGACGGCCAGGTGGTCCTCACCGACCAGATCTTCCCGGACTCGTCCAGCGCCGGTGTCAGCGCCTTCGCTACGGGTGGTACAGCCCGCGTCGACGACCTCCGAGCCTGGAACCTCAAGTCGATCTGGAAGTAGCGCAACGAACGAAGTGCGCCTGCCCGCGATCCGGGGCAGGCGCACTTCGTCGATGCTGGCGCTAGCGAGTACTGACCGTCAGACGATCAAGGGTGAACGCGCCGTCCTGCGCGAAGACACCGACGCGCCCCGCGGGGCGATCGTAGAGACGCGTGCTCAACGCGACGGCCCCGTCGACGACGGCGACACAGATGTCCCCGTCCAACTGCACCTCGAGGTGATGCGCGCCTGGGGCGAGCTCCACCGGGCGCTCGAGCTCGACGGCGTGCGGAACGTCGCCGAGGATTTGCCACTGCTCGGTGCCGGTGCTGCCGCGAGGCCATCGGTCCAGCACGAGCCGGTTCCGATCAAGCTCGAGGCGGAGTGCGTACCCCTGTTCGCCATCGTCGCTGGTGCGCAGGAGTAGCCCTACCGACCTGGCGTCCGCGTCGAGCGTGAGATCCACGGACACCAGCGCTTCGGACGGGAGTTCCGGTCCGACCCAAGCCGCGTACCGGGTCGTTGCGCCCGTGCCCACCGCTGCGGCAGCATCGTTGACCGGTGTGAGGCGTGCCGTGATGTCGACCTCGTTCGTGTACGCGGCTTTGATGCCATCGGGAAGGTCGAACCGCAACGTCCCGTCGGCGCGCTGGTGGGCCTGCAGCGTCGCCATGGTGCCGGCCCACTGCCACGCGCCGGCATCACACCGGTCCTCCTTCGACGCGATCCACCCGACGAAGTACCGGCGGTCGCCGAGCGCGACGGTCTTCGCGGCGTAGAAGGCTCGGCCGTCGACGGTGTCATCAGCCGGCGCAAACCATGGGCCGTCCGGTGACGTCGCGATGCGGTAGCGGGTGCAGAACGCGTCGGAGAACTCCGAGTACACCAGGTACCACCACTCACCCCACTGGAACACGTCAGGGCACTCCTGCGTGATGAAGCGGTGCGGTTCCCAGATCGGCTCGGCATCCCGCCAGGTGACGAGGTCATCGGACTCGAGCCGTGCCACGACGCCGGAACGCCGATACGGCTCGTCTGGTCGCCGAGTGGCGAGGAGCATCTGCCAGGGCCGGTCGGCATTGGGACGGAAGACGAAAGGGTCTCGCCAGTCTTCGGGGGAGTAGCCAGCGAGTGCGGGGAAGTCCCAGTCGGGGTGCTTGACCCAGTCGGTCAGATCACCGGAGGACGTCGCGTGCGCGATGACCTGAGCGTCCTTGCCGCCGCCATCGGACCCGGTCGTGATGCGGGGGTTGTGCCCCGTGTAGAACAAGTGCAGCGTTCCCTCCTCATCACGGACGACGCTGCCGGTGTAGCAGTCGAAGTCGCTCGCGTCGGGGCCGCCGGAGGGCAGGACGACGCCCTTGTCGGTGAAGGTGACGAAGTCGGTTGTGGTCACGACCGCCCAGGGCATACCCGTTGCTCGCTTGAGCGGCGGAGCGTCCGGCCGTTCGTCGAGCAGGTAGAACAACCACGCGGTGCCGTCGTGTTCAAACGGGATGACGTCGCCGACGTAGCCGTTCGGGGGTTGGAAATGGGTGCTGGACGGGAGCGTCATTCAAGTTCCTTTGGGTCGTGGGGCCGCAAGCGAGCTGCGGGCGACGTATTCGCAGGGCACGAGGTGTCGGCCGGGCTGTTCCGCCTCCGCTAGCAGCAGCGTTCCTGCCTCAAAGCCCATCTGCTGGTGCGGCAGCGCAACGGTGGTGAGCGGTGGGTGCATCTGGTCGGCGAGGTCGGGCTGGTCGTCGAAGCCGACGATGCTGATGTCCTCCGGGCAGCGCATCCCCATCGACTGCGCCGCCATCAACGCGCCGACTGCCATGCGGTCGTTGCCGCAGATGATCGCCGTCGGACGGATGGCCACGTCGTCGAGGGCCTCGACCGCGAGGTCATAGCCGGATCCCACCTGGAAGGTGCCGAACGTGATGCTGATCTGTGTCGACGGGATGCCCGCGTCGGCGGCGGCGCGCTCGAGTCCGCGCTTTCGTTCTTGGCACGCGTAGTCGTCCTCAGGGCCGCCGAGGAAGGCGACGGTGGTGTGGCCGGCTGCGAAGACGGCGGCGGCGACGTCGTACCCGCCCTGGTACTCGTCGGCGAGCACGGTGACTGCGGGTGCGTCCTCGGGTGGGAAGCAGTTGACGAAGACCGTTGGGACCGCGTCGAGTCCGGCAACCGGGGTGACGTACTCGGGCCCGGGCGCTGCGTAGACCAGGCCGGCGACTCCTTGCTGGACGAGGTTCTCGACGGCCGCTTTGCCTCCGTCGGACGTCTGCGCGGTCTCGACCACGAAGCAGACGTACCCGGCTTCCTGGACGGCCTGCTGCACGCCGAGCACGATGTGACCCGCGTAGGGCTGCGAGACAAGCCGGTCGGCGATCACACCAACTGTGTAGGACCGATTCGATCGCAGCGACTGCGCCGCCCGGTTGGGCTGGAAGTTCAGCTCCTTCGCGGCCTCGAGGACACGAGTGCGCGTCTCAGCAGCGATTGAAACGTCCCGGCGATCGTTCAGGACGAATGACACCGTCGGTTGTGACACGCCGGCGTGGCGTGCGACGTCCTTCATGGTGACGCGCTGTGACTGCGTTGTGCGCTTGCGGTTCGCCATTGAGCCTCCTCCGTTGCCATCATCATGCCAGAAGCAAATACGTATTGCGTCCGCTCCGCATGCTGTGTACGCTCGCCCTGCAAATACGTATTGGCTCCGACCTAGCGGGGCCACGATCGCTCAGAGAGGAGCGACCCATGGCGAACGGATTCAGCACCCCGATCGACCGGCGCACGCTGTTCAAGTTCGGCGGCGCAGGACTCGCGCTGGCCGGCATCGGATCGCTGGCAGCATGCTCGACCACCGGCGGCGGGGGCAGCGGCTCCGGCACGGTGAAGATGCTCTACTTCGGTGAGCAGAGCGCAGCGACCGCCCTGCAGAAGGCCATCGAGCCGAAGATCAAGGCCCTCGACAAGAAGGCGAGTCTGCAGGTCACGGCGATCAACGGCACGGACTGGAACGACTTCCTCGCGAAGGTGCTCACGCAGATCGCCTCCGGCGATGTGCCGGACATCGTCAGCGTCGCGACCGAGGGGCAGCAGCTGCTGGCGTCGAAGAACCTCCTCACCCCGCTCGACGACTACGTGACGAAGAACCTGTCGGATCTGCACACGTACTTCACCGGAGCGCACCCGGTGCTGCTGGAGTCGACGATGTACCAGGGGCACCTCTACACGTTGCCCGACAGCTTCAACGCGGGCAGCATGTTCTACTCGACCGACCTGTTCGACAAGGCGGGCCTGTCCCGCCCGACGAGCAAGTGGTCGATGGACGACTTCCACTCCTCGGCCGAGAGCCTGGCGAAGGTCGGGGGTGGCACGTACGCGTTCGACTGGGTGGTGCGGCTCTGGGGCAGCTGGACCTCGTTCCTCTACGCCAACGACGGGAACCTGCTCGAGGAGGGCAAGTACTCCGGCGGTGACTGGTTGTGGAAGAGCAAGGCGTTCTCCGACAACCCGATCGGCGTCTCTGGGCGCAAGGGCGGCTGGAAGTGGGGTGACCCCACGGCGAACTCCGA
>NZ_SNVW01000006.1 GCF_004361695.1 Curtobacterium flaccumfaciens | reverse complement strand
CCACCAAGGGCGGCAAGACCACCTACACCAGCCACGACGTCAAGATCGTCAACTGACCAACACACAACCGAACACCACAACGCCCCCGCCCTCCACAAAGGAGGACGGGGGCGTTGTCCGTTCGACAAGCGTCAGCGCGGCGGCCGCCACAACACGATCTGCGTGTTCCGCTGCGGCCGCGACCCCGCCTTCAACGAGATCGCCGCACCACTCGCCGTGGCCGCGAACACCCGCGCACCCGGCCGGCTGATGAGCTGATCGGCCAACGCCGTCTCGAGCTCCCGCACCCGGTCCCGCAGTTCCTTGTTCTCGTTCTCGAGCTCGAGCACCCGCCGGATCCCCTCCAGCGACACCCCCTCGGAACCGAGTCGCGCGATCTCACGCAGCTGCGCGATGTCCCGCATCGAGTACCGGCGCGATCCACCGCGGGTCCGCCCAGGCACGACCAGGCCGAGCCGGTCGTACTGCCGCAGCGTCTGCGGGTGCATCTCGGCCAGCTCCGCCGCCACCGCGATCGCGAAGACGGGCGAGTTCTCGTCCATGTCGGTCATCGAGTGCTCCTTCCGTCGTTCGCGTGGTCTGAAAACCAGCCTGGAGGCTCGGCGAGCGTCCGTCAGGAAGCCGCGCCGCGCCTCCAGGCCCGGTCTACTGCGTTTCTTGCGTTGTCAACGCGCGCGTCAGCTGCGCGCCTTGGCGAGGAGGTCCTCGCGCGGGTTCTCGTCCGGCAGGGCCTCCGCGAGCGCCTCGACGGCCTCGCGCGCCTTGTCGGACAGGTGCGACGGCACCGCGACCTGGACGGTGGCGAGCAGGTCGCCCGTCCCGTTCTTGGTCGTGACACCGCGGCCCTTGACGCGGAGGACGCGACCCGACGGCGTGCCGGAAGCGACCTTCAGCTTGACGGGCTCGCCGCCGAGCGTCGGGACCTGGATCGTCGCGCCGAGCGCTGCCTCGACGAACGTCACGGGGACGTCCAGGCGGAGGTTCTGCCCGTCGCGCTCGAAGACCGGGTGCTTCCGGACGGTCACGGTGACCACGAGGTCACCGGCCTCACCGCCGTCGGGCGACGGTTCCCCGCGCCCACGGAGCCGGATCTTCTGGCCGTCGGCGACGCCCGCGGGGATGCGGACGTTCACCGGGCGGCCGTTGCCCTGCGAGAGCTTGACCGTCTCGCCGGCGATCGCGGTGGTGAAGTCGAGCGTCGTCGTCGCGGTGACGTCGCGCCCCTTCGTCGGACCGCCGAAGCCGCGGTAGCCGCCGGAGGGCTGGCCGAAGCCGCCGCCCGCGCCGCCACCGAACATGCCGCCGAGGATGTCCTCGAAGCCGCCGGCACCGCCGCCGCTCTGGCCGAAGCGGACACGCTGCCCGCCGCCCTGCTGCCCGAACATGCCCCCGAAGACGTCCTCGAACCCGCCGCCCTGGCCTCCGCCACCCGCCGTGAAGCGAGCGCCGGAACCCATGGCGCGGACCTGGTCGTACTCCTGGCGCTGCTCCTTGTCGGAGAGCACCGAGTAGGCCTCGCTGATCTCCTTGAAGCGGTTCTCGGCGGCAGCGTCACCCGGGTTGGAGTCCGGGTGGAACTGCCGTGCGAGCTTCCGGTAGGTCTTCTTCAGCTCGGCGTCGGAGGCGTCCTTGGACACCCCGAGGACCTTGTAGAAGTCCTTGTCGAACCAGTCCTGACTGGCCACGGATACCTACCTTTCGTCCTGCCGCACCGCTGCCCGGCTCAGGCCGGGACCGCCACCGCGACCTTGGCCGCACGGAGCACGCGCTCGCCGAGCTTGTAGCCCGGCTCGACGACGTCCGCCACGGTCTGGCCGGTGGCGCCCGGTGTCGGGAGCTGCACGATCGCCTCGTGGATGTTCGGGTCGAAGGACTCGCCCTTCTCGCCGATCTGCACGAGCTTGAACTTCTCGAAGCCGCCGCGGATCTTCTGGCCGATGACCTGCATGGGGCCCTCGGTCAGGTCGCCGTGCGCCTCGGCGCGGGTCAGGTCGTCGAGCGCCGGCAGGAGAGCCCGGACGACCTCGGCGATGGCGACCTCGCGGTTGGCCTCGCGGTCGCGCTCGACGCGCTTCCGGAAGTTCACCAGTTCGGCCTGCGCACGGAGCATGTCCGCGCGCATCTCGGCGACGAGGTCGCGGTCCGAGTCGGACAGCTTGTCCTCCTGGATTCCGCGAGCGGCGTCGTCGAGCAGTGCCTGGTCCTCGGGGCTCAGGTCGCTGGGCACCTCGACGTCGGGACCTTCGGCCTCGATGAGGTCCTCCGGCTGCTCGGCGTTGGTGGCGTCACCCTCGACCTGGGGCTCGTCCTCGTTGGGGACGTCGTCCTTGGGATCCGTCATCGTTACTTCTTGTCCTTGTCGTCCTCGTCGTCCACGACCTCGGCGTCGACGATGTCCTCGTCGTCGGCCGGCTGCTCGCCCGCGGGCTGCTCGCCACCGGCGGCAGCGCCTGCGTCCTGCTGCGAGTAGATCGCCTGACCGAGCTTGCCCTGCGACTCGTTGAGCTTGTCGAAGGCCGTCTTCACGGCGTCCTCGTCCTCGCCCGCGAGTGCGGACTTCAGGGAGTCGACGTCGGCCTGCACCTCGGACTTGACGTCCGCGGGGAGCTTCTCGTCGTTCTCCTTGATGAGCTTCTCGATCGAGTAGACGAGCTGCTCGGCCTGGTTGCGACGCTCGTTCGCCTCACGACGGGCCTTGTCCTCGGCGGCGTGCTCCTCGGCTTCGCGGACCATGCGCTCGATGTCCTCCTTCGGCAGCGACGAGCCGCCGGAGATGACCATCGACTGCTCCTTGCCGGTGCCCTTGTCCTTCGCGGACACGTGCACGATGCCGTTGGCGTCGATGTCGAAGGTGACCTCGACCTGCGGGACGCCACGAGGAGCCGGCGCGATGCCGGTGAGCTCGAACGTGCCGAGCGGCTTGTTGTCGCGGGTGAACTCGCGCTCGCCCTGGAAGACCTGGATCGCGACCGACGGCTGGTTGTCGTCGGCGGTCGTGAAGGTCTCGCTCCGCTTGGTCGGGATCGCGGTGTTGCGGTCGATGAGCTTCGTCATCAGCCCGCCCTTGGTCTCGATGCCGAGCGACAGCGGCGTGACGTCGATGAGCAGGACGTCCTTGCGCTCGCCCTTCAGCACGCCGGCCTGCAGTGCGGCGCCGACGGCGACGACCTCGTCCGGGTTGACGCCCTGGTTCGGCGACTTGCCACCGGTCAGCGACTTGACGACCTCGGCCACGGCGGGCATGCGGGTCGAGCCGCCGACGAGGACCACGTGCGCGATGTCGTTGACGGACACGCCCGCTTCCTTGATGACGTCGTTGAAGGGCTTCTTCGTGCGGTCGAGCAGGTCGGAGGTCATCTGCTCGAACTGGGCGCGCGAGATGGTCTCGTCGAGGTTCAGCGGGCCGTCGGCCGTCAGCGTGAGGTACGGCAGCTGGATGCTGGCGCTCAGCTGGCTCGACAGCTCCTTCTTGGCCTGCTCGGCGGCTTCCTTGAGGCGCTGCTTGGCGATCTTGTCCGTGGACAGGTCGACGCCGTGCTCGTCCTTGAACTTCTTGATCAGGTAGTCGACGATGCGCTGGTCCCAGTCGTCACCACCGAGGCGGTTGTCACCGGAGGTCGCACGGACCTGGATCGTGGAGAAGTCGTCGTCCTTGCCCACCTCGAGCAGGGAGACGTCGAACGTGCCGCCACCGAGGTCGAAGACCAGGATGAGCTCGTCTTCCTTGCCCTTGTCGAGGCCGTAGGCCAGCGCGGCCGCGGTCGGCTCGTTGATGATGCGGAGGACGTTGAGCCCGGCGATCTCACCGGCGTCCTTCGTGGCCTGGCGCTCGGCGTCGTTGAAGTACGCCGGCACGGTGATGACCGCGTCGGTGACGTCTTCACCGAGGTACTGCTCGGCGTCGCGCTTGAGCTTGCCGAGGATGCGCGCGGAGATCTCCTGCGGCGTGTACTTCTTGCCGTCGATGTCCGTCGTCCAGTCGGTGCCGATGTGGCGCTTGACCGAGGCGATGGTGCGGTCGACGTTCGTGACGGCCTGGCGCTTGGCGGTCTCGCCGACCAGGACCTCGCCGTCCTTGGTGAACGCGACGATCGACGGCGTGGTGCGCATGCCCTCGGCGTTGGCGATGACGGTGGGCTCGCCACCTTCGAGAACGCTGACGACCGAGTTGGTGGTTCCGAGGTCGATGCCTACTGCACGTCCCATGTGTGGGTGCTCCTTCTGTCGGTGCGTGATGCTGAAGTCTGCGGACTTGCGTCCGATGGACTCAACTCTACTCCGGACTGGAGGCGCGTCAACTCTGGGAGCTGAAAGTTGCGTCAGAGGGACGCAAGTTCTCGGGCCGTGCCCGCGTTGGCATCGCACGGCTATGCAATATTGTGCGTTGGTATTTCACATGCTAATCTTGGAGACATCTGCTGAGCCGTGCACGACGCGTGGCCCGACACGAAGGAACCCAACACATGACTCCCTCCATCAAGGGCACGCTCGCCGCCGGCTTGGCGGCCGCGACGATCCTGTCCGGCCTGAGCTTCGGCCCTGCCGCGGCCACCGCCGCTCCCGCCAAGTCCCCCAAGGCCTCTTCGAACGCCGTCCTCGGCCAGACCAAGCTGCTCTTCCAGGGCTGGCAAACCCAGGTCCACTCCGTTGAGCACGCCGACACGTACAACGAGGTCGTTTCGTACTCGACTCTCGCTGCTGCTCAGGCGGGGGCACGTACGTACAATGTTGTGGAATCGAGCCAGAGTGGATGGTTCAGGCTCGAAAACAGCGGCCGCTGCGTCGTTGGAACGACGACGACCGGCCTCGAGACGTACATCGGCATCTCGACCGGCTGTTCCGATTCGGCCACCAACGACTGGCGACTCCAGAACGGCAAGTTGCAGAACCGCCAGTACAACTCCTTCGTCGGCAGTCCGAAAAACCTCGCCGGAGATGGTCGCCGCGTCATGTCATTCGCCACCCCGGGAAGCGACTTCCTCGGGGACACGTCGGCGTTCGTCTCCAAGACTGCGCTGACGGCGTCGGTGACGAGCGTGAACAACGTCGCGAAGTCGGCCGTCATCGGTGGCACCGCGACGAAGAGCGCGACGATCAAGGTCGGCACGCAGCAGGTCACCGCCAACGCCACGACCGGTGCGTGGTCGATGACCATCACCGGCCTCGCCAACGGTGCGAACTCCCGCACGGTCGAGCAGCACGTCGGTGGGACCAAGATCGACCAGAAGGTCCTCTCGATCACCGTCCTCGCGAACGGCGCAGTCGATCCCTCGGCGTTCAGCTCGTTCACGCTCCAGCGGGGCGCTGACACGAACGTGCAGTTCGGCGTCAAGACGAAGGCCGACGGCTTCACCAGCCTCAACGGCACCGTCGTCCTCAACGCGCCGACGGGCACCACCTTCAAGTCCGGCCAGACCTCGCTCCAGGCGCAGTTCCGTCACGCGGGCGAGACGAACTGGTCGAACACGACGGCCCTCAACCTCACGGGCGGCACGCTGAGCAACAGCAACCGGACCCTGACGTTCCAGCTCGCGTCCGCCGCAGGAGTCCGATTCAACAACAACTCCGAAGTCCGATGGGGCGCGCTCGTCAGCACCCCGAGCAATGCCGCCAGCGGCAACGGCACGCTCGGGTTCACGTTCGACGGCACCACCAACAAGGGCACCTACCGAGCACAGGGCACCACAGGCACGATCATCCCCGCCCCGTCCGAGAACGGCGGCTTCATCTTCGCCGACAAGGACGCCGTTGCCCTCGACCGCGAGAAGGCAACCGCAGTCGAGTCCGGCCTCGTGGCGTACGAAGCGGGGATCACCTCGATGACCGGCTCGGTCGTGTTCACCGCCCCCGCCGGGACGACCTTCTCGACCGGGCAGGCCACACTTCCCGGCCAGTGGCGCCAGGCGGGCGACACCGCATGGGACTCCCGCTTCGGCTACAACCTGACGAACGGCGTCCGGAGCAACGGCGGCCGCACGTTGACCTACGACAGCAACATCACCGGGATGAACAGCAGCGTCGGCTCCCAGTACCGTTGGCAGCCCGAGGTCAAGGTCACGGCCGGCGCAGAGGGCGGCTCGGGAAGCATGGCGGCGACGTACTCCGGCGCCACCAACAAGGGCAGCTTCAACCTGTCGGGTTCGACGCCGACGACGATCGAGACCGAAACCGTCGCGCTGTCCGCCGAGGTCCGCAAGGTGAACAGCGTCGCACGCTCCGCCGTCGTCGGCGGCACGGCGACGCCCGGCGCAACGGTCCAGGTCGGCACGCAGGACGTCACCGCCGACGACACCACCGGCGCGTGGTCGATGACCGTCACCGGCCTGGCCGTGGGCGAGCAGAACCGTACCGTCGAGCAGCTCGTCAACGGCACCAAGGTCGACCAGAAGGTCGTCGCGATCACCGTCGCCGAGAACGGCACCATCGTCCCCGGCACCTCCCCCGCGGTCGAGATCACGGCCGGCGAGACCAAGGCCGTTCAGGTCCTCGCGTCCGCCAACGGTCCCGTCACCAAGCCCGAGGGTGCGATCACCTTCACCGCACCGGAGGGCACGACCTTCCCGGCCGGCCAGGACGAGATCCAGGGTGCCTTCCAGACCGGCGGGACCGGCAACTGGAACAACCAGGCGAGCATGAAGCTCACCGACGGCGTCCGCTCCGACGACGGCACGACCTACACGTACAACTGGGACCCGGCCGCCAACGGCTCGCCCGCGTGGAACGTCGTGGACAAGACGAACGTCCGCTGGTCGATCAACGTCGCCGCGAACGCCGACGCCGCCGCCACCAGCACGAACCTCGGCTTCGTCCTCGCCGGTGACGCCACCCAGGGCGACTTCCGCGCCCAGGGCTCCACCGCCGTCACCATCCAGGACTCCAACGTCGACCTGACCGCGCTGCTGCAGAGCACCGACCACGTCGCCAAGTCCGCCGTCATCGGTGGCATCGCGACCCCGGGCGCGACCATCCGCGTCGGCACCCAGACCGTCGTCGCGGACGCCGAGACCGGCGACTGGACGATGACGCTCGCGGACCTCGCGACCGGGGCCAACGAGATCACGGTCGAACAGCTCATCGGTGGCACCAAGATCGACGACGAGTCGCTCACGATCACCATCCTCGAGAACGGCGGGCTCACCCCCTCCGACTACGACGCCTTCACGCTGAACCCGGCGAAGGACACGAACGTCCAGTTCGGCTTCACCTCGGACGTGAACACGCTCACCGCGATCAACGGGACGGTCGTCCTCACCGCGCCCGAGGGCACCACGTTCAAGTCCGGCTTCCCGACGCTGACCGGTCAGTACCGTCACGCCGAGAGCAGCGGATGGACGAACTCCGCCCTCCTGCAGCTGAAGAACGGCACGATCAGCAACGACGGTCGTACGCTGACCTACGACCACGTCAACGGGAGCGGGATCGCGCTCAAGGAAGGCACCCAGGTCCGCTGGGGCGCGGTCGTCACCACGCCGGCCGTGCAGTCTGCCGGGGCCGGTGACCTCGGGTTCGTCTTCGAGGGTTCGAGCAACAAGGGCACGTACCGCGCCGCCGGCACGACCGACGTCGTCTTCAACGCGTCCTTGACCGCCGGGGTCAGCAAGGTGAACAACATCGCTCGCTCCGCCGTCATCGGCGGCACCGCGACGCCGGGTGCGACCGTCAAGGTCGGCACGCAGGAGGTCACGGCGCACGAGACGACCGGCGCGTGGTCGATGACCGTCACCGGCCTCGCCGTGGGCGCGCAGAACCGCACCGTCGAACAGCTCGTCAACGGCACCAAGGTCGACCAGAAGGTCGTCGCCATCACCGTCGGCGAGAACGGCACCATCGTCCCGGGCACCTCGCCCGCGGTCGAGATCGCGGCCGGCGAGACCAAGGCCGTCCAGGTCCTCGCCACCGCGAACGGTGCGCTGCGTCTGCCCGAGGGCACGATCGAGTTCAACGCTCCGGAGGGCACCACCTTCCCCGCTGGCCAGAACACCATCAACGGCCAGTACCAGATGGGTGGCTCGGGTGGATGGGCCGGCACCGGCATGCAGCTGACCGACGGCGTCCGCTCCGACGACGGCAAGACCTACACGTACACCTGGAAGGCCTCCACCGGTTCGCCGACCTGGGCCGTGACGGACAAGACCAACTTCCGCTGGTCGATCAACGTCGCCGCGAACGCCGACGCCGCCTCCGCCACCACGAGCCTCGGCTTCGTCCTCGCCGGTGACGCCACCCAGGGCGACTTCCGCGCCCAGGGCTCCACGACGGTCACCATCCAGGACAGCGCTCCGGCCACTCCGACGGCGGAGGGGTACTTCACCTCCAACGTCCGCGAGTGGGCAGGCATCCGCGGCACCGGCCAGACCGGTGCGACCGTCCAGGCGAAGAACACCGCCGGCGCGGTCATCGCGAGCCAGGTCATCACCAACTCCAACGGCTCGTACAACCTCGCCATCGACCCCTCGAAGGTCGGATTCGGAGCACAGCAGTTCTCCGTCAGCCAGACCCGTGACGGCAAGACGTCCGAGCCGATCGCGGTCACGCTCGACTACGGCCAGAACGCGCCGCGGATCACCTCGGTCGCCGAAGGCGGTGTGATCGGCAACGAGGGCGTCGAGCTCTCCGGAACCGGCACGACCGGTGGCAACGTCCAGGTGAACGGTACGGACTTCTCGAACAACATCTCCATCGCCAACACGGACGTGGAGAACGGTGTCTGGACTGCCAGCAACGCTGATCTGAACCTCCCTGCTGGCCTCTACCAGCTGTGGGCGCACCAGCGCACCAAGGGCGGCAAGCTCGTCATGACCCACGTCACGGTCCGTGTCGAGCAGAGCACGCCGAGCGCGCCGACGGCCGAGGGGTACTTCACCTCGAACGTCCGCGAGTGGGCAGGCATCCGCGGCACCGGCCAGATCGGTGCGACCGTCCAGGCGAAGAACTCGGCCGGTACGGTCATCGCCAGCCAGGTCATCACCTCCGGCGCCTACAACCTCGCCATCGACCCGTCGAAGGTCGGTTTCGGGGAGCAGGCCTTCTCGGTCAGCCAGACGCGAGCGGGCAAGACGTCCGAGTCCGTGCCGGTGACGCTCGACTACGGCCAGAACACGGTCGCGTTCACGGGCCTCTCCGAGGGCGGAACGATCGGCAGTGAGGACCTCGAGTTCACCGGTACCGGCTCCGCCGGCGGCAACGTGCAGGTCAACGGCACGGACTTCACGACCAACACCCCCATCGGGAACGCGGACGTCCGCAACGGAACCTGGACGGTGTCCAACGACGAGCTGACGCTGCCGACTGGCGCCTACCAGATCTGGGCGCACCAGCGCACCAAGGGCGGCAAGCTCGTCATGACCCACACCACGGTGCGGGTCGAGCAGAGCATGCCGAACGCGCCGACGGCGGAGGGGTACTTCACCTCCAACGTCCGCGAGTGGGCAGGCATCCGCGGCACCGGCCAGACCGGTGCGACCGTCCAGGCGAAGAACACCGCCGGCGCGGTCATCGCGAGCCAGGTCATCACCAACTCCAACGGCTCGTACAACCTCGCCATCGACCCCTCGAAGGTCGGATTCGGAGCACAGCAGTTCTCCGTCAGCCAGACCCGCAAGGAGCAGACCTCGCAGTCTGTGCCGGTGACGCTCGACTACGGCCAGAACACTCCTGCGATCACGTCGCAGACGGAAGGCGGCATCGTCGGTGACCGGAACCTCGAGATCTCGGGGACGGGCAACGACGGCGCGAACGTCCAGGTGAACGGGACCGACTTCTCGGCGTCCACCCCGATCGGGAACACGGACGTGCGGAACGGCGTCTGGTCCACCACCAACTCGGAACTGACGCTGCCGACCGGCCGGTACCAGTTCTGGGCGCACCAGCGCACCAAGGGCGGCAAGCTCGTCATGACCCACGTGACGGTCCGCGTGCAGTAGTCAGCAACCGCTGAACGAGCACCACCCGAGCAAGCCCTGAGAAGCGGGGCATCCGGACTCCCGGATGCCCCGCTTTTCTATGTCACATGTTAGTATATTGAGTACCAGAACCTCCGAAAGGACCACCATGCGCACCTCCACGAAGACCCGCCGCACCCTCATCGCCGTCGCCACCGCTGCGTCCCTGGCCGCGCTCCTGGCCGGCTGCTCGACCGGCGGATCCACCCCCGACAAGACGGCCAAGGCTTCCCCCACCGCGGAACGGACCCCCAACCCGACCTCCGACATCGTCGCCCCTCCGCTCGAGCAGGCCGAGGTCCCGTGCACCGACGGCACGGCCACGATCGCCGACGTCAACAACAAGGAGGTGACCCTCGGCGACTGCGCCACCGTCGTGGTCGAGTCGAGCAACACCGTGATCCACCTCGGCGCGGTCGAGAGCCTCACCGTGAAGGGCGCGATCAACGGCATCGACGTCAAGTCCGTCGACAAGGTGGTCATCTCCGGCGACGGCAACCGCGTCAGCACCCCGTCGAAGCCGAAGGTCGACGACTCCGGCAAGAGCAACACCGTCCAGCGCTGATCCCGGCCGGGCCAGAGCGATGCGCACCCGCACCACGGCACCCGACTGGGCGGACTCACGGGAGCTCGGCTCCGCAGCCACCCGTGGTGTGGTGGCATCGGCACTGACGACCTGGGGCCGGTTCTCGATCCAGCTCGTCACGATGATCCTCGTGGCACGCATGATCGGGCCGTCCGAGTTCGGCGCAGCAGCCACGGCTCTCGTCGCGGTCACTGCCGCCGAGCTCGTCCGCTCCGGGGGCATCACCTGGCTCGTGTCCCGGGCACCCGCGCTCTCCGCCGGCGCGGCCAGCACCCTGCACCGCCTCAGCATCGCGGTCGGCGCCCTCGTTGCGCTCGCGCTGCTCGTCGCCGGCGCCCTCACCCCCGCGGCCGTCCTGCCCGCGGGGGTGTGGACGTTCCCGCTCCTCGCGGTCGTCTTCCTCGCCGCGGGTGTCGGCGCAGTCCCGACCGCCTTGCTCGCCCGGAACCTCAGGTTCCGACCGATCGGCACGGCCGAGGTCGCCGCCGCCGTGGTCTCGTGCACGGTCGCGATCAGCGCTGCCGCCGCGGGCCTCGGTGGTGGTGCTCCGCTCCTCCAGGCGGCCTCGTACGCGGTCGTCCTGTGCGGCATCGTCGTCGCCCGGACACCGTGGCGCCCGGGTGTCGCCGCGCCCCTCCGCACCCTCCGCGCCGAGCTCGCCTTCGCCGGCAACGCGACCGTGTCACAAGGGCTCGAGTGGCTGGTCCGCAGCTTCGATCGACTCGTCGTCGCGGCGCTGTTCGGCACTGCTGCGGCCGGGGTGTACGTCCAGGCGTCACAGCTCGTGGTGCTCCCCGTCGAACAGGTCAACGGTCCACTCCGTCGCGTGGCCGTGCCGGCGCTCGCACGCCTCGTCGAGGATCCGGCACGGTACCGAACCGCATTCCGGGCGGTCCTCCTGCTGGCGTGCAGCGTCCTGTGGCCCGCCCTCGCCGTCCTCGCGGTCCTCGCTGAGCCCGCCGTCGTGTCGCTGTTCGGCACCGCGTGGGCCGAGTCCGTCCCGCTGTTCCGCGCGATGGTCCCGCTGGGCATGGCCACCGTGGTGACGAGCGTCACGACGTTCGTCGCGCTCTCCCACGGCCTGGCCGGTCGTCAGACCCTGTGGGACTGCTTCGTCAGCCGCCCGCTCACCGTCGTCGCGTTCTTCGTCGGCAGCGCGTGGGGTGTCACCGGCGTCGCCGTGGGCGCCTCCGTCGTCACGGTCCTGCTGACCGTCCCCGGCTTCCTCGTCATCGCCGCGCGCGCTGGCCTCGCAGTCCGCGACCTCCTCTCGGCACTCGTCGAGCCCGCAGTGGTGGCGGCCGTCTGCACGGCCGTCGCGCTTCTCCTGACGACCGCGACGGATCTGCCGCAGCTCGGCACGCTGACCGTCGCCGGCGGCAGCGCGATCGTCGTGTGGGCGGTCCTGCTCCTCGCGCTCCCCAGGACGCGAACGCTCGTGGCGCGCGCCCGCCGTCGCGGCGTGACGCTCGCAGGTCCGGCGGCCGGCTGACGGCTCGGAGTTCCACCAGCGGCCGCGCCGCTGGGAGCGCCCTGGGCGCGACGACGGACAGGAGGCGCGGTGCGGGTCGGACCCGCACCGCGCCTCCTGTCCGGGGTCGCGTCAACCGCCCGTCAGCGACATGCGCGCAGCAGTGCTTCCTCGAGTTCGCCGACGATGCCGTCCAGTCCGAACCGGCGTGCGCTGACGCGGGCAGCGGCTCCGAGCCGGTCGCCGAGCGCCGTGTCGTCGACGAGCCGACCTATCGCCGCGGCGAGCGCGACATCGTCGCCCGGCGGGACGAGGAGACCGTCGACACCGTCCTCGATGAGTTCTGCGGGTCCGCCGGCCGCACTGGCGATCACCGGTCGACCAGCTGCCATCGCCTCGACGACGACCTGCCCGAATCCCTCGGGCAACGGGCTGGCGTGGACGGCGATGCCGGCGTTCGCGAGTTCTGTCGACACGTCGGTGACGTGCCCGAGGAAGTCGACGCGGTCAGCGACGCCGAGCTGGTCCGCGAGCGCGCGGAGACCGTCCGCGTACGCGGCGTCACGGGGGAACAGCGCCGCTCCGGCGATCCGGAGGCGCGGCGCGGTCGGCCCCGCCGCCCTTGCCGTGGCGCGAGCGAACGCGCGGATCGCGACGTCCTGCCCCTTGAAGGCCGACAGCCGACCGACGACGACGACGTCGGACGAGGCGACGGGTGTGTGCGGAGGGATGCTGACCGGACACCCGACCACGGTCACCGGTGCGCGACCCCCGAGCGAGCGGGCCGTGCAGCGTGAATTGGCGATCACCGCGGACGGGAGTGTCCTGAGCACGGTGCGCAGCAGGACGGTGTTGGCCCGGTGCACGTCAGCGGTCCCGAGCACCCCGTGCAGGTGCGCGACGACCGGCACCCGGATGAGACGACCGGCCAGCCCGCCGTACAGGTGCGCCTTGGCCGAGTGCGTCGTGACGGCGGCCACGCGGCGAGCGCGGAGCACACGCGCGGTCCGGCGGACGGTCGCCACGACCCCCAGCGACTTGCCGATCGTGGCACCGCCGCGGCTCTGCCCGGTGTGGGAGCGGACCGTCGTGGGGAGCTCCACCACCTCGACGTCGACGCCGCGTTCGACGAGGGCATGCTCGAGCGGGCCGTGCTCCCCGAGCACCACGAGCGGCCGGATGCGTCGCATCGCCGCGGTCACCCGCAGGAGGAAGAGCTCGGCGCCGGACAGCTGCGCCGAGTGTGTCAGGAACGCGACGACGGGACGGCTGTCGTTCACCGGCCGGTCCACGCCGTCACCTCCGCTCGGAACCGCTCCGGAGCGAACCGGTCGGCGTCGCGCCGGCACGCAGCCGGGTCGAGGCGGACGGCCGCGTCCACCGCCGACCGCAGGGTGACCGGGTCGTGATCGGGAAGGTGGACACCGCTGCGGGCCGAGACCGAGTCGCGGCTCCCGCCGATGTCGGACACCAGGACCGGGGTGCCGAGCGCCATCGCTTCGACGGGCAGGATCCCGAAGTCCTCGACGCCGGGGAAGACCAACACGGCCGCACGGTCGAGCAGGCACGCGAGCAGCCGGTCCGACGGCGCGGTGACGAAGGTGACGTCCGCGCCCGACGCTGCGGCGAGGGCTCGGAGCCGCGCTTCGTCCGGACCGCACCCGGCGATGACGACCGGCCGCCCCGTGGCGACGCCGGCAGCGATCACGACGTCGAGCCGCTTGTACGCCACGAAGCGGGATGCGCCGAGCACGAAGTCGTCCGGCAGCTCGTCGAGGACCGTGCGCTCGGCGTCGGTGAACGCATCGGTGGCGCGCACGGCGTCTCGGACGCGCCGCACGTCCACCGGCGGGTGGATGACGATCGACTCGACGCCCCACGTGCGACGGACACGCTCCTGCACGAACACGCTGTTGACGGCGAGGTTCCGGATCCCGGAGGCGCGGGCGCGGTCGAGTCGTCGGAACGCCGGCCCGGCGAGTCGTGCAGCGAGCGACCGGCCCCGCTCGTCGAGCTCGGGGCTCCAGAGGTAGCGAGCGGGTGTGTGCGCGTAGGTGAACTGCCGTTCGGGCGCGACCCCGGCGACCCGCACCTGGTGGGCGAAGAGGTGCGAGCTCACCAGCGCCCAGTCGTGCTCACCGAGGGCGGCGGCGGCGCGGCGCCAGACGCTCGGCATGAACGGCATGGCCGCAGCCTTCCGCCCACGAAGCGGCGTCCGAGCAAGGGGACTCTCGTGCACACGACCGGCTCGGTAGCGGTCCGGGTGGTCGTTCCAGAGGCAGAGGATGTCTGCGTCGGGGTGCATCGCCGCGAACTCGTCGAGCACCCGCTCGGCACCGCCCACGCGTTCGATCCACTCGTGGACGATGAGGCCACGCCCGGTCACAGCGCGCCGCCTCGGGTCGCGTCGTCGAACCGCACCAGGAGCGCCACCAGCGAGTCGATCGCGGAATCGATCCGATCGGCCATCGCGCGGAACTCGGCCGCTGCGCCGCGGACCGGATCAGCGAGGTCGTCCACGCCGCCGCCGGGGTTCCCGGTCACGGCGCGCTGGCGGGCGAGGAGTTCGTGGACCGTGTCACCCGCGCGGACGGTGTCCCCGTCCCACGAGTCCAGCAGCGGCCCTGCGAGCCGGTCCAGTTCGAGCAGGGTGAAGGTTCGCCGGAGGACTGCCGGAGCGAGGTCGAGGACGTCGCCCCGCTGTCGTCGTTCCATGGTGAGGACGAGGTGCTGGCCACGGAGCGCGGCCGTCTCGATCGGACGAGCACGGTGGGCGGTGAGGCCGTCGCGTGCGCCTGCCGTCCGGACGAGGTCGCTGAGGCGTTCGTGGGCGGCGGCTCCGGCGGGAGCCTTCGTGCCGGCGCTCGACACATGTGCCGGGCGCGCACCGGGAAGGGTGCGCCAGCGTTCGGCGAAGGCCGCCACCGCGTAGGGCGAGCGGCAGATGTTGCCCTCGCACACGAACAGGATCGACCGCGGGGTCATCGGGGGCCTGCCTTGCCATCGCGAGCCCGGCGAGCACGACGTGGGCTCTCGCTGACCGGCGTGCTCGGCGCGTACCCGTAGTAGGTCGACTGGCGTCGTTGCCCGCGCACACGGTTGGCGACGAGTCCGAGCACGCGCGCACCGACGGCGTCGAGCGTGGCGAGTGCCTGCCCGACCTCGGTCGTCGTCGCCCGCCCGTCGACCGCGGTCACGAACAGCACGCCCGAGGACAGGCCGGCCAACACGGTGGGATCGGTGACGGGGAGCACCGGCGGCGCGTCGATGATGACGTAGTCGTACGTCTGCCGGACGATGTCGAGCAGCATGCTCATCTGGCGGGAGCCGAGGAGCTCACTCGGGTTCGGCGGGACGCGTCCGGCCGACAGGACGTGGAGCCCGTGGGTGCCGACGGTCTGGACGGCGTCCTCGAGCTCGACCTGGTGCGTGAGGACGGTGGAGAGACCGACCCGACTCTCGATGTCGAGCGAGACGCTCGTCGAGGGACGTCGGAGGTCGGCGTCGATGAGGATCACCCGGTGCCCGTTCTGCGCGAGGGTCAACGCCAGGTTGACGGAGGTCGAGGACTTCCCCTCGCCTGGGACGGCGCTCGTGACGACGACCGTCTGGGGTCCGCCGTCGAGGTTCGTGAAGGTCAGGTGGGTCCGGAGTTGCCGGAACGCCTCAGCCCGACCGGAGTAGTTGCTGTCCATCTCGACGAGGGGAGCGGTCGCCATGTCCTCGTCGAGCGGGATCTCGGCGAGCACGGTGCGGTCGGCGGTCCTGCGGAGGATCTCGACGGAGCGGATCTTCGTGTCGACCGTCTCGCGGAGCAGCGCCAACCCGATCCCCGACCCGATGCCGACGAGCAGCCCGAGTGCGATGTTGACGGGGATCCGAGGAGACACCGGCGCAGACGGGGCCGTGGCCTTCTGGTAGACGCTCAGCTGGACCAGCGCCTGCCCGTCGGCACCGGTCCGCTCGATACCGGCGACGACCGCGACCAGTTCCTCGGCGACGGCGTCGGCGAGTGCGATCGCATCGTTCCGAGTCGCCTGGGTGGCGCCGATGGTCAGGATCACGGTGTCGGCCGTCGACGTTGCGCGGACTGCGCGCTCCAGTTCCGAGACCGATCCCTCGACACCGGCCGCCCGCGCTGCGTCACGAAGGACCCGGGGCGCCGTGGCGAGTTCGGCGTAGGACGAGACCCGCGCCTCGGAGAAGGACCCGCCCTGGCTGAGGTCGCTCGCGCTCACGCTGCCGCTGACGGAGACGAAGACCGAGGCCTCGGCGCGGTACATCGGCGTCTGGACGAGGGTGACGACGCCTGCGGCCGCGATGCCCAGGAGCGTCAGAGCTGCGACCCACCACCGGCGGCGGCGCATCACTGCGAGGAACTGCGAGAGCGTCATGGTGGGCCTCCGGGTCGGTTGTGCTGCCGTCAATATACTGTAACATGTATTTCATATTGCATGTGGGGTGAATCATGACGGTGCTCGGCTCGCTCGCCCTCGTCGTCGCCCTGGTGGGCGTCATGCGCCGCGACCCGCGCTGGATCGCAGTCGCACTCGGTTTCGGCGCCGGGATCCCCGCTTCGGCCGGTGTGTCACTCGGCGGGTTCTCCGCGCCCGTCTTCACGTGCGTCGCACTCGTCGCGGGATGCGCATGGAGCCTGGACCGCACCCGGGTCGCGAACTCGGCGGCCGTGACACTGCTGGTCGCGTTCGTCGTCTGGAGCATCGCCGTCACGGGTCTCGGTCCGTGGGCGTTCCGCGGCATCCCGGTCCTGCTCCCGCGCCTCGGGATCGACCACCAGGTCGGCGCGGCGTCCCAGCTGGCGTACTCGATCAGCAATCTCGCTCAGGTCCTGTACCTCGTCGCCGCTCTGGCCGCGGTGCTCTTCCTCGTCCGCAGCGGTCTGGCCACCCGGGCGCTCTGGATCGCCGCCTGGACCGGGACGGCCCTCAGCGCCTTCCGAGGGGCACTCCGCGCCGTCGGCGTCGATGTGCTCAGTCCGGTGTTCGACACGCTGCAGATCTCCTACAGCTCGGCGGGGGACACCCGACTCCGCGGCGTGTTCTCCGAACCGAGCGAGCTCGCGGCCTTCTCACTCGCGGTCGCCGCGCTCGCGATCACCACGGCGTTGACGTCGACGGGTCGGCACCGCGCGGGGGCACTCGTGCTCGCCGGACTCGCCACGGTCGACCTGCTCGCGTCGGCCTCGGGGACCGCGGTGGCGGCGAGCGCCATCGTCGTCCTCGCGATGGTGGTGGTGCTCGTCCTGCGGTACGTCGGCACCGGCGGCCGAGGGACACCGTGGCTCGTCCTCGGCACCATCGGGGTCGCCGTCGCAGTCCTCGCCGCGGGTGACCGCCTGCTCGACCCGGTCCTGGGGATCATCGAGGCCAAGGTGGGCAGCCAGTCCTTCGACTCCCGCACGGCAGCGGACGCGATCGGACTCGGGGTGCTCCGGGACACACTCGGCTTCGGAGCGGGACTGGGCAGCAACCGGTCCTCGTCGTTCGCCGTCTCGTTGCTCGCAACCGTGGGACTCCCGGGCGTCATCCTGTTCGGCGCGGTCATCGCCGTGCTCGTGGTCGTGGCCTTCCGGAACCGTTCGACCGTTCCCGCGCTCGTCGGGCTGCTCGCCCTGCTCGTCGCGAAGAGCATCGCGACGCCCGACCTCTCCACGCCGCTGCTCTGGGTCTCGATGGCCGCGTGCGCTGTGGCCGTCGAACGTCGGCGCGGCTCGACTCCCTCGGCACCAGCACTCGTCGCCCGTCCGGCGCCGGGCCGGACCGGTCGACCGCTCACGGTCGGCCGCTAGTCTCGACCCGTGCGGTGGAGTCGAGTGAACTGGCCCTCGGTGGGCTACGTGTCCCTCGAGGACTTCGAGGGGCACTCGGAACACCTCACCCGCCTGCTCGAGGACGCTCCCCCGTGGGTCGCCGCGCTCGCGACCGTCCGGTGGACCGACTCACGTATCGCAACCTGGCGCGTCGAGGCCAGCCGGCGCCACGCCTCGGAGCCGAGTGACGACACCGCCGCGCTCCCCGACCACGGCGAACCCGACCCGGTTGTCCTGCACGCGCAGGTCACGGTCCGGAACGACGAGGTGCTCGACACACCGGAGGGCCTCTGGCGCCGCTGGAACCACGCGCGGGTCACCCTGCGCTTCGCCGACGCGGTGCTCGAGCCGGCGACGCTCGACCCCGATGCCCTGCTCGCCGGCGATGCCCACGTGCTCCGCGGTGAGGTCGAGCACGCCGGTCGCGACAGCTGGGAGCTCCGCCTGCTCGTCTCCCCCGTCGGTGAGGTCGCGATCCGCTTCACGGACGTCAGCGTCGAGGTCCGGAGCATCGACGAAGCCGTCTTCACAGCACTCGACGCCCGACCACCCCGCGGCTGGCACGGCCCCGTCCCGGACGGCTGGGTCGAGTGGGCGGACGAGGTCGTCCGCGCCGCCGCGTACGGCGACCTGGGCGGCCTGCACCTGGCGGACGACGCCAGTGACGTCGACGACCTCGACCCGCGCTGGGGGTTCGCCCCGCTGCACGCCGCGGCCTGGTTCGACCGCCCCGAGATGCTCGAGGAGCTCCTCCACCGAGGGGCATCGATCGAGCTCCCGGACAGCGAGGGGCGGACGCCGCTGACGCTGGCGGTCGACCGCGATGCGCGCCGTGCCCTCGCGGTCCTGGTCGCCGCGGGCGCGGACCTGGAGGCACGGGACAGCGACGGCAACACCCCGATCGTCCGTGCTGCGTGGGGTGGCCACGCGGCGATCGTGCGGTCACTCGCCGAAGCAGGTGCGGACACCAGGGCGCTCGGGTCACGCGGGGCGACGCTGCTGATCGCGGCCGTGGACTCCGGCGACGTCGAGACGGTCCGGGTGGCGCTGTCGCTCGACGTCGACCGCCAGGCAGTGGACGACGAGGCGTCGACCGCCGTCGACCGGGCCGAGCTGCTCCGTGACGGCGCCATCGCGGAGCTGCTGGCCATCACGCTCCGCCGGTAGTGCTGACACATCAGATTCCACCATGTCGGCGTCGTAGCGTTCCCGGCATGAACAAACAGCGCATCCTGACCACCGCCATCGGAACCGCCGTCGTCGCCGCCGCCACGCTCGGCGCCACCACGCCGGCCATGGCCGCGGCGACCGCTCCGGCAGCCACCACGAGCGCGGCGGCCTCGAGCAGCACGGCCGCCGACGGCTGCGGCTTCGTCATCACCCGCAGCGTCTCCGAGAACGCCGACGGTTCGTTCACGGTCGCCGGCACCGCCAAGGCCGGCAACCGCATCGAGGGCCGCATCGAGGGCACCGTCGTCGCACGCACCGTCGCCACCAACGGGTCGTACACGTTCACCGTGCCGGCGACCGCCGCCGGGCAGCTCCTCGAGACGTTCAGCATCCTCGGCTCGCAGTCGGTCTCGACGAGCGACCGTCTGCTGTCGCAGGAGCAGAACGGCGCGCGGGTCTCGTCGATCGTCTCGCTCGGTGGCGACCGGTGGCGGATCTCGGTCGTCTCGCCGGGTGCCGCGACGGTGGTCGCCACGCCGACCGGTGACGACTCGATCATCCTCGACGAGGACCGCAAGCGCCCGATCGAGAACCCGACGTCCGAGTTCACGCTCGACGTCACGGCAAAGGCCGGGTCGTCGATCACGCTGTGGAGCGAGGTCAAGTTCGAGTACATCAGCACCGACTTCGTGGTGCAGGCCCGCTGATGCGCGGCGTCTCGAAGGCCCGCACCGCCGTGGTCACCACGACCGTCGGAGTCGGGGTCGCCCTCGCTGCCCTGACGGCCGTGCCCGCCACCGCGGCTCCCGCCGGTGCGACGAGCTCCTCGCCCGCCAGCACCGTGCCGGCGCCCGAGGTCCAGCTCGTTTCGCAGCACGGGCTGGTGTTCCAGATCGACGGACTCGTCCGTCCGGGTGACCGCGTGCTGGCCTACGCCGGCGCGTACCCGGTCGGTGAGGGCATCGCGAAGCCGAACGGCGAGTTCGCGATCGTGCTGCACAAGTCCTACGCCAACGCGAAGCTCGAGCTCGTCACCCGCAGCGGGTCGGCGACCTCGGTGCGCGTCCCGATCACGATGCCGGGGCTCGATCAGCCGCCGGCGCCGTGGAACACCACCTCGGAGCGCACCGAGCAGGGCACGTGGGCCGTCTCCGGCAACACGGTGCTCGGCGGCCTCGACGTGCGGGCGCTCGACAAGAACGACCGCGTCGTGGCCTCCACGAAGTCGCGGGCGGACGGGTCGTTCACGCTCGACGCCCCGGGCAAGAGTGGCGACGCACTGTTCGTGTTCGCGATCGTCGAGACGGTGGGCACCGAGCAGGCGAAGGTCGTCCTCGGCGCCGACGGCTGACTACCGGCCACGTCGATGCCGTGACGCAGCGCGACGGACAGGAGGCGTGCCTCCCGTCCGTCGCGCTGTCCGCGTCGTGACCGGACCTACAGGGCGTTCGCCTTCGCGACGCCGCCGTACCACTGCGCAGACGGCTTCGCCGTGCGCTCGAACGTCACCGGGTCCCACGAGACGAGCCCGAAGGTCGGCCGGAACCCCGACGCCCACTCGTAGTTGTCGAGCAGGGACCAGTGCTGGTAGCCGAGGACCTCGATGCCGTCCTCGATGCACCGGTGGATGCCCTCGAGGGCGCCCTGCGTGTACGCCTGCCGACGGGTGTCGTCGGCGGTCGCGATGCCGTTCTCGGTGATCATCAGCGGCACGTGGCCGGACAGCTCCCACGCGCTGCGGAGCCCGTCGGCCGAGGCCTCCGGGTAGAACTCCCAGCCGGTCAGGGTCGTCTCGACGTCGTCCGCGACGGGCAGCGGCCCGTTCGGCCCGATGAAGGTGCGGGTGTACGCCTGGACGCCGAGGAAGTCGTCGCCGGCGGCGTTCTCGAGGTACCAGTCGTCGCGCGGGTAGCCGTACTCGCGGAGCATCTCGTCCGCACCCGGCTCACCGGTGGACTTGAAGGCCTGGGTCGCGACGGTCCACCCGGACTGGAGGCCCGACACCTGTGACAGGACGTCTCGCGACCGCTTGTGGCTGGCCAGCAGAGCGTCGGCGACTCCCAGGTCCGGGTTCGGCAGGCCGTAGGCCACCAGGTTCGCCGCGTCCTCGCCGCCCGCGAGCATCGCCGCGATGTTCGGCTCGTTGATCGTGCACACGTAGCGGACGCCGTCCTGCACGACGGGGAGCGCGGCCTCGGTGTAGCGGGCGAACAGGTCCGCAGCGTCGGGCGCACGCCAGAAGCCGTCGCGTTCGAACCAGCGCGGCACGGTGAAGTGCATGAGGGTGACGATCGGCTCGAGGCCGAACTCGTGGCACGTCTCGACCATGCGCCGGTAGTGGTCGACCTCGGCGCGGCTGACGAACCCGCGCTCGGGCTCGATGCGGGCCCACTCGATGCTGAAGCGGTACGAGTTGAGGCCGAGGTCGGCGGCGATGCGGATGTCCTCGCGGTACCGGTGGTAGCTGTCCGCCGCGTCGCCCGAGGGTTCGACGATGGTGGTGTCCGGCTCGTGCTCGTGCACCCACCAGTTCGAGTTGACGTTGTTGCCCTCGATCTGGTGGGCGGCGGTGGCGGCACCCCAGAGGAAGCCGTCGGGGAACTGCAGTGTGCTGATGATGGTGCCTTTCAGTGGGCAGAGAGGAACGTGTCGAAGACCTCGACCGTCCCCTGCGGGTTCTCGACCTGGGGGCCGTGGTAGCTCTCCGGGATGACCTCGTACGCGGCCCCGGTGCGCTCGGCCATCTCGCGCTGCCACGGGATCGGCCAGGCGCCGTCCCACTCGCCGTGCGTGACCAGGACCGGCAGGCCGGTGGCGCGGAGTTCGTCGGAGGCGTCGGTGTGGTCCTCGAGGATGTGCGCGCCGGCGATGACGCTGAGCGGGCTCGTCGCGTCGAAGCGGTCGCGGACCATCCGGACGTCGTCGGGGAGCTCCTCGTCGGGCCGGTACGCCCAGAGCGGGTTGGTCGAGTCGAACAGCTGCCGGTTGTTGCCGCCGGTGTCGCGCATGATCGTCAGCTCGGTGACCTTGCGGTACGGCCAGCCGTACGGCCCGGAGCAGAACTGCACGACGTCGCGGAACGCCGACGGGTCCTGGATCGCTGCGGCGCGCACGATCACGCCGCCGAGCGAGTGCCCGATGAGGTGCACGGGGGCGCCGTCGTCGAGCAGCCGGGCGACCCGGACGACGTCCGCTGCCTCGTCGTCGAGCGAGTAGTCGCGGGGCTCCGTCGGCGCTGCCGAGTCGGCCTGGCCGCGGCGGCTGATCGCGACCGCGGTCCACCCGGCGTCGCGGAGGACGGGCAGGAAGGTCCGCCAGTCCTCCTTCGAACCGGTGTAGCCGGGGACGATGAGCACCGTGCCCTTCGATGGACCGGTCGGGACGACGCGGTACGCGGTGAGCCGGCCGATCGGCAGGTCGACGCCGACGACGTCGACGCCGTCAGGGGTGGGCAGGTGCCCGAACGGCGGGACCGTCGGGAAGTCGTGCAGGGTGGTCATGGTCGTCCTTCCACGAGCGCCCGCCGCGGGTTCGGCACCGCGTCGAGCAGGTCGATCGTGTACGAGTCCTGCGGGTTCTGCAGCACCTCGGCCGTGCGGCCCCGTTCCACCACGGCGCCGTCGTGCAGCACCATGATGTCGTCGGTGATGAGTCGGGCACTCAGCAGGTCGTGCGTGATGTAGAGGAGCGAGACGCCCCACTGCTCGCGCAGGTCCTCGAGGAGGGCGAGCACGCCGGCACGCAGGGTCACGTCGAGCATCGAGACGGGCTCGTCGGCGATGATCACCTGCGGGTCGGACGCGAGCGCGCGGGCGATGACGACGCGCTGCCGCTGCCCGCCGGACAGCTGGTGCGGGAGCTTCTGCGCGAACTGCTCCACCGGGGTGAGGCCCACGGTGTCGAGGAGTTCGAGGACCCGACGACGAGCGTCCCGCCCCTTCAGGCCGGTGTAGTTCACGACCGGCCGCGTCAGCGTGTACTCGACCGTGTGCAGCGGGTTGAGCGCGGCGTACGGGTCCTGGAAGACCATCTGCACCTCGGACCGGAGGTCGCGGAGACCGCGCCGGCCGAGTCGCGCCACGTCGAGGTCGCCGAAGCGGACGGTTCCCGAGGTCGGCTTCTCGACGCCGGTGAGCATCTTCGCGATGGTCGACTTGCCCGACCCGGACTGCCCGACGAGGGCGAGGGACTGCCCGGGCTCGAGGGTGAACGACACGTCGCGCACCGCACGGACCGGGTCCTCACCGCGGCGCGGCGGGGCGTAGGTCTTCACCAGATCGGACACCACGATCGGGTTCTTCGCCGCGGAACGCTCGCGCGATCCGACGGTGCTGAAGGACGAGGTGGTCTCCTGCCGCTTCGCACCCGACGCCGCTCGCGCCGACCGGTCCGGGAAGCCCGGCAGGCTCACCACCTCGGCGCGCGGGTCGGCGTAGTGCGACAGCAGCATCTGCGTGTACTCGTCCTGCGGGTCGCGCAGGATCGACTTCGAGTCGTTGTCCTCGACGATGCGTCCCTCGTGCATGACGAGGACGCGCTCGGTGGCCTCGAGCACGATGCCGAGGTCGTGGCTGATGAGGACCGCGGTGAACCCCTCGGTCCGCTGCAGCTCGATGATCGTGTCCATCACCGCGTGCTGGACGAGGACGTCGAGCGCAGTCGTCGGCTCGTCGAAGACCATGAGGCGCGGCTCGAGCGAGAGCGCCAGGGCGATCGACACGCGCTGCCGCATGCCACCGGAGAGCTCCCCCGGGTAGCGCGCCAGCATCGACGCGGGGAGCTTCACCTTGCCGATGAGCTCCTTCATCCGGGCGTCCCAGCGATCGCGCGACACGTGGCCGTGCGCCTTGAAGATGTCGATGAAGTGGTTCCGGATGGTCCGCACCGGGTTGAGCGCGTTCATGCCGGACTGCAGCACCATCGCGAAGCCACCCTGGCGCTGCTGGCGCAGCGCCTCGTCGTCGAGGTCACGGATGTCGTGCCCGGCGAAGACGATGTTGCCGCCGTTGGTGCGCGCCGGCGGCTTCTGCAGCCGGGTGAGCGCGTAGCCGAGGGTCGACTTGCCCGAGCCGGACTCGCCGACCAGGCCGACGAACTCGCCCTTCCGCAGGCTGAACGACACGTGGTCGACGGCCTGGACGGCCTCCTGGCCGGCGGATTCGTAGACGACCGACAGGTTGCGGACGTCGAGCAGGACGTCGTCCGTTCCGTTCGTGGCATCGGACGGGAGGCGCGTGGCGGCGCCGTCCCGCGCCTCCAGGCCGTCTGCTGGTTGCGGTGCACGCGACCCGCTCATGCGGTCTTCTCCTTCTTCCGGCGCGCGCCCTCGCGCAGCCGCGGGTTGGACACGGCGTCGACGCCGAAGTTGATCAGGGTCAGGCTCATCGCGAGGAGGGCGATGCAGAGGCCCGGTGCGAACAGCAGGATCCACTGACCGGTGAGCAGCGCGTTGGAGTTCTGCGCCCAGTAGAGGATCGTGCCCCAGCTGACGATCGACGAGTCGCCGAGCCCGAGGAACTCGAGGCCCGCCTCGGCGAGGATCGCGCTCGTGGCCGCACCGAAGAACGAGCCCACGATGAGCGACGTCATGTTCGGCAGGATCTCGCGGAACACGATGCGGGTCGCGCCCTCACCGGAGAACTGCGCGGCGGTGACGAAGTCCCGACCACGGAGCGACTGCGTCTGGCTGCGCAGGACGCGAGCGCCCCACGCCCAGCCGGTCACGACGATGACCGCGATGATCACCGCGATGCCGCCGTTCTGCAGGTACGCCGCGATGACGATCATGAGCGGCAGGCCCGGGATCACGAGGAAGAGGTTCACGATGAACCCGATGACCTCGGCGATCCAGCCGCGGACGTACCCCCAGCTGAGGCCGATCGCGACGGCCACGAGCGTGGACAGGATGCCCGCGACCGCGCCGACCATGACCGAGATGCGGGCGCCGTAGATGATCTGGGACAGGACGTCCTCGCCGGCGGCGGTGGTGCCCATCCAGTGCGCGGCGGTCGCGTCGGCGGACCGGGCGAAGCCGTTCTGGCTGGCACCGTACGGGGCCAGGAGCGGGGCGAAGATCGCGACGAGCACGAAGACGCCGAGGATGATGATGCCGATCCGGGCCTTCGAGTTCGACCAGACGACGCCGAACTGGCGGCCGGCTGACTTGAGCTTGGACGGAGCCCGGTGCTCGTCGTTCTGGTTCTGTTGCGTGTCCTGGGTCCGCACGGCGACGGTTGCGTTGTTGGTCATCGGCGCGTCCTCGGGTGGTGGTTGTGGGCGGAGCACGCCGCCCATCGCGAGTTGCGGATCATCGTCGTGTCCTCGGGTCCAGGACGCCGTAGAGGACGTCCACGATGAAGTTGGCGATGAGCACCGACACGGTGATCATCAGGAAGAGGGCCTGCATGAGCGGGTAGTCCTGGCCGATCACGGCGTTGAACAGCAGGTAGCCGATGCCCGGGTAGCCGAACACCTGCTCGACGAGCACCGAGCCGCCGACCACGCCACCGAGCGCCAGCCCGAAGCCGGTCAGGTTCGGCAGGATCGCGTTGCGGGCCGCGTACCGGATCGCCACGGTGCGTCCGCGGAGACCGTTCGCCTCGGCGAAGGTCACGTAGTCGTCGCCGAGCGTGTTGATCATCGCGTTGCGCATGCCGATGATCCAGCCGCCGAGGCTCGTCACCAGGATCGTGACCGCCGGCAGCACCGCGTGCTGCAGGGCGTCGCCGATGAACGCGCCGCTCAGACCGGGTGTCGTCGTGGCCGAGTAGGCGCCCGTCGTCGGGAACCAGTGCAGCACGTAGCCGAGGAAGAACAGCAGGAGCAGCGCCGTCCAGAAGTACGGGAACGTCGACATGAAGCTCCCCGACAGCGTCGGCAGCGAGTCGAGCCAGGTGCCGCGCTTCCACGCTGCGCCGACACCGATGAGGGTGCCGAGCACGAAGGCGATGATCGTGACCAGGCCGACGAGGATCAGCGTGTACGGCAGCGCCCGGGCGACGAGGTCACCGACCGGCTGCGGGTAGAACGTGTAGCTCGTCCCGAAGTCCAGCGTGATGACCTGGTGGAGGTAGCTGACGTACTGGTCCCAGAGGTTGCCGCTCGGCACGCCGAGCTGCGCCTCGATGGCTCTCTTGGTGGCGTCGGTGACCGGGCCGTTCTGGCTGAGCTTCGCCAGGGCGGCGTCGGTCGGGCTGCCCGGCATGAGGCGCGGGAGCACGAAGTTCAGCGTGACCGCGGCCCAGAGGGTCAGGACGAAGAGGACGAGTTTCTGGAGGATGTACTTCACTTGGCTTCGTCCTGTTCCTTCAGGATCTTCTGACCGGCGGCGCTGTCCCGCAGCCGCAGCTTGGAGAAGATGAGCAGCGGAGCCGAGTCGTAGTTCTGCGGTGCCATGTACGGGTCCTCCGCGCTGGGCCAGCCGACGAACTTGCTGGTGTTGAACAGTCCCCAGAGGCCGCCGTAGTACATCCCGATCACGGGCAGGTCGTTGTAGACGACCTCCTGGAGCTGGTCGAGGATCTCCTGCTGCTCCGCCGGGTCCGTGGTGGCCTTGTACTCGTCGAGCAGCTTCTGCGTGTCGGCGTTCTTGTACCGCTCGTAGTTGTTCACCGTCGACTTGCCGACCGGCTGGTAGAAGTCGGAGCTCAGCAGGGAGTTGAACGCCTGGTAGACGTCGCCGTTGCCCATGCCGCCCATCGCCATGTCGAACGTGCCGTTGTTGATGGCCTGCTGGTAGCCGGCGGGCTGCGGTGCGCTGATCGTGACCTTGACGCCGATGGCGGTGAGGTCGCGACGGACCTCCTGCGCGGCGCGGAGCCAGTCGGAGTAGCCGTTCGCCGTGGTGATCGTGATCTCGAGCTGCTTGCCGTCCTTGACGATCTTGCCGCCCTGCTCGACCCAGCCGGACTTCGCGAAGCTCGCCTTCGCGGCGGCGACGTCCTGCGTGATCACGCCCTTGTCGGCGATGTCCGGGTTCACGTACTGCTCCTGGTTCGGCAGGATCAGCCCGGTCTGCGCCGCGGCCTTGAGGTTGCCCTCGGTCGCGGTCTCGGCGATGTCGTCACGGTCGAGCGCGAGCGAGATGCCCCGGCGGACGTTGATGTCGTTGTACGGCGCCTTCGTGAGGTTCGGGATGAGGCCGATCACACCGCCCGGCGGGAACCAGTACGTGTTCGTCTTCGATGCAGCACCCCAGGTGCCCTTCACGTCGGAGATGAAGGAGTACGCCCAGTCGTAGCCGCGCGTGACGGTGTCGAGCTGCGTGTTCGTCGCCGGCAGGATGAGGTGCTTGATGGCGATCTTGTCGGCCTGCCAGTACCGCTTGTTCTTGTCCATCGAGTACTGCTGGTCGGTGTAGTTGCCGAGCACGAACGGGCCGGTGCCCACCGGGTTCGGGTCGCGCCACGTGGTCGGGTCCTTGACCTTGCCCCAGTGCTGCTCGCCGAGGATGTACGTCTGCCCGATGATCGTCAGGCTCGGGACGTCCTCGCTCTTGAGGTGGAAGACGACGTGGTCGCCCCGCTGCTCGATCGTGTCGATGTGCTGCCAGGCGCCCTTGACGTCCATGGCGGGGAACTTCTTCAGCAGGTCGAAGGTGAAGACGACGTCCTTCGCGCTGAACGCGTCGCCGTTCGACCACTCGACGCCGCTGCGGATCGTCATGTCGATCGTCTTGGCGTCGGGCTGCGACCAGGAGCTCGCGAGCCACGGGTTGCGCTTGCCGTCGAGGGGGTTCACCTCGATGAGGGGCTCGTACATCCACTTCGACGCCGTGCGGGCGTTCGCGATGTACGGGTTGAAGTTGCGGTCGAACAGCGGGTTGCCGTGGTCCGCGTTGATGAGCATCGTGTCCTTGCCGATGCTCGGGTCCGGCTGGGAACGGACCTGGATGCTGCAGCCGGTGGCCACGAGGGCCACGACCGCCATGCCGGCGATGGCCGCGATGATGCGGCTGCGCCGACCGCGGCGGGTGGCCGGGGTGCGTGGGTCAAGCTGCCCGCGCGCGCGCTGTGGGGGAAGCGTCATTGCTCGGTCGACCTCCGTGTCGAGTGGGTACCGAGACAATGTATGCGCTTACATCGCGTTCTGCAAGCGGGTGCGCGGTCGCGGCGTTTGTTTGCGGGGGCGGCACGTGGGGAGGGGGCACGACGTGCCGCTCACGTTCGCCGAGATCGCACGAAGAGCCGGAGGCCGGGTGCGAGAGCGACACATTGTGCGATCTCGACAGGCGGGCGGCGCGCGGCGGTGCGGGCGTGCGGGGCGGGGCAGGCGTTCGGGCGCGGGCGGCGCGGGCGGCGCGGGCGGCGCGGGCGGGGCGGGCGGCGGGGTCAGAGGGACGGGGGGCAGCTCTCGCGGAGCAGGACCTCGACGGGCAGACGCATCGCGCGCGGAGCGCCCTCGCGCCGCTCGAGCCGGTCGACGATCGCCCGGACCGCCGCGCGCCCGAGCTCTCCCATCGGCTGGTGCACGGTCGTCAGCGGGGGCGCCGAGAACCGACCGGCGTCGATGCCGTCGAAGCCGGTGACGACGAGGTCCTCCGGCACGCGCACCCCGCGAGCCCCGGCGGCGTCGAGCACCCCGAGCGCGGACTGGTCGTTCGAGCAGACGATCGCCCGCGGGACCTCGGCGCCGTCGAGCAGCTGCGCGGCGAGCTCGCGCGCCCGCACCCGACCGAAGTCACCGTGCACGACCCGCACGGACGCGGGCGGCACCCCGTGGTCGTCGAGCGCCTGCCGGAACCCCGCAGACCGTTCCATGTCGTCGGGTGAGTCGATCGGCCCGGCCAGGTACACCAGCGATCGGATGCCGAGCCGCCCGATGACGTGGGCGCCGATGGTACGCATGCCGGCGGCGTTGTCGACGCTCACGGAGTCGAAGCCGTGCGAGCGCCGGTCGTCCGCGAGCACCACGACCGGGATGCGTCTGGCGACGTGCTCGAGCAGGTCGTCCGGCACCGTCTGCGCGAGGACGGCCAGGCCGTCGACCCGGCCCGCGACGTCGTTGACGATGACGTCGCGCGACGAGCCACGACCGGCGGCGACCATGAGCGCCAGGCCGCGCTGCCACGCCTCGGTCTCGGCGCCGCGCAGGACCTCGTCGAAGTACAGGTTGGACGAGAACGGCTGCGTCACGTGTCGGCGGTCGTCGACGACCCGGACGCCGCCGTCGGTGACGAGGTCCGGTCGTTCGTCGGGCACGACGTCGAACCCGGGCAGCAGGAGTCCGACCACGCCGGTGCGCTTGCCGGCAAGGGCGCGGGCATTGCCGGAGGGGACGTAGCCGAGGGTCCGGATCGCCGCTTGCACGCGGTCCCGCGTGCCCTCGCGGACGGCGCCCGGCGTGCGCAGCACGCGCGAGACCGTGGCGATCGACACGCCGGCCGCGGACGCGACGTCGTAGACCGTGGGAGGCGCCGTGCGCTGCTCGGCCAAGCCGTGCCTCCCGTCCGACGCCTGCGTGACGTCCACTGCCTCGTGCCGCGAGCCGGCGGCCGGACCATCCTAGGCAGGCGTCGGCGACGTCTTCTCCACAGGTCGTGGAAACCCCTTGCGTTCTGCGGATGAGCGGCGGGACACTGTCACGACCTCAGTACGTCCCGTGAGGAAGCGCACCGGCGGGCAGGAAGCCCGCGTCACCACGATGCCCACACACGCAGGGAAGGACAGTCCATGTCACAGTCGACACGTTCCGGGAGCAAGCTCTCCCAGAGGCAGAACACCGACGAGCAAGAGGTCAAGGACGCGCTGCTCGACCACTCCGACGGCAGCACGGCGTGGATCTTCGACCAGATCGACGCCGCCGAGGACGCCGCGAGACCGTAGGCCCGCGCCGCGGTCGGCTCGAGGCCTGCGCAGCGTTCGGCGTGACGTCCGAGCCGCGGCTCAGCGTTCGGTCGCGCCGACGATCGCCATGCCCGCTCCGCGGAGTCGGCGGCGCTCCTGCGCGATCCACGCGAGCAACCGGTCGTTCGTGCCCGCGACGTGCGCTGCGAGGAGTTCGGCAGCCCGGTCACCGTCGCCGTCCCGCACGGCGTCGATGATCGCGCTGTGCTCCTCCCACGCGGCGTCGCGGGCCTCTGGCGTGCGCACCTCGATCCACCGGGTGCGCTCGAGGCGTGTGAGCGCGTCGGCGATCGCGTCCGTGATGAACCGGTTGCCGCCGAGCGCTGCCAGGTCGAGGTGGAACGTCGAGCCCATCCGGATGCCGGCCTGCTGGTCGGGCGTCGGACGGAGGGTGTCGAGGTGCGCTCGGACCTCGGCGAGCTGGGCCTCAGACGCGCGGCCGACGGCGAGGCGTGCGGCGGCGGGTTCGAGCACGCCGCGGAGTTCGGCGAGCGAGGCGATCTCGTCGAGGTCGATCGGGGTGACCGTCCACGAGCGGCCCTCGTGCAGGATGAGCCCCTCGCGCTCGAGCCGCGAGAGCGCTGCGCGGACGGGCGTGCGCGACGCGTGGAAACGCGCCTCGAGCCCGCGTTCGGAGATCCGCTCGCCCGGGGCGATCTCGAGCGTCAGGATCGCGGACCGCAGGTTGTCGTAGAGCTGGCTGGTCTGCGACACGGGCGGTGCGTCGGTCGTCTCGCTCACGGCGCACCAGCCTAGTGGCGGTCGACGCGGAATGGTATACCGTTTTGGTATACCAATCAGTTCCGCGACGAAACGACTGCCTCGATGACCTCCACGGTGCCCCACACGACCTCGACTCCACCGATCTCCGGCAGGGCGTGGACGATGCTCGCGCTCGGGGTCGCCGCACAGGCCGCGGGCACGCTCGTCGTCTCGGCACCCGCGCTGCTCATCCCGTACCTGCACGCGCAGGGGACGTCGCTCACGCAGGCGGGGCTCCTCGCCGCGGCGCCGACGTTCGGCATGGTCCTGACGCTCATCGCCTGGGGCGCGATCACGGACCGCTTCGGCGAGCGCATCGTCATCGCCGGCGGACTCGTGCTCACCACCCTCGCGGTCCTCGCCGCGTGGGCAGCGGCGGGCGACCCCGTGCTGCTCGGGCTCGCGTTCCTGGCGGGTGGCATGACGAGCGCCTCGACGAACGCCGCGAGCGGGCGGGTCGTGGTCGGCTGGTTCCCGAAGGAGCGCCGCGGCCTGGCGATGGGGATCCGGCAGATGTCGCAGCCACTCGGGGTGACGCTCGCCGCGGTCACGGTGCCGCAGCTCGCCGAGGTGTCCGGCATCCGAGCCGCGCTGGTCCTGCCGATCGTCCTCTGCGCGGTGCTGGCGGTGTGCTGCGCGATCGGCATCGCCAACCCGCCGCGTCCGGCTCGATCGGCCGCACCGACCGCGGTCACCGACAACCCCTACCGTTCGAACGGCTTCCTGTGGCGGGTGCACGCCGTGTCGATCCTGCTCGTCGTCCCGCAGTTCACGCTGTCGACCTACGGGCTGGTGTGGCTCGTCGGACTCGGGTGGTCGACGCCGGCCGCTGGCCTGCTCGTCGGGGCGTCGCAGTTCGTCGGGGCGATCGGGCGGATCCTCGTGGGGGTCTGGAGCGACCGCGCGGGCTCCCGGGTGGGACCGTTGCGGATCGTCGCGCTGAGCGCCGCCGTGGTGATGGGCCTGCTGGCGCTCGTCGACGTGACGCACCTCGCCGGAGCCGCGGTGTTCCTGGTCATCGCGACGAGCGTGACGGTCGCCGACAACGGCCTGGCGTACACGTCGGTGGCCGAGGCAGCGGGGCCGTTCTGGTCGGGCCGGGCGCTCGGGGCGCAGAACACCGGGCAGTTCATCGCGGCGAGCGCCGTCGGCCCGGGCATCGGCGCGCTGGTGGGAGCGCTCGGGTTCGCCGCGTCGTTCGGGATCGTGGCAGTGCTGCCCGTGCTGGCGCTGCCCCTGGTGCCACGCCGGGACCGCTCGCACGACTGACGATCGCGACGGCTCGCGCGGCTGACGACCACCCCGGCTCGCGCGACCGGCGATCGGCACGGCGTTGCAGCCCATCGCACGAGCGATGGGAGGCGGATCCGCGCATGGGGAGCCGGAAGGACCGACCTCCTATGCGCGGATCCGCCTCCCACGCGCGGAAGCGCCTGCCGCTAGCGCCTGCCGCCTGCCGCCTGCGCCCGCCCTGGGCTCAGGCCGGGACGGCGGGCCCCACCGGCCAGCGCAGCAGCGCCGCGGCTGCCGCACCGCCGGGCAACGACGCCGCGTTCACGAGGACGAGCTCGGCGTCGGTGAGGACCGCCGCGCGCACGAGAGCGCACACGGCCGGCACCGCACCGATCACGGGCGTCCCGGCAGCCTGCTCCGGCGCCGTCGCCACCCACGGGGCCCCGGCGAGCGCGAGCAGCGTCCGGTCCCCCACCGCGACGGAGTCGAGGGCGACGACGGCCCCCTGCGCCTGCTGCAGCGCCGCGACGACGGAGCCAAGTCCGGTCACGGCGAGGTTGTCGCCGCGCCCGACGTGGGTGCGGAGCAGGTCCTCGAGGTCGTGCCGACGCGTGGCGACGACGCGGGCGAGGGCGGTCTCGACGTGCTCCACGAACGCCTGCTTGGATCCGGCGTCCGCTCGCGGGTCGCCGGGGAACACCGACGTCAGGGCCTTCGCCTCGTTCGAGAGTGCCTTGACGAGGAGCTCACGCGCGGTGACGTCACCGGCGACGACCACGAGCCCGGGGCGGAGCGAGCGGACGGCCTCGTCGACCGCCGTGGCGACCTCCGACGAGTTCTGCTTCCAGATCTCCTCGGTGTGCTGCTGCCAGTGCGGCTGCTTCCACCCGGTGCCGGCCTTCGCGTAGTGCAGGGTGTCGTTCCGGCCCTGTACCTGCTGCTCGTCGTGCGTCACCGGTGCGTGGCCGAGACGGTAGACGCGGAGGGCACCACCCTCCTTGCCGGCGTGCACGACCAGGAACGGCAGATCGACCGGCCGGTGTGCAACGAGGGGGACGAGGTCGGGGACGGCACCGACGCCGACAGCCTCGGGCCCGTGCAGGTTGCCGGGCAGCACCTCGCTGAGCACGAGCGCACCGTCGTGCACGAGCACGTAGCGCGTGACGGGCGACGGGACGCCGGGTTCCTGTTCGAACTCGCCGGCGACGAGGTCCACGACGTCGTCGGTCGCGCCCTGTGCGCGGAGGGCTTCCTCGACGGCGCGCAGCTTCAGCGCTGCCTGTCGCCTCGGGTCCTCCACGTTGCCGGAGACGTCGGCGTAGGCCCATGCCCACGTGCCGTCGCCCTCCAGCCGCTGTCCCAGGATCTCGTGCAGTTCACTCGTCGCGTTGGTCGACGTCATGGCAGCTCCTCTCGGACGGTCGCCGGGGCTGTCACGGACCCCGACGTTTCGTGTGCGCCCACACTCCACCCGTCCGCGCGGCGGTGTCCGCGGCGCGGAGCGAACGCCCAGCGAGTCCGGACGCACACGAAGCCGCCCGGACGAGGTCGTGCTGCAGCGCCGTGGTCTCACGCATCGTCTGCCGAGCGCATTGCTCGGAGCGCCTCCCGGGGATATATTGGTATTCATGACGCGTAATATTACTTCGCAACGGCGCCTCATCGAGGTCGACGCCGCACGCGGGGTCGCCGTCATCATGGTCGTGGGCGCGCACGCCGTTCTCGGGCTCCTCGAATCCGGCGCGCTCCCTGAGGACCACGGATTGGTCACCGCGTACGAGATCACACACGTCCCGAGGGTCGCAGCGATCGCCTTCATCGCGGGCCTCTTCATCCCCGGGTCGCTCGCACGACGAGGCGCACTGCGACTCATCCGTGAACGAGCGGTCCTCTTCGGATGGCTCTACGTGGTCTGGTGGACCATTCAGAGCGCGGTCGGCCTCGCCACGGATCCGCTCCGGAACACCCCGACGACCCTCGCCTCCCTGGCCATCTGGACCCCGCCTGCTCAGCTGTACTTCCTCCCCGCCCTCTGGGTCGGAACCGTCCTCACGGTCGCAGTGCTCGTCGCGCCGCGCCACTTCGCGCGACGGAGTCGTCACGGCCACCGAGCCGTCGTCGGCTGGACGGCCGCCGGGCTCGCCCTGCTGGCCGCGCTCGCGATCGTCACCTGGGGCTGGGTCCCGCCGGTGCTGGGTGCTCAGTACCTTGCCCTCTCGTTCTTCGTGGCCGTCGGCGCGGTCCTCGGGCTGCCCGGCGCGCGACACGTCCTCCGACTCCCGACACCGGCGTGGGCCGGCCTCGGACTGGTCACTGGTGCAGTGGCCGTGTGGTGCGGGACCATCGGGATCGTCGGCCCGACCGACCGTTCCTCACTTCCGTTCGACCTCCGGGTGGTCAGTCTCGTCGCGACCTGTGCGGGCGTGCTCGCGCTCTGTGCCGGCGCCGTCCTGCTCGCACGGATCCCGCGGGTCGGCGACCTGCTCGCGTGGATCGGGCGACGGACCGTGGTCGTGTTCACCGCGCACATCGTCGTCGTCGCGGGGACCCGGATCACACTGCAGGCGCTCGGTGTGCAGCCGGAGGCCGTGTTCGTCGCAGCCTGGGTACTCGGGGTGGTCGTTCCGCTCGTGCTCGCGTCGGTCGCGCCACGGATCGGCCTCGGCTGGCTGTTCGCCCCGCCCCGATGGGCGACGTCCCGAGTGGTCGCGAACTGATCACGCGCCCCGACGCTCACGTCGGACACGGCGGAACGCCCGCCGTCGCCCCCACGCCCGCACGCCCGCACCACGAACCGCCGGTGGCCGTCCCGTTCCCGGGCAGCCACCGGCAGCAGGTCAGGAGTACACGACCGTGCCGGACCACGTTGCCGTGCACGCCGGGTCCCACCCCGAGGTGTCGAAGACGAAACGCGCCTGCCCCTGGACCCCGTGGCCGGCGGGGAGTGCGTTCGTCCAGCGGTTCGACCGAGGGTCGATGGTGTGCCAGTGGCCGTCCTGCACCATCGCGTCGGCAGACGACCACCACTCGTTCGACACCATCTGCCCGCGGCCGTCGAGCGACGCCTGCAGGGTCCGGGTGCTGATGTTCGCCTTGCTCCCGCCGGACTGGCCGTTGTGCTTGGTGATCCGGTACCGGGACGGCGAGAACGAGTACGCGTTCCGGTTGTCCGACGTGTACGCGAGCTCACCGACGAAGTTCCCGCTTGAGCAGGAGGCGATGCGGTCCGTCGGGGCGGGGCCGACCGATCCACCGATGTCGCCGATGGGGCCGGCAGCGGCCGGGGCTGCCGCGAGGAGCACCGTCGCCGTGACCGCGGTGAGCGCGAGGGCAGCGGTTCGTACGGATGAGAAGAGCATCATTGCCTTTCGATATGTGGAACTTCACCGTACCGTCACGGTGCCGTGACGAAACTGCACCACCGCTCGGTTTTGTGGTTGGGTGAGTGCAACCCCGCTCGACGACGAACCGAGGTGCAGGCAATGACGCCATCGACCCCACGACGACCACTCACGAGACGACAGCTGTTCGGATTCGGGATCGGAGCGGCCGCCACCGGCCTGCTCGCCGGATGCGCGGTCCCCGGCTCGACGAACGTGAACAAGGCGGCGGTCATCCCCGCCGCCGCGAGCGGCCAGAAGGTCACCCTGACCTACTGGGCCTGGCTCAAGGACCTGCAGAAGGTCTGCGACGTCTGGAACGCCTCGCACCCCGACATCCAGGTGAACGCGAACTGGATCCCCGGCGGCAACAGCGGCGGCTACCAGAAGATGTACTCCGCGCTGGCGGCCGGCGGTGGCCCCGACATCGGGCAGGTCGAGCTCCGGCAGATCCCGGAGTTCATGCTCGCGAACGGCCTGGTCGACCTCGCCCGCTACGGCGCTAAGGACTGGCAGGCGAAGTACGACGACGCAGCGTGGGCGCAGGTCTCGTTCGTCGACGGCGTCTACGGCATCCCGCAGGACACCGGCCCGATGGGCTTCTACTACCAGACGGCACTGCTCGAGCAGGCCGGTGGCGAACCGCCCGCGACGTGGGACGAGTGGCGCGAGCTCGCCGACAAGGTTCGGAAGACCGGGCCGCAGAACTACCTCGAGGTGTTCCCCGTCGCGGACGCCTCGCCGTTCGCCGCGTACGCCCAGCAGGCCGGCGCCCGCTGGTTCAAGGTCGACGGTGACGAGTGGGTCGTGGACATGACCGACGACAAGACCATGATGGTCGCGGAGTTCTTCGACGGCGTGATCGACGACAAGCTCGTCGACACCAGCGCCGGCGCGTACTCCCCCGGCTGGTACGCCTCGGCGGCGAGCGGCAAGATCGCGGCCGTCACGAGCGCGAGCTGGGGTGACGCCCTCATCGAGTCGGTGCAGGGCGGCGAGGGCAAGTGGAAGGTCGCGCCGATGCAGAAGTGGGGCGACACGGGCTTCGGGTCGAGTGCGATCGGCGGGTCGACGGCCGCGGTGCTCGCGAACTCGCAGCACCCGAAGGAGGCGCTCGAGTTCATCACCTGGATGACCACCTCGAAGGCGGGCATCGACGCGATGATCAAGTACTGCGGCATCGGGTGGTCTCCGGCGAAGGACTACATCGGCAAGCAGCGCGAGCAGCCGTCGAAGTGGTTCTCCGGCCAGAACTACAACGAGGACGTCTTCGTCCCCGCTGCGAAGGAGCAGAACATCGACTGGTCGTGGTCGCCGGTGACGCAGTCGGCGTTCACGAGCCTGCAGAACCAGTTCCGGCGCAAGCTCACGAGCGGTCTGAAGCTCACCGACGCGGTGGAGCTCGCCCAGAAGGAGATCGTCCAGTCCTTCAAGGACAAGGGCCTCAGCGTCAGGACGGCACGATGAGCCAGCAGACGAGCACGACCAGCACGAAGCCCGGGTTCCGCACGAGCACGAAGGCCACGGTCGCGCAGAAGCGTGCGCCGTGGATGCTCCTCGCCCCGTTCCTGGCCCTGTTCGTGCTGACGTTCATCATCCCGATCATCAGCGCCCTGTTCCAGTCGTTCACGACCGTGGACCGGAAGGGGCTGTTCGGCGAGGACGGGGTCACCGGCCGGTTCGCCGGCTTCGACAACTACATCACCGCGCTCAACGACACCGGCTTCGTCGCCTCGATCGGCCGGATGCTGCTCTTCGGTGTCGTGCAGGTCCCGGTGATGATCATCGCGTGCACGATCCTCGCGCTGCTCCTCGAGTCGGCGAGCGCCCGCTGGCCGGGCTTCTTCCGTGCGGTCTACTTCATGCCGTACGGCGTCCCCGGGGTCATCGCGACGATCCTCTGGTCGTTCCTGTACGTGCCGGGGCTGTCGCCGATCGTGTCGATGCTGCAGGCGATCGGGTTGCAGCCGGACTTCCTCGGCGCGAACAGCGTGCTGTGGTCGATCGCGAACATCGTCACGTGGACCTACACCGGCTACAACATGCTCATCATCGTGGCGCAGCTGAAGTCGATCCCCGGCGAGGTCTACGAGGCCGCGAAGGTGGACGGCGCGAACGCGTTCCAGGTCGCGTGGCGGATCCAGATCCCGCTCATCGCGCCGGCCCTGGTGCTCACGACGGTCTTCTCGATCATCGGCACGCTGCAGCTCTTCGCGGAGCCGCAGATCCTGTCCACGGTGGCCCCCGCCATCGACTCCGAGTACACGCCGAACTACGCCGCCTACACGAACGCGTTCGCGTTCAACGAGTACGGCGTCGCGAGCGCGCAGGCCGTCATCATCGCGCTGGCCGCGTTCATCCTGTCGTTCGCGTTCCTCGCGTTGACGAACCGTCCGCCGAAGGACGAACGGGACAACCGCAAGCGGGCGAGGCGAGACGGCCTGGAGGCGCAGCGCGCGCTCCGGACGCGCGTGTCCGCCCGACAGGTGGTCACCACCCAAGCCGCACCGGGCCTCCAGGGCCCGTCCGGTCTGCAGAACGGAACGAAGGGGGCGGACGCATGACCAGCGAAGCCATCGAAGCGCCAGCGAGCGCGAAGACCGCCGTCCCCGTCGACACCACGTCGATCGGAGCGCACCAGCGCCGGAAGCTCGACCGCTCCGGAAAGTCCCAGATCGTCGTCACCGGCATCCTCGTGATCGTCGCGATCTACTTCCTCGTCCCGCTCTACTGGGTCGTCATCGCCGCGACGAAGACCACCGGGGCCCTGTTCGCGACGAACGGGTTCTGGTTCGGCGGCGACTTCGCCCTGTTCAGCAACATCCAGCAGGTGTTCACGTACGACGGCGGGATCTTCGTCCGCTGGATCGCGAACAGCATCCTGTACTCGGGTGTCGGCGCGGTCCTGGCGACGTACTTCGCCGCGGCCGGCGGCTACGCGCTCGCGAAGTACGAGTTCCGCGGTCGGCAGCTCGTGTTCGGCACGATCCTCGGCGGCGTGCTCGTGCCGGGGACCGCGACGGCACTGCCGCTGTTCCTGCTGTTCTCGACGATGGGGCTGACCGACACGTACTGGAGCGTGCTCATCCCGAGCCTCGTCTCGCCGTTCGGCCTGTTCCTCTGCCGGGTGTACGCGGCGGCGTCGGTGGACACGGCGCTCCTCGAGCAGGCCCGCATCGACGGGGCCGGAGAGCTCCGGATCTTCCACACCATCGTGCTCCGGCAGATGACGCCCGCACTGGTGACGGTGTTCCTGTTCCAGGTCGTCGGCATCTGGAACAACTTCTTCCTGCCGCTCATCATGCTGGCAGACCAGAAGCTGTACCCGATCACACTGGGACTCAACAACTGGCGGTCCCAGGTGGACCGGCTGCCGGAGTTCTACCAGCTCACCACCGGCGGGGTGCTCGTCTCGGTCATCCCGCTCGTCATCGCCATCATCGTCCTCCAGCGCTTCTGGCGCGGAGGCCTCACGGAAGGATCGGTCAAGGGTTGACCATCGCCGCACTCGTCACTCCTGCCCCGGGCTCGGACACCCGGCTCGCCCCTCGGGCCTGGTTGCACACCGACGCTCCGTCCCTGTCGCTGAACGGGGAGTGGGACTTCCGGTGGTCCCCGGTCGCGGACGTGCCGCTGCCGGGGCCGGAGGACGAGTGGGGCACCATCCCCGTGCCGGCGCACTGGGTCCTGCACGGCCACGGGGCGCCGAGCTACACGAACCTGCAGTACCCGTTCCCGATCGACCCGCCGCACCCGCCGGAGGAGAACCCGACGGGCGACTACCGCCGCACGTTCGACCTGCCGAGCACCTTCGGCGCGGCGGCCAGGGTGCTGCTCCGGTTCGACGGGGTGGAGTCGCACTTCCGGGTGTGGGTGAACGGTTCGGAACTGGGCTGGGCGACCGGGTCACGGTTGGCGACCGAGTTCGACGTCACGTCCCTGCTGCGGCCGGGCGCGAACGAGGTCCGGGTGCGGGTGCACCAGTGGTCGGCGGCGTCCTACCTGGAGGACCAGGACCAGTGGTGGCTGCCCGGCATCTTCCGCGACGTCACCTTGCTCGCCCGACCCACGGCCCCCGTCGACGACGTGTTCGTCCGCGCGCGCTTCGCATCAGGGCGGCGCGCCAGCGACGCCGCGGCGCCAGCGCCGGGCGAGCCTGCGAGCACGGTTCGTTCTGCACGCGGTACACAGGCGGGCACCGCCGCGTCCGGGCGCCCGTCGACGGGTACCGGCACGATCTCGTTCCCGACGCTCGACGCGGTGTTCCCCGTCCGGTTCGCCGTCCCCGACCTCGGGGTGTCCGTCGTGTGGCACACGGCCGACGACGTCGCGCCGATCGAGGTCGAGGGCGTCGAACCGTGGAGCGCGGAGCTCCCGAAGCTGTACGACGCGACGCTGTCCACGGGCGCGGCGGCCGGCGGGGCCGAGGGCGGCGAGACGGTGTCGCTCCGGCTCGGCTTCCGCACGGTCTCGATCGAGGGTGACCGGTTCCTGGTCAACGGCGAGCGCGTCGTGTTCCACGGCGTCAACCGGCACGAGACCCACCCCGAGCGCGGCCGGGTGTTCGACGAAGCCCACGCACGCGCGGACATGGCGCTCATGAAGCGGCACAACGTCAACGCCATCCGCACCTCGCACTACCCGCCGCACCCCCGCGTCCTCGACCTCGCCGACGAGCTCGGGTTCTGGGTGATCCTGGAGTGCGACCTCGAGACGCACGGGTTCGTGTTCCTCGACTGGCAGGGCAACCCGTCCGACGACCCCGCGTGGCGCGAGGCGTACCTCGACCGCATCGCACGGACGGTCGAGCGGGACAAGAACCACGCGTCGATCGTGATGTGGTCGCTCGGCAACGAGTCCGGCACCGGCCGGAACCTGGCAGCGATGGCGCAGTGGGTGCACGACCGCGACGACGAGCGACCCGTCCACTACGAGGGCGACTACACGGGCGAGTACACCGACGTGTACTCGCGGATGTACCCGAGCCTGCAGGAGACCGAGTCGATCGGCGGCGGCCCCGCCACGTCCCTGCTCGGCTGCGGCCCGGCCGAGGCCGCGCGGCAGCGCTCCAAGCCGTTCATCCACTGCGAGTACGTGCACGCGATGGGCAACGGCCCGGGGCAGATCGCCGAGTACGAGGCCCTGGTCGACCGCTACCCGCGCCTGCACGGCGGGTTCGTGTGGGAGTGGCGGGACCACGGGCTCCTCGCGCACACGGCATCCGGTGAGCCGTACTACGCCTACGGCGGCGACTTCCACGAGGTCGTGCACGACGGGAACTTCGTGATGGACGGCCTCGTGCTGCCCGACGACACCCCGACGCCGGGGCTCGCCGAGTTCGCGGCCGTCGTGGCACCGATCCGGTTCGCCGTGTCGGACCGCACCGTGCTCGTCGAGAACCGCTTCCACTCCGCGTCGACCGCCGGACTCCGGTTCCACTGGACGCTCTCGCGGAACGGCGTCGTCGAGCAGGAGGGCCGCTTCGCCCCCGGTGTCGTCGCGGCCCGCGAGTCCGCCACGATCCCGGTCCCCGACGCCGTGCTCGAGGCAGCGACCACCGAGCTCGCCCCGGGCGACGAACTGTGGTTCGACGTCGTCGCGGAGCTCGCCGGGCCGACGGCCTGGGCGGACACCGGCCACGTCGTCGCACGCACCCAATCGCTCGTCGCGAGCCGGCCGGCGGAGGCCCCACGGGCCTCCGGTGCGGGCTGGGACGGCGACCGTCTCGGCGACGGGACCTTCAGCGCCCGCGGGGACCTGGTGTCCTGGAAGGGGCAGCAGGTCGACGGCCCCCGACTCGAGCTGTGGCGCGCGCCGACCGACAACGACCGTGGAGCGTCCCAGGGCGGCTACGAGACCGCGGACCCGGTGCTCACGCACGGCGTCGGCGACCCGAACGCGCCGTCGTCGGCGTCGAAGTGGGAGGCCCGCGGGCTCGACCGGCTGACGCACCGGCTCGTGTCGGTGTCACGGACGACGCACGGGCTGGAGCAGCGCGTGCGCGTCGCGGCGGCGAACAGCGGCTGGGGTCTCGACGTCACGCACCGCTGGACACTGACCGACTCCGGGCTGCTGCTGCAGACCGACGCCGTGCCCTTCGGCGCGTGGGACGTCACCTGGCCGCGGATCGGCGTGCGGTTCGACCTGCCCGGGTCGCTCGTCGCCGAGGACGCCGCCGTGGAGTGGTTCGGGACCGGACCGCTCGAGTCGTACGCGGACTCGTCGCACGCGGCACACGTCGGGCGCTTCGGTTCCCCGGTGTCGCTGCTGCACGCGAACTACTCGCGGCCGCAGGAGACCGGGCACCGTCCGGGGCTCCGTTCGCTGACGGTGGGGCCGTTCACGGTGTCGACCGTGGGGTCGCACCGTGCGGGGTTCGCCCTGTCGCCGTGGACGGCGCAGCAGATCGGCCGCGCCGGGCACCCGTACGAGCTGCCGGCGTCGGAGCACCTGTACCTGTACCTCGACGCGGCGCAGCACGGGCTGGGGTCGCGGGCGTGCGGGCTCGACGTCCTGCCCGAGCACCAGCTGTGGCCGCAGGCGTTCTCGTGGAGCGTGGTGCTGGCGTAGGGGCGCGGGCGCGCGGCGGCTGCGCGGGCGCGCGGCGGCCCCGCTGCGCTTCGCACAACCGAAGTCACCCCGAACCGCGCTATGGCGCGGCTCGGGGTGACTTTCGTTGTGCGGCGGCGCGGCGGCGCGGCGGCGCGGCGGCGCGGGGCGGCAGCGCGGCGGCGCGGGCGGGCGCCGCCGCCTACGCGGCGCTCAGCGCCGGGATCGCCGCCGGGTCGGACGCGTCGAGGAACTCCGTCAGGCGCTCCGGCTCGCCGGCCTCACCGATCGCCTCGGCCGCGCGACGCAACGCGAACAGGGCCCGGAGCACACCGCGGTTCGGCTCGTGCGACCACGGCACCGGCCCGGCACCACGCCACCCCGCCCTCCGCAGGGCGTCGAGTCCGCGGTGGTAGCCGACGCGGGCGTAGGCGTAGGACTCGAGCGTCGCGCCGCGCGCCCACGCCTCGTCGGCGAGGAGCGCCCACGCCAGGCTCGACGACGGGTGCGACACGACGACGCTCGCGACGGGGGCGTCGGCGGCGAGGGCAGCGGTCACCTCCGGTTCGGCGGGGAGGAGGGTCTCGGGGTTCGCGGTCGGGTTCGGCAGCAGGTTCTCCGGCATGCCCCCAGCCTGTCACCTCTTGCGCTCGCTCGGCCCCGGCTCTAGCGTGGGAGACCTCCTCGTCGTCATCACGAGGCACCCGGGGCGGGACGACCGACCGGCGGCACGGATGGCGGTCACGGGGACTCCCCGACGGAAGAGACGTCTTGCTGGCCATCACCGGTTCCGCTCAGCCCACGCGCTGACACCGTGATGACGCGCCCCGTCGGGCGCTCCGCCCCGTGCCCTCGTGCACGTCGTGGCGGGTCCGGTGTCGTGCGCCCAGCATCGACCACCGGGGAGGCACTCCGTGCCCAGCAGTCCATCCGTCGTCCTCAACGACGTCAGCTTCACCTGGCCCGACGGCACCGTCGCGCTCAGTCACCTCACCACCGCCTTCGGTCGGGGCCGGACCGGCCTGGTCGGGAGGAACGGGGCCGGCAAGTCCACGCTCGTCCGGCTGGTGACCGGTCGGCTCCACCCCACGTCCGGCACCGTCACGACGTCGGGTCCCGTCGACCACCTGCCGCAACGCCTGCAGACCGGGAACGACGACACCGTCGCCGACCTGCTCGGCATCCGTCGGTCGCTCACGGCGCTCCGAGCGGTGCTCGGCGGGGACGCCTCCCCCGGTCACTTCGACGTGATCGGCGACGACTGGGACCTCGAGGAGCGTGCCGCAGCGGCGCTCGACGCGATCGGGCTCGGGCTCCCCGGCGCCCGTGACGACGGCACCGGGGCCGACGTCCTGGAGCGTCCGGTGTCCACCCTGTCCGGCGGGCAGGCCGTCCTGGTGGCGGTGGCCGGCATCCGGCTGCGCGGCCTGCCGATCGCGTTCCTCGACGAACCGACGAACAACCTCGACCGCCGCGGCCGTGGGCTCCTGCTCGACATGGTCGACGACTGGCCGGGCACCCTCGTCGTGGTCAGCCACGACCGGGAGCTCCTCGAGCACGTCGACGAGACCGCCGAGCTCCGCGCCGGCAGCATGACCGTGTTCGGCGGGACCTTCAGCGCGTTCGAGGAGCACCTCGCCGTGCAGCAGGCCGCAGTCGAGCGCGAGGTCCGTGTCGCCGAGCAACGACACCGCGCCGAGAAACGGCAGCGGATCGAGGCGGAGACGAAGATCGCACGCCGGGCGAAGGCGGGTGAGAAGGCCGGGCGGTCGATGCCGAAGATCCTGGCGAACGAGCAGCGGAAGAAGGCGCAGGAGACCGCCGGACGGCTCCGGGTCGCGCACGGCACCGCCGAGCAGGAGGCACTCGCCACCGCACGCGAGGCCGAACTCCGGCTGCGCGACGACGAGTCCATCCACGTCGCCCTGCCCGACCCGGACGTGCCGGCCGCACGGCGGATCGCCACCGTGACGGTCCGCGGCCGCGAGACGGTGGTGCAGGGACCCGAGCGGGTCGCCGTCGTCGGGGACAACGGCGTCGGCAAGACGACGCTGCTCGAACAGCTCGTCGGCGCACCCGACGCCCGGGAGCACCCGCTGCCGGACACGCACGCGGAACCGCACGTCGACCGGATCGCCTACCTGCCGCAGCGGAAGGACTCGCTCGACGACGCCGCGACCGTACTCGACAACGTGCGGCGGGACGCCCCGCACGTGTCCCCGGCCGAGGTCCGGAACCGGCTCGCACGCTTCCTCGTCCGCGGGGACACCGTCGACCGGCCCGCCGGGGCGCTGTCCGGTGGGGAGCGGTTCCGGGTGGCGCTCGCCAGCCTGGTGCTCGCCGACCCGCCGCCGCAGCTCCTGGTGCTCGACGAACCGACGAACGACCTCGACCTGACGAGCGTCGACCAGCTCGTGGACGCCCTCCGGGCCTACCGCGGGGCCCTGGTCGTCGTGAGCCACGACGAGACGTTCCTGGACCGGCTGGACCTCACCGCCCGGCTCGAGCTCGGGTGAGGGAGGGGCCGGGCCGGGCCGGGTCAGGCCGGGTCGGGTCGGGTCAGCGGCGCTTCGTCGGGCGGATCGCCAGGGACTCGATCGTGCCGCGCTCCGGCAGGTCGACGACGGTGCGGACGGCGGCCGCCACGTCCTCCGGCGCGAGGTAGTACGCGGTGTCGTAGTCCTCGCCGAGCTTCTCGGTGAGGGCGCGCTGCATGTCGGAGTCCGTCCGGCCCGGGTGCACGCTCGACACCCGGACGCCGTTCGCCCGCTCTTCTTCGCGGAGGGCGTCGGCGAAGGCCCGGAGCGCGAACTTCGACGCCGCGTACACGCCGCCGCCGGGGCCGGAGTGGAAGCCGGAACCGCTGTTGATCGGCACGACGATGCCCCGGGCGGCCCGGAGCGCGGGGAGCGCGAGGCGGGTGAGCTCCGCGACCGCGAAGACGTTCGTCGCGAAGACCGACTCCCACACGGCGCGCGGGGTGTCCGCGACCGTGGTGCCCTGCTCGACGCCGGCGCTGTGCACGAGCACGTCGAGCCGGTCGGGCAGCACCGGGACGTCGCCCGCGCCGAGGTCACCGACGAACGGGGACGCGTTCGGCAGGAGTGCCACGAGCTCGTCGACGGCGCCGGCGGTGCGGCCCCCGACCAGGACGTGGTGGGTGCGCCCGAGGTCGAGGGCGATGGCCCGGCCGATCCCGCGGGTCGCGCCGGTCACGAGGGCGGTGGGCAGGACGGGAGGCTGTTCTGTCGTCACGCAGGCCAGCCTACGGAACGCGAGCCGCGCCTCCAGGGCGTCAGGCGGACGTCGACGAGGTGGACCGACGTCGTCGACGCACCGACCAGGTGCCCACGCCGGCCGCGACCACCAGCGCGACGAGCACGACCACGCCCCACGGTGAGCCGGCGAAGGTGGCCAGGACGGCCCAGAACAGGGCGATGCCGACCGTGGCGTAGATGAACGCCCAGGCCACGCACCCCGGCAGCATCGCGAGCGTGTAGCGCCACCAGGGCACCCGCGCGATCCCGGCGGCGGCGTTCATGATCGTCTGCAGCCCCACCGTGAGGAAGCTCAGCGTGACGACCGGCAGCCCCCAGCGGTCGAGGAGCGCCGACCCACGACGGACCGCGGCCGAGTCGAGCCAGCGACCCCAGCGTGACCGGGACGCCCCCGCGACCGCGCCGCGCGCCAGCCAGTACGTCGTCTGCGCGCGGCAGAGCACCACGGCGAAGAGCGCGATGACGAGCCACCAGAACGGGAGCCCCTCGAGGAAGGACGGCACGGGCGCACCGTAGCGGTCCGGGCCGGGAAGGACCCGTCAGTCGTCCGATCGGCCGGCGCTCTGCCGGATCTTGATCCCCTCGAGGACGTCCTTCGCGCGCTGCTCGTCCTGCTTCTCGATCTGCCGGGTGTCGCGCTCCGGGAGCTGGATGTCCTCCTCCGCGCGGATGCCCGCCTGGAGCTGCCGGCCGCGTTCCAGCTCGGCGTCGAACTCCGCACCGAAGAGCAGGGCGTTGTTCGTGATCCAGATCCACAGCAGGAACACGATGACCCCACCGAGGGAGCCGTACGTGGCGTTGTAGTTCGAGAAGTTGCCGACGTAGAAGCCGAAGCCGACGCTCGCGATGATCCAGATGCCGATGGCGAGCAGCGCGCCGCCGCTCACCCACTTGAACTTCGACTGCTTGATGTTCGGCGCCCAGTAGTACAGCACCGCCACGACGATGATCATGATCGCGAGCAGGATCGGCCACTGCACGATGGACAGCACCAGCGCGGCCACGTCGCCGAGGCCGATCACGTCGCCGAACGCACGGGCCAGCGGGCCGGACACGAGCGCGAGCAGACCGAGGACGAGCAGGACGACCGTGAAGAGCGTCACGCCGAGCATCGTCGGACGGAGCTTCCAGATCGGCCGGCCCTCGCGGACGTTGTAGATGCGGTTCATCGCCCGGCCGAAGGCGCCGACGTAGCCGGACGCCGACCACAGCGCACCGACGAGACCGACGATGAACGTGACCGGGGCGGCCGGCGACCGGACGAGTCCCTCGATCGGCTTCTGCAGCAGGTCGGCGACCTGCCCGCCGCCGACGTTCCGGACGACGTCGAGCAGGGTGTCGATCGTCTTCGCCGGGTCCGAGACGAGCCCGAGGATCGACACGACGGCGAGCAGTCCGGGGAAGAGCGCGAGCACCGTGTAGTACGTCAGGCTCGCCGCGAGGTCGGTGCACTGGTCGCTCGAGAACTCGCGCAGCGTCTTCTTGAGCGTGTACACGAACGTCGGCTTCGTGAGGTCGGCGGGGCTGTCCGGCTTCCGGGAGTCGTCGGGTGCCGGCTTCTGCTGGTCCTGCGCCACGGGTCTACCCCCTCGCCTTCACGGCTTGCTTCGACCGCTTCACCGCTTGCTTGCGGTTCTTGTCGGCCCGGCGCTGCACCGCGCTGATGCCGACCTGCTGCTTCACCCGGGCCTTGTGCATCGGGTCACGTTCGAGGGCGTCCTCGGCGGCCCGCTTCCGGGCCTTGCGCCCCTTGCGGCCGGACTGCGCCTGTTCCTGGGCGGAGGGGCCACCACGCGCGCCGAAGGGCAGGAGCGCGGTGAACGCCGAGCTCGCCGGCGGGTCGGCCAGGTGCCCGGCGGGGCTGTTCCGGAGCGCGATGCCGGTGACGATCGCGGCGATCCCTGCGGCTGCGGTGATGCCCATCGCCACGAGCGGGGTCGGGTCGCGGTGCCAGCGCTGCCGGGTCTTGGCGATCGCCAGCCGTGTCCGGGCAGGGAGGTCCGCACGACGCCGGATCTCGGTCACGGTGTCGGTGATGTGCTCACGCGTGCGGACGTTCGCGAGTTCGAGCTCGGGGAGACTGTCCTTGGCCATTCCCCATTTCCTACACGTCGACCCCGGAACGCCGCACAGTGTGTCGCGCCGCGGGGCCGCGAAAGCGACGGTTCGCGGCTGCCCGGCGCGGTCCGGGCCGCCGAAGCGACAGATGTCCGCGGGAGTTCCGGGGCGGACTGTCGCTTTCGGGGGGGGGGGGGGGGGCGAGCGCGGGGCGGGACCGCGGGGCGGCCGCCGGCCCGGCGCGACCACGGGACGGCCTGGAGGCGCGTGGCGGGCCCGCGCCGCGCCTCCAGGCCGTCAGCCGGTCACGTCAGGACGGGACGACGACGTCCTCGGGGCGGCCGGACGCCGCAGAGCGGCCCGCCGCCTCCATGAGGGCGAGGCTCCGCAGGTTGTCGCGCCCGCTCGTCGCCGGGGCCGGACCTCCCGCGACCGACCGTGCGAAGGCCTGCAGCCCGCCCTGCCGGTCGGTGTGCTCGAGCGCGGGGAGCTCCACCGCGACCGCCTCGTCGTCCTGCGTACGGCGGATCGTCACGCGGTCGCCCTCGACAGCGTTCGGCGCACCGCTGCGGCTCGTGAACCAGAGCTCGCCGTCCTCGCCCTGGATGCTCCACTCGCCGGCCCAGGCCGTCCGAGGGGCACGCGAGAGCCAGCTGCCGCGGTAGCTCACGACCAGACCGTCGTCGAGCTCGATGATCATCGACGCGACCGCTTCGTCCTGGTACTTGCTGTACGACGGGTACGACGCCTTCGCGAAGACGCGCACGGCCTCGCGACCGGTGACCATCCGGAGGAGGTCGAAGTGGTGGATGGCCATGTCGTTGATCATCGCGTGCGGGAACGCGTAGTGCGGGTACTCCCCCGCGGGCTGGTCGTTGTCCCACTGACGGAAGTCGATGCTGATCGCCGAGACCTCGCCCACGGTGTCCGTCGCGAGCAGCTCCTGCACGACCCGAGGCGCCGGGTACCAGCGGTAGTTCTGGCTGACCTGCAGCACGAGCCCGAGCTCCTCGGCACGGCGGACGGCGGTGACGGCTTCGTCCGTGGTGTTGGCGAACGGCTTCTCGACGAGCACGTGCTTGCCGGCCTCGAGCGCCTCGAGTGCAAGGGGCACGTGGGTCACGGCGGGGGCGGTGATGACGACGGCGTCGGCCTCGACGGCGGCGAGCGCCGCGGTGAGGGACGGGAACGCCGCGGATACCGGCAGACCGAGGTCCTCGCGGACGGCCTCGAGCGTGGCCGGAACCGGGTCGACGATCCCGACCACCTCCACTTCGGTGACCTCCGGGATGGCGGTGCGGGCCCAGTTGCCGCCCCACCCTCCGAGACCGACGTGGATGATCCGGACCGTCATGCGTGCACTCCCTCGTGGCTGGTGTCGCACCACGGACGCCGCGGTGCGTCCGTCCAGTCTGTCAGGGACCGGTGGCACCGCGCGCAGCGGGCGGGCGCGTCCGCTCGGTGCTTCCGCTCAGTGCGTGAAGGCGTACGCGATGAGCGCCATGGTGACGATGAACCCGGCGAGGTAGTTGATCCAGAGGAACCGCTTCCACCCCGCGTTGGCCGCCTCGGCGTCGGCGTCGGTGACGTTCCACCACGGCAGCACGTTGAGCGCGTACGGGATCACCACGACGGCGGCGATGGGCCCCGGGAACGCCGAGAACAGCAGCGCGACCCCGGCGACCAGGTAGGCCACGAACGCCAGGCGCACGGTCGCGCGCGCACCGATCACGGTCGCCACGGACCCGATGCCGCCGGCTCGGTCCGCGAGCACGTCCTGCACGGCACCGAACGCGTGCGAGGCCACGCCCCACAGGAAGAACGCCACGCACACCGCGACGAGCTGCCCCGTCCAGTGCGGCCCGGCGAGCGCGAGACCGTAGATCGCCGGCGACACGAAGTGGGTCGACGAGGTGAGCGAGTCGAGGAACGGCTTCTCCTTGAAGCGGAGCCCCGGCGCGGAGTAGGCGAGCACCGCGAACACGCTGATCGCGAGGACGAGCCACGACCACGGTCCGTTGCCGCTCACCGCCCCGAGCACGACGAGCGCGACGAGGAACGGCACGTTCGTGACGACGACGGCCCACAGTGTCGCGCGGTGCACGCTCTTGTCGAGCAGGGCACCCTCGACACCGCCCTTCCGCGGGTTCCGAAGGTCGGACTCGTAGTCGAAGACGTCGTTGATGCCGTACATCGCCAGGTTGTACGGCACCAGGAAGTACACGACCCCGATGAGGAACGCGACGAGCGAGAACCCGCCACCCCCGTCGACGCCGACCCCGCTGCCCAGCAGGTACGCGGCGCCGAACGGGTACGCGGTGTTCACCCAGCTGATCGGGCGCGACGAGACGAAGAGGGCGCGCAGGGTCGACGGCCTGGAGGCGGTGCTCGCGTTCACTGAGGTGTCCTCCGGTGGGGCGGTGGTCGGGTCGGGCGCGGGGCGCGCGTCGGCCGGGCCGCGCGGGCCCGTCCGGTCGAACAGGATCCACAGGGCGGGCAGCAGCACGATCGCCGCGATCGCGTACGCGAGGTCCTCGACCGGGATCGCCCCGATCTTCGCACCGCTGATGAGCGCGGGGTCGTACGCCACGATGCGCAGCGTGACGATGACGTTGTCGAACACGATCGTCATGACGAGGAGCGCGATGCCGGCGACGAGGCCGGTGACGAGCGCGATGCGGCGCCCGGTCCGTGCCCGACGCCCGGCCCGCTGCGCACGACGCGCGGCGACGATGCCCGCGATCACGGCGACCACGGCGACGGCCGCGAAGAACGGGAGCGCCAGCAGCGCGTACGCGCCCGCCCCGGTCACGCGCGCCGCCGTTCGGACCGGCGGACCCGCCGGGCGACGAGGGGCCGGACGAACCCGGTCAGGTTCATCGTCGTGTAGCAGAGCAGCAGCAGGAAGAAGAGCTCCTCGAGCGGGACGTCCGGCGCGAGCAGCACCCCGGTGAGCAGGTTCTGCGGCCCGATGAAGAAGATGCCGAACGCGACGCCGAGCGCGTCCCACAGCAGGAAGAACGCGACGCCGACGACCATCACGGCGGTCGCGCGCCACGGTGCCCGCCAGAAGAACAGCCGGAAGCGCGCGTCGAGCACCGTCATGCCGACGAGCGACACGAGCAGCCCGGCGAGGTACAGCCCGGGCATCAGACCGTGGCGCCCAGCGGCGTCGGCAGCGGCTCGGTGCTGCTGTCGCCGTGGATCCGCTTGAGCAGGACCTCGGCGCTGATGAGGCACATCGGCAGCCCGATGCCCGGGATCGTCGAGGCCCCGACGTAGTACAGGCCGTCGACCTTCGCCGAGGCGTTCTTCTCGCGGAAGAACGCGCTCTGCCGCAGGGTGTGCGCCGGACCGAGCATCGACCCGTTCCACGCGTTCAGGTCGTCGGCGAAGTCGCGCGGGCCGATCGTGCGGCGGACCCGGATGCGGTCGCGGAGGTCGGGGATGCCCGCGCGCTCGGCGACGACGTCGATCGCGCGGTCGGCGATCTGCTCGACCTGGTAGTCGCCGGCACCGTCGATGCCGCCCTTGCCGATCGACAGGTCGGCGGGCAACGGCACCAGGACGAACAGGTTGCTCGAGCCGCGGGGCGCGACGGACGGGTCGGTCTCGGAGGGCGCGCAGACGTAGATCGACGCGGGGTCCGGCACGTGCCGGTCCTTCCCGAAGATCGCGCCGAAGTTCGCCTTCCAGTCCTCGGTGAACACGAGGGTGTGGTGCAGCAGGCCCGGCGTCGGACCGTCGATGCCGAGGTACACCAGGACGGCACTCGGGCCCGGGTCCCGCTTGGTCCAGTGGTCGGCTCCGTGCGTGCGGTGCTCGCGGTCGAGCAGCTGCATCTCGGTGTGCTGGAGATCGGCTGCGCTGACCACGAGGTCCGCTGGCGCGGTGTGCTGCACGCCGTCGCGGTCGCGGTGCACGACGCCGGCGGCGACGCCGTCCTGCACGACGATGCGCTCGACCTTGGCACCGGCGATGATCTTCGCGCCCTCGCGACGGGCGACCCGTTCCACGGCGGAGATGACCTCGGTGATGCCGCCCTTCGGGTAGAGCACGCCGTCGGCGAGGTCGAGGTGGCTCATCAGGTGGTACATGCTCGGGGCGGCGTACGGGCTGGTGCCGAGGAAGACCGCCGGGTACCCGAGGACCTGCCAGAGCCGGCGGTCCCGCACGGCCGAGCTCGCGAACGCGGACAGCGGCTGGAGCAGCAGGCGGGCGAGCTTGGGCAGCCGCCGGAGGACGTCGGGTGCCGCGAGCTTCGTGAGGTCCTGGAAGGTCGTGTACAGGAACCGGCGGACGGCCATGGCGTAGGTGTCCTCAGCCGAGGCGAGGTACTTCCGCATCCGGTCGCCCGCACCGGGCTCGACCGACTCGAAGAGCGCGATGTTCGCCTCGCGGTCGGCGCGCAGGTCGATGGGGTCGTCGTACCCCTCGCTGTAGACGCGGTAACCCGGGTCGAGCCGCACGAGGTCGAGTTCGGCGTCCGCGGAGGTGCCGAGCAGCTGGAAGAAGTGGTCGAACACCTCGGGCATGAGGTACCACGACGGACCGGTGTCGAACCGGAAGCCGTCCTGCTCCCACGAGCCGGCGCGCCCGCCGAGCTGCGTCCGCTGCTCGAGCACGGTCACCGAGAAGCCGTCCCGCGCGAGCAGGGCGGCGGACGCGAGCCCGCTGATGCCGCCGCCGATGACGACGGCGCGACGAGCCGGCACCTTGCGTCGTGAGCCGGACGCCCGCGGAGCGGACGCCGGCGCCCGCGGAGCGGACGCGGGTGCCGTCGGTGCGGAGGCGGGCGCCTTCGGACCGGAGGCGCGGGGCGGGGTCATGACGTGCCTCCAGGCAGGTGGTGGGCGGCCCGCGAACGCAACGGGGCGCGTCCGGCGAGGACCTGCGCGGCGAGCCGCGCCTTCACCGGGTTCGGCACGCGCACCCGGGTCGTGATGAGGAGGTTCGCCGGCGTCGCCGCGATGCGGTCGTTGAGCTCCTGGAAGAGCCCGTGCGCCAGTCCGACGGCCTTCTGCGCGTCGGCGGGGAGCAGGCGGATGGTCATCGCGGCACGGTCGAGGTCGGCCTGGACGTCGGCGACGAGCCGCTCCTTCGTGGCCTCGTCGAAGGTGCGCACCTCGACGCCGGGGAAGTACGAGCGACCGAGCACCTCGAAGTCGGCGTGCAGGTCGCGGAGGAAGTTGACCTTCTGGAACGCGGCACCGAGTGCTCGCGCGCCGTCGACGAGCACGGAGTCGTCGAAGGTCGGTCGGCCGGCGCGGTACACGAACGCACGGAGGCACATCAGGCCCACGACCTCGGCCGAGCCGTACACGTAGGTGGTGAACGAGGCCTCGTCGTGCTCGGTCTGCTCGAGGTCCATCCGCATCGACGCGAAGAACGGACGGGTGAGCTCGGGGCCGAAGCCGGTGGTCCGCGCGGTGCGGGCGAAGGCGTGCACCACCGGGTTGACGGAGAACCCGAGCGCGATGGCGCGTTCGGTGTCCGCCTCGAGCTCGTCGAGGACCGTGCGGGCCAGCGCGGGGTCGAGCCCGGCCTCGGTCGCGGGACCGTCGACGACCTCGTCGGCGACCCGGACGAGCGCGTAGACGTTCCGGATGTGCTCGCGGGTGTCCTTCGCGAGCAGGCGACTGGCGAGCCCGAACGACGTGGAGTAGCGGTCGATGACGACGCCGGAGGCTGCCTCTGCCGTGGCGTCGTAGAGCCCGAGCCGCGTCGTCGGACGTGGCTCGGCCTTGCTGTGCGTCACCGCGTGCGCTCCACGAGTTCGGTCACGAGGCCCTCCAGGCGGTCGGCGAGGTCGTACGGCAGTGCGGCGAGCTCGGCACGGGCCAGGGCGGCGTGTTCGGCGACCCTCGACTCCGCGGCCGCACGGGCACCGCAGGACACCAGGGTCGCACGGACCTCGTCCGCACGCTCCTCGGTGAGGCCCGGGTCGCCCAGGTACGGCTCGAGCTCGGGCCAGCAGTCGGTCGTCGCGGCGTGCGCGATGAGCATCGTGCGCTTGCCCTCACGCAGGTCACCGAGGACGGACTTGCCCGTCATGGTCTCGTCGCCGAAAACCCCGAGGAGGTCGTCGACGATCTGGTAGGCGATGCCGATCTCGCGGCCGAAGTCCCCGAGCGCGGTGACGACCTGCTCGGTGGCGCCGGCGAGCACCGCGCCGGACTGCAGCGGGGCCTCGAACGAGTAGACGCTCGTCTTCGCCCGCTCCATCGCGAGGACCTCGTCGACGGTCGGCATCACCCCGAGGGCGAGGTCGACGTCGGTCATCTCCCCCGCGGCACTGGCGAACACCGCCTCGTCGAGGATCTCGAGCAGGCGGGAGCGACGGTCACCGGTGACGCCGGCGGCCTCGATGAAGCGCGGGGCCGCAGCGAGCGCGAGGTCCCCGGCGATGACCGCGGCGCTCATGCCGCGGTGTTCGGCCGTCGGCAGCGGCAGGCCACCGGTCGTGCCGGTGTCGCGGAACGACCCGGCGACGTTCGGCTGCCCGCGGCGCGACCAGTCGCGGTCGATGACGTCGTCGTGCACGACGAGGGCGGTGTGCAGCAGTTCGTACGCGGCGGCGACGTGCGCGGCGGCGTGGGCATCCGCACCGCCGAGCCCGGCGTACGCGGTGAGGACCATGCGTGGCCGGAAGCGCTTGCCGCCCATGCTCGCCTTGCGGAGCACCCGCCAGAGTTCCTCGGAGGGGCGGCCGTAGCGCTCGGCCCGGGCCGACGACACGGCGAAGAAGCGCTCGAGGCAGTCGTCGACGAGCGCGAGGTCGATGTGCGCCACGGTGGCCGCTTCCTCGCTCATTGGCCTAACCTATCGGTGCAGATGAGCACTTTCCCTGAAACCGTGGTGCTTCTGGCCGACGACCGTACCCCGATCGGCACGGCGGACAAGTTCACGGTGCACACAGACCACACGCCCCTCCACCTGGCGTTCTCCTGCCACGTCCGGAACACCGACGGCGACGTCCTGGTGACCCGCCGTGCGCTGTCGAAGAAGACCTGGCCGGGGGTGTGGACGAACACGTTCTGCGGCCACCCCGGTCCTGACGAGTCCTTCGAGGACGCCATCGCCCGACGGGCCTCCCGCGAGCTCGGCATCACCGTGCGCGACGTCGAGCTCGTGCTGCCGGACTTCCGGTACCGCGCGGTCGACGCGTCCGGCATCGTCGAGAACGAGGTCTGCCCGGTGTACCGCGCCGTGACGGACGACGTGCCGGCCCCGGCCGACGACGAGGTCGCCGAGTACGCCTGGGTGTCCGAGGACGCCCTGCGCGCCTCGGTCGAGGGCTCGCCGTTCGCCTGGAGCCCGTGGCTCGGGTGGCAGCTCACCGAGCTGGCGACGTCGGGCCTCCGCATCACGCGCTGACCCGCCAGCGCCCGTCTGCGTCCGGCCCGTTGCCAGGGCCGGACATCGACAATGGGCTGTATGACCACCACGGATCGCGATGTCGCGCGCAGCACCACCGCGAACTCCGTGCTCGAAGCGCTCCGGGACGACCCGGTGATCGCCAGTGTGAAGAACGCCTCGGCGCTCGACGAGGTCCTGGCCTCCGACCGGGGCGTCGTGTTCGTCCTGTACGGCAGCGTTCTCGACGTCGCCGACGTCATCGACCGAGCGAAGGACGCCGGCAAGACGGTCTTCGTGGACGTCGACCTGCTCGACGGGTTCTCGTCGCGTGAGGTCGTGGTGACCTGGATCGCCGAGCACACCCGTGCCGACGGGGTGCTGTCCACCAAGTCGAACCTGGTCCGTGCCGCCAAGCGCGCCGGGCTCGTGGCCGTCCAGCGCTTCTTCCTGGTCGACTCGTTCTCGTACCACCAGCTGCCCCGGGTGGTCGAGCAGGCGAAGCCCGATGCGATCGAGATCTTGCCCGGGTGCATGCCCCGCGTCATCACCTGGCTCCGCGACGACACCGCCGTCCCGGTCATCGCCGGTGGCCTGGTGTGCGACAAGGCCGACGTCGTGGCGGCGCTCGGCGCGGGCGCGATCGCCGTGGCCTCGTCGAACCGTGACGTCTGGGGCATGTGAGCCCTCGCAGGTGCGGGTCCCCGCCCTTGGCACGTCCTCGGCGGCGGAGTAGGGTCGGACGTCGGCCACGGGTGTGGCCGAGTCGGCTGCGATCAGCAGTCGCGACGGACCAGAAGGGCAGGTGAGGCGCGATGTCGGGTGACCATCCACGACCGGGCCGGCCGCCCCTGACGGTCGTCGCCGTGCCCGTTCGCTGAACCACGCCCTCGTCCCGGATCGTTCCGGGACCGCTCGCGCCTGCCTGCTCCCGACCGAAGGAGCACAGCATGGCAATGATCGACAACGCGGTCTACGTCGACGGACGTCGCGTCGAGTCGTCGTCGACCCTGTCGCTCGACGCGCGACGCGACTGCGACCTCGCGTGGATCGGGCTGCTCCGCCCCGAACCGTCCGAACTCGAAGCCGTCGCCGCCGAGTTCGACCTGCACGAGCAGGCCGTCGAGGACGCCCGCAAGGGGCACCAGCGCGCCAAGCTCGAGCGGTACGGCGAGACGCTGTTCCTGGTGCTCCGGCCCGCGTGGTTCGACGCTGCGTCCGAGACGGTCCAGTTCGGCGAGGTCCACCTCTTCGTCGGCGACCGCTTCGTGGTGAGCGTCCGGCACGCCGAGCGTCCCGACCTCGCCGCCCTCCGCGCCCAGGTCGAGGCGGACCCGGAGTTCCTCGCCCGCGGATCAGAGGCCGTCACCGCCGCGGTGCTCGACGAGGTCGTGGACGGCTACGCCCCGGTCGTCGAGATCCTGCAGGACCAGGTCGACGCCATCGAGGACCAGCTCTTCGCCGGCCAGGTCGACCCCGGTGTCTCGAAGCGCATCTACCAGCTCCTCAGCGAGGTCCTCGGCTTCCAGCGGGCGACGAAGCCGGTCCCCGCGATGGTGAAGGGCCTGCTGCGCGGCGCCGACAAGTACGGCGTCGACGACGAGGTGCAGCACCGGCTGCGGAACGTCCTCGACCACGCGCTGCGCGTCACCGAGCGGGTGGACTCGTTCCGGGCGCTGCTCGAGAACGCCCTGACCCTGCACGCGACGCTCGTCTCCCAGGAGCAGAACGAGGCGATGCGGCGGATGACCAGCGCGAGCCTGGCGCAGGGCGAGGAGAGCCGGCAGTTGGCCCGCGCCGCGCACCGGCAGGGCGAAGAGGTGAAGAAGATCTCCTCGTGGGCGGCGATCCTGTTCGCGCCCGGGCTGATCGCCGGCGTCTACGGCATGAACTTCGACCACATGCCCGAGCTGCACTGGCGCTACGGCTACCCGGTCGCGATCGTCGGGATGCTCGTCCTGATGGGCGTGCTGTGGGCGGTCTTCCGCAAGCGCAACTGGCTCTAGCCGAGACGGACGGGAGGCGCGGTGCCGGCTGGCACCGCGCCTCCAGTCCGACAGGGCGTCGCGTCCGTGCTGCGCGGTCGTCAGCCGACGATCGCTGCGGTCCGCCGGTACAGATCGTCGGTCTGCGCCGTGACGTCGGCGTGCACCGCACGGAGCGCGTCGTAGACGCGTGCCGTCGACGAGTCCGGCGCGAACCGGTCCCGCTCCACGACCATCGCGTGGGCGGCCGTCTCGAACGACGGGTGCACTCCGGTCGCGACCGCTGCGCAGATCGCGGCCCCACGCCCCGCTGCGCTGTCACCGACGACGCGGATCGTCGGCGCCTGGAACACGTCGGCCATCACCTGCATCATGAGGTCGGAGGACGAGCCGCCGCCGGACACGACGACGCGCTCGTACGGCACCCCGAGCTCGGCGGCCATGGCGTCGCTGCGGTCGCGCATCGTCATCGCGATGCCCTCGAGGATCGACCGGTACGTGTGGGCGCGGCCCTGGCGACCGTCGAACCCCAGGATCGAGCCCTTCCGGAACGTCGCGTCGGCCGGCGCGAGCCAGTCGAGCACGGTGAGCAGCCCGTCCGACCCGGCCGGGACCGCCGCTGCCTCGCGGTTCAGCCGGTCCTCGGCACGCTCCCCGTCCGCCTCGGCAGCAGCGGCGTAGTCCGGACCGAGCAGGTCGCGGAACCAGCTGACGGTCCACATGCCGCGTCGGATACCGCCGGACTCGTAGAGGTACCGGCCGGGCTCCGACCCGAAGTTCGTCCAGAAGTCCGCGGCATCGCCGATGTTCCGTGATCCGACCGACATGCCCGCGATGTACGTCCCCAGGGAGACGAGCAGCGTGCTCGGGTCGAGGAGCCCGCACCCGAGCGCCTCCACTGCCTTGTCGTTGGCCGTCGCGACCACCGGCAGACCGGCCGGGAGGCCCGTGGCCGCGGCCGCCTCCGCCGTCACTTCGCCGAGGCGGTCGCCCGGGTCGACGAGCTCGAACAGCTGCGAGCGCCGGATGCCCGTCGCGGTGTACGCCGCATCGTCGTCGGTCCAGCGCCAGGTGTCCGTGTCGATCGGCCACGAGCCCTGGTAGTTCGCGGCGGTGTCGCGGAAGCTCCCGGTGAGCCGGTGCGTGACGTACCCGGACGAGGTCGTGACGAACGCTGCGTCGTCGTGCTCGGCCACGAACGGCCGGCCGACGCGAGCGTCCATCCAGCTCATCACCGGCTGCGCGAGCGAACCGTCGGCGCGGAGCACCGCCCGGCAGAACCGGATGGTGCAGAGCCCGACACCGACGATCTCGGACGGATCGCCCGGGAACGCCGCCATGGCAATCCGGCACGCTGCCGCGATCGAGTCCCAGAGGTCGTCGTCCGGGTGTTCGACGACGCCCGGTTCGGGCGTGTGGTTCGGCCGCAGCGGGACGCGCCCCTCGGCGACGACGACGCCCCGCTCGTCGAAGACCGTGACCTTTGACGACTGCGAGCCGTTGTCGATGCCGACGAGGTACCTGGTCATGCGCCCGCGGCCCCGAACTGCGTGTCCGGGTCCGCGGCGGCCGACTGGATCGCGCCGGGCTCGGGGAAGATCGTGCCCTTGTTCATGATGCCCCTCGGGTCGAACTGTTCCTTGAGGCCCCGCATGATCGCGAACGCCGAGCCGTGCTCCTCCTCGACCCACGGGGTGCGGTACTTCCCGACACCGTGGTGGTGGACCATCGAGCCTCCGTGGCGCAGGGCCTCTTCGACGATGATCGCGTTGAGGGGGATGTGGTACTTCTCGATCTCCTCCTCCGGGGAGCAGTCGATGCGGTAGTCGTACACGAAGTACATGTTCGTGCCGGTCTGGTAGCTGTGCGACGAGTGGCCGCCGAGCATCGTCAGGTCGTCGGCGTGCGGGTAGTCCTCACGGATACGGCGCATCACGGCGTCGTACACGTCGCCGACGGCAGACCAGTCGGCCGAGACCTCCGTCGTGTACCCGAGCTGCTTGTCGCGCAGCATCACGGCCTTCTCGGCGTCGATCTTGTCCTGACCCCAGTTGAGGTTGTCGAACCAACGCTCGATGTGGGCCGGGTCGACGCGTTCGTGCGGGTGCTGGGCGATGACGCGCTCGATCTCGGCGCTGGTGGCCGCGACGATCCCGGCGGGACCCTCGGCGACGAAGACGACCACGCACTTGTCCTTCGAGAAGTGCGAGAAGTGCTGGTTGGCGTCCTCCGGCGAGTAGAGGCGGACGACCGACGGGTGGAAGCCGTTCGTGATGACCTCGCGCAGGATCGCGATGCCGGTGCGCATGTCGTCGACGAGTGCGCCGTGGAACTCGTTGTTCTGGGGCTGGTACTTGAAGACCTTGACGGTGACCTCGGTGATCACGCACAGCGCGCCCTCGTTGCCGATCACGACGTGGCGGATGTCCGGCCCGGCCGAGCGGCGAGGCACGGCCTTGATGCGACGGACCGCGCCGCCGGGGAAGACCGCCTCGAGCCCGACGACCATGTCCTCGATCGCACCGTAGAGCGTCGAGAACTGCCCGATCGAACGGGTCGCGACGAGGCCGCCGTACTGCGCGAGCGGCTTGGACTGCGGCGAGTGACCGGTGGTGAGGCCCCGCAGGCGGAGTTCGTCCTCGAGGCGCTGGAGCGGCACGCCGGCCTGCACCGTCACCTGCATGTTCTCCTCGTCGACCTTCAGGACGGCGTCCATCCGCGAGCAGTCGAGCACGATCGTGTCGACGACGCTGGTCTCCAGGCCGCCCTCCGTCCCGGTACGACCGGTGCGCGGAACGATGTTGACCAGGTTGTCGTTCGCGAAGGCGAGGATCGCGGAGACGTCCTCGGTGGACTCGGCGTTGACGATCGCAACGGGGGTCGGCGCGTCGTAGATGCCGTGCACGGACTGGTACTTCTTGAAGCGGTCGACGCTGGCGTCCTTGAGGTGCTGTTCGTCGGTGTCGATCTGCTCGGGTCGGACGATCTCGGCGAGGCGCGCGAGGATCTCGGAGCGGTCGAGGGTGGCGATCGAGTCGATCATGCGGAGGGTTGCCTTTCGTTGGTGTGGGTCGGAGCGCTGGTCGGGCGACTAGCGGACGAGGTATCCGCCGTCGACGGTCAGGGTGTGGCCGTTCACGTAGTCGGAGGCCCGCGATGCGAGGAAGACCGTCGCCCCCATCAGGTCGGCCACGTCGCCCCAGCGTCCCGCCGGGATGTGGTCGAGGACGCGCTGGTTCGTCTCCGGGTTCGAGCGGGTCTGCTCGGTGATCTTCGTGGCGAAGTACCCCGGCGCGATCGCGTTCACCTGCACGTTGTGCTGTGCGAGCTCGTCGCAGTACGCCTTGGTGAAGCCGACGATCCCGTGCTTGGTCGCGGCGTAGGCGGGCGACCACTGCCCGCCGAGGAACGCGAACAGCGAGGCGATGTTGATGATCTTCCCGGAGCCCTGCGCGACGAAGTGCTTCGCGACGGTGTGCCCGAGAGCGAACGGCGCGGTGAGGTTCACGGCGATCATCGGGTCCCACTTCGCACGGTCGAACGCGTCGACGTCGTCGAGCAGGCAGATGCCGGCCGAGTTGACGAGCACGTCGACGCCGCCGAGCCGCTCGGTGCAGGCGTCGACGATGCGTGTCGGGGCGTCGGCCGCGGTGAGGTCGACCTCGAGGAACTCGTACCGTCGGCCTTCGCCCTCGACGAGCGCCCGGGTCGTGCCGTCGTCGTCGACCACGCTCGGTACGAAGACGTCGGCGCCGGCCTTGGCGAGGGCCAGCGAGAACGCCTGCCCGAGGCCGGAGTTGCCGCCGGTGACGACCGCCCGCTTGCCGGCGAGGCTGAACAGGTCCATCGAGAAGTCGCGGATGTCCATGGGTGTGGGGTCCTTTCGTGGTGGTTCAGGCGACGACGGCGACGTCGGGCGCCGTCCGGTTCCGGAGGTCTCGCGCGCGGACGCGCATCGTCACGGTGGTGAGCAGGAAGCCGAGGACGGCTGCGCCGAGGAGGACGGCGAACATGGTCGTGTACCCGCCGCCCTGCGAGGGGACGCCGTTCGCCGGGTCACCGACCCACCAGGCGCCGAGGGCGGGCAGGAAGGCGTCCGGCAGGTAGGCGAGGCCCGAGGCCAGCCCGATCACGCCGCCGCGCTGGGCGAGCGGGACCTCGACCTCGCCGATCTGGGCCCAGTAGACGCCGCGCGAGGTGAAGACCGCGAGGCACATCACGATCATGAGCGTGAGGGCGACCCACACGAGGGCGGGGTCCTGCGGCAGGACCAGGAACCCGACGGCGCTGACGGCCGCGACGACGAACGTCCACCGCAGGAACGCCGGCGAGGACTTCGTCCACCGATCGACGAGCACGCCGCCGACCGGGCCGCCGACGATCTGGAACACGTACGTGCGGACGACGCCGATCGCGCCGAGGAGCACGACGGGCACCGCGAAGCCGTTCTGCAGCAGCGGCGTGAGGTAGCCCAGCAGCGTGTAGAAGCAGTACATCAACATGATCGAGGCGCCGATGAGCCACGTGTACTTGTTGCGGGCGGCGGCGCCGAGTTCGCGGAGCGTGACCGTCTGCCGGCCGACCTGGCCCAGGGCGTCGCGGTCCGTGCGGACGACGAGCAGGACGAGGCCGGCGAACACGAGGCAGAGCACGCCGTAGATCCGCATCACCCAGAGCACCCCGCCGGTGTCGGCGATCGCCGCAGCGACGATGCCCGCGCCGATGAAGCCGACGATCGTGGACGTGATGCCGCGGACGCCCTCGAGCCAGCCGAACAGCTTGCCCTGCTCGTCCGCCGTTCCGAGCATCGAGATGAGCTTGACGAGCGACGACCAGTACAGGCCCATGCCGAGCACGGCCATGAGCACGTGGGCGACGACGATCCCGGTCTCGTCCGGCACCGTGGCGAGCCAGAGGTCGACGACGCCCATGCCGGCCAGCGCGACCACGATGAGGGCCTTCGGCGAGAAGCGGTCGGCGAACCACCCGCCGCAGAAGTACATGACCACGGCGACGGCGCCGAACACCGACGTGATCTCGCCGTAGCGCTGGACGGTGAGGCCGAGCGCGTGTGCCGTGTCGGCGAGGAACACGAACCGGATGTACGCGACCTGGAAGATCACGCCGCCGGTCATGGACAGGACGATGAAGCTCAGCAGTCTGCGGGACTTGGTCAAGACCACTCCTTCGTGGTGTGGATGGGATCTGGCAGGGGGTTCCGGGCACAAAAAAAGAACAGCGACACCCCAGCGCTGGTGCGCTGCGGGTGTCGCTGTTCTCTGAGGTCTGGAGCGACTGCCGTCCCTCGGGCGGGACGGCCAATCTGCAGTTGTGTGTTCCGACCGATGCGATATGCCGGATACGACGTGAACCGTAGCTGAAGGAACCGCGATGCACAACTCAGCTGGCGCGGATGCTCCGGACGTGCATAATGATCTGGCTCGGAATGTGAACGTGCACATCGACGTGCCACGACCCCGAGCAGGAAACGAGTAGCAATGGCGTCGACGCGGACCCAACAACCGCGGTCGCCCAGCATCCGCGACGTGGCGCGGGTCGCAGGCGTGTCCCACCAGACGGTGTCGCGGGTGCTCAACAACTCCGACGCCATCCGCGCGGAGACCCGCGACAAGGTCCTGGCCGCGATGGAGCAGCTGCAGTACCGGCCGAACCGCGCCGCTCGGGCACTCGTCACGAGCCGGACCCACACGATCGGCGTCCTGACCGCCCGCCGCGCCCACTACGGCCCGGCGGTCGCGCTGCAGGCGATCGAGGACGCGGCGATGCTCCGCGGGTACTCGGTGACGACGGCGAACATCGCCGAGGCCACCGACACCGCCGTCCGCGAGGGCCTCGGCCACCTGCTCGACCTCGACGTCGAGGGCATCGTGGTGATCGCGCCGCAGCAACGGGTGTTCGACCTCATCGAGGAGCTCGGCATCCGCACGCCCTACGTCACGATGCGCTCGAGCGTCGGCGAGGACCCGACGGCGCTGTGGGTGGACCAGATGGAGGGCGCCCGGCTCGCCACCGAGCACCTGCTCGACCTCGGCCACGAGTACATCCGGCACATCGCGGGACCGCAGGACTGGATCGAGGCCGACGCGCGGATGCAGGGCTTCCTCCGCGCGATGTCCGATCGCGACATGCCCGTGGTCGCGCCGATCCTGGGCGACTGGACGGCGGACTTCGGCTACCAGGCCGGCCGGGAGCTCCTGCGGTGGCGTGACTGCACCGCGGTCTTCTGCTCGAACGACCAGATGGCGCTCGGCGTCATGCACGCGGCGCGCTCGTACGGACTCGACGTCCCGGGGGACCTGTCCGTGGTCGGCTACGACGACATCCCCGAGGCGAAGCACTTCTGGCCGCCGCTCACCACCGTGCAGGTCGACTTCGCCGAGCTCGGCCGGCGCTGCGTGGACCTGCTCCTGCCCGGCGAGGGCGACGAGCTGCTCCGGCCGATCGACATCGTCCCCCAGCTCGTCGTGCGCGGTTCGACGAGCGCCCCGCGCAAGCGCTGACGCGCCGCTCCCCCGGCGGGTGGGACACGGCCGGACGGCGGGTGGAACGCGACCACAGGGCGGGCCTGGAGGCGCGTGGCGGCGCCGCCGCGCGCCTCCAGGCCGGTGGGTGCGCACCTGCGGAACCCCGCACGATCACCCCAACGCGGGGGGTGTGTCCGGCCCCGTTCGGCCGGATCACGCGGGCCGTTACGAAACCGCGACCAATCCGAATTGACAGCCGCGCCGATCCCGTGCGTAGTATTACCTCCGTTCCGCCGATGTGAACGGTCACATGACCGCCACACTGCTCGTCGCACACGACAGCACGGCAGGACACCGGACACGACAACGAGGTCCACACAGACTCCCTGTGCTCGCCCGTTGCCGCAGCAGAACCACCCGAAGAAACTGCCGCATCGCAGCGGCAGAAGGAGATGCACCGTGGCGTCAACCCCGATCGACACCGGACTCGAGACCCGGTCGATCACCGCACCCGAGACCATCCTCGAGATGCGCTCGATCACCAAGGAGTTCCCTGGTGTGAAGGCGCTGTCCGACGTCTCGCTCAGCGTCCGAGCCGGCGAGATCCACGCGATCTGCGGCGAGAACGGCGCCGGCAAGTCGACCCTGATGAAGGTCCTCTCCGGCGTCTACCCCTACGGCACCTACGAGGGCGAGATCGTCTTCGAGGGCGAAGAGGTCCGCTTCAAGGACATCAAGCAGTCCGAGCAGTCCGGCATCGTCATCATCCACCAGGAGCTCGCGCTCATCCCGGAGCTGTCGATCACCGAGAACCTGTTCCTCGGCAACGAGCCCGGCAAGTTCGGCGTCATCGACTGGACCTCGGCCCAGCTCCGCGCCCAGGACCTGCTCGCCCGCGTCGGCCTGAGCGACGACCCGGACACGCAGATCAAGAGCATGGGCGTCGGCAAGCAGCAGCTCGTCGAGATCGCGAAGGCCCTGCACAAGGACGTCAAGCTCCTCATCCTCGACGAGCCGACCGCGGCGCTCAACGAGAACGACTCGCAGCACCTCCTCGACCTCATCGTCGGCCTGAAGGCCAAGGGCATCTCGAGCATCATCATCAGCCACAAGCTGAACGAGATCGAGCAGATCGCCGACGAGATCACGATCATCCGCGACGGCAAGACCATCGAGACGCTGAACGTCAAGGGCGACGGCGTCAACGAGGACCGCATCATCCGCGGCATGGTCGGCCGGTCGCTCGAGTCCCGGTTCCCGGACCGCACCCCGAAGATCGGCGAGACCTTCTTCGAGGTCCGCGACTGGACCGTCCAGCACCCGCTCGACGCGTCGCGCCTGGTCTGCAAGGGCTCGAACTTCCACGTGAAGCGCGGCGAGATCGTCGGCTTCGCGGGCCTGATGGGCGCCGGACGCACCGAGCTGGCGATGAGCCTGTTCGGTCGGTCCTACGGCACCTGGCTCGGCGGCCAGATCTTCAAGGACGGCCACGAGATCAAGGTCACGAACGTCCAGCAGGCGATCGACAACGGCATGGGCTACGTCTCCGAGGACCGCAAGGCGCTCGGACTCAACCTGCTCGACTCGGTGAAGCGGTCCACGGTGTCCGCCGACCTGCAGAAGATCTCGAAGGCCGGCGTCGTCGACTCCCTCGAGGAGTACGACGTCGCCGAGAAGTACCGGAAGCTGCTCCGCACGAAGGTGCCGACGGTGGAGGAGAACGTCGGGAAGCTCTCCGGCGGGAACCAGCAGAAGGTCGTCCTGTCGAAGTGGATGTTCACCGACCCGGACATCCTGATCCTCGACGAACCGACCCGCGGCATCGACGTGGGCGCCAAGTTCGAGATCTACGGCATCATCCAGCAGCTCGCAGCACAGGGGAAGGGCATCATCCTCATCTCCTCCGAGCTCCCCGAACTCCTCGGCCTCTCCGACCGGATCTACACGATCTTCGAGGGCCAGATCACGGCTGACGTCCCCGCGGACCAGGCCGATCCAGAAACGCTCATGCGCAGCATGACCTCCGCGCGGAAGGGCGCTCCCGTCTCATGAAGAACCTGAAACTGCTCTTCGGCAAGGGCAACTCCATCGGCCAGTACGGCATGATCATCGCGTTGATCGCGATCCTGATCATCTTCTCGATCGCCACGAACGGGCTCATCCTCGAGCCCACGAACATCATCAACGTGTTCCTGCAGTACTCCTACATCCTCATCCTCGCGCTGGGGATGGTGATGGTGATCATCGCCGGCCACATCGACCTGTCGGTCGGATCGGTCGCAGCGTTCACGGGCATCATCGTGGCGCAGTCGATGTCGCAGTGGAACTTCCCGGCCTGGCTCGCGATCGTCCTCGGCCTCGCCGTGGGTGCCGCGGTCGGCGCCTGGCAGGGCTTCTGGGTGGCGTTCGTGAAGGTCCCGGCGTTCATCGTGACGCTCGCCGGTCAGCTCATCTTCCGCGGTGCCAACCAGATCATCGGCAACTCGACGTCCGTCCCGACGCCGGACGACTACAACACCATCGGCAACGGGTTCCTGGGCGACTTCGGTCCGGACTTCGGGTTCTCGAACGGCACGCTCATCCTCGGGCTCGTCACCTGCCTCGTGCTGATCTTCATGGAGGCCCGTGGTCGCCAGCGTCGCAAGAAGATGCAGGCCGAAGTGGTCCCGCTCTGGGTCTCGATCGTCCGGACCGGTGTCCTCGTGGTCGTCACCCTCGTCGCCACCTACCTGTTCGCCGCCGGCCCCGCCGGCACGTCGATCCCGATCGTCGCGATCATCCTCGGCGTCCTGACGATCGTCTACGGCTTCATCACCAAGAACACGATCTTCGGCCGCCAGGTCTACGCCGTCGGTGGCAACGCGAACGCCGCGATCCTCTCCGGTGTCAGCGCCCGCAAGGTCAACTTCTTCGTCATGATGAACATGTCGGTCCTCGCCGCGGTCGCCGGCATGGTGTTCGTCGGCTACTCCGGCGCCTCGGGCCCCGCGGACGGCACCGGCTGGGAGCTCGACGCGATCGCCGCCGTGTTCGTCGGTGGTGCCGCGGTCGCGGGTGGCATCGGCACCATCTCCGGCTCCATCATCGGTGGCCTCGTGATGGCCCTGCTCTCCAACGGTCTCTCGCTGGTCGGCCTCGAGTCGAACCGCGTCCAGATCATCCGCGGTCTGGTCCTGCTGGTGGCCGTCGCCTTCGACGTCTACTCGAAGTCGCAGGGTCGTCCATCGTTGATCGGCGGCATGATGCGGCAGTTCCAGCGGAAGGACACGGAACAGAACACCGTGTCCGCGCAGCAGCCGCAGTCCATCCAGGACCAGCCGGAGAAGGTCAACACCCAGTAAAGACGTCGCGGTCGGTCGTCCCCGACGGCCGACCGCACGAACCCCTCACCACAGCAACTCCCCTCAACGAAGAGAAAGCAATCACATGCGCAAGAAGATCGTCGCCGGCCTCAGCCTGGCGCTCATCGCGGGCCTCGCCCTCAGCGGCTGCTCGGCTCGCGGCAGCGACTCGGGTTCCGGCTCCGGCATCAAGAAGGGCGACCTCATCGGTGTCGCCCTGCCGGCCAAGACCTCGCAGAACTGGGTGCTCGCGGGCGCCGCGTTCAAGAAGTCGATCGAGGACGCCGGCTTCAAGGCCGACATCCAGTACGCGAACGCCGGCAACCCGGTTCCGGACCAGCAGGGCCAGATCCAGTCGATGGTGACCAAGGGCGCGAAGGCGATCATCGTCGGTGCGGCCGACGGCTCGCAGCTCGGCACGCAGGTCACCGCGGCGAAGAAGTCCGGCGCGACCGTCATCGCCTGGGACCGCAACATCCTGAACACGAAGAACGTCGACTACTACGTCGCGTTCAACAACTTCAAGGTCGGCCAGCTGCAGGCTCAGGCCCTCCTCGACGGCATGAAAGCCAAGAAGTCGAGCGGCCCGTACAACATCGAGCTGTTCTCCGGTTCGCCCGATGACGCCAACGCGAAGGTCTTCTTCAACGGCGCCATGGACGTGCTGCAGCCGAAGATCGACGACGGCACGCTCAAGGTCGTCTCGGGCCGCACGAGCTTCTCGGACACGAACACACAGGGCTGGCTCGCGCAGAACGCCCAGTCGCGCATGACCGACATCCTGACGAAGTCGTACACGAACACCGAGCTGGACGGCGTCCTGTCGCCGAACGACACGCTCGCCCGTGCGATCCTCACCGCGACGAAGGCGGCCGGCAAGCCGAACCCCATCGTCACCGGTCAGGACTCCGAGACCGCGTCGATCCCGCTCATCATGAACGGCACGCAGTACTCGACGATCTACAAGAACACGACGGAAGAGGCCCAGGCGGCCATCGACCTGGTGTCCGACCTCGCTGACGGCAAGACGCCGAAGACGACCAAGGACAAGAACAACGACAACGGCGTGAAGGTGGTCCCGGCGGTCGAGCTGACCCCGATCCTCGTCACGAAGGAGAACGCGGTCGAGGCCTACAAGGGCAACGACACCCTCGAGGCGCTCGCCAAGAAGGGCTGATCTCCCCCGCTCCACGAACGGCCCCGTCTCGCTCTGCGAGGCGGGGCCGTTCCGCGTCCGCCGCTGCGGACGCGCGCCGGGTTGCGGACGCGCGCCGGGTTGCGGACGCGCGCCGGGTTGCGGACGCGCGTTCGGGGCGGTGAGGGCGAGCGGCTGCCGGCCTGGAGGCGCGGTGCGGGCCCGCACCGCGCCTCCAGGCCGCCTGCCGTCGCCTCCGGCGCGAAAGCGACAGTCGCACCCGACGCACCGCGGACGTGACCGGCGGAGCGACAGATGGACGCGCGATGTTCGCGGCCATCTGTCGCTTTCGTGAACGGGCGACCGGTCCCGCGGCTACGGCTGGGCGGCGCGCATGCGGCGGACCGCCTCGCAGAGGGACGGCACGTCCACCCGGGCGGTCCCGAACACCACGGCGGGCGTCGTGTCGAAGTACCGGCGGGTCAGGCGCTCCCCGAGGAGCGACACCCGCGACCACGGGATCCCCGGCTCGGTCGAGGTGACCGCGTTCGGGAGCATGCGGACCGCCTCCCCGATCTCGACGAGCCGCATCCGGACCGCGTCGTAGACCAGGTCCTCGGGGAGCGCGCCGTCGTCGACGTACCGCGCGATGACCCCGCACGCCTGCAGCACGTCGTCGAGACGGTCCCCGACGTCGCGGCTCACAGCGGGACCGCGTCGTGCACCGCGTCGACGCCCATCCCCGCGGCGTCGACCACGTCCACGCGCACGCCCAGGAGCTGTTCCGCGGCGTCCTGGATCCGCATGAGCGCGAAGATGCCGAGCCCCGGGTCGAGGTCCACCATGAGGTCGACGTCGCTCGACGGGCCGTCCTCGCCGCGGGCGACGCTGCCGAACAGTCGGGGGTTGCGCCCGCCGTGACGGTGCACGATCCCCGTGAGCTCCTGCCGGACCGCGGCGACGCGCTCCCGGAGCGGCGGCGGGTCCTCGACGGGACGCAGGTCGATCGCCGTCGTGAAGCCCGCGGCCAGCAGCAGGCGCTGCAGGGCGGCGAGGGATGGTTCGCGACGGCCGTTCTCGTAGGTGCTGATGACGCTCTGGGTGACACCGGCACGGACGGCGAGCTGCACCTGGGTCAGCTCGGCGCGGAGTCGGGCGTCCCGGATGAGCGCGGCAGCCGACACCAGCGTCGCGGGCCGTGGGAGAACTGCGGACATGCCGCCACGATACACAGAATGCGACATTTCGCAGTGCACATTGCGGAGTTCAAGCCGCGACGCGCCGGAGATGGCGGAACGCGATATCGCGCAGTGCGATGGCGTCGGTTGTCGCGGAACGGGCTAGTCCCGCTGGGAGACGTCCGTCCGCAGGAAGTTCTGCGCCGAGCGCGACGCCGTCGGGCCGCGCTGCCCCTGGTACCGCGACTGGTACTCGGCCGAACCGTAGGGCTTCTCCGCCGGGCTCGACAGCTGGAAGAAGCAGAGCTGCCCGATCTTCATCCCCGGCCAGAGCTTGATCGGCAGCGTCGCGACGTTCGACAGCTCGAGCGTCACGTGGCCCGAGAAGCCCGGGTCGATGAAGCCTGCGGTCGAGTGCGTCAGGAGTCCGAGGCGCCCGAGCGAGCTCTTGCCCTCGAGACGCGCGGCGATGTCGTCCGGCAGGGTCACGACCTCGTACGTGGAGCCGAGGACGAACTCCCCCGGGTGCAGCACGAAGGCCTCGTCCGGGTCGGTCTCCACCAGGCGGGTGAGGTCGGGCTGGTCCACCGCCGGGTCGATGTGCGGGTACTTGTGGTTGTCGAACAGCCGGAAGAACTTGTCGAGCCGGACGTCGATGCTCGACGGCTGGACGAGCGAGGCGTCGTACGGGTCGAGCCCGATCCGGCCCTCGGCGAGCTGGGCGGAGATGTCGCGGTCGGAGAGCAGCACGCGCAGCAGCCTAGCGGCACGGCCCCCGTTCACCAGCGGCACGGCCCCCGTTCACCGATGTGGAGTCTGGCGGCCCCGCGCCGTCCCCGGTAGGCTGTGAGGCTGCCCAGCGTCGGGCAGCGTGACACCGCCGGGAGGCTCCGACATGACCACGTACACCGTGCACGAGCTCGACGTCCCCCGGACGATGGCGGACGACCCGGCGAAGGTGCAGGCGTTCCGGGAGTGGGTGGCCGTGCAGAACGCGGCAGAGGTGCACGTCACCGGGTTGCCGGAGATCCTCTGGACCCCCGAGGAACAGCTCCCGTACCTGCTCGATCCCGAGGCGCCGAGTCGTCTCTTCGCGGTGCGTGACGCCGACGGGACCGCCGTGGCCGCCGGCTCCTACGACACGAAAGCCGCGCCGGACACGCCGAACTGCTGGATCGCCGTGGCCGTCGCGCCCGGGCACCAGCGACGCGGCGTCGGCACGCTGCTCGCCGACCACCTCGAGGGGATCGCACGCGCCGAGGGTCGCACGCAGTGGAAGACGTACTCCGTCTCGCGGCAGGTCGGCTCCGCATCCGGGCCCGGGTACGTGGTCCCGCCGACCGGCTACGGGGCTGTGCCGTCGGACGAGGCCGGGGTGTGCTTCCTCACCGGCCGCGGCTGGCGCTTCGGGCAAGTGAACCGGATCAGCCGCCTCGGACTACCGGCCGACCACTCCGTCGTGCGTGAGCTCCGAGACCGGGCAGCGGTCGCCGCCGTGCCCGACTACCGGGTGCACGCCTGGGCCGGTCCGACGCCGGAGCGGTGGCTCGACGGTGTCGCGCTGCTCGAGACGAGGATGAGCACCGATGCACCCGAGGGTGACATGGAGGAGCCGGAGGACGTGTGGACGCGCGATCGTCTGCGGGAGCACGAGGCACAGCTCGCGCGATCGCCGCGCACCATGGTCACGGTCGCCATCGAGCACCTCCCGAGCACCACCTTGGCTGGTTTCACGCAACTGGCAGTGCCGCACAACAGCGATCAGCCGGTGATGCAGGGGGACACGCTCGTCCTGCGCGAGCACCGCGGGCACCGCCTCGGCTGGCTGCTCAAGGTCGCCGGGATCGAGCGCGTCGAGCAGGACTTCCCCGGCCGGCCGTCGATCATCACCTTCAACGCCGAGGAGAACCGCCCGATGCTCGACGTCAACGAGGCGGTCGGCTTCGTCGGCGTCGGCTGCGAGGGGATCTGGGAGCGACGCGTCTGACGACGCGACCCGACGCAGTGGACGCACCCTGTGGCGGGCCGCAGCCGGTCTGCGCGACGCACGCCGCGCCTCCAGAATGGACGCCTACGATTGGACGGTCATGACCGTCACCCCCACAGCAACCCAGCCTGGAGGCGCGGCACCGGAATCCACGCCCGTCACCGCGCGCACGTCCACCGTCGCGACGGTCCTCGTCATCGCGATCCCGCTCGCGGTCGCCTGCTCGATCCTCGGGATGACGCTCACCGGCGCGTTCACCGCGAACCAGCAGCTGGTCTCCGCCGGCGACCTCGTCGAGTACGGCCTGCCCGTCGCCCGCGTCGTGCACGACACGATGGCTGCCCTCACCATCGGCTTGCTCGTCGTCGCAGCGTTCGCGCTCCCCGCGCAGAAGAAGGACCACGGCGCGATGTCGAGCGTCCAGCACCGAGCCTCGCGGTGGGCGGCGGCGACCGGCGCGGTGTGGTTCCTCGCCGCGGTCGTCAGCATCGTCTTCACCGGGGCGAACACCCTCGGCGTCCCGCTCACCAGCCCGGTGTTCGCGCGGAACTTCATGCTGTTCGCGTTCCAGGTCGAGATCGGCCAGGCGCTCGTCGTCTCGGCCGCCGCCATCCTCATCGCCACCGTCGTCGCCGCGTTCGCCACCCGGGTGACGACCCTCGCCGTGGCCACCGTCGCCGGCCTCTTCGCGCTGCTCCCCCTCGCGCTGTCCGGTCACGCGGCCGGCTCGCTCGAGCACGCCAACGCGGTGAACTCGCTCGCCGTGCACCTCGTCGCGGTCTGCGTCTGGGCGGGCGGGCTCGTCGCCGTGCTGATCCTGCGCACCCGGATGAAGGGGGCCACCGGGCGGGTCGTCTCGCGGTACTCGACGCTCGCCGGCTGGGCGTTCGCGGCGGTCGCGTTCTCCGGCATCGTCAACGCATCGCTCCGGCTGACCGGGCCGCTCGACCTCTTCACGACGACGTACGGGTGGCTCATCACGGTCAAGGCGGCCATCCTCGTGCTGCTCGGGCTCGCCGGTGTGGTCCAGCGCCGTCGACTCGTGCCCGGGCTCCTCCGCGCCCCGCTCGACCGGAAGCTGTTCGTCCGGTTCGCCCTCGCCGAGATCGTGTTCATGGCGATCGCGATCGGGGTCTCCGTCGCCGTGAGTCGCTCGCAGCCGCCGATCCCGCAGACGCCCGAGACCGGCGAGGACACCCGTTCCGGCCTCATCGGCTTCCCGTACCCGCCGGCGCAGACCGTGCACACGTACCTGACCCAGTGGCACATCGACTGGGTGTGGCTCGCCCTGGCCGTGGTCGGTGCCGGCTGGTACCTGCTCGCCGTCCGCAAGCTGCGGAAGCGCGGGGACAAGTGGCCCGTCGGCCGCACCATCGCCTGGCTGCTCGGCTGTGCCCTGTTCATCTGGACGACCTCGGCCGGGCCCGCGGTCTACGGCATGATCCACTTCTCGTCGCACATGCTCCAGCACATGCTGCTCATGATGTTCGTGCCGCTGCCGCTCGTGCTCGGGGGGCCGGTGCTGCTCGCGCTGCGGACCCTGCCCGTCCGGAACGACGGCTCGCGGGGTGCCCGTGAGTGGCTCATGCTCTTCACGCACTCGCGGTACATGCAGTTCCTCGCGAAGCCGGCCGTCGCCGGGGTCATCTTCGCCGGGTCCCTCGTGGTGTTCTACTTCACGCCCGCGTACCAGTACGCGATGCAGTCGCACGAGTGGCACGTCGCGATGGTCGTGCACTTCGTGTTCAGCGGGTACCTCTTCTTCTGGGTGTTCATCGGCGTCGACCCGGGGCCGCAGCGTCCCGCGTACCCGATCCTCATCATCGCGCTGCTCGCGACCCTGGCCTTCCACGCGTTCTTCGGCGTCGCGGTGATGACCTCGCAGTCGGTCTTCGCGCTCGACTGGTTCCACGCGCTGGGGCAGACGAACGACGCCGCGCTCCTCGACGACCAGCACACCGGGGGCGGGATCGCCTGGGGTGCCTCGGAGCTGCCGATGGTGTTCGTCGCCCTGCTCGTGGTGCGGAACTGGGTGAAGTCGGACACGCGGGACGCGAAGCGCCTCGACCGGAAGGCCGAGCGCGACGGCGACGCGGACCTCAAGGCGTACAACGAGCGTCTCGCGGCGATGAACGACCGCGACTGACGCCGCGCGGCGTCGCCGGCGTCGGCGGCGTCGGCGGCGGGTCGTGCCGGACGCAGAACCGCGCACCGTGCGAGGTCGCACGGTGCGCGGTTCGTGGTCGTCAGCGCCCGGGGTGGATCACTCCGCCGGGGTGCGAGCGGCCCGACGCCGCCGGACCACGAGCAGGACCAGCCCTGCGAGGAGCAGGACCCCCGCGAGCCCGAGGCCGGCGCCGATCGCCACCGGGGACCCGGTGAACGCGAGCTCACCGGAAGCGGCGGGCGGCGTGGTCGCAGCAGCGGCCGGGTCGATCGACGCGCCCGGGACCGGCTCGACCGAGGGGTCGTCCGACGGGTCTGCGACCGCGGCGGCCTCGACGACGATCCGCAGCGTGGTGGACGACGCCGCGAACGACGCGTCCCCGCTGTAGGCCACCGTCACGGTGTTCGTCCCGACCGGCAGCGTGTCGGTCTCGCAGCTGGTCTCCGGCAACGTCACCGTGCAGAGGACGGTGCCGTCCGCCGTGGTGAACGTCACGGAGCCCGTCGCCCCCGCCGGCAGACCGGAAGCGCTGAGGCGGACCTTCGTGCCGACGACCGCGTGGGACGTGTCGGTGCTGCCGACGAGGGCGGTGGGCTGCGCCGTGACGACGAGGTCGAAGGGCGTGCCCTCGGCCGGCTCGTAGTTGGCGTCGCCGTTGTAGCGGGCGTGGACGCGGTACTTCCCGCCGGCGAGGTCCGAGGGGACCGCGCACGTGGTGTCGGGGAGCGTCGCGGTGCACAGGACGGTGCCGTCCTCGGTGACGTAGTCGATGGTTCCGGTGGCGTCCTCGGGGACGTTCGGGGTGTCGAGCGTCGTGGTCTCACCGTGGGTGACGGTCACCGTGGTGCCCGTGCCGCCGTCCGAGGGGTCGGACGGGCCGGTCGGGTCGGACGGGTTGCCGGGGTCGCCCGGGGTGGTCGGGTCGGACGGGTTGCCCGGCGTCGACGGGCCGCTGCCCGGGGAGAGCGTCGTCGTGGCCTTGCGCACGGTGAGCTCCACGTCCACCGAGGTCGCCGCCGCGTGCAGTGCGTCGCCCGAGTAGACCGCGGTGACGGTGTGCTTGCCGGCGGTGAGGCCGGTCACGTCGCAGCTCGTGGCGGGGAGCGTCGCGGTGCAGAGGAGCACCTCGCCCTCGTGGAACGTGACGGTGCCCGTCGGCGCGGGGACGGTGCCGTCCTGCGCCTCGAGTCCGTCGACGCCGAGGGTCACCGGCTTGCCGTACGGCGCGACCTCCGGGGCCGAGGTCAGCGTGATCGCGGTCGGGACCTTCGTCACGACGAGGACGCCCGAACCGTCGGCCTCGGCGTGGTCGGTGTTGCCGTGGTAGGTCGCGGTGATCGCGGTCGTGCCGACCACGGACGTCGGCACGGTGCAGCTCGCGACGCCGTCGGTGGTCTTCGCCGAGCAGAGCTCCTCGCCGGTGTCGGCACGGGCGAACGTCACGGAGCCGGTCGGGACCGTCGCCCCGGAGGTCTCGGCGGACGAGACCTCGGCGCGAAGCGTCGCGGTGTTGCCCACGGTGACGGTGACGTCGGGCACGGCGACCGTGGTCTCCTGAGCGGCGACCGCGACGTCGTGGGTGATCGTGATCGCCTCGGCGTCGGTGGAGGCCACGACGGTCGAGACGGTCGCGGTGCGGGCGGCGCCGGACACCGTGTACGGGATGCTCAGCGTCGGCAGGACGGTGCCCGGAGCGCGATCGGCCGCAGCCTGGTCGCACGCGACGACCTGCCCGGACGCGGAACACGTCCAGCCGGTGCCGGAGGCGTCGGCGACGGACGGCGTGACACCGGCCGGGAACGTCGTGGTCGTGCGGACGAGCTGCGACTCCGAGCCGCCGTCGGCGGCGACGGTCGGGCTGACCGTGTACGAACCCGAGCCGGCGTGCGCGACGTTCGTCGTGCCTCCAGGCTGGGCGGTCAGCACCGGCACCGGACCGGCGGCCGTCGTCGTCCGGAGGTAGTTGACCTCGTGCACGTCGTTCTGTCCGCCGGTCCCGGCGACCCATCCGTAGGTGAGCTTGTAGGGGTAGCCGGTGGCCGGGTCGATCCACGACGGGTCGATGTTCGCCGCGTTCGAGGCGGCGAGCTTCGGGAGCGTGCCCGTGACGACCTGCTGGCTGCCGCCGATGGAGGTGAAGACGACCGCGTACTGCCCGGCCGGGACCGTGACGGACGTGTTCTGCTGGGCCGTCAGGACGGACGACGTCGGGTTGATCACGATCTCGACGGGCACCTTGGCCTGCGCGCGGTCGGTGACCCCGGTCTTGTCGAGCGAGCCGTTGACCGAGGTCTTCGACAGCACGCAGTACCCGGTCGAACCGTCGCCGGGACCGCGCACCGTCACGGCGTTCGCGAACAGGGTGCCGTTGGTGCTCTGGTCGCCGGAGCAGCCGTTGCCACCGAACTGCCGGTTCGCGAAGTTGCCGAAGCGGTCCAGGCCGATGCCGAGGTAGGCGTGCGACAGACCCTGCGCGGTGTTCGCCGTGCTGGCGCTGTAGCCCATCGAGCCGCCGAGGTACCCGATCTTCTCCGGGACGGTCGGGTTGTACGGGTCGGTCGCGGCGAGGTAGAAGACGATGCCGTCCGCGCCGTCGCCGTTGTACTGGTAGCTGTTGAAGGTGGCGTCGATGCCCTTGGTGATCGGGACCGACTGCTTCGCGCCGACACCGCCGGACTGGTTGTTGACGTTCGACGTCAGGCGGAGCGCACCGCCCTCGACCGCGTCGGCCGTGTCACTGCAGGTCGGGATCGAACCGGCGTTCGTCGCCCCGTCCGCCGGGAGCGCGGTGAGGCACGCGACGTTGCCGGACGCTGCCGTGGTCGACGGCAGGATGTACCCGTCGCCGGCGTCCGCGCCGGTGAACCCCTCGTTGACGAAGGTGGTCTGTGCCGGCGGTGCGGCGACGGCCGCGGTGGTCCCGGCGCCGACGAGCGCGAGCCCGGCCAGTCCGGCGACGGCGAAGCCGGCGAGGATGCTGCGAGCGCGCGCGACGGCACGCTTCTGGGATTGTGTACGCACTGGAGCCCTGTTCAGTGAGAAGAGCGGTGCCGACGAGGAGCGTGCGCGCCCGGCTCGTCGGCTCGGGTCTTCACACCGTAGGGGTGCTCCGAGTACTCACGGGTCTCGAACCGGGCGATCGCACCACAACTGGGGACACGCCCGGGCAATCCGCCGCAGGAGAGCGCGCCGACGACCCCGGGGCGAGCCCCAGAACGGGGGAAGTCCTCAGTCGCCGTGCACGATGCAGACGGCGTCGAGGTCCATCGCTGCCTCGAGCGCGGCGGTGATCCCGGACTCGCCGTCGGCACCCGCCGGGGTCACCGTGTCCACCCACCACAGCGGCGTCCCGAGGGTCGGGGCGTCGGGCAGGATGCGTTGGACCTCGTCGAGGGAGTCGACCCGGCGCACCCCGAGCACGGTGATGACGGGGTGCGTGGCGTCACGGCAGACCTGCACCATCGGGCCGTCGTCGAGGGCCCGCACGCCCCACGACTCGTCGTGCAGGAGCAGGGCCTCGGCGACGTCGCGCGTCTCGACCGGCGCGCGGCAGAGCAGGGTCACGTCACGGGGCACCCTGGCCACCCATCACGGGCGAGTCCGAGCCGGAGCGGCCGACACCGCCGGTGCCCGCGCTGCTGCCGGTGCCGCCGACGTGCCCGTCGAGTGCGCCCTCGTCGTGCGCGGGGTCGAGCGGTGCGCCGCCGACGAGCTGCAGGAAGCGGTCCTCGTCGATGCGGTCGAGGAAGGACTCGAGCGCTTCCCACCCGTCGTCGAACCGCACGACGAGTCCGCCGCCGCCGAACGTCGAGGTCGTGGTGCGCGGGGGCGGCCAGACGCCGTCGCGGTCGAGGAACTCCGCCGCCTCGGGCCCGACGACGACGGCGAGCGGCGCGGGCTCGCCGTGCGACACGGCGCGGACCAGGTGGTCGGCGTCGCCCCGGCGCTGCATCACGACGCCGAAGACGGGTTCCACGTCCTCGGCGACACGGTGGACGGCGTCGAGGAGCTTCGACGCGAGCGCCGGGTCGGTGCCGTCCTCGGGGATGGTGAGCACCGCGGACATCGTCTCGACGACGACCCCGTCCAGCAGGTGCGCGGTCATGGTGGCGGAGAAGCCCTCGCCGACGGCGTACGAGGTCGACACCGCGGGCGCCTCGTGCTTCGCGTACTGCGTCACGACCCAGCGGTCCCACGGTGCGGTGAGCGGCTCGGCGGTCCCCCACCGGGTGGGGCAGGTGCCGACGGTCTCGCACAGCGCCTCGATCGCGGAGCCGATGTCGATCGCGCGTCCGGAGTGGTGCCGCAGGGTGAGGTCGATGCTGATCTGGCGGACGGAGTCGACCGCGACCGGGTGCGCCGGCGACGGCGTGCCGAGCAGTTCCGGACCCTGCTGGACGAAGTCCTCGACACCCGAGGCGGCGACGCCGGTCCGCCCGTCCCGCAGCGTGCCGTCGGGGTCGGTCACAGCCCAGGCCGCGCCGTGTGCGCCGAGTGCGTGTCGGAGCGCGGGGGTGACCGCGGCGTCGCGGCCGGTACGGAGCACGACCATGCGGCCGGACTCGGAGGCCCGTCGGAGCAGGGAGGCGAACGCGTCGGTCAACCAGACCACCGGCGAGGCGGAATCGACCACGATGGCGGGGCCGACCACGTCGTCGATGAGGGGATGCCTGACCATCCGGGTCCTCCTCGGTTCGGGGTCGCTCGATCCACCTGGACGGTACACACGGGGACGACACCTGTCCGTCAGGCGGGCGGGCTCACAGCGGGTACTCGGCTCCGGCAGGTGGTCGGCTCGGCCACGGCCTGGAGGCGCGGATCGCCTCCGTCGGACGGCTCGCGTCGGGCGCACGGTCGGCGCTCGGTCGGGCGCTGCTCACGACCCTGCAGAGAATCCGCTAGGCTTGCGTCGTCCCGCTGAGCGGGCGCGCGAGTGTAGTTCAATGGTAGAACTCCAGCTTCCCAAGCTGGTAGCGCGGGTTCGATTCCCGTCACTCGCTCCGATGCACGAAGGGCCGCCCGATCGGGCGGCCCTTCGTCGTTCGAGTTCGTCCTGCCTCTCGTCGTTCGAGTTCGTCCTGCCTCAGCTCCGGGGTGCGACCGGCTGTCGTGCGCCGAGCAGTCGCTCCGTCCAGTCGGCCAGCGCTGCCGTCGCGCGCTTCGAGATGACCGCGTGCGGCTGCATGCTGGTGAAGCCGTGGAACGCCCCCGGCCAGACGTGCAGTTCCGCGTCGACCCCCGCGGCCCAGAGTCCGCTGGCGAACGCGACGGTCTCGTCACGGAAGACCTCGGCGCTGCCGCAGTCGATGTACGTGCGCGGGAGATGTGACAGGTCCGTGGCGCGCGCCGGAGCGGCGTACTCCGAGACGTCCTCGGTGCCGCGGCGTGCTCCGAGGAGGGCGTCCCAGCCGAACCGCGTCATCTGCCGGTCGGCGACGCCGACCCCGTCGATCTGCTTCGTGGACACGGTGGCGTCGCGGTCGTCGAGCATCGGCGACACCAGCACCTGCGCCGCGATCGTCGGGCCGCCCCGGTCACGGGCGAGGAGGGCGGTGCCCGCTGCGAGCCCTCCGCCCGCGCTCTGCCCGGCGAGCACGATGCGCTCGGGGTCGATGCCGAGCTCTGCCGCGTGCGCGGCGACCCAGACGAGGCCGGCGTAGCAGTCCTCCACGGGGTAGGGGTCCGGGTACTCGGGTGCGAGGCGGTAGTCGACGCTGATGAGGACGACGTCGTGGTCGAGGAGCCAGTCGTCGTAGGAGTCGAGGTTGCCGAGGTGGTGGCCGAACACCATGCCGCCGCCGTGGATCGTGTAGACGCCGGTCGTCGGGCCGGTGCGTCCGATCCGCTGGATGACCGCCAGGTCGATGGGTTCGCCGAGGTACCCGGGCACGCGGACGCTCCGCCGTTCCCAGCCGCGCGACCGGAGACGCTCGTCGAGTTCGTCCTCGGTCACGTCGAGGCGGCGCATGCGGGCGATCGACTCCGGCGTGAGCGTGAAGGGGCCTCGTGCTCCGAGCGCGGTGAGGAAGACGGCGAGTTCGGGGTCGAAGGGCGGGCGGACGATCGTGTCAGGCATCGGTGGGCTCCAGGTCGGTGGTGGTGGGGGTGGTTGCCGCGGTCGCCGGGATCGACGGGTCGGGTGCCGCGCGGCGAGCGGTGACGAGGCCGATGCCGACGAGGACGGCTGCGACTCCGGTGATGACGGCCCCGGCGATCGAGGTGGCACCGTCGAACGCGTCGATCCGGGCCGGCGTCCACGGGGTGGACGTGATGCTGCCGGCGACGAGGGCCGCGAGGATCGTGCCGGTGGCCGCGATGCCGACCGCCGTCGCGATCTCGCTGGCGGTGTCGACCAGGGCCGCGCCGATCGACGTGCGGTCCTCGGGCAGGCCTTTGAGGACGTTGTTGCCGGCGACGACTCCGACGACGCGCATCCCGGCGGCGACGAGGACCAGGGCGACGAGGACGAACGGGTACCCGAGGCGGGCGGTGGCGGCGAACACGGCGAGGCCGGCGACGACCGCCGCAGCGCTCGTCCACGCGGCACGGTCGAGGCCGACACGGCGGACGAACGGGCCGACGAAGCGCCCGCTGGCGAGCAGGACGACCACCTGTGGGAGCGTGCCGACCGCGGCGAGCGCCGGCGGCCATCCCCAGGCGAACTGCAGCTGCAGCGTGACGAGGTACGAGAGCCCGGCCATGGCGAGTCCCGCGGCGGCCTTGTACGCGAGCCCACTGGCGACGAGCGGCTGTGCGACGAGGCGGAGGTCGAGCAACGGGTGGCGAGCGGTGCGCTCCCGCACGACGAAGAGGATCCCGACGACGACGGTGACGATCGCGGCTCCCCAGCCGAGGGAGCGCGCGCCACCGTCGACGAGCAGCGTCGGCGTGACCAGGACGCCGACGACGGTCGCCGTCCCGAGGACGGCTCCGACGACGTCCACGGGGTCACGGTGCAGGTCGTCCGGCTGGTCGACCGCGATCCCGGCCCGGATGCCGATGAACGCGACCGCGGCGATGGGTGCGTTCGCGATGAGGAGCACCTGCCACGGGGCCACCGCCAGGACGAAGCCGCCGATGGTCGGTCCCGCGGCGAGGCCGACGAGCCCGGCGGTGGAGATGACCGTGAGCGCTCGGACCCGCAGCTCGTCGCTCGAGAACAGGCGGAACGCCAGGGCCATCGACCCGGGTGTCGTCATCGCGGCGGCGACGCCCATGAGCGCGCGGATCACGATGAGCTCGTCCACGGAGGTGACGAACGCCGTCAGGATACTCACGACCGCGAGGAGCGTCAGGCCCACGAGCATCACGCGGCGGCGACCCACCCGGTCGGCGACGGCTCCGAAGAGGAGCATCAGGCCGCCGAACGCCACCGAGTAGGCGCCGGAGACCCACTGCAGCGCGGTGGTGGACGCGGCGAGGTCACGGCCGACGGTGGGGAGCGCGACGTTCAGGACCGAGTTGTCGAGCATCTCGAAGAGGAACACCGCGGACAGGCCGGCGAGCGCCACCCACGAGTCGCGCAGACGAACGGGCTGCGATGGGACGGGGTCGGATCGTACGGGCTTGGACGGTACGGGCTTGGACGGTACGGGCTTGGACGGTACGGGCACGGAGGCACTCCTTCGATGAAGAAGTGACGACTCCTGTGAGACGTGTACGCGGTACCGGCTGCCGGAGCAACGCGGTGTTTTTCCCTCTACCTCCGACCTTAGCGCACGCTCGCTCCAATACCATCGTGCCGTGGAGTCCAAGCCGGCATCGGTCCTCAAGGCCATCAGAGCCGAGATCATCGCCGGCACGCTCGCTCGCGGCTCCCGTCTGAAGGAGGACGCGCTCGCCGAGCGGTTCGGCGTCTCCCGGGTCCCCGTGCGGGAAGCACTGCGACAGCTGGAGACCGAGGGCTTCGTCGTCTCCGAGAAGTTCAAGGGCGTCCGCGTCGCTGACTCGTCGACCGAGGTCGTCATCGAGCTCATGCAGATCCGCCGCGGGCTCGAGGTCCTCGCTGCCGAACTCGCCGCACGGCGTGCGGGTGGCGAGTGCGCCGACCTGCTCCGCGCCGTCGGGCACGAGGAGCGCTCCGACCAGGAGGTCGAGGCCGCGCAGTCTCCCCGGTTCGCCTTCCACGGGCTCGTGGCCCGCGCGTCGGGCAACGCGCGACTGGAGACGATGATCGAGCACCTCATCCACCAGACGGCCTGGGCCTTCGAGCGGGTCACGCGCGAAGAGGTGGCGTCGAGCAGCGGTGACCACACGGCCGTCGCGGCGGCGATCCTGCGCGGCGCGTCCGTGCAGGCGGGGCTGCTGATGGACGAGCACCTCCGGCGCGACGAAGCGATCTACCGCGCGCTGAACGCGTAGAACGTATACGAAGCAAGAACGTTGCACGTCTGAAACCAGCCCGAAACAGCCTTTCGTATACAAAAGAGTGACCGCACGGTGCACCCACCTCACTCTTCCCCTGCTGGAGTTACGAATGTCTGCTGTAACCCGCTCCACCGCACCAACCCGAACCGCCGCCGCCGAGACCTCCGGTGGGGGTGTCGGCTCCGCCCTCGACTCGATCGGCTTCACCCGAGCGCAGTTCTGGGTCCTCATGCTCATCCTCGCCGGGGAGTTCTTCGACACGCTCGAACAGAACTCCGTCGGCGCCATGGCCACGAACATCAAGGCCTCCCTCGCCATCGGCGACGTGCAGCTCTCGACGATCAACACCGCCACCGTCATCGGCGGGCTCGTCGGACGCTTCCTGGCCGGCTGGCTCGCGGACAAGTACGGCCGGCGGTTCTCGCTCGGCCTCAACCTGCTCGTCTACACGCTCGGCGGTCTGCTCAGCGCCGTGTCGTTCAACTTCGACATGCTGCTCGTCAGCCGCTTCATCGTCGGCGTCGGCGTCGGCGGCGAGTTCATGATCGGCATCGCGATGCTGTCCGAGATGGTCGCGACGAAGTACCGCGGCGGCCTCATCGCCACCATCAACGTCGGTGCCGGCGGCATCGGCAACTTCCTCTCCTACGGCCTGTTCCTGCTGCTGCTCGGCCCGCTCGCCGTGCCGCTCGGCGGCGACGACCACGTCTGGCGCTGGAGCTTCGTGCTCCTCGCGCTGCCAGCACTCTTCGTCGTCCTGTACCGGCGCAAGCTGCCGGAGACGCCGCGCTGGTTGCTCTCCAAGGGCCGTGTCGACGAGGCGAACCGCTCGCTGGCGGTCCTCGCGTCGAACACGCTCACGCCGCCGGCGGACGCCGTTCCCCCGGTGCGGCTCACCCCGGCCGACCTGCCGCCCGTCGCACTGCACTCGTCGCCCGCCGCGGTGTTCCACAAGCTCGTGCTGCGCCGGACGATCGCGATCGGGGTCGCCTCGTGGATGGCGTTCGGCGTGCAGGTCACCCTGAACTTCCTCATGCCGACCCTGCTCGTCGAGCGCGGCTACTCCGTCTCGCAGAGCCTGCTGTACACGATGATCATGAACATCGGGTCGCTCCTCGGCTGCACGGCCGCTGCCCTGCTGGCCAACCGGATCGGACGTCGTCCGCTGGTCGCCGCCGCCGGAGTCCTCGGCTGCCTCACGGCCCTGGCGTTCGCGGTCTTCGGCGACGACACCGCCGCCATCCTGGTGCTCGGCGCCCTGTTCCAGTTCTTCACGATGCTGACGAACACCACGCTCGCGGCGTGGACGGCCGAGGTCTACCCGACCGCGATCCGCGCCTCGGGGGCATCGATCGTGAACGGCATCGGCAACATCGCCGGCGCGGTCATGCCGTTCGCCGCGATCGCCCTGTACGGCTCGTGGGCCTTCGCCGGTGTCTTCGGACTCGCCGCCGTGATGTACGCGGTCCTCGTGGTCGCGTCCCGCTTCGCCCCGGAGACCCGCGGGCGTTCCCTCGAGGACGTCAACGAGAACGTCCTCACGACCCGCAACGCCTGACCCACCACCGGCGGGCCGGCGCGACCTCGCAGCCGCCCGGCCCGCCACCCCACGAAACGGAGAACACCATGGACACCCTGAACATCTCGGCGACCGCGAACGGCCTCAACTACCTGCCCGAGTACGTCGCCGCACAGGGCGGCCTCTTCGCCGAGCGCGGCCTGGCCGTCACCGCGACGGCGTGCGATCCGTGGACCGGCGTCCTCGACGACATCGACTCCGGGGCGGCCGATCTCGCGCTCGGCGGCCTCTGGGTCCCTGCGATGTACGCCGGGACGGCACGGCAGCTCACCGTCGTCGGGCAGCTCAACCACGCGTTCCCGATGACGATCGTCGCCCGCGACGAGTCCAGCCCGATCACGCTCGACTGGCTGGCCGGCAAGGTCGTCCTCGCCCCCGGGGCCGGCGGCAGCGCTCCGTACGAGTTCACCGCCGGGCTCCTCCGCGAGGCCGGGGCCGACCCGGCGGACACCCGGTTCGTCCGTGACCTGTCCACCGCGATGCTCATCGAGCTCTACCGGGGCGGCCTCGGTGACGCGATCATCCTGGACCTCGTCTCGGCCGAGGAGCTCGTCGCGGCCGGCGACGGCACGATCGTCTTCCGCCACCTCGACGCCGGCGGTGTGATGCCGAACAGCGTCTACTACACGCGGACCGACCGGATCGACGAGCTCGGCGACCGCGTCGACCGGTTCATGGACGGCATCGCGGCGGCCATGGCGAAGATCACCGCCGGCGACGCCGACGCCGAGATCGCCGCCGTCCTCGCCGCACGGTGGCCGGACAAGGACGCCGCCCTGCTGCGTCGCGCGGCGGACGAGATGGCCGCGGGAGGCGTCTGGGACTCCGCCGTGGTCGACCGCGACGCGTCCGACCGCTGGATGCGGATCCTGTTCGACGGCGGCCTCACCACGCACACGCCGTCGCTCGACGAGCTCCTCGGTGCCCCGAGCGCCGTCGCCACCTCGTGACGCTCGTCCTCGGCGCCGACGACATCGCGGAGGTCATCGGCGCCGTCGACGTCGTCGGAGCGGTGGAGGCGATCCACGCCGACCTCGGCGCCGGGGCCGCGCAGCAGCCCGCCCCCGTCGCCCTGACCGGTGCCGACGACGCGCTCTTCCTGCCGATGGCCGTCCGGTCGGACCGGCTCGGGCTCGTCGCCGTGAAGCTGATGGCCGACATCCCCGACAACGGCGCACGAGGGCTCCCGTCCCAACGCTCCACGATCCTGGTGTCGTCATCGGTGACGGGCGAGTGCGTGGCCGTCCTCGACGGCATGGCGGTCACCCGGGCGCGGACCGCGGCCACGTCCGTCGTCGCGACGAAGCACCTGGCGCGCAGCGACGGCGAGGTCCTCGGGCTGCTCGGCGCGGGGAACCTCGCCGTCGAGCACGTCCGCGCGTTCGAGGCCGCGCGCCCGTTCGACCGGATCGTGGTCTGGTCGCGCTCGCCGGAGACGGTCACGCGGTTCCTCGAGGGGATCGGTCCGGAGCTCGCAGCACGCTGCGTCGTCGCACCGGCCCCCCGCCGTGTCGTCGAGGAGTCCGACGTCCTCTGCACGCTCACCCCGTCGATCGAGCCGGTCGTCCGCGGCGCCTGGCTGCACGACGGCCAGCACGTCAACGCGGTCGGCGCCCGGCCCCGCCCGACGCACCGTGAACTCGACGGTGCGGCGATGGCCCGGGGGACGGTGTTCGTCGACAGCCGGGCGACGGCGTGGACGAAGTCCGGCGACCTGCTCGAAGCGGTCGTGGAACGCGCGCTGCCGCAGGACATCGAGCCCGCGGAGCTCGGCGAGGTCATCGCCGGCCGGGCTCCGGGCCGGACGCACGACGACGAGGTGACGGTGTTCGACTCGGTCGGGCTCGGGGCGCAGGACCTGGCGGTCGCGGCGCGGGTGATCGAACTCGTGCAGGAGCGCGGGATCGGGACCCCGGTGACGATGGGGCGGTCGAGCCCACGACGATGACGCCGACGTTCGACGTGGTCCCAGGCTGACCCGCAAGGGTGCTCCTCATGCACCGTGCGGTCCCCCTCGTCATCGCTGCCACCACCGCGGTCTTCGTCATCGCCGGCTGCTCGACCGGCCCGACCACCCGTGGCCCGGCGTCGGCCAGCACCACGGCCGCACCGACGGCGTCCCCGACGCCGACCGCCACGCTCGACACCTCGGGCATCGACCGGGCGCTCGCCGCGCTCGAGACCGAGTACGACGCCACCGTCGGGGTCGTCGCCACCGACACCGCGACGGGCGAGTCCGTGGCGTACAACGGCGACCGCCGGTTCGGGTACGCGTCGACCATCAAGGCGTTCGCGGCCGCACAGTTCCTGCGGTCGGTGCAGGGCTCCGACCGTGACGAAGTCGTGCACTGGACCGCGGCGGACGTCGCGGCGGCGGGCCACTCCCCCGTCACCGAGCAGCGCGTCGCCGACGGCCTGTCGTACGCCGCGCTCGCCGAGGCCGCGGTCCGGCAGAGCGACAACACCGCGCTGAACCTCGTCCTCACCCGCATCGGCGGCCCGAACGCGCTCGACTCGGCGCTGCACGACCTCGGCGACGACGTGACGCAGGTCGTCCACGACGAGCCGGACCTCAACACGATCGAGCCGGGCAGCACCGAGGACACCACCACCCCAGCGGCCCTCGCAGCCGACCTGGCGACGCTGTTCGACGGGACGACGCTGGACGCCGCCGACAGGGCGCAGCTGCTCGACTGGATGGGTGGCAACGCCACGGGGGACACGCTCGTCCGCGCCGGCGCACCGACGGGCTGGACCGTCGCCGACAAGTCCGGCGGCGCGGGCGGGATCCGGAACGACATCGCGCTCGTCACCCGACCCGGCGGCGCCCCGATCGTGATCGCCGTCCTCACGGCGAAGAACGACCCCGCCGCCGCGTACGACGACACCCTCGTGGCGAAGACCGCTTCGACGGTGCTCGGCGCGTTCGCACGCTGAACTACGATCTGGGCATGCCCGCCAGCAGCACGGACACCGCCCGGCACGTCGTCATCGGGGGCGGGGTCGTCGGCGCCGCCACCGCGTACGCCCTCACGCGCCGCGGCGAGCGCGTCCTGCTCGTCGAACAGCACCCGCGCGGCCACGACCACGGCTCCTCGCACGGTGCGACTCGGATCTTCCGGCAGGGCTACGCCGATGCGGAGTACGTCGGGTTGACGACACGCGCGCTCGAGCTGTGGGAAGCGCTCGAGGCCGCGAGCGACCGGCTGCTCATCGACCGCACCGGCGCCGTCGACCACGGGCGCGCCGAGGTCGTCGACGCCATCGCTGCAGCGCTCGCCGCCGCGGACATCCCGCACGAGACCCTCACCCCCGACGAGGCCGCCGCCCGCTGGCCCGGCATCGCCTTCGAGGGGCACGTCCTCACCCACGCGACCGCCGGGCGGATCCGGTCGGCCGAGGCGATCGAGGTCTTCCTCACCCTCGCCGGGGCGACCGGCCTCGCCGAGCTCCGGTTCGACACCCGGGTGACCGGGATCGACGACCACGGCGACGAGGTCACCGTGACGCTCGCCGGCCCGGGCGGCGCCACCCCGGACGGAGCCAGCCCGGGCGGCGCCACCTCGGACGGCGCTGCCCCGGACCGCGCCACCCCGGGCGGCGACCCCGAGGCCGTCCGGACCCGGTCCCTGGTCGCCGCGGTGGGCTCGTGGGCCCCCACCCTGGTGGGCGACGTGCTCGCGGAACGCGGGGCGCGCCTCCCGGCCATCCGCGTCACCCAGGAGCAGCCCGCCCACTTCCCCAGCCACCTGCCGGACGAGGCCTGGCCGAGCTTCGTGCACTGGGCCGACGGCGACGACGTGTACGGCCTGCTCACGCCGGGCGAGGGCGTGAAGGTCGGGTTCCACGGGACCGGGCCGGTCGTCGACCCGGACCACCGCGACCGCACGCCCGTGCCCGCGGAGGCAGCTCGGCTGCAGGCCTACGTCGCACGCTTCGTGCCGGGAGTCGACGCGTCGGCGCCGACGTTCATCAGCTGCCTGTACGACAACTCCCCGGACGAGGACTTCGTCATGGACCGCCGTGGGCCGGTCACGGTCGCGACGGGGTTCTCGGGGCACGGCTTCAAGTTCGCGCCGCTGCTCGGGGAGATGCTGGCGGACCTCGCCACGGGTGGGGCGCCGCACCCGCGCTTCGCGCTGCCCGCCGCGTTCCCGCAGGAGGTCCCACCGTGCACGTCGTGATCGCTCCCGACTCGTTCAAGGGAACCGCGACCGCCGCGGCCGTCGCCGCCGCGATCGGCCAGGGCTGGCTGGTCGAACGGCCCGACGACGACGTGGTGCTCGCGCCGATGGCGGACGGCGGCGAAGGGACCCTCGACGCGTTCGCGACCGCGTTCCCGGACGCCGTCCGCGTGCCCGTCACCGTGACCGGTCCCGCCGGCACGCCCGTCGACACGTGGTGGCTGCAGCTGCCCGACGGCCGTGCCGTGGTCGAGCTCGCCGCCACGAGCGGCCTCCCGCTCCTGCCCTCGCTCATGCCCGACGCGGCGACGTCGCGCGGGTTCGGTGAGGCCATCGCGGCCGCGCTCGACGCCGGGGCGACCGGGCTCGTGCTCGGCATCGGCGGCAGCGCCTCGACGGACGGCGGCGCCTCGGTCCTCGACGTCATCGGATCCCGACCGCTCCCGCCCGGCGGCGTGGTCGTGCTCACCGACGTCACCTCGCCGCTGCTCGGACCGACCGGGGCCGCGGCGGTGTTCGGCCCGCAGAAGGGCATCACGCCCGATCGAGTGGCGTCGTTCGACGAACGTCTGGCAGCGTTCGCAGGGCGGTTCCCCCACGTCGACCCGACGACCCCGGGTGCCGGTGCCGCCGGCGGTGTCGGTTTCGGCCTGCTGGTCTGGGGTGCGACGCTCGCGCGCGGTGCCGACGGCGTCGCGGAGGTGCTCGGGCTGCCGGGGCTGCTGGCCGGTGCCGACGTGGTGATCACCGGCGAGGGGCGGTACGACGGGCAGAGCGCCGTCGGCAAGGTGCCGTCCGTGGTGCAGGCCCTGACCGCGCTGCACGCACCCGGTGCCCGACCGATGCTCGTCGCGGGGGCGATCGACGCGCCGCTCGACGACTACGCCGCGGCCGCGTCGCTCACCGTGCTCGCGACGCAGACCACCGGCGAGCCGGACGACGCGCTGGCCGATCCGCTGCGCTTCGCGACGATCGCGGGGCAGCGGTTGGCGCGCATGGCCTGATCAGCCCGCCGCCCACCCGCGCTCTGCCGTCATCGCTGCGATGCCGTTCGCGATCTCGACCGCGTGGGCTCGGCCGCCGTCGTCCGCTCGAACGTCACCCAGTGCGGTCGCGAACGCCGCTGCCACGCCGCCTCGGATGCGGTCGATGGTCGCTGTGGCAGTCGCCTCGTCGATCCGGAGGAGTCGTGCGCACCGGACGAGCTCCGCCGTTCCGATGCGGTTCATCCGCCGTTGACCACCGATGTTCACGGCGGACTCGACGGGCTGTGCGCCTGAGTACAGGACGTTCGAGCCGAGGTCGTACAGCGGGGCGAGCCGTGTCCGTCGGCCAGGGTGGAGCAACGAGTAGTTCTTCGCGTGCGCGTCGGTGTTGACCGAGGCGATCGAGAACACGAGTCCTTCGAACAGCTGCTCGGTGGCGTCGCGGACGACCGAGGGCGCCAGCGAGAGCAGGACCCGGGCGAAATCGGCCACTCCCGGACCGCCATCTGCCTGGTACTTCCGCGTCGGATCGACCGAGAGTGCCTGTGCGAAGTCCTCCTGGTGGACGCGATGGAGCCGACCGCCCTCATCTCGCACGCGGTCGTAGCGATGGCTGACGAAGACGTGGTGGCCGCGCTGTGTCCGCATCACGTCGTGGTCGGCGACGTTCAGCCCCAGGTACCGGGCTGCCCGCATCGTGAGGAACTCGTTCACGTCGTGGCGAGAGTCCGCCCCGGCGGGCTTCAGGATGTAGGTCGTCGGCGTGGCGTCCCGAGGGAGCCCCCACCGGCCGGTGTCATCGTCGCGGTAGAGGGCCACCTTCGGCTGCGCACCGGCGAGCGACCACCGGATGTCGTCCCGTCGTCGCTGCCACGCACCCGCATCGGCGACGATGCCGTCGATGAGCTCCTCGAAGTCGTCGTCGGAGAGGTACTCGATGTCGCCGATCTGCTGTTCCGCATCGCTGGCTGGCTCCTCCGGCGGCAGGAGCTGCAGCGCACCCGCGGTGTCCTCGCCGACGTGGCGGAGCAACGCGAACGGGTTGCGCGCTGAGGTGTGGTGGTTCCGAGCGATCGCTTCGAGGGTCTCGTTGTTGTCGGGCAGCAGCCCCTGCAGGAACGGCGCGACGATGCGGTGCTTGTAGACGGCTCCCGCGACGATCGGCATCGCGACGGACAGTGGCGTGGACGCTGGAGAGTAGTCGTCGTCGTAGCGGAAGGTGAGCTGTCCCCCGCGCGACTGTTCCACGACGCCGATCCGATGGCCGTCGATGTACGCGATGAGCTCGCTCATCGAACGTCGGCCCCGTCGTCGTCATCCGCCAGGGCGAGCGTGAGTCCGAGGGTCTCGACGACCGCGAAGACCTTCTGCAGCGAAGGGTTCGGCAGCCGGCCGTTCTCGAGCTGCACGAGCCACTGGCGCTGAACACCCGCGAGGTCAGCGATCGCGGCCTGTGTCTGGCCGCGCTTGAGCCTCGCCGTCTTGAGGGCAGCGCCGAGCTGCGCGAGCGAGTACACCGAGTTCGATGCCACGGATCCGTCCTCTCGTGGGATGTCCGATACAGCGTACATACGCAAAAGTCCGATCTGCAAGACTTCTCGGAATGTCCGATCGACCGGACCCGCTGCGCTTCGCGCTGATCGCGGGGCGGCGATCGTCGCTCATGGCGGCCCGAGTCCCCGCTCGCGACGGATCGATTCCTGCCGGAAGCGGTCGACGAAGTTCGCGATCGTGAGGTCGAGGAGCGCCCGCATCACCACGAGTGCTTGGGCGAAGACGCGCCGGAACGCCGAAGTACACGTCGCCGGGGCCGTCGCCGTCGAGGTGTGACGGAGATCACCCACCCGACGCCGTGGACTGAGCGACCGGCAAGCCGTCCGCGGTTCACTGGGGTCGGAACCACGGGAAGACCGGTCAACGCACGGCGGAGGGAACCACCGATGAAGCACATCCAGTACGACGGTTCGACGATCCTGACGAGCGACGACGTCGCCGACGCCGTGATCGAGTACGCCGCAGCCCTGTCCGGCGGTGACCGCGCGGACACCGTCGCCGTGCCCTCCGTGGCCGAGGACGGCACGATGACCACGACGAAGATCCTGATCGGCCCGTCGAGCGAGATGGTCCTCGAGGACACCGAAGAGGACGACCTCGAGGTGGAGCAGGCGGAGTTCGTGGCACGGCTCCGCGCAGCGGCCGAGACCTTCGGGCACGCCGAGCCGATCCACGCCGACACCCGCTCCGACCTGACGGGCACGTCGGAACAGGCCTGAGCGGCACCCGTCCGACACGCGCGGACGTGCAGAACGAGGGGGTCCCAACGGAACCTCCCACCCGATGGCGCGCTCCACGAGACTTGACGAGGGCCGGACCCGGCCCCACCGTCAACCCCACGAGGAGACCATTGCGCACCGTCAACGCGTACGCGGCACCGTCCGCCACCGAGCCGCTCGTCAAGACCACCATCACCCGTCGTGACGTCGGACCGAACGACGTCGAGATCGACATCGCCTACGCCGGCATCTGCCACTCGGACATCCACACCGTCCGCGGCGAGTGGGGCGAGATCCAGTACCCGCAGGTCGTCGGCCACGAGATCGTCGGCCACGTCTCCGCCGTCGGCGACGCCGTCACCAAGCACCAGGTCGGCGACCGCGTCGGCGTGGGCTGCATGGTGAACTCCTGCGGCGAGTGCGAGAACTGCGTCGCGGGCGAGGAGCAGTACTGCCTGCGGGGCAACATCCAGACCTACGCCGGTGTCGACCCGGCCGACGGCAGCATCACCCAGGGCGGCTATTCGCAGGCCGTGGTCGTGAACGAGGACTTCGTCCTCCGCGTGCCCGAGTCGCTCGACATCGAGAAGGTCGCGCCGCTGCTCTGCGCCGGCATCACCACCTACTCGCCGCTCCACCACTGGAAGGCCGGCCCCGGCACGAAGGTCGCCGTCGTCGGCATGGGCGGGCTCGGCCACATGGCGGTCAAGATCGCCGTCGCGCTCGGCGCCGACGTCACCGTCCTGTCGCAGACCACCTCCAAGCAGGAGGACTCGCTCCGCTACGGCGCGACGGCCCACTACGCCACGAAGGACCCCTCGACCTTCGAGGAGCTCGCGAACTCGTTCGACCTCATCATCAACACGGTGTCGGCGAAGATCCCGATGGGCGCGTACCTCGGCCTGCTCAAGGTCGACGGCACGATCGTCAACGTCGGCGCCCCGTCCGAGCCGCTCGAGGTGCCGGCGTTCGCCCTCATCGGCTCGCGCCGCAGCTGGGCCGGTTCGGCAATCGGCGGCATCCGCGAGACCCAGGAGATGCTGGACTTCTGCGCGGAGCACGGCATCCTGCCGGAGACCGAGCTCATCAGCGCGGACCAGATCAACGAGGCGTACGAGCGCGTCCTTGCATCGGACGTCCGGTACCGCTTCGTGATCGACGCGGCCACCCTGGCCTGATCGGCCCGCGTCCTCGACGCGACCAGGTGACGGACTGGAGGCGCGGTGCGAGCTGGCACCGCGCCTCCCGCCCGTCATGGGCACAGGCACAGGCACAGGCACGGGCACAGACACCGATGCAGACCGGCGCGTATCCGCACAACGCGGCCACGTCGTCCGCACCACGCACCGTCCAGCGCTCGGACGTCGGGACACGAGAAACTTGCCCGATGAGCGACACGGCGAACGAGGCACCCCGGCCTCTCGTGTCCGTGGCGGGCACCGACACGGACGCCGCCGTCGGCGACCTCGCCGGCATGTACGCGGGACGTGCCTGGCACTCCGGCCGGACCGACGGCGACTACTGGTACCGCTACGTCGCCCTCGGCGACGAGCGGATGAGCGTCCGCCGGTCGCAGATGCACGGCTCCCTCCGGGGTGACGTCGCCGTCGAGGGCGAGGTGGTCGTGCAGTGGATCGACTCCGGCAGCGCGGCCCTCGACGTCGGCCGCGACGAGGTCCGCATGCAGCCCGGCGTCCCCACGCTCTTCCCCATCGAGCAGCGGTTCGACATGGAGTACCGCGACTGGGACCAGCGGCTCGTGCACCTGCGGCGCGACCTCGTGCTCGACGTCGCGTCCGAGCGGTACCTGGTGGACGGCACCGTCCAGTTCGACCGGTCCACGCCGCCGACACCCGAGGCGATCGCGAGCTGGCGGCAGGCCGTCGCGTCCTCCGTCCGCACGCTGCGGAACGACGGCGTCGAGTCCCTCGCCTGGGACGAAGCGCAGCGCGACGTCGCGCGGGCACTCCTCGACCTGTACCGCTTCCGCGCCGAGGCGGCACCCACCGGGTGGAGCGAGCACCGGCACGTCCGGGTCCGCGCCGCCGTCGAGTACATCCACGCGCACGCACACGAGCCCCTGACGGTGTCGGACATCGCGCGGACCGCCGACCTCAGCGTCCGTGGCCTGCAGGAGGCGTTCCAGCGCGCGCTCGACCGGACGCCGATGCAGTACCTCCGCGAGGTCCGACTGCGCCGCTCCCACGAGGACCTGCAGCGTGCCCAGCCGGGGCAGACCTCGGTCGCCGAGGTCGCGGCGCGCTGGGGCTTCACGCACATGGGCCGGTTCTCCGGCGAGTACCTGCAGCGCTTCGGCGAGTACCCGAAGCAGACCCTCCGGCGCTAGCCGATCTCGTCGCCGGACGGCAGGGCACCGCACCAGTCGACGGACGCCGCGTCGATGCTCGCCTCGAGCGCACCGGAGGACGCGTCGACGATGCTCACCAGCTCGTCGGTCGCCGACTTCGTCGCCACCGCGACGAACTGGCTGTTCGGGGACGGACAGACCGCGGTGACGCTCGCGTCGTCGGGGACGGTCACGGGCAGCCGGGAGGCGCGACTCCCGTCCACCCGCACGATCCGTGCCGAGATGGTCCCGTCCGACCGCACGTCGCCCACGACGCGCAGGTAGCTGTCGTCCGTCAGCTGCGCGATGCGACCGAGGTAGGCGGCGTCGGTGCTGCCGGCGGGTGCCCGCAGCGCGGTGCGCGCGCCGTCCGTCAGGTCGAGGCGGACGATGCCCGTCCCGGTCTCGACGACGGCCGTCGTGCCCGTGCCGACGAACCCGTGCAGGTACGTCGCGCTGCCGAGTCGGACCGCACCGGTCCGCCCGCTCATGTCGACGAGCACCAGGTCGTCGCTGCCGGTCCGGACGAGGGCGCTCTCGGTGCGCGGCACGTACGCCCACTGGCCGACGGTCATCGGGACGGCCCCGGTGACTGGCTTGCCCTCGGCGTCGATCGCCGTCGGCAGGTGCGTGCCGGTCATGTCGACGACGTAGAGGCCGACGTTCCGCGACTGCCCGGTCGAGGTGTCGGCGTACTCGAACCCGAACGAGGCGCCGTCGTCGGCCGCGTGCAGGGCGGTCACGCGTCCGTCCCGGGTGGGCAGCGTGAGGCGTTCGACGGGCGTGCCCTCGTCCTGCACGCCGCCGGCGAGCGGGACGATGTCGACGGCGAACCCGGCGTCGGTGCCGCTCACGACCACGAGCGAGCGGCCCAGGCGGGCGTACTCGGAGATCCCGGCGGCCTCGTAGACGGTCGTCGAGCCGCCCGCGTCGAGCGATCGCCTGACGATGCGGTCCTTCCCGCCGTCGGCCGCGGGGACCAGGGCGAGCACGTCGGTGCTGCCGGTGCGGATCGTCGTGGTGAGGTCGGAGGTCGCCCGCTGCCCCGGCGCACGCACGTCCGCCACCGTGACCGTGTAGTCGCGGTCGTAGGCGAGGGGTCCGGCGAACTCGACGGCGATCGTGTTCCCGCTCGAGGTCACGGTGTGGGCGGCGGCAGGGCTGACCCGGACGTCTGCGGCGGACACCCGCTGGAGCGCCTGGTTCGCGGTGAGGATCACCCGCTGCGCCGGACGCGACACCAGCCCGGAGGCGTCGTACGACACGTCACGCAGGCGTGGTCCCTGCTGCGAGCCCACGACGGCGGCGAGCGCCCCGACCACGGCGAGCACCGTGATCGTCGCGACGAGCCGGCGGCGGAAGCGGTTCCGGGGGCGGACGCGGAGCGGCTCGCGGAGCGGCTCGCGGCCCCCTGCCGACTCAGTACTCATACGGGTCGTCCGGCTGGGCGATCTTCTGCACGGTCGCGGCCCGGATGACGATCCGGGCGTCGGCGGACTGGTCCGGGTTCGCGGCGAGCTTGCCCGTCACCGTGACCCACTGGTCCTCGTCGGGGACGGCGCCGTCCGTGACCACGCCGAGTCCGACGGGCTGGGCGTCGACGGCGCAGCAGCTGATCACGAACCGGGTCAGCGTGAACGAGCCGTCTGACCCGGGGACCACGAAGCCGGACAGCCGCACGTCCTTGCCGACGAGCGACGTCGTGTCGGTGGTCTGGCGGATGAGGGCGGCCCAGTCCTTCACGCCGTACTGCGACGTGTCGACCGACCCCGAGCCGAGCAGGGACACCGCGGCCTCGGAGCCGGTGGCGTTCGACAGCGTCGCCGAGTCCACGCTCCGCTGCTGCGCGGTGCGTGCGGAGAGCGTCGTCGGGGGCAGGACGAGCATCGCGGTGGTGACCCCGATCGTGACGAGCGCGGCCACCCCACCGAGGACGGCGCGTGTGTGGCGAGCCGCGCCTCCCGTTCGGCGGCCGTCGCCGTGGCCGGTCTCGTCGTCGTCGTGGGTGTGGCCGGTCTCGTCGTCGTCGTCGTGGGTGTGGCCGTGGCCGCGCGCCACGACCACCAGGCCGGCCACCGACGCCGGTACCGCGACGGCCGCCAGCACGATCGTGAAGACGGAGTACCGCGGGTTGATGTAGAGGTCGAGGTGCCCGGCGAGGGCGAGCCACAGCGTGCAGAGCGCCACCGCGAGCACCGACCCGAGACCGAGGTACGACGGGCCCTTCTCAGACCAGGACATTCATCACCAACCCCACGGTTCCGGCGAACAGGACGCAGACGACGGCGAGCAGCACCAGGAAGCGCGCACGGAAGGTCGTCCGGAGCAGCGCGATCATCTTCACGTCGATGATCGGCCCGATGATGAGGAACGCCGTGATCGACCCCGGCAGGAAGGTCGACGCGAACGACAGCGCGAAGAAGGCGTCCACGTTCGAGCAGAGCGACACCGTCATCGCGAGGAGCATCATCGCGGCGACGGACAGCACCGGGTTCGCGCCGATGGACACCAGCGTGGAGCGGGGCACGGCGACCTGGATCGCGGCGGCGAGCCCGGCGCCGACGAACAGCGCGGGCATCATCGTCGCGGTCTCGCCACCGAACTGCGCGGCACTGTCCCGCCAGCGGTTCCGGCTCCGCGGGGCTCCGACGGCGGCCCGGCAGCGTGCCTCGAACACCGGCAGGAGCAGCTCGGTCGGGCGGCGGTGGGCGGCGACGATCCACCCGACGAGGTTCGCGACGACGAAGCCGCCGACGATCCGCACGGGCAGGATCCAGCCGGACCAGCCGAACGCCTGCGCGGTGCTGATGATGACGAGCGGGTTGAGGATCGGGGCGGCGACGAGGAACGTGACCGCCTCGGCCGGGGTGAAGCCGCGCAGCATGAGGCCGCGGGCGAGCGGCACGTTGCCGCACTCGCACACCGGGAACAGCATGCCGATGAGGGAGATCACGGCGCGGCGGCCCACGGCGTTCTGCGGCAGCACCTTCTCGAGCGCACCGACGGGCACCCAGACCTCGACGACGATCGACAGCACGATGCCGAGGACCACGAACGGCAGGGACTCGACGACGACGCTGATCGCCAGCGTGAGGAAGTCCTGCACCACGTTCGGCAGACCCGCGGTGCCGACGGCCGGGGAGAGCAGCCGGATCCCGAGCAGCACGACGACGGCGCCGAGCACCAGGCCCGGACCCGTGCGGGAGCGCGAGCGTTGTGTTCGCGGCGGCGGCGTGGTCGTCGTCACCGGGCAAGGATAGGCGACGGACGTCGCTCGGCGTGGTCGCGCGCGCGGTGCGTTCGCACGGTGCGAGGGGGCGGTCAGCTCGCGACGAGGCCGTCCAGGTGCCGGTCGAGCACGTCGATCGCCCAGTCGCCGGACTCCCCCGGCGCGAGCCGCACGAGGTGCATCGCGAGCCCGTCGACGAGCGCGTGCAGCCGACGGGCCTCGTACTCACGGTCGACCTCCGGCACGCCGACGAGCCCGAGGACCTCCTCGCACCACACCCGCATCTCGCGGACGGCCCGGTCGAGCGCCGGTCGGAGCTCGTCGTCGGTCAGCGCGGCGTTGCCGAGCGCCAGGTACACCTCGAGCTCGAGCACCCGCTCCTCGTCGAGGGGCAGCAGCTCGAGCACGATCCGGTGTGCGCGCTCCCGTGCCGGTCCGTCGGCGGGGACGGCGTCGATGCGCTCCCGCGTCCGGTCGAACGCGAGCGTGATGGTGTGCTCGCGGAGGCTCGCCTGGGTCGGGAAGACGTAGCGGACCGTGCTCGGCGGCAGGCCGGCCTCGGCCGAGACGTTGCGGACGCTGAGCGCTCCGAGTCCGTCGCGCGCGAGCACCCGCCACGCCGCTTCGGAGACGGTGCGACGTCGTCCCGCGAGGTCGATGCTCCTGGCCATGCCGCCATACTCGCACAGTCGTACGAGTTCGTGCTACCGTGGACCTCGTTGTCGCACAGTCGTGCGACTCAATGTCATCGAAGGGACATCGTCATGGCGTGGGGCATCCTCGTCCTGTCCGGCGTGCTCGAGGCCGTCTGGGCCACCGCACTGAGTGCGTCGAACGGCTTCAAGAAGGTCGTGCCGACCATCGTGTTCGTCGTCGGCATGGCGCTCAGCATGGTCGGACTCGCGTTCGCGATGCGGGAGATCCCGGTCGGCACGGCCTACGCGGTCTGGGTCGGCATCGGGGCCTCGCTGACGGTGGTCGTCGCGGTCGTCCGGAAGCAGGAGGCCGCGTCCGTCGCCCGCCTCGCCCTGGTGTTCGGGCTCGTCGCGTGCGTCGTCGGCCTCAAGGTGGTGAGCTGAGGTGCCGTGGATCGTCCTGTTCGTCAGCGCCGGACTCGAGACGGTGTGGGCGACGGCCCTCGGCCAGAGCGACGGGTTCACCGAGCCGCGGCCGACCATCGTGTTCGCGATCGCGATCGTGCTGAGCCTCGGCGCGTTCGGGTACGTCCTCAAGCACATCCCGATCAGCACGGCGTACGCGGTGTGGACCGGTACGGGGGCGGCACTCACGGTGCTGTGGGGCATGGCCACCGGCGCCGAGCCCGTGACGCTCCTGCGCCTGCTGTTCATCGCCGGGATCGTCGGCTGCGTGGTCGGGCTGAAGCTCGTCCCCGCCCGCCCCGCACGGTCGGCCGAGACGTCCCACGCCGAGGTCGCACGCTAGCGCCGTCGCGGGGTGGGCGCGCACCGAGACGGACGGGAGGCGCGGTGCCAGCTGGCACCGCGCCTCCCGTCCGTCAGGTGGTCACGTGACGATCAGACGGACGCGCCCGTCCACTCGTCCTCCGCGGCGACGTGGTCGCTGCCGACCGTGCCGGCGGCCATCGCCGCGGCCACGCGCGACGCGTGCGACGGCGGGTCGGACGGCACGTCGGCCGGGCGGCTCTCGTCGTTGATCTTCCGGAGCTCCGGCACGATGTCCGTCGCCAGGATGTCGATCTGCTCGAGCACGGTCTTCAGCGGCAGGCCCGCGTGGTCGACGAGGAACAGCTGGCGCTGGTAGTGCCCGACGTGGTCCTTCATCGCGGCGTACCGGTCGATGACCTGCTGCGGCGAGCCGACGGTCAGCGGGGTCTGTTCGGTGAAGTCCTCCATCGACGGGCCGTGGCCGTAGACCGGGGCGTTGTCGAAGTACGGGCGGAACTCGTTGATCGCGTCCTGCGAGTTCTTCCGGGCGAAGAACTGCCCGCCGAGGCCGACGATCGCCTGGTTCGCGGCGCCGTGCCCGTAGTGCTCGAAGCGCTGCCGGTAGAGGCCCACCATCTGCTCGGTGTGCTGGATCGGCCAGAAGATGTTGTTGTGGAAGAAGCCGTCGCCGTAGTACGCGGCCTGCTCGGCGATCTCCGGCGTGCGGATCGACCCGTGCCAGACGAACGGCGCGACACCGTCGAGCGGACGCGGGGTCGAGGTGAAGCCCTGCAGCGGCGTGCGGAACTTGCCCTGCCAGTTGACGACGTCGTTCTCCCAGAGCTGGCGGAGGAGCGCGTAGTTCTCGATCGCCAGGTTGACGCCCTGGCGGATGTCCTGGCCGAACCAGGGGTAGACGGGGCCGGTGTTGCCGCGGCCCATCATGAGGTCCATGCGGCCGTCGGAGATGACCTGGAGCATCGCGTACTCCTCGGCGATGCGCACCGGGTCGTTCGTGGTGATGAGGGTCGTCGACGTCGAGAGCGTGATGTGCTCCGTCTTGGCGGCGAGGTACGCGAGCATCGTCGTCGGCGAGGACGCGACGAACGGCGGGTTGTGGTGCTCACCCGTGGCGAAGACGTCGAGGCCGGCCTGGTCGGCGTGCTCGGCGATCGTCAGGATGTCCCGGACGCGCTGGGTGTCGTCCGGCGTGGTACCGGTCGTGGGGTCCGTCGTGACGTCGCTGACGGTGAAGATACCGAACTGCATGGTGCCCGCCTCCTGGCTTGCTGGTTGTTCGAGCATTTCGATGCGTTTGCATCGACTTGCTGGGTACAACGTAGCGCAGTCGCAGGCATTCCCGCCAGTGCCGCGGGAGCGCCGGTGCCGCAGGTGCGATGCGCACGGCCGTGACGCACGGCCGTGACTCTCGCAGGCGCGGTGCTCACGGAGCCGCGGGGATCGCCTCAGTGTCGGTCCGCGGGGCGTGGTGCATGTCGTCCGCCAGCCAGACGATCGTCACGACCGCCAGCACGCTCGCGCTCGACGCCATCCGGCCGGCCACCAGGATCGCGGCGTGGTCGTGCGTCCCGCCGGCGACCCCGTACACGAGCGCGGCGAGACCGACCAGGAACGTCACGCCGGTGGCGACGAGCAGGCTCCCGGTCACCAGCCGCCGCGGCCACCGACGTCCGTCGCGGTCTCCGCGCGCCCCCCGGTCGACCTGCGGCCCGAAGGCGCGGACGACCCCGAGCCAGAACAGCGCGATGGCACAGGCCCCGACGATGTCGCTCACCCGGTGCCAGCCGTAGACCACCGTCTGGCTCGCCACGAACACGGCGTACACGGTGCCGAGCAGGGTCACCACCGGACGGAACCGACGCGGCGTGACCATGAGGACCGCGAACAGCGCGGCGAGTGCGATCGTGGCGTGTCCGGAGGGGAACGAGTTCGGCGTCGTCGACTGAGCGATCTCCGGGCGCTCGGCGATACGCTTGAGGAGCGTCGAGGTGGCCGCCGACGCGAGCACCACGACTCCCGCTCCGAGCCCCACCGCGAGCCGGCGCCGGGCGAACGCGACGGCGGCGATCACGACGACGAGCAACAAGATCACCGGCACCGAGATGACGTTGAGTGCAGTGTCCGACCCGAACAGGTCGGATTCCCGGACCCCGCCGAGCGCGGCGTCCTCGACCCGCTGTCCCATCGGCGTCAGGACCGCCGCCGCGTAGACGAGAGGCACGATGACGAACCCCAGAGCAGCCAACAGGCCCCACCGCAACCGACGCGAGACACTCGGTCCCCGCGACTCCGGTGCGGTGCGTTCGGGCGTTCGGGTCACCGGGCTGGTCCTCCTCGGGGTGCTGGTCGTCGGTCTCGTCGCACGCCTGGCCACCCGCGTGCGATTCGGACGGTCGGGGTCGGACACGATACCGTTGGACCGCCGGTCGGAGGCTGGGAACCGCGGGTCAGCGACCTTCGCGTCCAGTGAGTCGTCGAGCGGCCTCGCGCGGGTGAACGCACCGGCGCACATCGCCGGACCGACGTACACCGCGTCGGCTGCGTACGAGGAGGAAACCGAAGTGGCAGTCAAGGAACCGAGCATCACCGCGTCCCCGAACCGTGGTCTCGCGCTGACCGTGGGCGCGGTCCTCTTCCTCTGGGGCATCCTCGGGTTCTTCTTCGCCGCCGACGGCGACCCGGGCTTCTTCAGCCGCCAGGGCGGCATGCTCTGGAACGCGTTCGGCGTGAACCCGCCGCTCGCGCTCATCTGGGTGATGCTCGCCGCTGTGCTCCTCATCATGGGCCTCGGCACCACGATCGGTTCGCGCAACGGCAACGTCCTGGTGGGCGCCGTCCTCGTCGTGCTCGCCGTCTACGGCTTCGTGTTCGGCAACACCTCGGCCAACATCCTCGCGCTGAACACCACCGACAACGTGTTCCACGCGATCGTCGGCGTGATCCTGCTCCTCACCGCGCTCGGTGCCGACAAGGAGAACATCAGCGCGCTCCGCGCCGAGGCCCGCCGGGTCTGACCCGAACGGCTTCCGACGCCCCGTCCGCCCTCGTGGCAGGCGGGGCGTCGTCGTGTCCGCGTCCTCGACGCGTTGTCGTGTCAGCGTCCTCGCGCAGGCGGAGCGTCTCCTGGGCCGCGTCCGGGCCGCCGAGATCGCAGTTCCGCGGGCCCGACCAGGCCCGCGAAAGCGCCGAAGTGCGATCTCGACGTCGAGCGCGCCAGGAACGGAAGCCCGACCTGGCCGTGAGATTGCAGTTTCGCGAGCGTCACCGGGCCGCGGGCGTGCCAGAGTGAGATCTCGGCGCCCCCGGACGTCTCGGGCGTCGGTGCGCCGGGCACCGGGCGTCGGGCGGGCCGGGCGTCAGGCGTCGGGTTCGGGGGTCGGCGCCGCTTCGAGCTCGGTCGCCACGACCCGCGGCGCCTCGGACATGAAGCGCCGCACGTCGAGGTCCACGATGATGTCCTGCGGCCGGAGCGGACGCGTCAGGTACAGCCCCTCGAGCGAGGTCAGGCGCGACAGCGCGACGTACGTCTGCCCGGCGCTGAACACCCGGTTGCCGAGGTCCACCACGGCGCGGTCGTACGTGCTGCCCTGCGACTTGTGGATCGTCACCGCCCAGGCCAGGCGGAGCGGGAACTGCTGGAACTCCCCCACGGTGTCCTTCTTGAGCTCCTTCTTGTCGGCGTCGTAGGAGTACTTGAACTTCTCCCACACCGACGGCTGCACCTCGAAGGACTCCCCGTCGACGTCCACCCAGACGGTGTCGCGGATGGTCTGCACGATGCCGAGCGTGCCGTTCACCCAGCGCTGGTCCGGGTCGTTGCGGAGGAACATCACGTGCGCGCCGGGCTTCAGCTCGAGCGCCTCGTCGGCGGGGAAGTTCCGACCGCCGAAGTCACCGTTCACGTCGGCGCGTGCGGTCTTCACCTTGCCCGGCAACCGGTCGAGCGCGGCCTTGTTGATGCGCGCCACGGTGTCGTTGCGGGTCGCCAGCGTGATCGCGTCGTCCGGCGCCGGCCGTGCCCCCGCGGCGTTGAGCTGCCCGGCGACGTCGGCGGTCACCCGGCCGTGCCGCACGGCCGTGAGCATCGCGGCGAACGCGTCGTCCCGCTGGCGGTGCACGGTCGCGAGCTCGATGATGTTGAGCTCGGCCTCGAGCCAGACCTTCGCGTCGAAGAACCACATCGAGCGGTAGTGGTCGGTGAAGTAGGCGCGCTCGTCACCGTCGCCCGGCACCGGTGGCAACTGGTACGGGTCGCCGAACATGACGACCTGCACACCACCGAAGGCCTCGAACTGTCGGCCGCGCGCCTTGCGGAGCGAGCGGTCCATCGCGTCGAGGAGGTCGGCGTTCACCATCGAGACCTCGTCGATCACGAGGGTGTCGATGGTGTTGAGGAGCTTGCGGGTGTCCGGGCCCTGCCGGAGTTCGGCGTCGGCGATGAGACCGATCGGCAGCCGGAAGAGCGAGTGGATGGTCTGGCCGCCGACGTTGAGCGCGGCGACCCCCGTCGGCGCGCAGATCACGACCTGCTTCTCGGTGTTCCACGACAGGTGGTTGAGCAGCGTCGACTTGCCCGTCCCCGCACGGCCGGTGATGAACACGTGGTCACGGGTGTGCTCGATGTACTCGAAGACCGCGCGCTGCTCGGCGCTGAGCTCGACGCTCATCGTGCGTCCCTCCCTGCTGCACCGTGCACGGTGTCGTCGCTGCCGTCGTCGAAGTCGGTGTCGTCGTCGTCCTCGACGGCGCCGGCCCGGATCGCACCCCGCTGTGGACGATGCGCCCCGGTGTGCGGGGGTGCGACGTCCGTACGGGGGTGCGACTCCCCTGGGGCAGAGCCGGCGGCGGAAACGCCAGCAGCGGCAGGAGCACCGGCGTCGACGCCGGCACCGGCACCGGCACGTCGGAGCCGGACCAGCACCACGAGGACCACGGTGACGACCACGACGGCCCCCGCGACGATCAGCAGCACCCCGGCACGGGATTGGTCCACGACGGGGTCCGGGCCCCAGGTGCGCCCCATCGCGCCGAACCACGACGCCTGGAGCAGCCCGAGCGGCCCGCGCATCGCGACGCCGAGCGAGACCAGTCCGGCGGCGACGACGACCGCGCCGGCGATCCGCACGGCGGCCGCGGCCACCGACGGACGCCGGGCACCCGCGGCGATCGGCGTGAGCAGCGTCGGCACCGCCAGGAGCCCGACCAGCAGGAAGACCACGTCGATCACCGTGCGACCGGTCGGGTCGCTCACCGACCAGCGCAGGGCGTCGGTCGCGAAGAACGCCCACCACACGCCGGCCAGGAGCACGAACGCCGGGAACGGCTGCGCGAGGTACCGCACGGCCGCGTTGTCGAGCAGGACGCCCGTCCACTCGCGGACCCCGGTGCTGTCGTCGGCCCGGGGGTGCACGGCCGCGCGGATGAGCTGCACCGGCGCTGCGGCCCAGACGAGCGCGGGCACGACGAGTCCGAGGAGCAGGTGCGCCCCGACGTTCGCCGACACGAGGAAGCGGTCGTAGGTGTGCAGCGAGCCCGAGGTCGCGACCACGAGCGAGACGATGGCGATGGCCGCGGCGACGGTCCGTCCCACCGGCCAGCGCACGCCACTCCGTCGCAGCCGCACGATGCCGGCGACGTAGGTCGCGGCGAGCAGCACGGCGGCCATCACCCAGAACAGGTCGACGTTCCACGCGGTGAGCCATCCCCAGGCGCCCGGGGCGTGCGGCAGCGTGTCGTCCGTCAGGAGCTCGGCGGGGGACGGGTCGGTCGTCTTGCTCAACGCGATCTGGTCGACCGGCGTGGCCGTGCGACCGAGGGCCGCTGCGAAACCGCTCGCGACGCCCATCACGGCGAGCTCCGCCACGATGAGGACCCAGAACGGACGCCGACGTGCGGGATCGACGGTCAGCGCCCGGATGGCCCGCCGTCGCTGCACGGCGCCGAGGACCCCGATCGCCAGGATCGCGCCGATCTTCACCAGCACGAGCACGCCGTACGGGGTGAACAGGTTGCCGAGCACCCCGACGCGGATCTGCGCCGTGGCGACCCCGGACACCGCGACGAGCACGAAGCAGCCGAGCGCGATGCTCGAGTACCGGCCGACGACGACGGCGAGACGGCCCCGGTCGAGCACCGGCCGGAGCAGGACGAGCATCACGAGTCCGCCGATCCACAATGCGGCCCCCACCAGGTGCAGGCCGAGCGCGGTGACCGCGGCGTCGTGGCTGGCCGTTCCCGCCGCGTGCCCCTGCTGGGCGAGCGGGATGAGCCCGATCATCGAGATGCCGGCCGTCAGGGCGACCATGCCACGGGCCCGCACGGCGAAGCAGAGCACGGTGACGACCGCGGCGACCAGCACCGTGACGAGCCAGGCGAGGCCGAGGTCTGTGCCGGTGAGGAACACCCCCATCGACTGCCCGAACTGCTCGTCGAGGCTGACCTTCGACCCGGCGACGCTCAGGAACGTGAAGAACGTGGTGACGGCGGACGCGACGGTCCACACGCCGGCAGCCCCCGCGGCGACGTCGATGGCGCGGTTCCACTCCGGAGCGGATCGCGACAAGCCGACGGTCACGAGGGCGAGGCCGCCGATCGTCGCCGCGGCGGACAGGTCGACGACCAGGCGTGCGATCGGGAGGCCGAAGCGGACGAGTGCACCGGGGTCGGCGATGAGCGCGGCGTTCGCCCCACCCCCGATGACGAGCGCGACGAGGAGGGAGACGAACCCGACGAGCAGCAGCACGGCGGGGCCGGCGATGCGCGCGATCCGATTCACCCGTCAAGCCTAGGCGCTGCCCCACCCGGCCACGGAATCGGCCGGAGCGACCTGTGGGCGGTGATCCGCGCCTCCAGGCTGTTGAGGACCGACCACCGGACCGGGGCGACCCCTGGACCAGCACCACCCACCGAAGCGGGCGGACAACGGACCACGACCCCGGGAACGACGAAAGGGACGACCGAAGCCGTCCCTCTCGTTCGCGGAAGCAGTCTTACTTGACGGCAGCCTTGAGCTTCGAGCCAGCGCTGACCTTGACCGAGTCGCTCGCGGCGATCTCGATGGCCTCACCCGTCTGCGGGTTGCGGCCGGTGCGAGCGGCGCGGTGGGTCTTCTCGAAGGCGATCCAACCGGGGATCGTGACCTTGGTGCCGTCGGCGACCGAGCCGGAGACGACGGAGAAGAGTGCGTCGACGACTCCGTTGACGGTGGCCTGGCTCTGGCCGGACTCAGCGGCGACGGCAGCGACGAGCTCGGTGCGGTTCAGGGACTTGTCAGCCATGGATGTCCTCCTCGGACTGGTTGCAGTATCGGTCGGACGACGGATCGTCCGGCGCCCGGAGCGGATGCCCCGTGCCTCGGTGCCGATGGGCGCGAGCCCTGGCGGAACCGGAGTCGAACGTACCAGCCACCTGGGACGAAACCCGCCGACTCGCCCGGATTTCCGGGGTTGTCGGGGTACCAGTGGGGCAGAAGTGACCGATGTGACGAAGATGTCCCCCGAAACGGACCGGGAACCACGAACGCCCCGTCACCACTGGGGTGACGGGGCGTTCGGTGGAGTGGTGCTTACCAGGAGCTCTTCGTGATGCCCGGCAGCTCGCCACGGTGGGCCATGTCGCGGAAGCGGACACGGCTGATGCCGAACTCACCGAGGTGGCCACGGGGGCGGCCGTCGATGGCGTCACGGTTGCGGTAGCGGACCGGCGACGCGTCGCGCGGAAGCTTCTGCAGACCGACACGGGCGGCCTCACGCGACTCGTCGGTGCCGTTCGGGTCCACGAGGGCCTTCTTCAGCTCGAGACGACGCTCGGCGTAGCGCGCGATGATGACGGCACGCTGGTTGTTCTTCGCGATCTTGCTCTTCTTCGCCATGCTTAGCGCTCCTCACGGAAGTCGACGTGCTTGCGGATCACCGGGTCGTACTTCTTGAGCACGAGACGGTCCGGGTTGTTGCGACGGTTCTTCTTGGTCACGTAGGTGAACCCGGTGCCTGCCGTCGAGCGGAGCTTGATGATCGGACGAACGTCCTGACCCTTCTTGGCCATCAGATCTTCTCCCCACGGGCGAGGAGATCCTTGACGACGGACTCGATGCCACGTGCGTCGATCACCTTGATGCCCTTCGCGCTGAGCGTGAGCGTGACGTTACGACGAAGCGAGGGCACGTAGTACGTCTTCTTCTGCACGTTCGGGTCGAAGCGGCGCTTCGTCCGGCGGTGCGAGTGCGAGATGTTGTGACCGAAGCCGGGAACGGCGCCGGTCACCTGGCACACTGCTGCCATGGTTTCCTCCTGAGGTACCGTGCGACCGATCGGCCGCACCCAAGTTCACTTGCCTGGCACGCACGCGCACGGCCACGAAGTGGCGATGCGAGGGGGTTGTGCGCGCCGCCCAGGCCCGCGGACCCTGTCGAAGAGGCCGTGAGCACCGCGCGACCGCGGCGTACGCGACGGTCGGAGGGCTTGGAACAACGGGTCTGCCACGCGTGCGCGGCGGACCAGGGGACAACACTACGCGAGGACCGGGCGTGTCGCAAGACGACGGGCCTGGAGGCACGCCCCACGCCCACCCCATCGGCCGCCGTGGCCGCGTGGTCGCGCCCACCGCCCCGTCGAGGGTACCGGCGCTACGGCCCGTCGGTCGGCTTCGGCGCGAGCGCCTGCACCATGAGCGCGCCGAGCTGCTCCGGCGCCGTGAACATCGGCCAGTGCCCGGTCTCGAGCCCGACGATCGCGAGGTCCTCGGTCGCGACGAGCTCCGCCGCCCAGGTCTGGTGGTCGGCCACCATCGTCGCCAGGTCCGTCGCCGGGATCTCGCACGTGATCACCGTCGCCGGGATCGCGTGGCGGGCCGCGTCGGAGTAGTGGAACCGGTCGGACGGCACCGCGGCGGGCTCCGGGATCGCACGGTGCTCGAACGCCTCGCGCAGCTCCGGGGTCATGCCACGGACGGTCGCCGGTTCCCAGACGTCCCACGACGGCAGCGGCACGACGCCGTCGACGACCGGCAGCTCGTCGTTGACGCAGCCGCCCTCGGGCCCCGGAAACGTGTCGACGTAGAGCAGGTGCGCGACGAGCGACGGGCGCTGGTCGGCGGCCATGTACGCGATCGGGCCGGCACCGGAGTGCCCGGCGAGCACCGCCGGGTCGGAGGGCGTCGCGACGTCGTCGAGCTTCTCGACCAGCGCGGCGACCTGCTCGTCGAGCGTGTCCCCGTCGCGGGTCACCGCCTCGACCGAGTGACCAGCGGCGCGGAGTGCCGGGGCGACGTCGTCCCACGCGCTCGCGTCGAGCCAGAATCCGGGCACCAGGATGACGTGCATGCCGCGGACACTACTCGTCGTCACCGACACCGGTGGGGTCCGAACGGCCCTCGCGCCAGGCGTCCGGACACCGTGTCTCCAGCCACTCGGCGAGCTCGGGGTAGCCGCGGTACACGGTGAAGACCGTGAACAGCTTCCGCCGCCGGGCGTTCCGCGCCGTCAGGCGGGTGAAGGTCGGGCCGCGGCCGGTGGACTGCAGCACGAAGCAGAGACTGACGACGTCGGCTGCCTCCACGCGACGGGTCCGCCCGAGACCGACCCGGACGTCGAGGTGGTCGTCGTACCCGCACACCCGCGAGCGCACGAGCAGCAGGCCGCACAGCACGAGCAGGCCGCCGAACCCGCAGAAGAAGAACACCGAGAAGCCGGCGTAGAGCAGCGCGGTGGGCTTGCCGGAGAACGCGTCCCCGAGTGCGGTCACGATGCCGACGAGGACCACCGCCCAGCCGAGCACCTCGAAGCCGAGGCCGTGCCAGCGCGGTCGCCGCACGACGAACAGCGGCTGTGCGTCCGTCCGCGATGCCGTGCCGCCCCACGTGGTGATGCTGTCGCTCATCCGTCCCCCTCGGTGAGACCGTACCGGTCGGGGTCGGCGCTAGTCGGCCTCGACCCGGCCGCCGGTGCGCGCAGCGGTGCAGTCCGCGCACTCGCCGAAGATGTCGACCACGTGGCTGGCGTTCGTGAAGCCGTTCGCGGCGGCGACGTCCTGCGCCCAGCGCTCGACCGGGTCCGCCTCGATCTCGACCGTGCGGCCGCAGTTCCGGCAGATCAGGTGGTGGTGGTGCTTGTCGGTCGTGCACGCCCGGTACAGCGACTCGCCGTCCTGCTGCAACGAGTCCGCGTCGCCCTCGGTCGCCAGGTCGGAGAGCGCCCGGTAGACGGTCGCCAGCCCGATCGTGGAGCCGTCGTCCCGCAGGTGCTGGTGGAGCGCCTGCGCGCTCACGAACCCCTCGGTGCTCGACAGCGCGGTGCGCACCGCCTCGCGCTGCCAGGTGTTCCGCTTCGGCTTCTGCACGGCGTTCATGCGGTCACTCCTTCCTTGCGGCCCGCGTCCGAGGACGGGTCCGGAGATGCGGACTGGAGGCGCGGTGCGCCCCCGTCGTGCTGGTCGCGGTCCGCGATCCGGTCGCGTCCACGGCGGTCCCGCCGCCCGCCGACGATGCGGCAGACGACCCAGATCACGAACGAGATCGTCGTCACGTACGGGCTGATCGGGAGCCCGCCGCCGAGCGCGAGCAGGATGCCGCCGACCACCGAGGCGACGGCGAACACCGTCGACAGGATCGGCACGACGACCGGGTGCGAACTGAGCCGGAGCGCGGCCGCCGCCGGGGTGACGAGCAGCGAGAGCACCAGCAGGGCACCGACGATCTGCACGGACACCGCGGTCGCCAGGCCGAGGGCGAGCATGAACACGAGCGCCAGGGTCCGCACCGGGACGCCGGCGGCCGCGGCCACGTCGGGGTCGACGGACGAGAACATCAGCGGGCGCCAGATCACCAGGAGGGTCGCCACGACGATCGCGGCGATGACGATGAGGAAGGTCAGCTGCGGGTTGTCGACCGACACGATCTGCCCGGTGAGCAGCCCGAACTTGTTCGCCGCCCGGCCCTTGTAGAGCGCGAGGCAGAGGATGCCGAGTCCGAGCCCGAACGGCATGAGCACGGCGATGATCGAGTTCCGGTCGCGGGCCTTCGAGCCGAGCAGCCCGATGAGCAGCGCCGCGAGGACCGATCCCACGAGTGACCCCGTGACGACGTTGACGCCGAGCAGCAGCGACGCGGACGCCCCCGCGAAGGAGAGCTCCGAGATGCCGTGCACCGCGAACGGCATGTTCCGGGCGACCACGAACGGGCCGATCAGCCCCCCGACGATGCCGAGCACCGCGCCCGCCCAGATCGAGTTCTGCACGAGCACGACGAGCTCGCCGTAGTCCTGGAAGGAGAAGATCGTCGACCAGACGTCCATCAGATCCGCCCTTCGTCGGGTGCCGGTGCGTGCGGGTCCGGGTCGCAGTGGTGGTCGTGCGCGGCTTCGTTCGCACCGACGATGACGATCCGGCCCATCGTCCGGACGACGTCGACGGGCGTGCCGTACAGGTCGCTGAGGACGTCGGCGCGGAGGACCTCGTCAGGGGACCCGATCCGGAACCGACCGCCGGCGATGTAGAGCACGCGGTCGACGACGTCGAGGATCGGGTTCACGTCGTGGGTCACGAACAGCACCGCGGCGTCCTGCTGCCGACGCTGCCGGTCGATGAGCTCGGTGACGCCGCGCTGGTGCCGCAGGTCGAGCGAGATCAGCGGTTCGTCGCAGAGGAGCAGCGCGGGGTCGGCGGCGATGGCCTGCCCGACGCGGGTGCGCTGCTGTTCGCCGCCGGACAGCTCGGCGACCGGGGCGTCCGCGAACGCGGTCGCGCCGACCTCGTCGAGGATCCGGTCGATCCGGGCGCGCTCCGTGCGGGTCGCGGGCAGGATCCCCCATCGCGAGCCGGTGACGCCCTGCGCGATCATGTCCCGCGCACGCAGCGGGGTGCCGGCGTCCATGAGCCGCTGCTGCGGGATGTAGCCGATCTTCCGGTGCCCGCGGCGGACCGGCTGGCCGAGGAACGACATCGTGCCGCTCGTCAGTCGCTGCTGGCCGAGGACGGTGCGGAGGAGCGAGGTCTTGCCTGCGCCGTTCGGCCCGAGCACGGCGACGAACTCGCCGGGCGCCAGGTCGAGGTCGAGGTGCGACCAGAGTCGGCGTGCCCCGTACGAGAGCTCGGCGTCACGGAGTTCGAGCACGGCGGAACCGCCACTGCCGCGCTGGGCAGTGGCGGTCCGCTCGGAGGTCCGGGGGGAGACGGTGGTCACTTCTGGAGCGCCGCCTGCACTGCGTCGATGTTCGCCTGCTGCCACGAGACGTAATCCTTCCCCTTCGGGAGCGTCTCCGTGACACCGACGACCGGGATGCCCGCGTCGTCGGCGGCCTTCTTGACCTGTTCGGTCTCCGGGCTCGAGGTCTGGTCGTTGTACGCGAGGAGCTTGACGGTCTTGTCCGAGAAGAGCTTGAGGGTGTCGTTGAGCGCGCTCGGCGGGACGTCGTCGCCTTCCTCGATCGCCTCGGAGAAGGCCTCGGGGGTGACGTTGTCGAGCCCGATCGCGTCGAAGAGGTAGCCCGGCACCGGCTCCGTGTACGCGACCTTCTCGCCGTCGTACGTCTTCTTGAGGTCGGCGGTGTCCGACTCGAGTGCTTCGAGCTTGGTCGTCAGAGCGTCCGCGTTCTTCGTGAACGTGCTCTTCTCGGCGCCGTCGAGCTCACCGAGGTGCTCTGCCACGTCGGCGACGAGCTTCACCATCGTCGGGTAGCTGTAGAAGACGTGCTCGTTGAACTCGGCGTCCCCGCCCTTGTCGAGCCCGGAGAGCTTCACGACGTTGATCGTGTCCGCCTTCGTCTTCGAGGCGTCGGCGAGCGTCGTCATGAAGTCGTCGTACCCGCCGCCGTTCTCGATGAGCAGGTCGGCCTTGGACACGGCGAGCTGCGTCTTCGCGCTCGACTCGAAGGAGTGCGGGTCCTGCGACGGGTCGTTCAGGATGCTGGTGACGGCGACGTGGTCGCCACCGATCGACTCGACGATCGAGCCGTAGACGTTCGTGGAGGCGACGACGTTGATCGTGCCGTCGCTCGAGGCGCCGCCGGACGAGGGCGAGGTCGCGCAGCCCGTCAGGACGAGCGCAGCGGCGCCGGCGACGAGCGGGAGGGCGATGAGGCGGTTGTGCATGTGCTCGAGCGTAGGGCTAGTTGATAACGGTTGTCAAAACCAGTATCAACCGGCGGACAGACGGGAGGCGCGGTGCCGGCTGGCACCGCGCCTCCTGTCCGGAAGGACTCGCGTCTACGGCTTGGTGGCCGCGTCGATCGTGTTCTCGGCGATCGTGTCCTCTTCACGCCCGGGGGTGCGGAGGTTCCACTTCTTGATCACGAAACTGAACAGGAAGTAGTAGACCACCGCGTACCCGAGGCCGATCGGGATGAGCCAGATCGCCCCGTCCGCCTTGCCGAAGTTCAGCACGTAGTCGATCGCACCGGCCGAGAACGAGAACCCGTCGTGGATGCCGAGCGCGTTGACGAGCGCCAGCGACGTCCCCGTGAGCAGGGCGTGGATGATGTAGAGCGGGAACGCCACGAACATGAACGAGTACTCGAGCGGCTCGGTGATGCCGGTCACGAACGACGTGAGGGCAGCAGAGATCATGATGCCGCCGACGAGCTTGCGGTTCTGCGGCTTGGCGTTGCGCCAGATCGCGAGTGCACCGGCCGGCAGCGCGAACATCATGATCGGGAAGAAGCCGGTCATGAAGGTGCCAGCAGTGGGATCACCGTGGAGGAAGCGCGCCACATCACCGTGCCAAACTCCGCCATCAGCGCTGAAGCTGCCGAGCTGGAACCACGGGAAGAAGTTGAGCAGCTGGTGCAGCCCGATCGGGATGAGCATCCGGTTGACGAATCCGAAGATGCCGCCACCCACGACCGGGTTGTCTGCGACGGCCGTGCCGGCCGCCGTCAGGGCGATGTCGAAGTACCGGTACACGAACGACATGAGCACAGCGATGATCAGTGCCGCGACCGCAGTCAGGATCGGCACGAGACGACGTCCGGAGAAGAACCCGAGGAAGTCGGGCATCTTGGTCCGGTGGAACCGCTCCCACAGCACCGCTGAGACGAGGCCCATCACGATGCCGCCGAGCACACCGAAGTTGATCGTGGCCTGGTCCCCGTTGGCGTCCTTCACCCCGGCCAGCACGATCGGGGACATGACCTTCCACACCTCGTACATGACCATGTACCCGACAACGGCGGCGAGGGCAGTGGTGCCATCCGACTTCTTCGCCCACCCGATCGCAATCCCGACCGCGAAGAGCAAGGGCAACCAGTTGAAGACACCATTACCCGCAGCCGAGATGACCCCCGCCCATTGACCAAATCCAGGGATAGCACCGAGCAGGTCCGGCTGGCCGATTCGAAGCAGGATGCCGGCGGCGGGCATGACCGCGATCGGCAGGAGCAGGCTCCGTCCGAGGCGCTGCGCGTTCGCGAACAGCCTGGACTGCTTCTTCGGCTTCTTCTTCTCCGGCACGTCCGTGGCAGTGGTGGCGCTCATCGGATGTCCTCTCGTCATTGGGTGGAGCTGTCGGGGTGAGTGAGTTGAGTCGTGCAGCCAGCGCAGGTAACCTCGGCGGTGTTCGCCAGGTCCGGTCCTGTCCGGTCATGACCAGTTCCGTAGTCTGAACCGAGACCGGTCCGGTGTCAACCTGGTTCGAGAACCCGTAACGAGGAGGAAACGATGGCCGACATCAAGGCAGCCGACATCATCGCCGCGCTGGGTGGCGCCGACAACATCGAAGAGGTCGAGGGCTGCATCACGCGCCTCCGCGTCGAGGTGGAGGACGGCGACCTCGTCGACAAGGCCGCACTGCAGGCCGCGGGCGCCCAGGCCGTCGTCGGTGGCGGCACCGGCTGGCAGGTCATCGTCGGCACCGTCGCGGACAACCTCGCGCAGGACATCCAGGACGAGCTGTGACGAGCGTCCGGACCCCGTTCGGCGGCCCGGTCGTCTCGCTCGCCGACGTGCCCGACCCGGTCTTCGCCGGGCAGCTCGTCGGTGCGGGCGTGGCGGTGGACCCGACCGGCGTCGAGGGTGCGGTCACCGCGGTGGCCCCCGTCGACGGCTCGATCGTGAAGCTGCACCCGCACGCGTTCGCACTGCAGGGCGCAGCGGGGACCGACGTCCTCGTGCACGTCGGCATCGACACCGTGAAGCTGTCGGGCGAGGGCTTCGAGCTCCTCGCGGCCGAGGGCGACACCGTCAGCGCCGGGGACCCCGTCGTCCGGTTCACCCCGTCGGTGATCTCGGCCGCCGGCTACTCCCCCATCTGCCCCGTCGTGGTTCTCGGCTCCGCACCGGACTCGATCCCGCAGGACACGGTCGGCACGACCGTCCGCGATGGCGACACCCTCTTCGAGGCGTAAGCACGGCAGTAGGACCCGGCCCCGCTCGTCGTGACCCGACGGGCGGGGCCGAGTCGCGCCTCCAGGCAGACCGTCAGGCGACCGCCTGCGAGGCCGTGACCTCCATCTGCACCCGGTACCGGTCCGAGCGGTACCACGACCGCGTGTGCTCCACGGGGCGCTCCCCCGCGTACGACACCCGGTCGAACTCCAGCACCGGAGCCCCCGTCTTCGTGCCGAGCAGCGTCGCCACGTCGTCCGCCGCCGGGTTCGCCGCCACGGTCTGCTGCGCGCGGTCGATCGGCGTGCCGTACTCCGTCGCGATGATCGAGTAGACCGAGCCGGACAGGTCGTGGTCGAGCAGGCCCGGGAACGCGTCGGCGACCAGCCACGCGTCGTCGATCGACACCGGTGCCCCGTCCGCCATCCGCAGCCGCTTCACGTGGAAGGCCGTGACGTCGGGGTCGAGCCGCAGCGCCGCGGCGGTGTCCGTCGGCGGGACCCGCTCCTCGCGCACGAGCACGACGGTCGTCGGGACGTGACCCATGGCCCGCATCTCCTCGGTGAACGACGCGAGGTGGAGTGTCGACTGCACCGGACGGTGCGCCACGAAGGTGCCCTTGCCGCGGACGCGCTCGAGGTAGCCCTCGTTGACGAGCTGCCCCAGGGCCTCGCGGACCGTGATCCGCGAGACCCCGTACTCGGCGATGAGCTGACGCTCCGAGGGGATCGCCGCACCGGGGGCGAGTCGCGACGTCGCGAGCTCGAGGAGGATGCGCCGCAACTGCTGGTGCTTCGGTTCGGCACCCTCGGTGATGCGGCTCGTCATGCGTCCCTCGTGCTCCGTCGCTGGTCCTGGGTGGTGGTCATGCGCGGACATGACCAGTTCCCATCACAGTAGCGAGTCCCCCTCCGAACGCCAATGCACATGACAAGATGACGGCCGTGACAACCGTGGTGATCGTCGACGACGAGACGCTCGTCCGTTACGGCTTCGAGCTCATCCTCGGCGCCGCGCCGGACATCGAGGTGGTCGCCACCACCGGGGACGTCGACGCTGTGCAGGTCATCCGTGCGCACACGCCAGACGTCGTCCTGCTCGACGTGCGGATGCCGCGGGTCAACGGGCTCGAGGTCCTGCGCGAACTGCAGACCCTCACCGACCCACCCGCGGTCGCGATGCTCACGACGTTCGACACGGACGAGTACGTCGGCCAGGCCATGGAGCTCGGCGCCGCCGGCTTCCTGCTCAAGGACACCGACCCCGAGGGCCTCGCCGAGTACGTGCGGGTGCTCGCCCGCGGTGGTGTCGTCCTGGCGCCGGGCGTCGACCGCGCGCGGCTCTTCGCGGGACGCTCGTCGGCGGCCACCCCACCTCCCGCGCTCTCCGACCGCGAGCACGCCGTCCTGCGACTCGTCGCCGACGGTGCGAGCAACCCGGACATCGGGCAGCGGCTCGGCGTGAGCACCGGCACCGTCAAGGAGGACGTCCGCGCCCTGCTCGCTGCGTTCGCCGTGCCCACCCGGGTCCAGCTCGCGCTGCGCGCAGCCGAGGCGGGACTCCTCGATGGCTGACCGCATGGGCAGCGATGTGCGGGACGCCGGGCGCTCGACGGCCTCGCGCGTCGGCCGTGTGCTCACCGCGACCGACGGGAGACTCGACCGCCTCGTCGACGTCGGCCTGCGCTGGGCGCGCACCCACCGTGCACCCTGGTGGCTGGTCGACGCGCTGTTCGTCGCCGCCGCCGTCGCGGACGCCGTGCTCGACATCTCGGGCGCGACGACCGTCGAGACGTGGCTGTCGCTGCTCGCCGCCGCCGCGCTGCTCCTGCGCCGCCGCTTCCCGGTGCTCGCGTTCGCCCTGACGGTGCCCGGGCTGTTCGTCGGGTCCGCGGTGGTCGCCGCGAGCATCGCCCTGTTCACCCTCGGCGAGCGCACGAACCGCCGGTGGTTGATGCTCCTCGCGGCCCTCGTGCAGTTCGTCGGGTTCGGCGGCTTCGTCGGGCCACCGCAGACCCTCGACGAGATCGTGGTGTCGGTCGTCTACGCCCTCATCTTCGCCCTCGGGCCGCTCGCCGTCGGGCTGCTCGTGCAGACCCGGGCGCGGCTCACCGACCAGCTCGTGGAGTCCCGGCGGGCCCGTGAGGACGAACGCCGTCAGGCCGCGGCGGTGGCGCTGTCCCGCGAGCGGGCGCTCCTGGCGCGGGAGATGCACGACGTGGTCTCGCACCAGGTCACCCTGATCGCCGTGCAGGCCGGGGCGATGCAGATGGCCGGGCGTGACGAGGCCGAACGCGGGTTCGCGCGGACGATCCGGCAGCTGTGCGTCGTCACCCTGCAGGAACTGCGCGAGATGGTCCAGGTGCTCCGTGCCTCCGGTGGCACCGACCGCGAGATCGCCCCGCAGCCGGTGCTCGCCGACCTGCCGCGGCTCGTCGCCGAGAGCGGCCTCGAGACCAGCTGCACGGTCGATCTGCCGAACACACTCGCGCAGCCGCTCCAGCGCGCCGTGTACCGGTTCGTGCAGGAGGGCCTGACCAACGTCCGCAAGCACGCCCCCGACGCCACCGTCCGGGTGAGCGGACGGATCCACGGCGAGCACGTGCTCGTCGACGTCGTGAACGGCCCGGCGCGCTCGGACCGCCTCGAGCTGCCCGGGTCGGGCCTCGGGCTGATCGGCCTCGGGGAGCGGGCATCGCTCCTCGGCGGGAGCATGGAGTCCGGACCGCAACCCGACGACGGGTTCGCCCTGCACCTGCGGCTGCCCGTCGAGCACGTCCCCGCCGCGCGACTCGTCTGACGTCGGGCCCTGCACCTCCGGGTCATCCTGCGGGCCAGCGCCGGTGGCCGATCGGCCATCGTGGTTCACGCCGCGGGTCGATGACGCGGGGCGCGCGATCCGGTGCAATGAGATCGTGGCACCTGTAGCGCTCCTCGGACGACTCCGTCGCTTCCCGGTCTCCGTCGCCGTGACCGTGGCGGCGGTCGCGCTCGTCGTGACCGCTCGGATGGCCCACGCCGAACCGGACTTCCCGCACCACCCGCCCGTCGCCTGCCTGGCGTTGGCCGCCGTGGCGCTGACGACCGTCCTCGCCGAACGCTCCCTCGGCTCGGTCCGGACGCTCGTGATCGGCATCCTGGCACCGACGCTCGGCGTGCTCGGGACCCTGCTCACCGTGACCATCGGCTCGGCGCTCGGCGAGGCCCACGCGGAGTTCGCGGTCGGCCAGCCGCTCTTCGCCCCGTCGATCGTCGCCGCGGCGCTCCTCGGTGCCGCCTCCGCGGCGATGCCGGCGCAGCACCGGTGGCGGACGCGTGCGGCCCTCTGGACCGTCGTGCTCACGCTGGTGCTCTTCGCCGGTCACGGGTCGGACCTGGCACGTGCCCTGGCGACCCTGCTCGGGACCGCAGCCGGCGCGTTCGTCGTGCGCCGCGCCTCCCGTCCGGATCCACGCGCCACCCGCGACACCGTCAGCGCACGCACCTGGGTCGTTGCGACGCTCATCGCCCTCGGCGCGGGCACCCTGGTGACCCTCGTCGTGCCGGACCCGGACGGCGTGCTCTCGCTCTTCGCCGACGCCATGAGCGACCGCGCCGTCGTGGTCGTCGGGCTGCTCCTGCTCGCATCGGCGTGGCTCGTGCAGCGCGGACGGCGGGCCGGGATCGTCCTGGCCGTGGGCGTGCTCATCACGCTGACCGCCGTGCTGGCCGACGTGTTCCTCATCGAGCCGATGACCGACGACGCCGTGCAGTGGCAGGGTCTCGGGCTCGACGCGATCGAGTGGCAGGTCACGCTGCTCGGCGCGTGGCTCGTACCCGCCGTCGTCCTGCTCGTGGTGATCGCCCTGCGCGGCACGCTCGTCCGCGCCCGGTTCCGCGCGGCCGGCGGCTCACGGGACGACCTGGTCGGGATGCTCCGCGACGGCGACGCCGGCACGCTCGGGCACATGGGCACCTGGCGCGGGAACGCCACCTGGACGCACCCGGGCGGCCTCGGTGCCGTGGCCTACCGCGTCCGCGGCGAGGTCGCACTCACCGTCTCGGACCCGGCGTGCGCCGCAGCCGACCGTGCCGAGGTCGTGGCCGCGTTCACCGCCTTCTGCGAGCGCAACGGCTGGGTGCCGGCATTCACGAGCGTGCACGAACCGGTGCGCGAGATCCTCGCGGCCGAGGGGTGGACGGCGCTGCCCGTCGGCGTCGAGTCGGTGCTCGACGTCCGCACGTTCGACCTGCGCGGCAAGAAGCGGCAGGACCTGCGGACGGCCTCGAACCGCGCCGACCGCGAGGGCGTCCGCGACGAGTGGACGACCTTCGCAGCGCTCGGCGACGACCACCGTGCCGAGGTCGAGGCGATCTGCACCCGGTGGGCCGCCGACCGACGGCTGCCGGAGATGGGCTTCACGCTCGGCGGCTTCCGCGAGCTCGACGACCCCGACGTGCGGCTCCTGCTCGCCGTCGCAGCGGACGGGCACGTGACCGCGGTCACCAGCTGGCTCCCCGTGTACGAGCACGGCACGCTGACCGGCTACACGCTCGACGTGATGCGCCGCGGCGAGGACGGCATGCCCGGCGTGATCGAGTTCCTCATCGCCCGGACCGCCCTCCGCGCCCGCGACGCCGGGCTGACCACGATCAGCCTGTCCGGGACGCCGCTCGCCGCGCACGCCGGCGCCGGTTCGCTCGTCACACGGGGGTCGCTCCTCGTCGCCCGGGTGCTCGAGCCCGTGTACGGGTTCCGGTCGCTGCAGCGCTTCAAGGAGAAGTTCGGCGCCCGCCACGAGCCGCTCTGGCTCGTGGTGCCCACGCCGCTGCACGTGCCGAGGGTCGCGCGGGCGCTGGCGAGTGCGTACGTGCCGGGGCTCCGGCCGAAGCACCTCTGGGCGCTCCGGCAGGCGCACCGAGCGGCGGCCGACCGCGCCGTGGTCCGCTCGTGAGTCCCACGGAGTGGTTGCTCGCGACGCAGCTGCAGGCGCCGTCGAAGCTGGTGCCGGCCGACGCCGCGTTCGCGGTGCTCGGCCTCGTGGTGCTCCTACCGGCGCTGCGGCGCGTGCGCGACCGGAGTGCCTGGCGCTCCGTCGGTCTGCGGGCCGCGGTCGCCGCGGGATCGGCCGTCGCGGTGCTCGTGGTGTGCTGGGTCCTCAGTGACGTGCTCAACGTGTTCGGGGTCGCGCTGAGTCCCGTGACGCGGATGTGGGTCGCGGTCGCCGCCGCTGCCCTCGGGCTGGCGGTCACCGGCATCGTGCAGGGCGGTCGCTGGCGCCGGGTGCTCGCCGCCGTGCTCGTCCCCGCCGCACTGCTCGTGCCGGCACTCGGCGTGAACGTCGAGTTCGCCAAGTACCCGACGCTCGGCACCGTGGTGCAGACCAACCCGTACCCGGCGCTCGACCTCGCCGCCGCCCCCGCCGCCACGCTGCCCGCCGTCGGCGAGGTCCGCACCGTCGACGTGCCGGGCACACGATCGGGCTTCCCGGCACGTCCCGCCGTCGTCTACCTGCCGCCCGCCGCGCTCGTGCGGGACCCCGCTCCGCTGCCCGTCGTGCTCGCCTTCTCCGGCCAACCCGGGGCACCGAGCGACATGTTCACCGCCGGGCAGATGGGCACCGTCCTCGACGCCTACGCCGCCGCGCACCACGGTCGGGCGCCGATCGTGGTCTCGGTCGACCAGCTCTCCGCGCCCGGACGGAACACGATGTGCGTGGACTCACGACTGGGGAACGCGGCGACGTACGTCACCGAGGACGTCCCCCGCTGGCTCACCTCGCACCTGCCGGTGACCACCGACCGTCGGGCCTGGGGACTCGTCGGGTTCTCGCAGGGTGCGACCTGCGCCATGCAGTTCGTCACCGGCGCCCCCGACCGCTACGGGGCGGCGCTCGCGATCTCGAGCGAGCTGCAGCCGATCGACCAGAACCCCCGGCACAGCGCGGACCAGGCGTTCGGTGGCTCGGTCGCGGCCTGGAAGCGAGCCGCGCCGATCGCGCAGATGCGGGCGAACGGGCTCCACGGGGACGCGCTGTGGCTCACCGCGGGGTCGGCGGACAAGGAGTTCAGCGAGAACGCGCGCACCCTCGGGGCGGCCGCGAAGCGGGCCGGGGCGGCGACCACGATCGCGTTCGCCCCGGGGAGCGGGCACGACTGGAACACCGTGCAGTGGTCGATGCGCGAGGAGCTGCCGCACGAGGCCGACGTGCTGTTCGGGGCGCTGCGGTGAGGCACTTCGTCGTCGGTGTGGTCGCGTTCGTCGCGGTGCTGCTGCTGAGCCTCGGACCGGTCGTGCTCGTGCCGCTCGCCGGACTGCTCCTGGGGCTCTGCGCCGTCACCGCCGGGGCGATGCCGAGTGGTCCGGGAACGCCGGGAGCGCCGTCCTCAGGCGTTGGCGACGAGCCAGGCCCGCTGCGTCCGTGACAGCGCTCGGTCTGCCCAGACCTGACGCTCGACGCCGTCCGGCAGCGTCGACGACGTCGCGCCCTGCCACACGAGCGAGAGCCCGACACGGTCGAGCACCGCGGCCGACGCCGGGTTGTTCGTCAGCACCCGGCCGGTGACCGGGACCTCGGGCGCGACGTCGCGCGCAGCGGCGAGGGCAGCGCGAGCGATCTCCGTCGCGTAGCCGTTCCCCCACGCCGAGGGCGCCAGCCGGTACCCGAGGTTCCAGACACCGACGGCCGTCATGTCGACGCCGCCGACGCCGAGGAACGCGTGGTCCGCAGCCGAGCGCACGGCCCACGAACCGAGGCCGTGCCGGGCACGCCCACCGATCTTGCGCTGCACCAGGTCGACGGTCGAGGCCCGCACCGTGTGCCGCCCCGCGGGCAGGTGGGTCCACGTGCGCGCGTCGGAGAACACCGCGTGCACGTCGTCGATGTCGGCGGGGGTGAGCGGGGTGAGCAGGAGGCGATCCGTTCGGATCTCCTGCGAGGGCATCAGGAGCTGGTGGACCATGGGGAGATCATCCCGCCGCCCACCGACATCCGGGTGAACACCGCGCGACGAGTGCGGGCATGGTGCGGACCTCCGCACCGGGGGACTTTTTCATTCCTCGGCGACTTTCACTGCACAGTGAAAAGGTGCCGATGGCTGAAAAGGCCATCGGGGCGGCGCGCCGGGTCTGAGTTTCACGGCGGTCGCCGCGGGCAGCCCGCTCGCCCCCGGCACGCTGGCGCTCGACGCTGTCCTGGCCGTGCGGCTCTTCGCCGCCGGCCTCGCCGGCGCCGCGGCGACGCAGGACGGCTAGTCGAGCAGGAGCGCGGGCTCCTCGAGCACCGACGCCACGTCGTGCACGAAGCGCGACGCCACGTCACCGTCGACGACCCGGTGGTCGAACGACGCACCGATCGTCGTCACCATGCGCGAGCGCACCTCGCCGTCGACGACCCACGGCTTCGCCTTGATGGTGCCCATCGCGACGATCGCGACCTCGCCGGGGTTGAGGATCGGGGTCCCGGTGTCCATGCCGAACACGCCGATGTTCGTGATCGACACCGTGCCGTTCGCCATCTGCTTCGGCGTCGTCTTGCCGTCACGGGCCGTCAGGGTCAGCTCCTCGAGCGCCTGCGCCAGCTCGAGCAGCGACATGTCCTGCGCGTCCTTGATGTTCGGCACGATGAGCCCGCGCGGGGTCGCCGCGGCGATGCCGAGGTTCACGAAGTGGTGGACGATGATCTCGCGGTCGGTCCAGGTCGAGTTCACCGAGCGGTTCCGGCGGACGGCCCAGATGACGGCCTTCGCGACGATGAGGAGCGGTGAGACCTTGACGCCGGCGAACGTCGGCGAGGACTTCAGGCGCTTGACGAACTCCATCGTGCGGGTCGCGTCGACGTCGACGAAGAGCGACACGTGCGGTGCGGTGAACGCCGAGGTGGTCATCGCGGTCGCGATGGCCTTGCGGACGCCCTTGACGGGGATCGTCTCGCTGCGGACGTCGCCCCACTCCGGCGTCTCGATGTTGCGGAAGACGCTGGCCTGCTTGGCGTGCCGGATGACGTCGTCGCGGGTGACCTCGCCCGCGAACCCGGTCGCCACGATCTCGGTCAGCTCGACGCCGAGGTCCTTCGCGAGCTTCCGGATCGGCGGCTTCGCCAGGACGTTCGTGGCGACGCTCTGCTTGCGCGCGGGTGCGGAGCCCTGCGCGGTGATCGCCTCGGCGGTGCTGTCCTCGCCCGGGTCGACGGCGGCTTCCGCTGCCGCCGCGGCGTCCACACTGGAGGCGCGGCTCGCCTCGGCCGCGAGTGCTGCGGCCCGGCGCGCGCCCGGCTTGCGACGGGACGGGGACGAGGTCGCGGAGCCGTAGCCGACGAGGACGGCGCCGGAGGACTCGTCGGTCCCGACGACGGAGGCGTCGACGGCGACCGGCTGCACGGGGGCCGCCGCCGGGGCGGCGACGGGGGCCGGGGCGGCTGCAGCAGGAGCAGGAGCAGGAGCCGGAGCGGGAGCAGGCGGGGCTGCCGGGGTCTGCGCGACCGGGGCCGCGGGGGCGGCCTGGGCGGGCGGGGTGGCCGTGACCACGGGCGAGGTCGGGACGCTGTCGGCGACGGGGGTCGCGCCTCCCGGACCGCCGATCGCCGCACCGGACGCGACCGACGCGTCGGACTCGACCCGGATGATCGGCTTGCCGACCTCGACGGTGTCGCCCTCGGACACGAGCAGCCCGGTGACCTTGCCCGCGAACGGCGAGGGCAGCTCGACGAGGGACTTCGCCGTCTCGATCTCGACGAGCACCTGGTCGACCGTGATCTCGTCACCGATCGCGACGCGCCACTGCACGATCTCGGCCTCGGTCAGGCCTTCGCCCACGTCGGGCAGGGGGAATTCGGCGGCGGCCACTACGGCTCCTTCGCGGATCTGGACGGCTCGGTCAGTGGGGTCAGTATGCGAGGGCGCGGTCGACGGCCTCGAGGACGCGGTCGGCGTCCGGCAGGTGCAGGTGTTCCAGCTTCGACACCGGGAACGGGACGTCGAACCCGGAGACCCGCAACGGCGGCGCCTGCATCGTGTAGAACGCCCTCTCGGCGACCGTGGCGGCGATCTCGCTGCCGACGCTCACGAAGCCCGATGCCTCTTGCGCGATGACGAGCCGACCGGTCTTCCGGACCGAGGCGAGCAGCGGCTCCCAGTCGATCGGGGAGATCGACCGGAGGTCGATGACCTCGCAGCTGGTGCCCTCGGACTCGGCGAGCTCGGCCGCCTGCATGAGCGTCGCGACCATCGCGCCGTGCCCGACGAGGGTGACCTCGGTGCCGGTGCGGGCGACACGGGTGGTGTGCATCGGCACGTGGCCGTCGACGAGGTCGACCTGCCCCTTCGGCCAGTAGCGCGACTTCGGCTCGAGGAAGACGACCGGGTCCTTCGAGGCGATGGCCTCTTGGATCATCCAGTAGGCGTCGTTCGGCGTGCTCGGGCTCACCACGCGGAGGCCCGGCGTGTGCGCGAAGTAGGCCTCCGGCGACTCCTGGTGGTGCTCCACGGCACCGATGTGCCCGCCGTAGGGGATGCGGATGACGACCGGCAGCGACATGTGCGCCGGCAGTCGGTTCGCCATCTTCGCGAGCTGCGAGGTGATCTGGTCGAAGCCCGGCCAGACGAAGCCGTCGAACTGGATCTCGACGACCGGGCGGTAGCCGCGCAGGGCGAGGCCGATCGCGGTGCCGATGATGCCGGCCTCGGCGAGCGGGGTGTCCCGCACGCGCTCGGGGCCGAACCGGTCCTGCAGGCCCTCGGTGATGCGGAAGACACCGCCGAGCTGGCCGATGTCCTCGCCCATCAGCAGGACCTTGTCGTCCGCCTGCATCGCGGCGGCGAGCCCGGCGTTGAGCGCCTTCGCCATCGTCAGGGTCGGGGTGGGGTCGCTCGGGACCTCGCCGGCGCCCGGGTGGGAGCGCAGCGTGTAGTCGAAGAGCTGCTCGGTGGTGCTCATGCGTGGGCGCCCCCTTCGTAGCCGGCCTCGTAGCGTTCCAGCCAGGCCTTCTGCTCGGCGATCAGCGGGTGCGGTTCGCGGTAGACGTTGTCGAACATGACGTCGACGGACGGCGGCGTGAGCGCGACCGTGCGGCGGCGGACGTCGGCGGCGATGTCCTCGCCCTCTTCGTCGAACGCGGCGAACTGCTCGTCCGTGACGCCCTTCGAGCGGAGGTACGCGGCCGAACGGACGATGGGGTCGCGGCGGACCCAGTCCTCGAGCTCCCCCTCGGCGCGGTAGCGGCTCGGGTCGTCGGAGCTGGTGTGCGCGCCGATGCGGTAGGTGTCCGCCTCGATGAACGCCGGACCCTTGCCGCTGCGGGCGTGGTCGGTCGCCACGACCGAGGCCGTGTACGACGCCAGGATGTCGTTGCCGTCGATGAGGACACTCGGGATGCCGAAGCCGCGCGGGCGGTCGACGAGCGGCGTCGGCGACTGCACGGACACCGGGACCGAGATGGCCCAGTGGTTGTTCTGCAGGAAGAACACGACGGGTGCCTGGGTGGAGGCCGAGAATACGAACGCCTCGTTCACGTCGCCCTGGCTGCTCGCGCCGTCGCCGAAGTAGACGATGGAGCAGGCGTCGCGGTCCGGGTCGCCCGTACCGACGTCGCCGTCGAGCTTCTGGCCGAGTGCGTACCCCGTGGCGTGCAGGGTCTGCGAGCCGATCACGAGCGTCGAGATGTGGGTGTTGCCACGCTGGTCCGGGTCCCAGCCGCCGTGCGTCTGGCCGCGGTACATCGCGATGATCTCCATCGGCTCGACACCGCGGTGCATCGTGACGGCGTGTTCGCGGTACGAGGGGAACACGTGGTCCTGCGCACGGAGGGCGAAGGCCGAACCCGTCTGGGCGGCTTCCTGTCCGTGGCTCGGGACCCAGAGGCCGAGCTGTCCGGTTCGCTGGAGGTTGTGACCGGCGTGGTCGAACCGACGGGTGAGGACCATGCGGCGGTGCATCGCCAGCAGGGTCTCGTCCGGGATCGCCCGCGCGGCGGCGGCGAACTCGGCGTTCTCGTCGGTCTCCACGAACCGGCCCTCGGTGTCGAGGAGCCGGACGGTGGTCGTCGCGGGGGCCGCGGCGCGGAATGACATGCGGGCCAGCGTAGCGGCAGCGACTACCCCGCTGCCTGGAGGTCCCCCACAAGTGCACGGGCGGTTTCGAGGAGCGTTTCCACAGCCTCGTGCTCGCCGATCGAGATGCGGATCCCCTCGGGCGCGAAGGCCCGGACGATGATGCCGGCGCGCTCGAACGCCTCGGCCGCGACCGCCGTACCCGCGCCCGTCGGCAGCCAGACGAAGTTGCCCTGCGCCTCCGGCACGGCCCATCCCTGCTCCCGCAGCGCCGCGACGATCCGGTCGCGGAGCGCAGCGAGTTCGGCGACCCGCTCGAGCAGCTCGGCCTCGCGCTCGAGGCTCGCGAGCGCCGCCGCCTGGCCCTGGGCCGTCACCGACAGCGGGATCGCGCAGGCACGTACGGCGTCGAGCACGTACGCCGGGCCGAGGGCGTACCCGACGCGGAGTCCAGCGAGCCCGTAGGCCTTCGAAAAGGTGCGGAGGACGACGAGGTTCGGGTAGCGCTCGAGCAGCGCGGCACCGCGGACGGCCGTCGGGTCGGTCACGAACTCGGCGTACGCCTCGTCGAGGACGACCAGCACCGAGGACGGCACCGCCTCCATGAACGCCTCGAACTCGGGCCCGGTCACGATCGGCCCGGTCGGGTTGTTCGGCGTGCAGACGATCACCATGCGGGTCCGGTCGGTCACCGCGGCGGCCATCGCGTCGAGGTCGTGCCCGCCGTCCGGGCGGTTCGGCACCTGCACGCTCGTGGCGCCGGCGACCGTGACGACGCCGGGGTAGGCCTCGAAGGACCGCCAGGCGTAGACGATCTCGTCGCCCGGGCCGGACGTGGCCTTCGCGAGCTCGTGCAGGATCGCGACGCTGCCGGGGGCGACGTGGACCTCGTCGACGGTGAGGCCGAAGCGGTTCGCGAGCACGGCGCGGACGGCGAGGGCGGTGGCGTCGGGGTACCGGTTGAACGCGGTCTGCGCCTGCACGGCCTCGACGACACCGGGGAGCGGCGGGAAGGGGTTCTCGTTGCTCGACAGCTTGAAGGCGTCGGCGGCCGCCTGGCGTCCCTGCTTGTAGGCGGGGAGGACGGCGATCTCGGGCCGGATGTGCACGCGCGCGTCAGTCACGGGACCAGGCTACCGGCGGGGAGGACCGCGATGCCGTGCCCTCCCCAGCGCCGGAGGGCATCATGGGGGCATGCGATTCCTCGTCCGCCTCGTCGTCAACGCCGTTGCGCTCTGGCTCACCACGCTCATCGTGAGCGGCGTCTCCGTCACCCCGTTCGGCGACGGCGGCACCCTCGCCACCGTGCTGACCTACCTGCTCGTGGCGTTCGTGTTCGGTCTCGTGAACGCGGTCATCGGCACGCTCATCCGGATCGTGGCGTTCCCGCTCTACATCCTGACCCTCGGACTCATCTCGTTCGTCGTCAACGCGATCCTGCTGCTCATCGTCGCCGGCATCTCCGACGCCTTCGGGTTCGGCCTGAACGTCGAGTCCTTCGGCTGGGGCATCGTCGGCGCCTTCGTGCTCGCCGTCCTCGCCTGGCTGATCGGGCTCTTCACCCGCCCGGTGCTCAACCGTCAGCGCGCGTGACGCGAGCCGACGACGCGTCCGGCACCGCGCCTCCAGACCGCACCACCGACGCGACCACCGACGCGACGACCGTCGCGGACGTCCCCGTGCTGCGCCATGATGTCCCCATGACCACGGACGCCGGCGCCCCGTTCCGCGTCTCGTTCGTCTGCAGCGGCAACATCTGCCGCTCCCCCATGGCCGGCATCGTGTTCGCGCAGCTCGCCGCCGACGCCGGCATGGCGGAGCGCTTCCAGGTCGAGTCCGCGGGCACCGGCGACTGGCACGTCGGCGAACCCGCCGACGAGCGCACGATCGCGGCACTCGCGGCACGCGGATACGATGGGAGCAGGCATCGCGCCCGTCAGTTCGACCCGGACCGGTTCCCGGACCTCGACCTGGTGGTCGCACTCGACCGCTCCCACGAACGCATCCTGCGCTCGTGGGCCCCGACCATGGACGACGCCGCGAAGGTGACGCTCCTGTTGCGGTACGACGACGCCTGGCCCCAGCAGACCGACGTACCGGATCCGTACTACGCGGACCGGCACGAGTTCGACCGAGTGCTCTCGACCGTCGAACGGGCCTGCCGGGCGCTCTTCCGCCAACTCGAGCCGGCAGTCCGTCAGGGAGCCCCATGACCCCCCTTCCCCCGCAGCCGATCAGCCCGCTCGACGGGCGGTACTACCCGATCGTGCACACGGTGGGCGAGCACCTCTCCGAGGCCGGCCTCAACCGCGCGCGCATCGTGGTCGAGGTCGAGTGGCTCATCTTCCTGACCGACCACGCGATGTTCACCACGTCGCCGCTCAGCGTCGACGACAAGGCCGCACTCCGCCGGGTCGTCGAGACCTTCGGGCAGGACCAGATCGCCGAACTCGCCGAGATCGAGGCGACGACCCGCCACGACGTCAAGGCGGTCGAGTACTTCGTCCGTCGCCGGCTGTCGGAGCTCGGGCTCGACGCGATCGCCGAGCTCACCCACTTCGCCGCGACGAGCGAGGACGTCAACAACCTGTCGTACGCGCTCACCGTGCGCGACACCGTCGAGCAGGTCTGGCTCCCGGCGTTCAAGGCCGTGCTCACGGTGCTGCGCGCCATGGCCGACGAGCTGAAGAGCGTCCCGATGCTCTCCCACACGCACGGCCAGCCCGCGACCCCGACCACGCTCGGCAAGGAGCTCGCGGTGGTCGTCTACCGCCTCGAGCGCGTCCTGGCGCAGATCGAGGGCGGCGAGTACCTCGGCAAGTTCTCCGGCGCGACCGGCACCTTCTCGGCGCACCTCGCCGCCGACCCCGAGGCCGACTGGCCCGCGCTCTCCCGCGAGTTCGTCGACGGCCTCGGCCTGACGTGGAACCCGCTGACGACGCAGATCGAGTCGCACGACTGGCAGGCCGAGCTGTACGACCGGGTCCGCCACGCGAACCGGATCCTGCACAACCTGGCGACGGACGTCTGGACCTACATCTCGATGGGGTACTTCACGCAGATCCCCGTCGCGGGTGCCACCGGCTCGTCGACGATGCCGCACAAGATCAACCCGATCCGCTTCGAGAACGCCGAGGCGAACCTCGAGATCTCGTCGGCGCTGTTCTCCACGCTGTCCGAGACCCTCGTGACCAGCCGGCTGCAGCGCGACCTCACCGACTCCACCACGCAGCGGAACATCGGCGTCGCGTTCGGGCACTCGCTGCTCGCGCTCGACAACCTCCGCCGCGGACTGGGCGAGGTCTCGGTGAACGAGACCCGGCTCGCCGAGGACCTCGACCACAACTGGGAGGTGCTCGCCGAGGCCATCCAGACGGTCATCCGCGCCGAGGTCACCGCCGGGCAGTCGAACATCGAGGACCCGTACGCGATGCTCAAGGAGCTCACGCGCGGCAAGCGCATCGGGCAGGCGGATCTCGTCGCGTTCGTGAACGGCCTGGACATCTCGTCCGGGGCGAAGGCGCGGCTGACGAACCTGACGCCGGCGACCTACACGGGGCTGGCCGACGAGCTGGTCGACCACCTCGACGTCTGAGCCCGCGCGGACCCCCTGAACGGGGGTCGCGTCGGACGGACAGGAGTTCGTCGGAGGGGTGTGAGGATTCCCCGAACCGAGATAGGTTCACCGTGGAACGACTTCGGGGGAACGGTCACCACGCCCGCCCGTCGAGGCGGCCGCGACCCGATTCCCCGGGTCGATCACCCACAGGAAACGGATCTGCAGTGAAGCGCTCCCGAATCATGACCGTCGCGGCGGCAACAGCCGTCGTCGCCGGCTCGACCTTCTTCAGTGCGGGGATGGCCACCGCCGCCCCGGACTCCGCCACGGCGACCTGGGTGAACACCACCGCCGCCCTCGGGCAGGAGACCAGCGCCGGCTACCCGGCGACCGGGTGGTTCTACGGCGACACCGCCCCGGCGACGTCCGGCGTAGCCGCGTTCTCCGCCGGCGGCGTGAACCTCACCGGCCCGACGCAGCTGCTCACCACGACGAGCGAGCCGGGCGTCGACCTGCAGGACCTCGTCACCAGCGCCGACTTCGTCTCGACCGGGTCGGTCAACTTCCAGATCCCGATGTTCCTCAACACGGGTGGCGCGTCCGGCGCGGACACGAACTTCACGACGCTCCGCCCGGCGGACTTCGGCGACGGTGACTTCGTCGACGGCGGCGGCCGCTGGCTCAGCTCCGCCGCGGTCGGCACGATCCCCGCCGACACGGCCGCGAACCTGTCCGACTTCGAGGCGCAGATCACGGCGACCTCGCCGAACGCCGAGATCATCGGGTACGGGTTCATCACGCCGCCCGCCTCGACCGGTACCGTCCGCGCCGTGCAGTTCGGCGGCGACACCACCTACTTCACGCCGACCCCCAAGGGCACGTACCAGCCGACGTCGAGCACCGTGAGCGCCGTCACGACCAAGGGCGTCCACGTCGTCGGTTCCGGCTTCTTCCCGGGCGAGACCGTGGCCGTCGGCTTCGTCGCGGCCGGATCGCAGTCCGGTGGTCCGATCGACAGCCTCGCGCTGACCGCTGACGCGAACGGTGCGATCGACGCCCAGCTGGTCATCCCGGCTTCGGCCGTCCCGCGGGCCGGTACGTACACCCTCGCCCTCGTCGGTGAGTCCTCGGGGATCGTCCTGCGGAACGAGTACGTGGTGACCGCCGACCCGGCCGCTCCGGTGACGAGCACGCCGGTGCCGACGGCCCCGGTGCCCACCCCGGTCCGGACCGCCGCCACGTTCGCGGGCTGACCACCGCAGCAGTGATCGACTCGATCCGCCGGACGGGCCTCCCGTCCGGCGGATCGCCGTGTCGGTCGTCCGCCCCACCATCCCCGGAAGGCCGAACCGCCCCGTGATCCGCCGCACGTCCTCCGCCGTCGCCGTCGCCGTCACGCTCGCCGTGGGGATGGCCCTGGTGGGTTGCTCCGCCGCGAAGGCGCCGACCGCCTCACCCACCGGGAGCGCGACCTCGACGGCTCGCTCGACCGGGCTCCCGAAGCCGACGCGCACGCCGTCGGCCCCGGCGACCGGCTCGGCTGCACCGACCGCCCCGATCTCCGCCCCTGCGACCTCGACGGTGGCGACCGCGACTGGGTCCTCGGTGGCGGTGGCCTCCACGCCCGGCGGGCCGACCACGACGACGCTGCCGAACCCGCAGTCCAACGGGTCCCCGCAGGTCTTCCACGTGGTCGGGCAGCAGGACGGGTGGGTCCACGTGGCGCTCGCCCAGCGGCCGAACGGCAGCACCGGCTGGGTCCGGTCGTCCGCCGTCACGCTCGCCACCACCCCGTACGCGCTCGTCGCGACCACGGAGGCGAACACGCTCGTGCTCTACAAGGACGGCACTGCGCAGCAGACCTACTCGGTCGCGACCGGCACCGGTGGCACGCCGACACCGCACGGCTCCTTCTTCCTCACCGAGCTCCTCGCGCCGACGAACGCCGGCTACGGCCCGTACGCCTACGGCCTGTCGGCGTTCTCGGACGTGCTGAACTCGTTCGGCGGCGGTCCGGGCCAGATCGGTCTGCACGGCACCGACGACGCGTCGAGCATCGGGACAGCGGCGAGCCACGGCTGCATCCGCATGCACAACGCCGACATCAGCGCACTCGCGAAGCTCCTGCCGCTCGGCACCCCCGTCCAGGTGCGCTGACCGCTCCGACGGTCCGGCCTGGAGGCGCGGCGCGGCCCCGCCGCCAGCCGCACCCCCGTCAGGCGGTGACGTCCAGTGCCTCGGCGACCAGCGCCTCCAGGACGGTGCGGACGCCGGGGCGGACCGCACGGTCCGGGCGCACCAGCGCCTCGATGCGGCGGCCCGCCCGCACGTCCGCGAGTTCGGCGAGGTGGAACCGTCCCGGCGCGCGCGTGCCCGACGTGTACCGCGGCACGAGCGCGACACCGTGCCCGGCCGCGACCAGGTTCTCGATCACCGGCAGGTGGACCGTGCGGAACCCCACGCTCGGCGGGGTGTCCGTCGCCGCGGCCATGGCGGTGAGCACCCGGTCGATCGGGTAGCCCTCCGGCACGCCGATCCACTCCTCGCCCACGACGTCGTCGATGCGCACCCGTGCGCGGGACGCCAGGCGGTGCCCGAGCGGCAGCGCCACGTCGAGCGGTTCGCGCAGGAGCGGCACGGTCTCGAGTGCTGCCCGCCCGGCCGGCGGCGCCCCGTCCGGCCGGTGTCCGATCACGACGTCGTGGTCGGCCGCGAGCGGGCCGAACTCGTCCTCGCTGACGTCCACGTCGACGAGCACGAGCTCGATCCCCGGGTGCTCCCGCATCCGGGTGAGGAGCCCGGGCAGCAGGAGTTCCGCCGCCGACGGGAAGACGGCCAGGTCGACGCGACCGGTGGCACCGCCGAGGTGCTCCCGCCACGCGGCGTCGACCTGCGCGATGGCCGTCGCCACACCGCCCGCGAGGCCCGCGAGGACCCGCCCGTCCTCGGTCAGCCGGACCCCGCGGCCGACGCGTTCGACCAGGGTGACGCCAACCTGGCGCTGCAGGGTCTGCAGCTGCTGCGAGACGGCGCTGGGCGTCCGGTGCGTGGCCGCGGCGACGGCGGTGACGCTGCCGCGCTCGGCGAGTTCCCGGAGCACGGCGAGCAACTGAACGTCGAAGGCGACCATGCAGGGAGGCTACAACGTCGGTGGAGAACTCTTCGCTGGTGCTGCACGGTACCGGTGCGTCACGCTCGTCGTGTGCTCCCCCGTGATCGTCTCCTCGCCGTGGTCGTCGCCGTCGTCTGGGGCCTCAACTTCCCCGCGACGGCGATCGCGCTCGAGCACTTCCCGCCGTTCCTCCTCGCAGCGATCCGGTTCACGCTGCTGGCGGTGCCGACCGTGTTGCTCGTGCCGCGGCCGCGGATCCCGTTCGGCCGCCTGCTGCTGGTCGGCTTCGGCCTGGGGGTGCTGCAGTTCGCGTTCCTGTACCTCGGCATGGCCGCCGGGCTGCCGTCCGGTCTCGCCTCGCTCGTGCTGCAGGCCTCGGCGCCGTTCACCGTCGTGCTCGCCGGGGTGTTCCTCCGCGAACGCCTGACCGGCCGGCAGGTGATCGGTGTGACCATCGCGGTGTGCGCCCTCGCGGCGATCGCCGTGCACCGGGCGCAGGCGGCGGCGCTGCTGCCGGTCGTGCTGGCCCTGTGCGGCGCCCTCGGCTGGGCGATCGGCAACGTCGCGACCCGGCGCGCGGGGGCGTCCAACCCGCTGCACCTGACGCTGTGGTGGTCGATCGTGCCGCCGATCCCGATGGCCGTGCTCTCGTTCGTCGTCGAGGGGCCGGATCGGATCGGGCAGGCGCTCGGCACGGCGTTCACCGCGGCGGCACTGCCGGCGGACCTCGGGCTGCTCTACATCGTGCTGGTCGCCACGCTCGTCGGCTACGGCATCTGGTCGCGGCTCATGGCCGCGTACCCGTCGAGCACCGTCGCGCCGTTCTCGATGCTCGTGCCCGTCGTCGGGGTGCTCGCCTCGTGGCTGGCGTTCGGCGAGGTGCCGGACCCGGTCGAGATCGTCGCGGGTGTGGTCGTCGTGGCCGCCGTGCTGTGGTCGTCCCGCCCGCCCCGCCCGGTCGCCGCCGGTGCCCCCGCGCCGGCGGTCGGTGCCGCCGCGCCCGTGCCCGCGCCCGTGCCCGCGGCGGCGCCCGCGCCCGCGCTCAGCCCCGGTGCTGGCGACGCTCCGCGATGATCCCGGCGAGCGCCCCGCGCAGGTGCGGGTACCGGAACTCGTAGCCCGCCTCGACCAGGCGCGTCGGCACGACCCACCGGCTCTTCAGCACGAGTTCGGTCTCGGTGCGGATCGCGAACGACCCGATCTCGAGCATCCACCGCCACGTCGGGATCCCGAAGCGGCGCCCGACGGCGTCGCGGATGGTCGCCATCACGGTCCGGTTGTCCGAGGGGTTCGGGCTCGACACGTTCACGGCGCCGTCGAGGTCGTCGTGGTCGCGGACGAACCGGATCGCCCCGAGCACGTCGGCGATGTGCACCCAGCTGAACCGCTGGCGTCCGTGGGTGTGCCGGTCGTGGTGGTACGTCCCCGCCCGCAGCCGGGAGCGCGTCGGGAACCACGGCCCGTCGTACTGCGGCCCGCCGAGCCCGGCCTGCGCCAGGCGGAGCAGCGGCACGAGGGCACTGCCGTCGCCGAACACGATCGCCATCCGGAGCGCGACGCGGCGGGTCCGGGGCAGGTCGGCGGAGAAGAGGGCGTCCTCCCACGCCTTCGCCACCGAGACCGAGAACCCCTCGCCGAGCTCGCCGGTCGCTTCGTCCTGCGGGCGGTCGTCGGCGTGCCGGTAGATCGTCGCCGTCGAGGCGTTGATCCACAGCGGCGGCGGGTGCTCGCTCGTCCGGATCGCCTCGGCGAGCTCCAGCGTGGTGTCCACCCGCGAGCGGACGATCTCTGCCCGGTTCCGGCGCCCGTACCGGCAGTTCACGCTCTTGCCGGCCATGTTCACGACGATCGCGGCACCGTCGACGAGTTCCCGGATGCGCAGGGTGTTGCCCCACACGGCGTCGCCCGTCCGGCCGATCGTGACGACCTGGTACCCCTCGTCGCGGAAGGCATCCCGCAGGTACTGCCCGACGAAGCCGCTCGCCCCCGCGATCACGACGCGGCCCTTCTGGTCGCTCATCTCATCCCCTGTCCTGTGTCCGGCGCGATCTCGTACCGGAACGCCCCCTCGTACCGGTACAGCGTGCCGAGCACCGGTGCCGAGAGCACCAGGGACACGCGCTGCCGGTCCGCATCGTCATCGAATCGTTCCTCGAGCGTCACACGCGGGGACGCGACGGCCGGGAGGCGCACCTCGCGTCCCAGCACACGGAACGTCACGCACGTGGAGACCAGGCGCAGGGCGCCCGCGTCCGGACCGGTGCCGTCGACCTCCGTCCGCAGGCGCGCGCTGACGCGCCCGCGGCGACCGAGGTGGTCGACCAGGCCATGCGGTTCGGCGGTGATGGCGTCCACCATCGTGCGGGTTCCCGAGCGGAACCGGAAGGTGCGGTGCGCGCGGACAGCGACCCTCCCCACCCGCTCGGCCGTCCCGCCGCTCCGCGACGCGCCGGTACCGGCGGGCGTGGGCCCTGCCTCCAGGCCGGCCGCTCCACGGCGGACGTGAGCCGGGCGGTTCTCGACGGTGAAGGGCACGTCCCGTTCCCACACCGGGAACATCACGTCGTCGCGCGCGAACCACGCGAGGACCGGCCACAGCCACCGGCGTGGGGTGCCGACCACGGTGAAGACGCCCTCTCCGCGGCCGACGTGGCCCGGCGGGATCGGGCCGAAGTACGTGCGGAGCCGCGGGTGCAGGCGGGCCAGCACGTCGGGCGGCGTGCTCAGCTCGTAGGGTGACCGGGTCACGCTCCCGATCCTGGCATGTCGAGGGGCCGGAAACCTACGATGGTGGGCATGGGACACGACCACGGGGCAGTGCACGCGCACGGGCACGCTTCGGAGCGCGCGCTCCTCATCGCGTTCTGCATCTCCGCCGGCATCCTGCTCGCCGAAGTCATCGGTGCGGTCGTCACCGGGTCGCTCGCGCTCCTGGTCGACGCGGGGCACATGGTGGTCGACACGGGCGGGCTCGGCATCGGCCTCGTCGCCACCCGGCTCGCGCGGCGCAGCCCGACGGCGCAGCGCACCTGGGGGTTCCAGCGCGCCGAGGTGCTCGGTGCCACCGCCCAGGCCGCGATCCTGCTCGCCGTCGGCGTCTACGTCATCATCTCCGCGGTGCAGCGGCTGTTCGTGCCGGAGGAGATCCACTCCGGGCCGCTGCTGGTGTTCGGGATCATCGGGTTGGTCGGCAACCTCGTGGCGTACGGGGTGCTGCTGCGGGCCTCCGGTGAGACCTTCACGTCGCGGGCCGCACGACTCGAGGTCCTCAACGACACGCTCGGGTCCGTCGCGGTGATCGGCGCTGCGATCGTCCTGATGACCACCGGGTGGGAGCGGGCCGACTCGATCGCCGCGATCCTGATCGGGCTGCTCATCCTGCCGCGGGCGATCCGGCTGCTGCGCGAGACCGCGAACGTGCTGCTCGAGTCGACGCCGCCCGGGCTCGACCTCGACGCCGTGCGCGGGCACATCCTCGAGCTCGACCACGTCATCGCCGTGCACGACCTGCACGCGACGCTGGTGGCCACGGGGGTGCCGAACCTGACGGCGCACGTGGTGGTGGACGACCACTGCTTCTCGACCGCGCACGCTCCCCGGATCCTCGACGAGCTGCAGCAGTGCGTGGCGGAGCACTTCGACGTGCCCGTGGAGCACTCGACGTTCCAGCTCGAGCCGGTGTCGCACCGGCGGCACGAGCACGAGGTGCACGCGTAGGTCGCGCGGGGGGCGCTCGGGGATTGTCGACGCGGAACGACACTGTCGACGTCGTACGACTTCGAGGGAGTCGTTCGTTGCGGAGCGCCGAACACCGCGTCTGCAAGGGACGACTCCGTGCACGTCGTACGACGTGGGTGTTGTCGTTCGGCGTCGCCGCGCGATCGGCCCCGGTCAGCAGCCGTCGTCGCGCGTGGGGTAGGCCGTGATGACGCGCTCCGTGGTGGCCGACACGATGACCTTCACGAAGGGCTCCGCGTCCGGCCGTGATCCGTCGTCGAACCGCACGGGTGCCGCGTAGCAGACCTTGCCGTCGCCGGCGTCCTGCGGGTACCCCGTGCGCGGCGTCTCGAGCACGGTGCGCACGGCGGTGAGCATCGCGTCGTCCCAGTCCCGCGAGCCGTGGCCCGTCACGACGTCGTCCCAGTCCTGGGTGTGGCGGACGCGGATGTGCTCGTAGCCCTGCCCGGAGTTCCCGCACTGCAGCACGACGGCCCCGAGCGCGGCGGTGTCGTAGCGGGCGACCGCCGTGCGGCTGTCGGTGCCGCAGCGGTCGAGGACGTCTCCGCCGGGCAGGTCGGGCCCGTCGACGGTGATCGTCACGGTGCCGTCGGCGGCGGTGCCGTCCCCAGCGGCGGCACTCGGCGTCACGGTGGCGGCACCGGCGCCGATCACGGGGTCGTCGGCGCCGCGCTGTGCGGTGAGTGCGACCCCGCCGGCGACGAGGCCGGCGGCCAGGACGGCAGCGACCCCCGCGAGGACGGAACGGCGGCGCTTCTGGGACACGCGCCCAGTATGCCGGACGGGCACCGTGCCTCCAGGCCCGCGGGCGAACTCGTGAGGGAGCAGTGATCGTCGGGTCCGGAGTGCGGACTCGACGATCTCTGCTCCCGCGACGGGGCGACGGGCGACGCGGCGACGGGCGACGCCGGCGACAGGCGCGACCGGGCGGCGGGGCGGGCGCTATGCCCGCGCGGCCAGGCGCGTCCCCTCAACCAGGGCGAGCACCACCACGAACACCACGTACGCGAGCAGCACCGGCAGCGTGGGGAGTACGAGCAGCGCAGCACCGACGGCCACGACCGGCACGGTCAGCCCGGCGTAGGCGATGAGGAACGTCGCCGCGAGGACGCCACCGCGGCGCTCCGGTCCGACGAGGGACGCGGCACGCGAGATCGACGCCTTGAAGAGCAGCCCGACGCCGGCACCGGCCACGACCCCGCCGCCGATGAAGCCGGCGACCTGCAGCAGCACGGCCGCGACGGCGAGGACCACGAGGCCGCCGACGAGCAGCACCAGGCCGAGTCGGATCTGCGCCCGCTGCGACAGCCGGGCGAACACGATCTGCGACAGGGCACTGGCCGCGAAGACGCCGAACGTCGTCGCGCCCGCTGCCAGCCGGTCGGTCACGTGGAACGTCGTGCCGAGGAAGCTCGGCGCGACCGAGGTGAAGAGGCCCTGCACGGCGAGCGCGGCGAACGCGGCGGTGCCGGCGGCCCAGAACGCACGCGACTCACCCTCCGGCGCCTGCAGCCGCTGCGGCCGGTACGCGACCGGCGAGGACGGACGATCGACGGTCTCCGGGACGGCCAGGACGAGCACGAAGGCGACGGTCAGCGCGACGACGAACACCACGTAGGGGACCATCAGCGGCTGCCCGACGAACTCGGCCAGCGCACCGCCGACGAGCGCCCCGAGGGACAGCCCGCCGAGGTTGACGGCGCCGGCCACCACGCTCGCGCCCGCGGCGGAGGACGAGGCCCCGGTCGCGCGGACCCGCAGTTCCCCGAGGTGCGCGGTCGCGGTCGCCGTCAGCAGTCCGACGCCGAGGCCGGTGACGAGCCGAGCGACGATGAGGCCGCTGACGTCGTTCCAGACCAGGAACAGCACGGCGGCGACGAGCTCGAGCGCGATCGACACGAGGATGAGCGGCCGACGACCGTGCACGTCGCTGAGGTGTCCGGCGAGGAACAGCGCCCCGACGACACCGACGCCGTAGGCCGCGAACACCACGGTGGTCGTGAACGTCGGGAAGCCGTCGCGCGCCTGGTAGATCACGTAGAGGGGTGCCGGCACGGTCGCGAAGGCCATCACCGAGAGGAACGCGAAGGCGACGGCCCAGAAGCCGAAGCCGTGACGACGCCGCGTGTGGGTCCGGCGTCCGCGGGGAGCGACGACACGGTCGCTCGCCGATGCCGGAGCGGCGACGGCCGGCGCGGCAGTGGAGGCGGGGACGGTGCCCGTCGGGGTCTCGGTGACGGTTGACATGCTCCGATGATCGCGCTCCGCGAGCATCGAGTCCAACGGATGCTCTTGATGTCGACCATCGATCCGGTCGATACTCGGGGGATGGAGACCCGACTGCTCGAACAGTTCGTCACCGTCGCCGCCGAGGGCAGCGTCACCCGCGCCGCCGAGCGCCTCTGGGCAGCGCAGTCCACGGTGTCGGCGGGGATCGCCTCGCTCGAACGGAGCTTCGGAGTCCGGCTCTTCGACCGCACCGGTCGGCACCTCGTCCTCACCGCGGCCGGCGAGGACCTCCTCCCCCACGCCCGCACCGTGCTCGAGTCCCTCGACCGGATGCGCGACCTCGCGACGGCGGAGGACGCCGACCTCCGCGGCCGGGTCCGCCTCGGGATCTTCACGAGCATGGACATCGTCGACCTCACCGGGGTCCTCCGCCGGTTCCGCCAGAGCCACCCACTCGTCACCGTCGAGCTGATGACCTCGCCGTCGGGGACGACCGGCCTCGTGCAGGACCTGGTCGCGGGTCGGCTCGACATCGCCTACACGGGACTGCCCGGTGTCCCGAGCGGCGTGGACGTGCAGCCCCTCCGGGAGATGCCGTTCCGGGTCTTCCTGGCACCCGACCACCGCTTCGCGGAGCGTGTCTCGGTCTCGCTCGCCGAACTCGCCGACGAGCCCTTCATCGACACCGCGCACGGCTTCGGCAACCGGATCATCCTCGACACCGCACTCGAACGGCTCGGGATCCGGCGCCGCATCGTCGCGGAGATGAACGACATGCCCGCGGTCGTCCGGTTCGCGTCGGCCGGGCTCGGGGTCGGGGTCGTGCCGGACTCCGGGGTGCGGCACGACGGCGTGGTGCTCGAGCTCGAGGACGAGGTGGAGCCGCTCCGCATCGGCCTCGCGATGCGGACGAGTCCGGAGCCGAACCGCGCGGTCCGCGCGCTCGCGCGCGACATCGTGGCGGCGCGCGTCCGGATCTGATCGTCGCGGTGGTCGCAACCCACCGACGGACTGGAGGCGCGGGTCGTCCCCGCCACGCGCCTCCAGGCCGTCAGTCCCCCCAGATCTCCCCGACGACGGCGTCGAGCAGTCCGTTCGTCGGGAAGTTGGTCTGCGTGATCACGATGAACGTGTCACCACGCAGGAAGTACGTCGCGACCCGGTCGACCGGGTACGGATCGGCGCGGACGGAGCCCTGGCACATCCGTCCGCCGTTCCGGTCCTCGCACCGCAGCGAGCTGGTCGCGAGCACGTCCGCCGCGCCCGGACCAGCTGTCCCGATCGCGATGCCGAGGCCGGTGACATCGGCCTGCGGGTCCATCCAGCTGCACAGTATGGTCGCCGCCCCGCCCGTCCAGGTGTTGTCCGCGGAGTCGCTGCCGGTGCTGCTGTCCTCCGTGTTGGTGGTCTCCGTCACGGGGGTCTCGCCGAAGAACCGGTCGTAGTCCTCGGCGGGGACGGTGTCCCGGCAGGTCGTCGGGATCGCGGCGACCGTGTTCGGCGACGGGGTGGGCCGTGGCGTCGGGCTCGCCGTGATCGGGGCGGACGTCGGCGTCGTTGCGGACGGAGCCGGCTCGGGCTCCTGCGTCTGCACCGGCGCGGCGACCTGCTCGTCCTGCTGCGCGAGCGTCAGGGCGACGGCACCCGTCGCGGTGCCCACTGCGAGGAGCGCGACGACGCCGATCACCAGGCCCGAGCGACCACGACGTCGCTTCGGACGCGGGGCGGCACGCTCGAGGACGTTCCGCTTCATCGAGACGAGCATGCGCTGCAGGTCGTCTCCCTCGGGAGGTTCAGTGTTCATCGTGCATCACCGCCTTCTTGAGTCGACGTCGGTTGCGGGAGACCCGCTGGGTGACCGCTCCCACGGTCAGGCCGAGGATCTCGGCGGCCTCGGCGTAGGAGTGCCCCTCGAGGAGGCACAGTTCGCAGATGCGCCGGTCGGTCTCGGGGAGCGCGGCGATCTCGGCACGGACCCAGCGGAGGCGTTCACGGGCTTCGTCGTGGTCCTCGGGGGCCGGGAGGTGTTCGGGCAGCTCGTCGCTCCGGTGCTTGGCGCGCTTCCGGCCGGCGTTCAGGGCGTGGTTGCGGCAGACGACCAGGAGCCACGGGAGCATCGTGTCCGCGGGCAGCTCGAGCGTGGCCGCGCGCTGCCAGAGGGTCAGGAACGAGTCCTGCACGATCTCCTCGACCTCCATGCGGTCGGCAGCGATCGCCCAGGCGTACCGGGTGAGGGTGGCGGCGTAGCGGTCGAACGCGCGGGCGAGTGCGCCCTTGTCGCCCTGTGCCATCGCACGGACGATCGCCTCGTCCGTCTCCGTCGTCGCGTCCACGTTCCACCTCCTTCACTCAGAGGTGTCGGCAGGGCGCGTGATCCTGACAGCGCCGTGTCGGAATCGTGACCGCCGGGCGTGTCGGGGCGGGGCGCCGGCCGGGTGGGGTGCCGGGTGGTTCCGGGCGTACCGGGTTGTTTCGGGCGTACCTGGTCGGAAGTTCAGGGTCAGGACGCCCGTTTCCACCAGGTACGCCGGCGCGCTCGCCCGGCGACGTCGCCCGGGGCAGTGGGTCAGGCGTCGAGCAGGTGCGCGATGCCCGCGACGGAACGCTTCGCCGCCGCCGAGGTCGACACGAACCCGACCACGACGATCCCCACGCCGATGCCGAGCACGATCCACCACATCGCGTGCGTCGCCACCGCGAACCCGGCTCCGACGGTCGCGACGGCACTCGCGCCGGTGACCGTCCCCGCGAGCGCGACGCCGAGCGAGACCCCGGTCTGCCGACTCGTCGAGGCGACGGCCGCGGCCGAACCCGACTGCGCGCGGGGCATCCCCGAGACGGCGGTGTTCGTGATGGGGGCGTTCACCATGCCGAACCCGAATCCGAACAGCACGAAGGCGACGACGAGCACCCACATCGGGGTGTGCGCGTCGATGGTGGTGAGGATCGCCCCGGCGCCGCCGACGCCGATCCCCGCGAGGACGAGCGGGACCCGGGTGCCGACCGACCCGACGAGCCGTCCGGACACCGGCGACACCACCATCGTCGCGACGGCGGCGGGCAGGGTCCAGAGGCCGGCCTCGAACGGGGACATGCCGCGGACCTCTTGCAGGTACAGGGCGTTGAGGAACAGGAAGGCGCCGTTCGCCCCGAACGCGGCGATCGCCGTGACGACGGCGGACGAGAACGGGATGCTCCGGAAGAACCGGACGTCGACGAGCGGCTGCGCACGACGACGTTCCACGGCCACGAACACGACGAGGGACGCTGCCGCCACGACGAAGAGACCGAGCGCCGCCGGTGACGTCCAGCCGAGGCGCGGGCCCTCGATGAGGCCGCCGACGAGGGTCGCGAGGAGCACGATGACGAGCACCTGCCCGAGCGGGTCGAGGCGACGCGGCGTCGGGGACTTCGACTCGGGGACGAACAGGAAGGTCAGGACGATCGCCGCGATGCCGATCGGCACGTTGATCCAGAAGATCGCGCGCCACCCGACGGAGTCCGTCAGCGCACCGCCGACGAGCGGCCCGAGCCCCATCGACACCCCGACGACCGCACCCCAGACGCCGACCGCGCGGGCACGTTCCTTCGCGTCGTCGAACGTGGCGGTGATGATCGACATCGCGACCGGGTTCATCATCGACCCGCCGACGGCCTGCAGCATGCGGAAGACGACGAGCCAGCCGACGGTCGGAGCCAGGGAGCACAGCAGCGAACCCACGGTGAACAGCGCGAGGCCGATCTGGAACGTCCGGCGCCGGCCGATCCGGTCCGCGGTGGAGCCGGACAGCAGGAGCAGGCTGGCGAGGACGAGCGTGTACGCGTCGATGGTCCACTGCAGGCCGGAGATCGTGCTGCCGAGCTCACGGCCGATCGACGGCAGTGCGACGTTCACCACGGTGGCGTCCATCGACACGATGAACAGGCTCATGCAGCAGACCGCGAGGATCAGGTACCGGTGGCGGTACCGGCCCGGGAGGTCCGGGTCGCCCTGCTCCGGGCGACGCGACGGCAGCGTGCGGGCGCTGCCCGACTCAGTGGAAGTCGTCGCCGTCTCCTTCACCCGGGGTCTTGTGACCACCGAGCATGTCGTTGTCGTCCTGGTCGCTCGTCGACGCCAACTGCAGCATCGCGAGGACCACCACGACGACGATGAACGCGACGCCGAGGAAGATCACGGCGAGCTGGAGCTCACGGGTCGAGAAGAGCACGACGAGGCCGGTGAAGACCGCGACGATCGCGGAGATCCCGAGGAGCTCGACCGGGCGCAGGCGGTCGCGACGGCTGGGGGTGGTCATGCGTGTGGTGCTCCGTCCGGGGCGGCGGCCGGGACGGCCGTTCCCCACTTGTGCGAGAGGCCGGCGATCACGTGGAAGACCGCCGTGATGGCGAGGTACGCGCCGAGCAGTCCGACGAGGACGATCGAGGCGTCCAGGATGCCGGAGACCCGCTCGACACCGCCGAGCTGCTGCGAGTAGTCGGGGGGTGTCACGAGGAAGGCGACGGCGAGCAGCAGGGTGAGGCCGCCGATCGTCGTCCAGTCGCGGGCGAACGGCGACCGGCGACGAGCGCGGAGGCCCTGCGTCAGCTCGAGCGCCCCGGTGAGGACGGCCCAGGCGACGATCACGGTGATGAACGCAGGCAGCCCGAAGCCGTTCAGGGTGAAGCCGGCGACCGCCGCGAGCAGCGTGATCACGGCCTGCGCGAGGGTGGTCCGACGTGAGCGGCCGTCCGCCGCGAGGCGTGTGGCACCCGCGAGGAGCAGCACGAGCCCGTCCACGACCGCGAACCCGCCGAACAGCAGCAGGCCGTAGCCAGCGGCGTGGTTGGACGAGAAGGTGATGACGAGGGCCACGATCGCGGCTGGGACGGCCCGGAGGACGGGGATCGGCCAGTACCGCGCGCGCTGGCCGGAGTCGTCCACGGAGTCGGACACGAGACCTCTTTCGGGCATGCGGATCGTGGTTCGATCCTACCGCCGGACCATCGGACGGCTGACCGCTCGCGCAGTCCGGCCGCTGAGGATGCTCGAACCAGCAGTCGCACCGGCACCGGTAACAGCACCGGTACCGGCACCGGCACCGTGCGGTGGGACGGCGACTGCAACGCCGTCCCACCGTGCGCGGCGGACCGAGCCCCGCGTCAGTCGCTGTCGGTCAGCGCCTGTCGTCCAGCGGAGCGGGCTCGGGCCCGCCGCCGTGCCAGCCACCAGCAGGCACCACCCGCAGCGACAGCGATCCCGCCGACGGCCGCGAGGAGTCCGAGGTCCTCCGCGCCGGTGTACGCCAGCGCACCCGTCCGACCGGGCCCGGGGCTGCCCGCGCCGTCGCCGCGGTCGCCGGGACCGCCATCGCCGGCACCACCGTCACCCGGGCCGCCGCCTCCGGGGCCCTCGTCGCCGGGCCGACCGTCACCCGGCCCGCCGTCACCGGGCCCGCCGTCGTCCGGGCCGCCGTCGTCCGGCACCACGACCTCGATCACCACGGCCGGCGAGGGATCACCGCCGTCGGGGTCGGTCGGCGAGGTCGCGGTGGCGATGTTCACGACGTCCGATCCGTCACCGACGTACTCCGGGTCGAGCACCGCCCGGATCCGGAACGCGGTCGACTCCCCGGCGGCGAGCGCCGTCCCCGACGAGCACGTCACGACCTGCCCCGCGGCGGAGCACCCGTCGTCCGATCCCACGAACCGCATCGCCGTGGGGAGTTCGTCGACCGCGCCGACGTCCTGCGCGACCTCGGGCCCGCGGTTCCGTGCGGTGACGAGGTACTCGACCTGGTCACCGGGTGCGACGCCGGTCGACGGCGTGACGGACTTGTCGGTCTCGACGTGCGCCGAGGGCCCGGGGTCGGGGTCGTCCTCGACCACGGCGCTGGCGGTCGAGACGTTGTCCGCCTCGTTGACGTCGGCCATCGACGGTGCCGGGTCGATCCGGGCGGTGCTGTCGAGCGTGCCGGACGCGTCGTCGGGGAGCGTTCCAGTGATCGTCACCGTCGCCGCACCGCCGCGTGGCAGGTCGACCGGCACGTCGACGTCGCCCGTGCCCGACGGTGTCCCGCACGCGGTGCCGTCCCCGGCGGTCGGCGCGCAGGTCCAGCGGACGTCCTGCAGGGCGTCCGGCACGGCGACGTCGAGAGCGCTCGGAGCGGACGGGTTCACCCCGACGTTCGTGGCCGTGACCGCGTACTCGACCGAGCTGCCGGCGGCGACGGTGGGCGGCAGGTCGTGCGTGACCGCGAGGTCGGCCGGCTGCCAGACGCGGAGCGCGTCGACCTCGTGCACGTTGACGTACGAACCGGTGGCCGCTGCGAACCCGAGCCGGAGCGTGTCCGGCAGCGGACCCTGGCCGGCACCGTGGAGCGGGACGCGCTCGAGGACCGGTCGGAGGCCGTCCCCGGCGTCGAGTCGCACGGTGACGAACAGCTCGCCGGCGTCCCCCGGCTGCAGCGTCACGCGCACCGTGCGGGTCCGTGGCCCGTCGGTGGTGGGGCCGCCGGGAGCCTGTGCGCCCTCGACGTACCGGTAGCCGGTGACACCGTCGCCCGCGCCGCGCACGACCACGGACTGCGCCCGGGCTCCGGGGCCGGACTGGTTGAGCGGCAGGGAGAAGTTGCCGTAGTGGTCGAGGGCGATGCCGGCGAACCCGCCGGGCATGCCGGGGAGGTCGCACGGCACGCCACCGCCCTGGCTCGTGCTGGACCGGCACGCGTAGCCGAGCGCTGCGCCGTACGCGCCGACGCCCTGCTCTGCCGCACCGTCGGAGAGCGACAGCAGCAGCCCGTCCGCGCCCGGGTTGCCGATGTCGTTGTGCATCGCGTACCGGAACTCGATCTCGAGCCCACGGTCGGACGGGAACGTGTCGTCGGTCGACCACGAGCCGGCCTGGTCCTGGACCTGGTCGGTCAGGCGCAGACGCCCGTCGGCCACCATCGCGTCACCGCTCAGCGAGCCGCCGGCCGCCGAGTCGAACTGGTTGACGTAGGGGAAGCCGAGTTCGGCGGCGGTGGACGGGGCGGGGACGAGCGCCGGCCCGGCGAGGACGCCGAGGGCGGTGAGGACGCTGGCGACCGCCGCCGTCCGACGCACCGTGCGGGACCGGGCGGGCGGGCGGCCCGTCGCTGGGGTGTTGGGTTCTCTCATGCCCCGATCGTCGCGATCGAGGGGTGCCCGTCAGGCGGACGCGGGCCGATCTGTGGAACGCTCGCCCGCGCCTCCAGGCTGTGGAGGAACCAGCGCACGAACCGACGGCCGACACGGCGCGCGCACACGTCCGCGCACCCGCGGGCCGCACGCACACGCGCACGCGCACGCGCACGCGCTCGCGCTCGCGCACCCAGGCGGCCTCAGGCCACCCAGACCGTCGTCTCCCCCGGCAGGACACCGTCCCCGAGCGGCCCGGACGCGACGACGACCGTGCCCGCCGGCATCGGGACCGGTTCGACGCCGAAGTTCGTGACCGAGCGCCAGCCGTCGTGCCGGGCGAACGCGACCACGCGGGACCGCGCCCCGGAAGCGCCGTCCGTGTCGATCCAGCTGAGCGACTCGCCCCGCTGCAGCCGCCGCCGCGCCGCGATCGCCGCCCGGTAGAACGTCAGTGTCGACGCGGGGTCACCGTCCTCCGCCTCGACCGACGACGCCCCGAAGTCCGCCGGCTGCGGCAGGTGCGGGGCCACCGAACCGAACCCGAAGGACGGCCCCGAGGTCGTCCACGGGATCGGCACCCGGCAGCCGTCGCGCCCCTTGACGGTGTGTCCGGTGCGGATCCACTTCGGGTCCTGCAGTTGGTCGTGCGGGATGGCCGCGGCCTCCTGCAGTCCGAGCTCCTCACCCTGGTACACGTACGACGACCCCGGCAGGGCGAGCACGAGCAGGGTCGCCGCCCGCGCCCGCCGGAGCCCGCGCTCCGCGTCGAGTGCGGGCACGGTGCCGTCGGTCATCAGCCAGGCGTCGGTGTCCGCGCCGGTCGGCAGGCCGTACCGGGTGGCGTGCCGCACCACGTCGTGGTTGGACAGCACCCACGTGCTCGACGCCCCGGACTGCTCGGACATCGCCAGGTTCCGCTGGATGATGCCGCGGAACGCTGCGGCGTCGAAGGGTGCCTCGAGCAGGTCGAAGTTGAACGCCTGGCCGAGCTCCGTGGGCCGCGCGTAGAGGACCCGGCGCGGTGCGGGAGCCCACGCCTCGGCGACGGCCGCACGGGGCGGGTCGTACTCGTCGAGCACGCCCCGCCACGTCGCGAAGATCTCGTGCACCTCGTCGCGGTCGTACAGCGGGTCGGAGCCGTCGAGCGGCAGCGCCTTCTCGTCGGAGGGGCGGTACGGCGTGGACAGGTCCTTCGCGAGCCCGTGCGCGACGTCCACGCGGAACCCGTCGACGCCGCGGTCGGACCAGAAGCGCAGGGTCCGCTCGAAGTCCGCGCGGACCTCCGGGTTCTCCCAGTCGAGGTCGGGCTGCTCGGGTGCGAACAGGTGCAGGTACCACTGTCCGCTCGCGCCGTCCGCGACGCGCGTCCAGGCGCTCCCGCCGAAGTTCGAGACCCAGTCGCTCGGCGGCAGGGCACCGTCCGGGCCGGCACCGTCGCGGAAGACGTACCGCGCCCGCTCCGGCGACCCGGGCGGCGAGGCCAGCGCAGCCCGGAACCACTCGTGCTGGTCGGAGGTGTGGTTCGGCACGATGTCGACGATCACGCGGATGTCGTGCTCGTGCGCCGTCCGCACCAGCACGTCGAGCTCGTCGAGGGTCCCCAGCTTCGGGTCGACGTCGCGGTAGTCGTCGACGTCGTAGCCCCCGTCGGCCAGGGGCGAGGGGAAGAACGGCGACAGCCAGATCGCGTCGACGCCGAGCGACGACAGGTACGGCACGCGGCTCGTGATCCCGGCGACGTCGCCGAGTCCGTCGCCGTTCGTGTCGGCGAAGCTGCGTGGGTACACCTGGTAGACGACGGCGTTGCGCCACCAGTCCGGATCGGTGGTGCGGGGCGTGCTGGCTGGCGTGCGGAGCGGACTCACGTCGTCAACCTACCCACGGCTCGCTGGATCCGGGACGGACGCCCGGGAATAGCCTCGGGGTCGATCGCATTGGTTGTCGCTGACACCTTTCCGTCACAGAACAGAAGGATCCCCATGACGAACGTCCTCACCCTCGTCGGCAGCCTCCGCGCCGAGTCGATCAACCGCAAGCTCGCCGAGGCGGCCGAGCACCACGCCCCGGAGGGCATCGAGCTCACCACGTTCGACGGCATCGTCGACCTGCCCTTCTACAACGAGGACATCGACGGCGAGACCCCGCCGGCCTCGGCCGTCGCGTTCCGTGCGGCGATCGACGCCGCCGACGCGGTGCTCCTCATCACCCCGGAGTACAACGGCACGATCCCGGCTGTCCTGAAGAACGCGCTCGACTGGGCGTCGCGTCCGTTCGGCGCGTCCCCGATCTCGGGCAAGCCGCTCGCCGTCATCGGCTCGGCGTTCGGCCAGTACGGCGGCGTCTGGGCACACGACGACGCCCGCAAGGCCGCCGGCATCGCGGGTGCGAAGGTCCTCGAGGACGTCAAGGTCGCCATCCCGCAGTCGGTCGTCCGCTTCGCGGAGACCCACCCGCGCGAGGACGCCGAGGTCACGCAGCTCGTCCAGGGCGCGCTGACGGCGCTCGCCGAGGCCGCCGCCTCCGACGAGCAGGTCGCCGCGTAGGCGCGTCGCGTCACGTGAGCAGCTGACGGACTGGAGGCACGGTGCGGGCCCGCACCGTGCCTCCAGTCCGTCGGGTGGGAACGCAGCGAACGGGCGCTCCGGTCTTCCTCGACGGCCTGACGGGGAGCCGGGTTACGCTGAGCGCATGTCCACGCAGGAGATCGCGGAAGCGTCCGGGTACTGGTTCCCCGATGACGACGCGACCCAGCGCGGCGTCTCCGTGCTGAACGCCCTGCGCCGGTACCGCGCCGCCGAGACCGCCATGCGTCGACGCACCCGCGACTCGATGGGCATGGGCGAGACCGACCTGCTCGCCGTCCGCTACCTGCTGCAGGCGCAGCGAACCGGCCGGGCGGTCAGCCCGAAGGACCTCGCCGCGTACCTCAAGATCTCGTCGGCCTCGACGACGATCCTGATCGACCGACTCGTGAAGTCGAACCACGTCCGCCGCGACCCGCACCCCACCGACCGCCGCGCGCTCGTCATCGCGCCGACGACCGAGACCGACGACGAGGTCCGCGCCACCCTCGGCGTCATGCACCGACGGATGATGTCGATCGCCGAGGGGCTCTCCCCCGCCGACGCACGGGTCGTCGCGGTGTTCCTCGAGCAGATGCGCACCGCGGTCGACCAGGTCGACCCCGCGCCCACACCCGCGCCCACCCCCGCACACTGAGCAGCACCGAGCGGCACTGAGCAGCGCCGGGCACCCCCGCGGGGGACGGCCCGCTGAGCGGACGTCCTGCCGCACCGCGTAGACCGGACTGGTACTGGTCACCAATGCGGAAGGAGCCGATCATGCACGCATCGGACAAGCTCGCCAAGAACCTCCAGGCGGTCCTCGTGGACCTCATCGACCTCCACCTCCAGGGCAAGCAGGCCCACTGGAACATCCTCGGGACGAACTTCCGGGACCTCCACCTCCAGCTCGACGAGATCGTCGACGCCGCACGTGAGTTCGCCGACGACACCGCGGAGCGCATGCGTGCGCTCTACGCCGTGCCGGACGGCCGCTCGAGCACGGTCGCTGCGTCGAGCCACCTCGACCAGTTCCCGGAGGGCGAGGTCACCACGCACGACGCGATCGACCTCGTGACGCTCCGCCTCTACCAGGCGACCGGCACGATGCGCAACGTCCACGACGAGGTCGACGACGAGGACCCGACGACCGCGGACCTGCTCCACGGCTTCATCGAGCGCCTCGAGCAGCTCGCGTGGATGGTCTCGGCCGAGAACCGCGCCCCCAGCACGCCGCTCGCCTCGGCCACCACGCCGGCCGTCGCGGACGCCTCGGCACACGCGTAGGCGGCCGCATGGACCTCGGGATCCAGGGCAAGACCGCGCTCGTCTTCGGCGGTGACTCCGGCATCGGCTGGAACACCGCCCGCATCCTCCTCGCCGAGGGTGCGACGGTGGTCGTGACCGACCTCGACCAGGCGCGCCTCGACAACAGCGCGGACCAGCTCGACGCAGCGCCCGGCAGGCTGCACGCCTTCGCGGCCGACGTCCGGAGCGCCGAGAGCCTGGCGGACCTGCACACGAAGGTCCGCGACGCGGTCGGCGAGATCGACATCCTGGTGCAGTCCTCGGGCGTCACCGGTGCCCAGGGGCTGTTCCACGAGATCGACGAGGACGGCTGGAAGGAGACGATCGACATCGACCTGATGGGGCCGGTCCGCATCACGCGCGAGTTCATCGCCGACCTGCGGAACGGCGGCTGGGGTCGCATCGTGTACCTCGTCTCCGAGGACGCCTCGCAGCCCTACGACGACGAGCTGCCCTACTGCGCCGCCAAGGCCGGGGTGCTGTCGTTCGCGAAGGGGCTGTCCCGCTCGTACGCGTCCGAGGGGCTGCTGGTCAACACCGTGAGCCCCGCGTTCATCCACACGCCGATGACCGACGCGATGATGGATAAGCGCGCGAAGGAGACGAACCAGACGTTCGACCAGGCGATCGAGTCCTTCCTCGACGAGGAGCGTCCGTACATGGAGCTGCACCGCCGGGGTGAGCCGGAAGAGGTCGCGAACGTCGTCGCGTTCCTCTGCTCCGACCTGGCGAGCTTCGTCAACGGGTCGAACTACCGCGTCGACTCCGGCTCCGTCGCCACGATCTAGGGGGATCCATGACCGACTTCCGGTACCTCATCGTCGGCGGCGGGATGGTCGCCGACGCAGCCGCGCGCGGCGTCCGCGAACTCGACGCGGACGGCTCGATCGGCATCATCAGCGAGGACGTCGACCCGCCGTACGCCCGACCGGCCCTGTCGAAGAAGCTCTGGACCGACCCGGACTTCAGCTGGGACGAGAAGGTCGACCTGCACACCGAGGAGACCGGGGCGACGTTCGTCCTCGGCACCGCGGTGACAGCGATCGACCGCGCAGCGAAGACCGTCACCACGAGCGACGGCGCGACGCACGGCTACGACCGGCTGCTCCTCGCCACGGGCGGCAAGCCCCGCGCCCTGCCGGGTCTCGACCCGTCCCCGCGCGTGCTCGACTACCGCAGCGCGACGGACTACCGCCGACTGCGCGAGCTCGCCGATTCCGGTGCGCACGTGGCCGTCGTCGGCGGGAGCTACATCGGCACCGAGATCGCGGCGGGCATCGTCCAGAACGGCGCACGCGTCACGCTGGTCGACCCCGACCGGGTCGTCGGTGGCCGGATGTTCCCGGACGGCCTCGCGCGGGCGTTCCAGCAGCGGTTCGTCGACCACGGGGTCGAGCTCCGGACGGGGCGTCGGGTGGAGTCGGGGACCCAGACCGGTGACGGCGTGACGCTGATGCTGGACGACGGGTCCACCGTCGAGGCCGACGCCGTCGTCGTCGGGCTCGGCATCGAACCGGCCACGCAGCTCGCCGCCGACGCCGGACTGACCGTCCGCGACGGCATCGTCGTCAGCTCGACGCTGCTCACCGACGACGACTCGGTCTTCGCAGCCGGCGACGTCGCGGAGTACCCGGACCGGATCCTCGGCACGCGACGCGTCGAGCACGTCGACAACGCGCAGCAGCAGGGTCGGCAGGCCGGCCGCAACCTCGCGGACGCCGACGAGACGTACGACCACACGCCGATGTTCTACTCGGACGTCTTCGACATGGGCTACGAGGCGGTCGGACAGGTCACCACGAAGCTCCGCACGGTCGAGGACTGGCAGGAGCCCAACGTCACCGGCGTCGTCTACTACCTGGACGACGACGACACGGTCCGCGGGGTCCTGCTCTGGAACGTGTGGGACAAGACCGACGATGCCCGCAAGGTCCTCGCGGAGGCGAACGCCCTGACGGTCGACATGTTGCGGGGCCGCATCACGGCCTGACGACGCGACGGTCGCCGCCGCGTCCGCGGCCCTGGACGCGACTGCCTGGAGGCCCGGTGCCGGTTCCGAGAACCGGCACCGGGCCTCCAGTGCGTTGCGTCCAGGGCGTCCACTCAGCCGGCCTTGCGGGCCTCCGGTGCGACCTCGTCCACGATCTCCCGGCGGTCCGCCGGGTCGACCGGCAGGTCGTCGCCGTCCGCCATCGCGACCGCGTGGGCGGACTTGGCCGCCTCGAGCGTCTCGTCGTCGTTCCGCGCCATGCCGAACAGCTCGACGAACCGCGACTTCACGAGCAGCCAGGCGTCCTTCGGACCGAGGCGTGCCAGGTCCGACGCGGTCGAGTCGTCACGGACCCGCTGCAGTGACGAGACCCCGCGGTCCGGCAGCGCACCCGCGACGTGGGCGACCGCCAGGCGAGCCACGGCGTCCGCCTGGGCGTGCATGACCGAGTGCGCCCCGTCGACGACCTCGCGGAGGACCGCGTACGGGAACACCCGCGCCAGCCGTCGCACCCAGTCACGGGGCACCATCGCGTCGTACTCGCCCCGCACGATCAGCGTGCGCGCCTGCACGTGTGCCGCGCGCTCCTCGATCGGGAACGCGATCATCTTCGGGAGCACCTTCGAGAACCAGTGCCAGCCGCACAGCGCGTAGGCCGTGATGCCGTGCCAACGCACCGCTGCCGGTTCGTGCAGGGTCGACCGGAGGAACCGGAACGCCGACTGCCGGACGGTGCGCGCCGTCGAGTCGACGACCGGGCTGATGAGCACGAGGTCGGAGATGTCCGGGCGGCGGGCGGCGACCTCGGTGACCACCTGGGTGCCCATCGAGTGGCCGACCAGCACCGGGTCGACGAGCCCGAGGTCGGCGATGACCTTCTCGACGGCGTCCGCGTAGCGCTCGATCGACACCGTGCCCCGGAAGCGCGGGACCCCGGCGAACCCGGGCAGGTCGAGGGCGTGCACCGGGCCGTTCTCGTTGAGGTGCGGGGCGAGCCGCTCGTAGTACGTGGCGGCGATCCCGAGGCCCGCGACCAGCAGGAACGCCCGCTCGCCGGGTTCACCGATGGAGCTCACCCGGACGTAGGTGCCGTCGACGGCGACCCGGTCGACCTCGACCGTGACGTCGGCGTTCTCCGCCGCTGCGAGGCCGCTCGCCGGGTCCGGGGTGGCTGCCGTGTGCTCGTCGTTCACGTGGACTCCTCGGGTCGGACGGTCGCCCAGGATACCCGCGGACCCCGTCGCCGTGCCCGTCCCGCCCCGTCAGCCGCTGAAGGTGTTCGCGGGGAACCCGTGCACCCGCGTCGGGACGGCCAGCACCGCACCCGAGTGCGGCGACTGCTCGAGCTGCTCCTCGGTCAGGTTCTCGCGCGCCGTCCCGATGAACAACGTCGACGTGTCCGGGCCCCCGAACGCCACCGAGGTCACGTTCGGCGTGGGCAGTTGCACCGTCTCGAGGTGCGACCCGTCCGGGCCGTACCGTTCGACGCGCCCACCGCCGTAGACCGCGCTCCAGAAGCAGCCCTCGTCGTCGCGCACCAGGCCGTCGTGCGCCGCCCCGACGATGAACGGCTCGAGTTCGCCGAGCTCCCCGTCCGGACCGTACGACGCGCGGTAGATCGTCGACGCGCTCGTGTCCGTGACGTACATCACAGTGCCGTCGTCCGACCACTCGATGCCGTTCGTGACGCCGAACCCGCCGCGGAGCAGCCGCGTGGTGCCGTCCGCCTCGACCGAGTACAGCGCCCCGTCGGGATCGCCGGTGGTCAGGTTCATGCTGCCCACCAGGAAGCGGCCGAACGGGTCGCACTTGCCCTCGTTGAACCGCATGCCGGCCGTCGCGTGCTCAACCCGGGCGATCTCGCGCTCGACGACGCCGTCCGGGTCGGTGACGACGACCGTGTCGCCGAGTGCGGCGACGAAGCCACCGCCGGCACGGGGCTGGAAGCTCGCGAGCGGTGGGGGCAGGGGCACGCTGGACACGACCGTGCCGTGCGCGTCCGAGGTGTTCAGGGTGCCGAGGGTGATGTCCGTCCACCGGAGCCGGTCGGCCGCGGGGTCCCACACGATGCTCTCGACGAGGACGGCTCCGGCGTCGGAGAACACGGTCACGGGTCCGGTCGTCGCGCTGGTGCTCATCGCACCGGTCTACCGGCCCCGGCTCCGCACCCGCTCAGGCGCGTGCGCGGCATCGGGGCGGCCTCAGAGGCGGGCGTACCGCGCGCGGAAGAAGCTGTAGACGCCGAAGGCCAGGAACCCGATGCCGATCGCCACGAGGACGAACACCCCGCCCGGCATGCTCCGCAGCGCGTCGAACGCCCCGTCGAGACCGGTCGCCTGGTCGGGGTCGCTCCGGAAGCCGGCGACCGCGATGAGCACGCCGACGATCACCACGGCGATCCCCTTGAGCACGTAGCCGACGACCCCGAGCACGGTGACGACCCGCTCGACCTGCTGCGGCGGGCGCACGAGCTGCTTCCAGAACGAGCGCCGGCAGCCGATCACCACGAGGCCGATCCCGATCGCGATCGCGACGGCGGCGACCAGCAGCAGGAGGAACACCCCGCCCGGGGTCGCGAGCGCCTTCGCCGCCGCACTCCGGCTCGACCCGCTCGAGCTCTTGCCGGCGCCGAGGGCGTACGACGCGGCCGAGTACGCGATCACCCCGTAGACCACGGCCTTGCCGATGTTCTTCAACCGGTTGCCCCAGGCCCGGGCGCTGTCGGTCCGCCCACCGACGACGGCTTCGACGACGAGTCGGATGGTCAGCGCCGCGGTGCCGATCGCGACGAGCCAGAGCAGCACGACACCGCCGGGGACCTCCGCGATCTGCTGCAGCGCTCCGGACTGGTCCGTCTCCCCGCTCGACGACGCGTTGCCGACACCGAGCAGGATCGCCAGGTACCCGATGAGCAGGTGGACGACACCACTCCCGACGAACCCGCCGCGAGCGGTCAGCTCGAACCACCGGCTGTCGGCCACTCGCTTCGCTTCGCGTCCGGTCTTCCGGGCCGCCTGTTCCGCCTGCTCACTCACCCCATCGAGCGTGCCCGACGGAGCGCGCTGTGTCCGGCAGGGGGCCGTGGTCCCGGCCGCCTGTCGGACGGGAGGCGCGGCGCGGGCCCGCCACGCGCCTCCAGTCCGGCGTGTCGCTGGTTCTCCACAGACGGGAGGCGCGGCGTCCGTCGTCCACGAGGGGTACGTCCGCCTGATGGTCGCGCCCGTTGCCGGGGCAGGCTGGGTGCATGACCGAACGGACCCGAGACACCCCCGACGCGACCGAGAACGAGCAGCGCACCGACGGCTACGTCCCGCTCCGCTCCTACGGCGCGATCGGGGACGGGCGCACGGTCGCCCTCATCGCGCTGGACGGCCGGATCGACTGGCTGCCGATCCCGTCGATGGACTCGCCGCCGGTGTTCGCGAGCATCGTCGACGCCGAGCACGGCGGCCACGTCGCACTCCGGCCGGTCGACCCGCGGGCCGAGGCATCCCGCACCTACATGCCCGGGACGAACGTGCTCGTCACGACCTGGACGACACCCGACGGTGCAGCCACCGTGACGGACGCGATGGTCACCGGCGTCGCCGGCCGCCTGCCGTGGGCCGAGGTCGCCCGGTGCGTCCAGGGCGTCCGGGGCACCGTCGAGATGGAGTGGGCGGTGATCCCCGGCACCCTGCTGCAGACCGCCGAACCGAAGCGCCTCGACACCGCGAACGGCGCGGTGATCGGCATCGACGGCATCACGATCGCGATCGTCGAGCAGGGGTTCGAGCCGGTGCACGACGACGGCCCGAGGTTCTCCGGGCGGTACCGCACCACCGAGGGCTCGAAGCACATCCTGACGATCGTCGGGACCCACGACGAACCGATCTTCATGCCGCGGCCGGAGAGCGCACTCGCCGCGATTGATCGCACGATCGCGAACTGGGCCACCTGGTCCGAGGAGTTCTCGTACGACGGCCCCTGGTCGGACGCCGTGCAGCGGAGCGCGCTCGCCCTGAAGCTGCTCATCTACTCGCCCACCGGGGCGATCGCGGCGGCGCCGACGACGAGCCTGCCCGAGGACCGGACGGGCGGCAAGAACTGGGACTACCGGTTCGCCTGGGTGCGCGACCTGTCGTACACGGTGCACGCGCTCGCCCGGTTCGGGCTGCGCGAGGAGACACACGCCGCGGTGTCCTGGGTGATGCGCACCATCGCCGAGCACGACGAGGACATGCCGATCTTCTACGAGCTGGACGGCTCCAAGAGCGACGGCGTCGAGGAACGGGACGTCCCGGGCTGGAACGGCATCGGCCCGGTGACGATCGGGAACCGCGCCGGCGACCAGCTGCAGCTCGGCGTCTGGGGCGACGTGTTCGAGATCCTGCGGCAGTACGTCCGCGCCGGCAACGTCCTCGACCGGAAGACCGCCGCCGTGCTGCAGGAGCTCGCCGACGACGCCTGCCACCGGTGGGAGGAAGCGGACTCGGGCATGTGGGAGCTCGAGGACACGCAGCACTACGTGTCGAGCAAGATCGGCTGCTGGCAGGCGCTCGACGCTGCGGTCGAGCTGCACGACGCCGGCATGATCGACGGACCCCGCGACAAGTGGGTCGAGAACCGCGAGCTCATCGAGCAGTGGGTGGCCGAGAACGGCTGGGACGAGGAGCGCGGGCACTACGTGATGTACCCGGGGTCCGACGCGCTGGACACGTCGATCCTCCTGCACGCGATGAGCGCGTTCGACCGGGGCCCCCGGATGCAGTCCACCATCCGGGCGGTCGAGGAGCAGCTGCAGCGCGGCCCGCTCGTGTACCGCTACTCGGGCATCGAGGACGAGGAGTCGCCGTTCGTCGCGTGCTCGTTCTGGCTCGCCGCCGCCATGGCGTGCGTCGGTCGGGTGGACGACGCCCGCACCCTGATGGACGACGCGGTCGCGCAGGGGAACGACGTCGGCCTGTTCAGCGAGATGATCAGCGAGGACGGCTCGTTCATGGGCAACCTGCCGCAGGGGCTGTCGCACCTGGCGCTCATCCAGGCCGCGCTGACGATCGAGGAGGTCGCCGAGGAGTCCTGAGCGACGACGTCGGACGTCGGGCGCATCATGGTCTGACGATGAACGACGTCGACGCACGGATGGACCGGCTCCGGAGGGCCGCCCGCTACCGGTACCAGCAGCTCGTGGAGAGCGAGATCGAACGCGGCTCCCTCGACCCGGACGAGGTCCGCGAGGAACGTCGGCTGCTGAAGGCCGCCGACGTCGCGGCGCACGCGCGGGCGCAGATCGAGGAAGCCGAACGGCGCGGGGTGTTCGAGGGGAACCCGTACCATGGCAAGCCCCTGCCGGGGAACGACGGCCAGCACGACCCGGACTGGTGGATCAAGTCGAAGATCGAGCGCGAGGACATCCGCGGCATCGCCCCGCCGGCCCTCGCCCTCCGGACGGAGGACGCCGAACTCGACGACGCCCTCGACGCCCTGACGGTGGAGACCGACGTCCGTGACGTGCTCGAGGACTTCAACGCCCGCGTGAAGGAAGCCCGTCGGCAGCTGCTCGGTGGCCCACCGGTCGTGACCCCGTTGCGCGAGGTCGACGACGAGGTCGCGCGCTGGCGGGACCGGCGCGAGGAGCGCTTCGCGGCGGCCGCGCGGGCGGCGGCGGAAGCCGCAGCGGAGTCGGCGAACCGGCCGCGTCGGTGGTGGCGCCGGCGTCGGTGAGGTGATCCGCGCCTCCAGGCCCCCGCGCACCGGACTCGGACAGCGCAGAAGGACGGCACCACGCGATCGCGTGGTGCCGTCCTGTCCCTGGCGGAGTGGTTACTTGATCTTGGCGGTGATGGTCGCGACGCCCACGAGGAGGTTGGCCTTGACGGCGTCGGTCTTGAAGGTGCTGTTGAGCAGCTTCGCGGCGTCCGCGGAGACGTGCACCGTGGTGCCGGTCAGGATCGCGTTGTCACCCTCGAGCTGCAGCGGCTTGAGCGTGCCACCGTGCAGGGAGAACAGGTACGCGTTCGCGACGGCGACCTTGCCGTTGACCAGGACGTCACCGTAGAGCTTCGACGAACCCGGGTTCACCACGAAGTTCTCCAGCGTCACCGTCGTGTCACCGGCGGAGAGGGTCAGCCCCGAGTCGTCGTGGTTCAGCAGGCCCTGCACGTACGGACGGTAGTTGCCGTCGGGCGACCAGTACGTCACCGAACCCGACGTGATCGGGAACGACACCGAACCATCGGCGAGCTTGGCGTTGCCGGACACACCCGGGGTCAGCTTCAACGCGGTCAGCGCGTCCGTGAAGCCCGAGTCGAGCTTCACCGCGGTGTCGCCACCGAGGACCTCGGGGACCGAGGCGACGGGGCCGGGGATCTTCGACGAGCTCGACGACACGGTGTGCACGGAGCCGTCGGCCTGCGCGGCCGAGACACCGAACGCTGCACCACCGAGCACGAGCGCGCCGGTCGTGGCGAGGGTGATCGAGGTCTTGAGTGACTTGCGCATTGGTCTTCAGTCCTTTGCTGTGACGGGCACTCCGGCTGGCGGCCGAACGACGCTTCTGTGCGCACGCTGAATACCGGCCGAATCCGACCGGAGAGCGCCCTGGGCGTTTGCCCTTGTGCACTGCATTCGGCACCCCCTCGGAAACGGTTTGGAAGTCGTCGAGAAGTTTTTCGGGCGCGCTCCCTGGGACGGCGCGGGTCGGTCCTCCGTAGCGTGGGGGCATGTCCACCGCACGCACCACGAGCACCGACCGGATCCGCGCGATCGACGCCTGGTGGCGCGCCGCGAACTACCTCACCGTCGGGCAGATCTACCTGCTCGACAACCCCCTCCTCACGCGCCCGATCGACCCCGACGACATCAAGCCCCGGTTGCTCGGCCACTGGGGCACCTCGCCGGCGCTGAGCCTCGTGTACGCGCACCTCAACGCGCTCATCACCGAGACCGACCGCGACCTGCTGTACATCTGCGGCCCGGGGCACGGCGGGCCCGCGATGAACGCGAACGCGTGGCTCGAGGGCACGTGGGGCGAGCTCTACCCGTCGATCACGCCGGACCCGGCCGGGCTGCAGCAGTTCTTCCGGCAGTTCTCCTTCCCCGGTGGGATCCCGTCGCACGCGGCCCCGGAGACCCCGGGCTCGATCAACGAGGGCGGCGAGCTCGGATACTCCCTCGCGCACGCGTACGGGGCGGCGCTCGACAACCCCGACCTCGTCGTGGCGTGCGTCGTCGGCGACGGCGAGGCCGAGACGGGGCCGCTCGCTGCCTCGTGGCAGGCGCACACCTTCCTCGACCCGGTGCACGACGGGGCGGTGCTGCCGATCCTCAACCTCAACGGGTGGAAGATCGCGAACCCGACGGTCCTCGCCCGCATCCCCGACGAGGACCTCACCTCGTACTTCCGCGGGCTGGGGTACGAGCCCGTCGTGGTCGACTCCGCCCGGGTCGGCGACGACCCCTTCGCCGTGCACGCGCTGTTCGACGGCGCGCTCCGCCGCGCGATGGCGACGATCGACGACATCCAGGCGTCTGCCCGTGCGCAGGCCCAGCGTGCGGCCGCGGGACAGCCGGCCGGTGCATCCGACCTGCGCCCGCGGTGGCCGATGATCGTGCTCCGGACCCCGAAGGGGTGGACCGGACCGAAGGAGGTCGACGGGCAGCAGGTCGAGGGCACCTTCCGTGCCCACCAGGTCCCGCTGCCCGGGGTGCGCGAGAACGATGCACACCGCCGGCAGCTCGAGGAGTGGATGCGCTCCTACCGCCCGGAGGAGCTCTTCGACGAGGACGGCCAGCCGATCGGCATCCTCACCACCATCCGACCGAGCGGCGACCACCGGATGAGCGCGACGCCGCACGCGAACGGCGGCCGGATCCGCACCGCGCTCGACCGCCCCGCACTCGCCGAGTTCGCCGCGGAGGTCGGCGGGACCGCGAGCGCCACCGGCACCCTGGGCCCGTGGCTCGCCGCGCTCATCCAGCGGAACCCGTCGACGTTCCGCCTGTTCGGCCCCGACGAGACGATCTCGAACAAGCTCGATGCGGTGTTCGACGTCACGACCCGGGTCTGGCGCGCGCAACGCGGCGTCGGTGACGAGCACCTCGGTGCGCAGGGCCGGGTGACCGAGGTCCTCTCCGAGCACCTGCTCGAGGGCATGCTCGAGGGCTACGTGCTGAGTGGACGGCACGGACTCCTCAACACCTACGAGGCCTTCGCCCACATCATCGACTCGATGGTCGGCCAGTACGCCAAGTGGCTCGAGTCCTCGACCGACATCGACTGGCGGGCACCGGTGTCGAACCTGTCGATCCTGCTGTCGTCGCACGTCTGGCGGCAGGACCACAACGGGTTCTCGCACCAGGACCCGGGGTTCCTCGACGTCGTCGCGTCGAAGCAGCAGGACCTCGTGCGGATCAAGCTGCCGGCGGACGCCAACACGCTGCTCGCCGTGGCCGCGCATGCCATGGAGACGACGGACCGCATCGAGGTGATCGTCGCGGGCAAGCACCCCGAGCCGGTGTTCCTGTCGCTCGAGGACGCCGTCGCGCACGTCGACGCCGGCGCAGGCGTCTGGGGCTGGGCGGGCACCGAGGACGCCATCGGTCGTGCGGACGTCGTGCTCGTCTGCGCCGGCGACGTGCCGACCGTCGAGACCGTCGCGGCCGCCGACATCATCCGGAAGCACGCGCCGGATGTGGGCGTGCGCGTCGTGAACGTCGTCGACCTGCTCGCACTCGGTGACCCGCGGAAGCACGAGCACCCGATGCGGGACGAGCGCTACGACGAGCTGTTCCTGCCCGGCACCCCGGCGGTGTTCGCCTTCCACGGCTACCCGTCGCTCGTGCACCAGCTCACCTACCGCCGGAACGGGCACGACGACCTGCACGTCCACGGGTTCCTCGAGCGGGGCACGACGACGTCGCCGTTCGACATGCTCATGCGCAACGAGATGGACCGGTTCGCGCTCGCCCACGACGCCCTCACCCGGGTCGACGCCGATGCCCACGAGGAGCTGCTCGGCAAGCTGTCCGAGGCCCGTGACGCCGCCCGCGAGTACGCCTACAGCAGGGGCGAGGACCACCCGTCGGTGGGCGGGTGGGAGTTCGCGGGGTGGCCGCAGGACGAGCCGGCCTCCGGTGGGACCGGTGGCGACCCCGGCTTGGGTGAGACGGAGGGGGCGGCGCCCGGTCGGTAGGGTCCCTCCTCCACAGCCTGGAGGCGCGGATCGCCCTCCACAGGACCGGTCACGCTCGTCGCGTGGCCGGTCCTGCTGCGCGAGGGTTGCGGCATGGACGGAACATGGGCCGCGGTGACCGGCGCAGTCATCTCGGCGATCGGTGCGTGCGGCGCGGTCGCGGCGCTGGTCGTCACGGTGCGCGAGGGGCGCGCAGCACGGCGGAATACAGAGTTCTTGGGGCACCGGGACATGTGGTGGCAGCGTTGGTCGTGGGTCGCCGACCGAGCGACGTCGGACGACGACTCGGGTCGCGCCGCCGCGTCCGTGATGGCCGCTGCCCTCGTGACCCGTACGTGGACGACCGAGGACGACACGTGGATGTTCCACGCGCTCGAGCGGTTCTCCGCGCAGCAGGCACCGGGCGACAAGACGAACGAAGGGAACGGCGATGATCTCGAAGATGGGTGACCAGGAGTTCAAACGGCGACTCGAACTCCGCGAACTCACCACCGCACGGCTGCTCGCCAGCGCGCACTACGGGCCGATCCTCCGCGCCCAGGGCGCTGAGGAGGAACTCGAGCAGATGCGGATCGAGTGGCGCGAACGGCAGGAGCGGGCCCGCGCACGGAAGCTCCGCGAAGAGGCGTCCTTCGCGGACTGACCGGCGGCGTGCCACGCTGGACGGGTGACCGATCTCGTGCTCCCGGCGCCGACCCCGTCCACTGTCCCGACATCGACGGGCGGGCGCTTCCCCGTCCGTCGGGTGTTCTGCGTGGGCCGCAACTACGCCGCGCACGCGCGCGAGATGGGACACGACCCGGACCGCGAACCGCCGTTCTTCTTCACGAAGCCGGCCGACGCCGTGGTGCCGGATGACACCGACACCCCGTACCCGACGATGACGGAGCAGCTCGAGCACGAGGTCGAGCTGGTCGTGGCGATCGGGACCGGCGGCAGCGAGATCACGGTGGACGACGCCCTCACGCACGTGTGGGGCTACGCCGTCGGCATCGACCTGACCCGCCGCGACCTGCAGGCCGAGGCGAAGCGGCTCGGTCGGCCGTGGGACACCGCAAAGGGGTTCGACGCCTCGGCACCTGTCGGCGTGATCGTCCCGGCGGCCGACGTCGACCCGACCGTGGGCGCGATCGAGCTCCGGGTGAACGGTGCCCTCCGACAGTCCGGCGACCTGGCCGACCAGATCTGGTCGGTGGCGGAGACGATCGCCGAGCTGTCGCGGTTCGTGGCACTCGCACCGGGCGACCTCCTGATGACGGGAACGCCCGAGGGGGTCGGTGTCCTCGAACGGGGAGACGTCCTCGACGGCACGATCGCGGGCGTCGGCTCGGTCCGGACGCGCATCGTCTGATCACCTGCGTTTCACGGGTGTGTCCCCGTGCTGGGAGCGCTCGCAGGCGCAGCGGGTAGCAATGTCTCGACGCTGCTGGGGGAACGGCGGCGTCTGACCAAGGGGACACACCGGGCGCGACGGGGCGTGTGGACGTGTCCGGACAACGGAGGTGTGCCGTGCAGGAACACGACCTGCTCGCGACGTCCTGGACCTGGGCTGGCACCGCACCGATCGACGAGCGCATCCGCGCCGTCGGGGCCGCCGGCTTCGCAGGACTGTCGCTCTCGCTCGGTGACCTCCACGAGGTCCGGGCGACCATCGGCTTCGCCGCACTCCGCCGGGTGCTCGACGGTGCCGGCATCGTCTGGGTGCAGCTCGGGCCGCTCGAACGCTGGTGGACGTGCGCGAACCGGACGCCCGACCAAGAGGCGGATCGCGGCGTCGTTCTGGAGGCCGCCGCGATGCTCGGCGCGTGGCAGGTCGTCACCCGGGCCGACACGACGCTCCCCGGGATCTCCCCCGCCGCCATGGTCGACGACTGGGTCGACCTCGCCGGACAGGCCGCGAAGGTCGGCGCCCAGCTGGTGCTCGAGCCGGAGCCGTGGTCCAATCTGCCGACGGTCGAGCGGGCCTCCCGGTTCGTCGCCGCGGCCGGGCACCCGAACGGCGGGCTGCTCGTCGACGCCATGCACGCCCTCCGCGGCGGGTCCACGCTCGCGTCGATCCAGCAGGGCGTGGCGTCGAACACGCTCGCAGCGGTCGAGCTCAGCGACGGGCTGCTGCACACCCCGTCGGGGATGACCCTGTCCGAGGAGTCCCGCGAGGCCCGCTACCTGCCGGGTGCCGGGGCATGGGACCTGCCGGGGTTCATCCGCACCGTGCGGGACCTCGGCCACGACGAACCGTGGGGCGTCGAGGTCCGGACGGCGGCGCACCGGGCGATGCCGCTCGAGGACGCCCTGCGCACCGCGGCCGCTGCCACCCGTGCCGTGCTCGACGCCGCGGACGCGTACGGCACACCGGCGGCTCCGGCGATGCCGACCACTCCCGCGCCGACGTCGGCCGTCGACTTCGAGCCTCCGGCGCAGGGTCCGGACGCCCGACAGGACGGCGCGCACGGCGTCCGCCGACGGGATGCCGACACAGGCACTCCCGCGTAACGTCGGCCCCATGACGGACCACGCAGCACACGACGACGGCCTCCTCCGCCGCTCGCAGGAGGCCATCGACGAGGCGAAGGCGGCAGCGGCGGAAGTGGCGGAGCCGGACGAGGACGAGCTCATCGCGGAGGACCTCCCCGTCCCCGACGACGCGGAGCCCGCCGACGGCCCCGCACCCGCTGCCTGAGGCTCAGTCGATCTCGACGACCCGCACGGTGACGTCCGCCGGTCGCTGACCCAGGGCGTCCACCGCGGCCCGCACGACTGCGTCGCGCACGTCCCGCAGCAGCGCCACCGTGGGGACGGCGCGTCCGGTGGTGACGACCACGCGGATGCGTGCACCGCCCGGCTGGTCCTGCACGAGCACCGCGCCGCCGTCCCGCGGCAGGTCGAGCACGGTCCGGACGTCCCGCACGAGCGTGGCGAGCTTCGGACCCGGCGGCAGCACGGACCGGACGCCCGGCACGGCGAGCGCGACCTCGGTCAGCCGGCGGGACAGGGTCCGGGTGTCGGCGATCATGCGTCTCCTCCGTGGCTGGGTTCGGTGGGGTCGATGAGGTCGACCACCCGCACCACGACCGACTGCACGGCGAACGGCGCGTGCGCGCCGAGGGCGACCGCGACCGCCACGTGCAGCGCTTCCGTCCGGGCGTGGACGGGCCCGTCGGCGGTCACCGCGACCGTGACCTCGACGTCCACCGCGCCACCCGGCACCGTGACGTCGCCCGTGATGCGCGTGCGGCGGACGACCAGCCCGGGGACGTCGTCGCCGAGTGCCCGCACGAGTCCACGGAGCGCCCCTTCGGTCACGACGAGCGTCGAGGACGGGTCGTCGTCGGGCACCGGAATGTCCCGTCCCGCGTGCGCCGTCGTCCGGATCGAGGTGAGGACACCGGCGATCCAGGAGTCGTCCGCGCCGGACACGTCGGCGTCGAGCAGGTCGAGTGAGGCCGTCCGCAGGCTCTCGAGTCGGCCGAGTGCAGCGCGTGCCTCCGGGTCGCCCTCGATGTCCGGTCGGACCGGGTGCCGCCCGGCGTCGAGGTAGTCGGAGAGCTCCTCGAGGGTGAAGGCACCGAAGCGTTCGTCGTCGGTCATCGCCACCCCTCCATCTGCTCGAGTACTCGTCGACGCGCACGTGCCAGGACCCCCCGCACCGTCGCCTGCGACATCCCCGTCGCCTCGGCGATCTCGGCGTACGACGCCCCGCCGATCTCCCGCATCACCCACACCGCACGCGGTGCATCGGGGAGAGCCTGCACGATACGCGCGAGTTCCTGGACCTGGAGCCGTGTCGCGACCACCTCGTCGACCGGACGGTCGTCTGAGGACTCGGCCACTGCCTCCAGGTCGAGGTGGGGGTGACGACGTCGGAGACGGTCGAGCGCCTTGTTGGCGGCGATGCGGAACAGCCAGTTGCGCACCCGGTCCGGATCGTCGACCCGGTCGATGCGCTGCCAGGCCTGCAGCGCGGCCTCCTGCACGGCGTCGTCCGCCTCGCCGTCCCCGTGACCGAGGATGCGGGCCGCGTAGGCCCGCATGTGCGGGCCGTACCGGCGGATGAGCACACCGAACGCGACGGTGTCACCGTCGGCGCTGCGTTCGACGAGGGAGGCGTCCGACAGGGACGCCAGGGCGTCAGCGTCGCTCAGGGTCTGCTCCTCAGGTCAGCCCGGCGGGGGAATTCCGGGTCCGGACGTGACGAACCGGTCGTTCGTCACGTCTTCTGTACGTGCCTGCCAGGAGCATCGCTCGCTGCTGGCGCAGAGCGCGTCGCGGCCGGTCATCCCTGAACGGCCGGTCGCGGCGCTCTGACGGCGGCCCGTGCGTTCCCTGATCCGGCGCACGGGTCGCCTTCTCCTACTCGTCGACCTCGTCGCCGAGGAAGTCCGCGTAGGTGACCTCGGGCTCGGACAGCACCGCGCCCGGGTCGACCGGCATCTGCACCGACGGGTCCGCAGCGATCGTGCCGCGCTCCTCCGTGGTGAACGGGGGCAGGTACTTGCTCGCGCTCATGCTCACGCCCTTTCGTCCCGGCGAACGTAACAGGCCGTGGCGGCATCGCGGGCGGACGGCACGGAATCGTCCCCCGGACGGTGTCGGAACGGGGGACGGAAGTTCGCCTGGGGCGGACCCGATGCGGACGCATGCTCAGCCTTCGCGAACGACGTCCGACGGGTCCTTGTCCACCCTCCACCCTCGCCACGACGGCTGCCGCAACCGGCCGTCGGAGGTCCACTCGGCGAACTCGACCTCGCCGACCCGCTTCGGCGTCACCCAGTGCGCGTCACGGGCATCGGGCCGCGGGACGTCGACGAACGGCGAGGTCTTCCGCTCCAGCGCACCGAGCGTGGCACCGATCTCGTCGAGGTCGCGGTCGCGGAACCCGGTGCCGACCTTGCCGACGTACTCGAGTCCGTCCGGGCCGGGCACACCGAGCAGCAGGGAGCCGACACCGCCGGCACGTCGACCGCTGCCGGGCTTCCAGCCACCCACCACGACCTCTTGCGTGGCGTGGTGCTTGAGCTTCAACCACGCCTCGGACCGACGCCCTTCGGCGTACTTCGACGACCGCTTCTTCGCGACCACGCCCTCGAGCCCCTGCTCCTTCGAGTCCGCCATCGCCCGCGCCAGGTCGCCCTGGTACGCGGCGGGGACGTCGATCGCGCCGCCGGGTTCGACGACCGTCTCCAGCGCCTGGCGCCGGGCGTCGTACCCGAGCCGGGTCAGCTCGTGTCCGTCTGCCTCGAGCACGTCGAAGAGCAGCAGGCGGACCGGGGTCTGCGCGCGGGCCGCTTCGACCTCGCGGTGCTTCGTGAGCCCCATCCGGTTCTGCAGCAGCTGGAACGACGGTCGACCGCGGTCGTCGAGCGCCACGATCTCGCCGTCGAACACCCCGTCGACGCCCGCTCGTTCGCCGAGCTCCTGGAGCTCCGGGTACTGGTCGGTGAGGTCGTTGTCGTTGCGGCTGCGCAGGGTCACCGAGCCGTCCCGCACGGTGCAGAGGGCACGGATGCCGTCCCACTTCATCTCGAACGCCCAGTCGGCCGGGTCGAGGACGGGTTCGCCCTTCGCCAGGGAGGCCTGCATCGTCCGGCGCTCCGAGGGCGCGGTGTCCGCGGCCGCGGCCCCCTCGATGCGCTCCTGTCCGTCCCGTGGTGCGGTCGACGGCCGGGAGGCACGGCTCGCCGCCGCCCCGTCGCCCCCTTCTGCCAGGCGGTCCGGCTGGTCCTTGGTGCGGTGGATGAGCCAGTTCTTCGCGTCGCCCTCGCGCCCGCGTCCGCGCCCCCTGGTGTGCAGGAGCGCCAGACGGCGAGCGCCACCGGTCCGACCGTGCAGCGTGACGATGACCTCTTCGCCCTCGCGCCACTTCTCGAGCTCGTACGTGCCGTCGTCCCAGATCGTGACCGTGCCGCCGCCGTACTCGTCCTTCGGGATCGTGCCCTCGAACGCGCCGTACTCGAGCGGGTGGTCCTCGGTCTGCACCGCCAGGTGGTTCTTCCCCGGGTCGGTCGGCTCGCCCTTCGGCAGCGCCCAGCTGACGAGCACGCCCTCGTGCTCCAGCCGGAAGTCGTAGTGGTCCCGGGTCGCGTGGTGCTCCTGGATGACGAACGTCGGGGTGCCGTCCCTCCGGACCGTCGGAGCGTCCTCGGGGACCGGCTCCGGTGTCTTCGAGGCGTCGCGCTTCGCACGGTAGGCCGCGAGGCGGTCCCGCCCGGGCTGCTCCGCGTCGTTCGCGCGCTGGGTCCGGTCGCTGTCCCAGTGACCGTGGTCCGGTCGTCCGACGGCCAACGAGGCGGAGGCGACCGGGTGCAGGAAGTCGCCACGGGCCTCCAGGCGTTCGAGCACCTCGTCCAACGTGAGCTGGGCGAGCCCGCGTTCCTCGAGCTCCTTCCAGGTGCGGGGTGCGGCGACCGTCGGCCGTTCGCGGCCGCGCAGGGAGTACGGGGCGATCGTCGTCTTGTTCCCGTTGTTCTGCGACCAGTCGACGAAGACCTTGCCCGTCCGCTCAGCCCGGCTCATCGACGACAGCACGAGGTCCGGCAGGTCCTGTTCGAGCGACTTCGCGAGTTCGTGCGCGACCTCGGACACCTGCGTGGTGGTGGCCTTCCCGTCGAGGGCGGCGTAGAGGTGGATGCCCTTCGAGCCGGAGGTCACCGGGTACGGGTCGAGGCCCATGCCGTGCAGGACCTCACGCGCGGCGACCGCCACCTCGACGCACTCCGGCAGGCCGACGCCGTCGCCGGGGTCGAGGTCGAGCACGAGCCGGTCCGGGTTCTGCTGCGCACCCCGGGGACCGAAGCGCCACTGCGGCACGTGCAGTTCGAGGGCGGCCTGCTGCGCCATCCAGACCAGCGTCGGCAGGTCGTCGACGATCGGGTACTCGTTGTCGTGCTCGGAGTGGTGGATGGTGTGGTGCCGGACCCAGTCGGGCGCCGAGTCGGGCAGGTTCTTCTCGAAGAAGACCTTGCCCTCGACGCCGTTCGCCCAGCGCTTCCGGGTCACCGGCCGGTCCTTCACGTGCGGGATCATCCACGGCGCCACCCGCTCGTAGTATTCGATCACGCGGCCCTTGGTCGTGCCGGTCTCCGGGTAGAGCACCTTGTCGGTGTTGGTGAGCGCGAGTCGCCGGTCGCCGACCAGCACGACGGTCTTGCGCGATGCGGGACTCACAACGCCACCCCGGTCGCTCCCGCCACGGTGAGGGTCGAGCCGGACGTGTACGAGGACTCCGGCCCGGCCAGGTAGACGTACGCGCCGCCGAGTTCCACCGGCTGCGCGGGCCGGCCGAACGGGGTGTCCTGCCCGTACGCGGCGATCTCGTCACCGGGGTAGCTGATCGGCTGCAGGGGCGTCCACACCGGGCCCGGCACGACCGTGTTCGCGCGGATGCCCCGCGACGCGAGCTGTCGGGCCAGCCCGTTCGTGTACGTGATGATCGCGGCCTTCGTCGCCGCGTAGTCGATCATCCGGTCCTGCGGCTGGTACGCCGAGACCGAGCTGGTGGTCACGATCGCGCTGCCCGGCGCCATGTGCGGCACGGCGGCCCGGACCAGCCAGAACAGCGAGTAGAGGTTGACCTTCATCGTCCGGTCGAAGTCCTCGGTGCTCTGTCGGGTGATGTCCTCGTGCACCTGCTGGTGCCCCGCCACCAGGACGAGCGCGTCGAGCCCGCCGAGCTCGCTGACGGCGTCGCGCACCAGCACGTCGCAGAACGCCTCGTCGGTGAGGTCGCCCGGCAGCAGCACCGCCTTGCGGCCGAGGTCGCCGACGACGTCGCGGACGGCTTCGAGGTCCTCGCGTTCCTCGGGCAGGGCGTTCAGGGCGACGTCCGCGCCCTCCTTCGCCATCGCGATCGCCGCAGCACGACCGATGCCGGAGTCCGCGCCGGTGACGAGCACCCGGTAGCCGGGCATCCGGCCCGTGCCGAGGTAGCTCGTCTCGCCGTGGTCGGGGGCCGGGTCCATCGCGCTGGCCAGCCCGGAGCCCTGCTGCGTCTGCGCGGGGAACGGCGGGCGGGGGAACTGGTCGCGCGGATCCTGCTTGTCGAGCTGGCTCATGGGCCCATCGTGCTCGTTCCGCCCGCGGGCCGGTCCAGCGAAGTCGGATCTGTGGAGAACCCGCGACTGCGAGCGCTCCTGTGCACGGACGGGCATCATGAGCGCATGAGGTCGATCTGGAAGGGCTCCATCGCGTTCGGGCTGGTCAACGTGCCGATCAAGGTCTACGCCGCGACCGAGACCCACGACGTCTCCCTGCACCAGGTCCACGACGAGGACAAGGGTCGGATCCGGTACAAGCGGGTGTGCGAGTTCGGGCACGAGGTCGAGTACGCCGACATCCAGCGTGCCTACGACGACGGCGAGAAGACCGTGGTGCTCACCGCCGACGACTTCAAGCAGCTGCCGGAGGAGCAGTCGCACGAGATCGAGGTCCTCGAGTTCGTGCCCGTCGAGCAGGTCGACCCGATGATGTTCGAGAAGTCGTACTACCTCGAGCCGGACTCCCGCTCCCCCAAGGCGTACGTGCTGCTCCGCGAGACCCTGGCGAAGACCGACCGCCTGGCGATCGTGCAGTTCACGCTCCGCCAGAAGACCCGGCTCGGCGTCCTCCGGGTCAACGACGACGTCATCCTGCTGCAGGGCCTGCTCTGGGGCGACGAGGTCCGTGCTGCCGACTTCACGGCCCTCGACGCCTCGGTGAAGGTCAGCGCGACGGAGCTGAAGATGTCGTCGTCGCTCGTCGACAGCATGTCCACCGACTTCGACCCGGACCGCTACACGGACGAGTACCAGGCGGAGCTGCAGCAGCTCATCGACGCGAAGCTCGAGGCCGGCGACGACGTCGACACCGAGAAGACGTTCGGGGAGCGCGCGGAGGACGACGACGAGGGTGAGGGCGGCGACGTCATCGACCTGATGGCCGCCCTGCGGGCGTCGGTGGACAAGAAGCGGTCGCGGTCGTCGTCCGGTTCGTCGTCACGGACTGGAGGCACGGGGTCGCGTTCGTCCTCTGGCTCGCGGTCGTCGTCGGGTTCCGCCGAGGACGACGACGAGCAGCCGGCGGCGAAGAAGCCCGCCGCTGCGAAGGCATCGTCCTCGTCGTCGTCGACCACGAAGAAGACCCCGGCGAAGAAGGCGCCCGCCAAGAAGGCCCCGGCCAAGAAGCCCGCCGCGAAGAAGCAGGCGAGCTAGCGACCCGAGCCCACGACGGGGTCGGAACCGCCCGACACGAGCCGGTAACACGCCTGCGGGACACTGGACCCATGACTCCAGAAGAGCCTGGGGCCTTGTCGTCGCCACCCGCGACCGATGGCCCGCCCGTCACCGTCTCCATCACCCGACTGGTCGAACCCGACCGCATCCCCGACGTCACCCGCTGGGTGCAGTCCGGCGTCAACCTGGCGAACCGCTACCCGGGCTTCCTCGGCTCCGGGTGGGTGCGGTCGCACGCGTCGAGCCGCGAGTGGCACATGCTCTACCGGTTCGCCGACCACGACTCACTGGCCACGTGGGAGAACTCCGACGACCGGCTGCGGTGGCTCGACCTCGGCCGTGACCTCGTGGTGGAGCACCGCGTCGAGAAGCGGACCGGGATCGAGGGGTGGTTCGACGCACCGCAGGACGCCCCGGCGTCGAGCGCCCCGCCGCGCTGGAAGCAGGCCGTGAGCATCTGGCTCGGCTTCTTCCCGGTGAACCTGGCGTTCACGTACCTGGTCGGCTGGCTCGTGCCGGCCTTCGGCGCGCTGCCGGTCCTGCCCCGGGTGCTCCTCACGACCCTCGTGCTCACCCCGATCATGACGTTCTGGGTGCTGCCGTTCGTGACGAAGCTGATCCGGCCGTGGCTCCTGGCGCCCCCGCGCAGCGCGTGACGCCCTAGCCGAGCACCGACAGCTGGTCGAGCCGCCCGAGGATCACGCCCTCGCGGAGCGCCCACGGGCAGATCTCCAGCGCGGGCAGGTCGAAGATGTCGAGGCACGCCTCGGCGACGAGCGCCCCCGGGACGACCTGGTGCGCGCGGCTGGCGGACACCCCGGGGAGCGTCGCGAGCTCGTCGACCGTCATCGACAGCAGCGACGGCAGCTTCGCCCGCAGGACGGCACCGTCGAGCAGACGCGGCACGAGCGGTCCGGCACCGGACGGCGCGGCACCGCAGATCCGGGCGATCGAGCGGAACGTCTTCGAGGTCGCCACGGCACGGTCGGGGCGTCCGGCGCGGAGCAGCAGTCCGGCGTCGCGGGCGATCTCGACGCGGATCTCGTGCCGGATCCGGCGGACGTCGTCCTCGGAGGGCGTGCCCGCGGCGAAGTACGAGCGGGCGAGGCGTGCGGCACCGATCGGCATCGACCACGCGACGTCCGGCGCCTCGTCGCCGCCACCGGCGATCTCGAGCGAGCCGCCACCGATGTCGAACACCGCGAGCCGTCCGGCCGACCAGCCGAACCAGCGGCGCACGGCCAGGAAGGTGAGCCGCGCCTCGTCCGAGCCGGACAGCACGGCGAGCTCGACGCCGGTGGACGCCTCGACGTGGGCGAGCACCGCCTCGGAGTTCACGGCGTCGCGGACCGCCGAGGTCGCGAAGGCGAGCATGTCCTCGCAGCCGCGTTCCTCGGCGACCTGGACGGCGTCGGCGACGAAGGCGGTGAGGGCGTCGACCCCGGCCTCCGTCACCGCGCCGGCGTCGTCGAGGTGCTCGGCGAGCCGCAGGGGCTGCTTGAACGACGACGCCGGCAGCGGCGCGGCGCCGCCGTGGGCGTCGACCACCAGCAGGTGGCCGGTGTTGGAACCGATGTCGAGGACTCCCACGCGCATGGGGACAACGCTAACGGCCTGGAGGCGCGGCTCAGGCCCGCAGGAACTGCTCCAGTTCCGCGGTGGTCGGGTACGAGGCCTGTGCGCCCACCTTGGTCGCGGCGTACGCCCCGACACCCACGGCGAACCGGGCCGCGTCGACGAGGGAGTCCCCCGCCGCGAGCCGGAGGGCCACGGCACCCATGAACGCGTCGCCGCACCCCGTGGTGTCGACGGGTTCGACGCGCACGGCGTCGATCGACACCGGGTCGTCGCCGCCGTCGTGGACGGTGCAGCCCGCGCCGCCCCGGGTGACGATCGAACGCCGGACACCGTGGTCCCCGAGCTCGGCGGCCTCGTGCTCGTTCACGAGCAGGACGTCGGTCAGCTCGAGCAGCTCGGCGGGGACCGCGCCGAAGGGTGACAGGTTCGTCAGCACCGTGACGCCGGCGGCGTGCGCGGCACGTGCGGCGGCGAGGACGACGTCGATCGAGACCTCGAGGCAGAGGCCGAGCACCGCGGCACCGTCGAACGCGTCGGCGGGGACGTCCGCCGGCGTGAGCGTGGCGTTCGCGCCGCCGGAGATCACGATCGTGTTCTCCCCGGCGCCGTCGACCGTGATGACGGCGGTGCCGGTGGCCACGCCCTCTCGGACGGCGACGTGCGTCGTGTCGACACCCGCCGCCGCGACGGAGTCGCGGAGCAGTGCACCGTTCCCGTCGTCGCCGACCGCACCGATCATGCGCACGGTGCCCCCGAGCCTCCCGGCAGCCACCGCCTGGTTGGCGGACTTGCCACCGGGCAGGGTCTGCAGGTCCGACCCCTGGAGGGTCTCACCGGGCTTCGGGAAGCGCTCCGTGCGGACCACGAGGTCCGCGTTGAGCGAGCCGACGACGACGATGGTGTTCAACGGACGGACTCCTTCTGCGGGGCGGCCGAGGTCGTCTCGGCGCTCGAGGGACGCGGGATGAGGAACGACATCGCGAGGGCGCCGATCGTGATCGCGGCACCGAGCAGCATGCCACCCGAGTAGCCGGCGGTGCCCGCGGACCCGCCGACCCCGAGCGCGATCTGGAGCGCCGGCAGGACGGCGAAGCTGACACCGGCACCGAGGTTGAACGCACCGGCGTTCAGCCCGGGCAGGAAGCCGGGGTTGGAGTCCGGCGACAGGACGATCCCGAGGCCGTTGAGGATGATGTTCGCGATGCCGGCGTAGGTGATGCCGATGAGCACGGTCGCGGTGACGAGCACGGGCAGCGAGTGCACGCCGACGAACGCCATCAGGAGCGTCGCGACGATGCTGCCGATCAGGCCGACGCGGAGGACCGCGCGGTACCCGATGGTCGGGGCGAGCCGGCCGGCGAAGGGTCCGACGATCCAGCCGACCAGCGCGTACGGCGTGAGGAACACGAGCGAGGCGAGGTCCGCCTCCATCCCGAACCCGGCGTCGTGGTTCTGCGCGAGGCTGGTGACGAGGCCGTTCACGACGGCGAACACACCGGTCATCGTGAGGAAGGTCGTGGCGAGGAGCGCCCACGTGCCGCGACGCTTCAGGAACCGGGTCTCGACGAGGGGTTCCTTCACGCGCGACTCGACGGCCCAGAACACGGCGAACGCGGCGAGGGCGACGACGATCCCGCCGACCACGACGACCGGGTTCGCGGCGCCGAGCTTGCCCGCCTCGTTGAAGGCGGTGAGCAGGGCACCGACGCTCACGACGAGGGGCACGACGCCGATCCAGTCCATCCGGGTGCCGGCGGACGGCTTCGACTCGACGCCCCACACGGCGACGAGCGCCAGCGCGATCACCGTGACGACGGCGATCACCCAGAAGATGCCTCGGAAGCCGAAGTTCGTCGCGATCCAGCCACCGGCGAGTGCGTCGACGCCGGCGATGCCGCCGTTGACCGCGGTGAGCAGCCCGAGGGCGGCGCCGTAGCGCTTCGGGTCGCTGATCTCGTTGCGGAGCACGAGCAGGCAGATCGGGACGACCGGGCCGGTGACGCCCTGGATGATGCGACCGGTGAACAGCATCGGCACGTTGACCGCGAGTGCGGCGACGATGCTGCCGACGAGCATCACGGCGAGCATGCCGAGCAGGACGCGCTTGCGGCCGACGATGTCGGACAGGCGCGGCAGGAACAGCGAGAACAGGGCCGCGAGCGTGAAGTACAGCGTCTGCGACAGCCCGATCGTCGCGTCGTCGGTGTTGAGCTCCCGCGCCATGGTGACGAGGGCGGGGCTGAGCATGCTCGCGTTCAGCTGGAACGCGATGCAGGCGGCGAGGAGCGCGGCGGTGAGGGCGCCGATCGACTTCTTCGTCGATGTGGTGGTCATGGTGCTCAGATCTCCGTCGAGGTGGTGGTCGTGGCGGTCGTGGCGGGGCGCGGGGTCCAGCCGGTGTCGGGGGTCTCGCCGATGCGCTCGAGGGCGTCGACGACGAGGTCCCAGAAGCGCGCGTGGTCGAGCTTCATCGCGGCGCTCGTGCGGCAGTCCTCCGGCGCGGGGGCGCGGAAGTCGGCGACGGTCATGCCGAGGGTCAGGGTGCCCTGCGTCTCGATGTGGATCGGCACCTTCACGGCGCGGACGACGGTCGGGTCGATGACGTAGGCGACGGCGCAGGGGTCGTGCACCGGCGGGGCGTCGAAGCCCTGCGCGTCCTTGTAGGTCTGGCCGAAGAAGTCGAGGAGCTCGCCGACGAACGCGGCCGGCCCGGTGCCGACGGCGGCGATCCGCGCGGCGACCTCCGGCGTGGCGAGTGCCTGGTGGGTGAGGTCGAGACCGACCATCACGACGTCCCAGCCGGCGTCGAAGACGATCGACGCGGCCTCGGGGTCGATGACGATGTTGAACTCGGCGACCGGGCTCCAGTTGCCGACGTGCACGCCGCCGCCCATGAGGACGACCTGCTTGACGCGCTCGACGATGCGGGGTTCCTTGCGGGCGGCGAGGGCGATGTTCGTCAGGCCGCCGGTCGGCACGAGGGTGACGGTGCCGGGCTCGTGCGCCATGACGGTGTCGATGATGAGGTCGACCGCGTGCCGCTCGTCGAGGGCGAACGACGGCTCGGGCAGCATCGGCCCGTCCAGGCCGCTCTCACCGTGGATCGACGGGGCGACCTCGATCTGGCGGAGGAGCGGACGGTCGGCGCCGGCGGCGAAGGGCACGCCCGTGATCCCGGCGATGCGCGCGACGGCGAGGGCGTTGCGGGTGACCTTCGGCAGCGTCTGGTTGCCGACCACCGTGGTGACGGCCAGGAGCTCGATGTCCGGGTTGCCGTGGGCCAGCAGGATGGCGACGGCGTCGTCGTGGCCGGGGTCGCAGTCGAGGATGATCTTCGCTGGCTGGTTCGCTTCGGACACGCGAGGTGCTCCACTTCGTCGGGGATGGGGTCTGGGCCCGACGTGGTGGGGACCGCACCGTCGGAGGATCAAGTCCCGGTGCGGCACGTCAAGCGTTTGACATGGAACCACGTCAAGCGTTTGACGTCAAGCGCGCGACGCGCCGCGGGTACACGCGGGCCGCCGTCGGTAGCATCGGAGCGTGCCATCCTCCGCCGTGCCCGGCCGCCGTGTGACCGCCGCGATGGTGGCCGAGCGTGCGGGCACGAGCATCGCCACGGTGTCCCTCGTCGTGAACGGCAAGGAGCGGGGCCGGGTCTCCGCACCCATCGCCTCACGGGTGCGCGACGCCGTCGAGGAGCTCGGCTACGTCGTCGACCACGCGGCGAGCTCCCTGGCGCGGGGCAGCGGCGACCTCGTCGTGCTCGTCGCGCCGGACCTGTCGAACCCGTTCTTCGCGGAGGTCATCCGTGGCGTGCGGGACACCATCGGCGACCGGTTCCAGCTCGTGCTCTCCGTCACCGAGCGGGGCGCCCAGCCCGTCGCCGCCGACGTCCGGCGCTTCGAACGCCTCAGGCCCGCGGGGATCCTCGTCGACGCACCGGCCGCCGGTGAACCGATGTCCGCGAGCGTGCCGGTGGTGCTGCTCGACGCACCCGGCGGTCTCGAGGCCGTCAACTACGACCTCTCCACCGGCGTGCACGACCTGGTGGCGCACCTGCACGAACAGGGGCACCGCCGAGTCGGGTACCTCGACGGGACCTCGCGTGCGACGACGTTCGGCGTCCGCCGCGAGCTCTTCGAGCAAGAGTGCACCGCCGCCGGCATCACGGTGTCCGAGGTCACGGCGCGCGCCGATCTCACCGTGGACGCCGCGGCATCGGCCACCGAGCACGTCATCGAGGCCTGGCAGGAGGACGACGTCACCGCCGTCGTCGCGGCCGCCGACACCCTGGCGTACGGCGTGCTCCGGACCGCGGGTCGGCTGGGGATCGCCGTCCCCGGGGAGCTGGCGGTCGCCGGCTTCGACGACCTGCCGTCGTCGTCCGTCACCGCGCCCGCCCTGACGAGCGTGGCCCTGCCGGGAGCCGAACTCGGGCGCGCCGCAGCCCTCCGCCTCCTCGCGACGCTCGACGGCACGGCCGCCGAGCCCGCGGCCCTGCCGACGCGGCTCGTGCCGCGCGCGAGCACCGGCGCGTAGCGCCGGGTCACCGCAACCTCACGCGCTCAGCGACAGCTCACGCGCGCTGCAACGCGTGAACTGTCGCTCAGCACGAAACGCCGGCCGCGGCAGTGAGCGCGACCCGACGACGGCCTGGAGGCGCGGTGCCAGCTGGCACCGCGCCTCCAGGCCGTGGGTGGTTGCGTCTACCGGTCGGCGCGGTCCCCCGGCTCGGCAGCCGTCGCGGTCTCCGCACGGCCCGAGCGCTGCGCGCGCTCGAGCTCGTCGGCCTCCGCACCGCCGACCGCTTCGCCACGTGCGACCATGCCGGCCGTGTCGGACAACGTGATCTGCGGCAGGAAGAGCGCGAGCAGGAACGCCACCGCGATGAACGGCAGCAGGTACCAGAACACGGGCGCCAGCGAGTCGGCGTACGCGTTCACGATGCCGTCCTGCACCGCCTCCGGCAGCTTCGCCACGGTCGCGGGGTCGATGCTGCCCGCCGACGACGCAGCGTCCGCCGCCGAGCCGCCGGCACCCTGGAAGACGTCGGTCAGCGACGTCGTGAGCCGCGCCGTGAAGAGCGCACCGAAGACGGCGGTGCCGAGGGAGGCGCCGACCTCGCGGAAGTAGTTGTTCGTCGACGTCGCGGTGCCCACCTGCTCGGCCGGTACGGCGTTCTGCGCGACCAGGACGACCACCTGCATGATCAGGCCGAGGCCCGCGCCGAAGACGAACAGGTACGCGCAGATCAGCCAGATCGGGGTGTCCGCCGCGAGCTGCGTCATGGCGAGCATCGCGACCGCCACCAGGACCGTGCCGATGATCGGGAACATCCGGTAGCGACCGGTCTTCGTGATCAGGTTGCCGGACGCGATCGACGTGCCGATCAGACCGACCATCATCGGCAGCATCAGCAGGCCGGAGACCGCCGCCGAGGTGCCTGATGCCATCTGCAGGAACGTCGGGACGAAGCCGATCGCCGCGAACATGCCGATGCCGAGCACGAGACCGATGCCGGTGGCCAGCAGGAACGTGCGGTTCCTGAAGAACGAGAGCGGCAGGACCGGGTCCTGCGCGCGGGACTCGACGAGCACGAGGAGCGCGGCCGACACGACGAGTCCGGCGAACCAGGCCCAGGTCTCGAGGGCGTCCCAGCCGTGGTCCTTGCTGCCGCCGAACTCCGAGAAGAACACCAGGCACGTGGTCGCGGCGGACATGAAGAGCACGCCGAGCACGTCGATGCGCTTCGTCGCCTTCTTGTTCGGCAGCGTCAGCGCGAACCAGGCGACGAAGAACGCCGCGATGCCGACCGGGATGTTGATGTAGAACGCCCAGTTCCAGGTGAGGTGGTCGACGAAGAACCCGCCGAGCAGCGGGCCGCCGATCGCGGACAGGCCGAAGATCGCACCGAGCGGCCCGAGGTACTTGCCGCGCTGCGACGCGGGGACGATGTCGGCGATGATCGCCTGCGACAGGATCATCAGACCGCCGCCACCGAGGCCCTGCATGGCGCGGAACACCACGAGCTGCGTGAAGTCCCCGGCGAAGGCGCACCCGGCCGAGGCGATGGTGAACAGCGCGATGGCGATGAGGAACAGGTTGCGGCGACCGAGGACGTCACCGAACTTGCCGTACACGGGCATCACGATGGTGGAGGCGAGCAGGTACCCGGTCGTCAGCCACGCCTGGTGCGCGACGCCGCCGAGTTCGCCGACGATGGTGGGCATCGCCGTGGACACGATGGTCTGGTCGAGGCTGGAGAGCAGCATCCCCGCGATGAGCGCGGAGAAGATGATCCAGATCCGGCGCTGCGTGAGGAGCAGCGGTCCGTCGGAGCCTGGGCGGGCGCGCTTGGTCGCGCCCGGCGCGGTTGCGCTCATGGTGTGGAGTCCTGTCCGGTGGTGATGGCCGCCCTCATCAGGCGGAGGTTCTGGGTGAGCAGCTCGTCGAACGTCGGGCCGGTGGTCTCGTCGAAGGCGTCGTCGAAGAACGTCTCCGCCGTCACCTTGAGCAGCCCCGCGGCGGCCTCGGTGACGAGTCGGGCACGGCGGTCGGCGTGGTCGTCCCACCCGAACCGCTGCCGTACGGCATCGGTGATCCGGGCGAGCTGCACGTCGGTCGCCGAGAGGAACCGGGCGACGAGTGCCGGCTCGCGGTCGAAGACCCCGCGGACGAGGACCTCGTCGGCACGGTCGATGCCGGCTCGGTGGAACTGGTCGATCGCCAGCGCGACGATGGAGTCCAGCGGCTCGAGATCGGCCGCGACGACACCGCCGGCGGCGTACGCGTCGATGGCTTCGACGTCCGCGTTGATCTCGATGCCGAGCACGGCGTCGTCCTTCGACGCGAAGTGGTTGAAGAACGTGCGCCGGGACACCCCGACGGTCTCGCAGAGCTGCTCGATCGTGAAGCCGTGCAGCCCGTGCTCGACCGTCGAACGGCGTGCTTCGACGATCATGCGTCGGCGCAGCGCGCGGGTGCGTTCGGTGGTGGTCACCGAGCAAGAATTGCACTCTCAAGCTGAAAGTGCAACGAGTGTCAGGGTTACAGCGCCTTCTCGAAGCAGAACGACCACGGCAGCGTCGCGATGTACGGCTCGTAGACCGGGATCGGGCTCCAGCCGGTCTTCTCGTAGAGCGCGACGGCGTCGGGCTGGCGGTCGCCCGTCTGCAGGATCAGCCGGGTCGCGCCGGCTTCGCGGCCGATGCGCTCGCACTCGTCCAGCAGGGCCGTCGCCGCACCCTTGCCCCGGGCCGACGCCAGGACGATCAGGCGCTTGAGTTCCGTCTCGTCGCCGAGGCGTCGGATCGCGATGTGCCCGATGGCTTCGCCGTCGTCGTCGACCGCGAGCACGGACGACACGACCGTCGACGGGTCGACGCTCAGCGCGCGGTTCCGCTCGGCCGTCACGGCGGGGTCCTCGTCGACGGTGGCCGACGCGTACCGCTCGTGCATCTCCTCGTCCATGCGGGCGCGGAGCGCCACGGCGCGGGGGTCCTCCCAGGGGACGCGTTCGATCGTGATCACGATCGACGATCCTGTCACGGATGCCGTCAGAGCGCGGCGATGGGGCCCTCGCCGGCCCGGAACGCCGCGAGCACGGCAGCCGCGTCGTCGTACACCTCGGCGGCGCCGGCACCGCGGAGTTCGTCCCCACCGATGCCCCCGGTCATCACCGCGACGCACGGCAGGCCGACCCGTCCGGCGGACTCGACGTCCCACATCGCGTCGCCGACCATCACGGCGGCGTCCGCGGACACACCCACCTTGTCGAGCGCCACCTCGATGATGCCGGGGTCGGGCTTCGCCTGCTCGACGTCCTCGGAGCTCGTCACCGCGGTGAGCCACTCCTCGGCGCCGAGCAGTTCGCGGAGCCGCGCGAGCTCGTTCTCGGGCGCACTCGTCGCGAGCACCACCGCGTGCCCGGCCTCGGCGACGGCGCGGAGCAGGTCACGTGCGCCGGGGAGCAGTCGGAGGCGGGGCATCTGCTCGGCGTAGTACGCGGTGTGGAACTGCTTCGCGGTGTCGCGGGTCTCGTCGGAGGCGTCCGGCAGGAGCTCCTCGAGCAGCTTCGCGGAGTCCATGCCGATGGCGCGGTGGATCCGCCAGGCGTCGACGGACTCACCGGCGGCGAGGAACGCCCGCCACCACGCGTCGATGTGCGCGTAGTTGGAGTCGGCGAGGGGGCCGTCGATGTCGAACAGGACTGCGGTCGTGGGCGCGGCGGACATCACCCCATGCTGGCCCGGGAGGCGCGGGTCGCCTCCCAGGCGCAGCGTCGCGACGACAGGGGGTCGCCGCCGCCGGGCCGTGGGTCGCGGCCGTCAGACCGTCAGATCGTGGGTCGCCGCCGTCAGACGGTGGTCGACTCCCCGGCGGCCAGGATCTGGACCGGCACCGGTCCGAGCCCGTCCGACCCGAGGAAGCGCGCGGTCGACTGCTGCCCGACCTCGCTGAGCATCGCCTCGTGGATCTGGACGGCACGCTCCGGTGCGACGGCCCGGACGTAGTCGACGGCCGCCGCGGTGTTCGTCCACGGGCCGCTGGTCGGCAGCAGCAGGGTCTGCACGGGGACACCGGGCTCGAGGTACGCGTCGCCCGGGTGGAAGACGGCGCCGTTCACGAGGTAGCCGACGTTGGCGACGGTGGGGACGTCGCGGTGGATGACCGCGTGCTCCTCGCCGAAGACCTGCACCGAGAACGGACCGACCTCGAAGGAGTCCCCGGCGTGGACGGCGGCGACACGGCCGTCGTGGGCGCCGAGCTGCTCGACGATCGCCTCGGGGCCACGGACGACCAGGGCGTCGTTCGCGGCGAGCGCCGAGCGGACGGCCTCGACGTCGAGGTGGTCGAAGTGCTCGTGAGTGACGAGCACGGCGGCGGCTGCGCGGGCGAGGTCAGCAGCCTCGGGCGTGAAGGTGCCCGGGTCGATCACGAGGGTGGCGCCGTCCTGCTCGAGGACGACGGTGGCGTGGTTGTACTTCGTCAGCTCCATGCCGACAACACTACAACCGTGTTGTAGTTCTGTCGCGGTGACCGGGTGAGGAAGCGCTCAGTCGGCTCGGCGCGCGACGCGTTCGAACAGCTCCGGCAGCCGGGCGAGCACGGCCCGTTCCTCGTCGTCGAGCTCCTCGCGGATGCCGGCGGCGAGCCAGTCGGTCCGGGCGTCCGTGTCGCGCTGCAGCGCCTGCTGCCCGGCCGGGGAGATCCGGATCACCGACACCCGGCGATCGGTCTCCGACACGGTCCGCTCGACGTACCCGAGGTCCGCGAGCTCGCCGACCGTGCGCGACTGCCCCTGGTGCTTGACCCCGCGGCGCCGGGCGAGGTCGGCGATCGTCATGGGGCCTTCGCGCCGCAGGAAGCCCAGGGTGGCCGTGTGGGTGGCAGGGAGCGCGTCCGTCTCGCGTCGCACGGCTCGGACCACGCGTCCGATGGACTGCCGCAGCTCCGCGGCGAGCTCCTCGATCGGGTCCATGTCGGCCAACGCTACCGCGTGCCCCTCCACCGACCGCACGTCCGTCCAGCGCCGTTCCGGTTGGATCGAGGGATGCCCACCGTCTCCGTCGTCGTCCCGGTGCTGGACGACGCCGAGCACCTCCGCCGGTGCCTCGACGCACTGGCGACCCAGTCGGTGCGCCCCGACGAGGTGGTGGTCGTGGACAACGGCAGCCGCGACGACAGCGCCGCCGTCGCACGGGCAGCCGGCGCGACGGTCCTCACCGAACCCGTGCGCGGCATCGCGCGGGCCTCGGCGCGCGGCTACGACCACGCGTCCGGCGACGTGCTCGTGCGGCTCGACGCCGACTCCGTCCCGCCGCACGAGTGGATCGCCGACGCACTCCGGCTGCTCGCCGACCCGGAGGTGGTCGCCGTCACCGGCCCCGGTCGCCCCCACGACGGCGGCCCCGTGGTCCGGCGGGTGTGGGACGCGGTCTACATGCGCCCGTACTTCGTCCTCATGTGGGCCGCGCTCGGGCGACCGCCGCTGTTCGGCTCGGCGATGGCGATGCGTCGCGAGACGTGGCTCGTGGTCCGCTGGCGTGCGCACCGCCGCGACGCCGAGGTGCACGACGACGTCGACCTGAGCATGCAGCTCGACCCGGGGTGGCGGGTGCTGGCCGACCGTGCGCTCACGGTGCAGGTGTCCGCGCGACCGTTCTCGGGCCTCCCGTCCGTCCTGCTGCGGACGCGACGCGCGTTCCACACGTTCCGCGTGAACGGACGGCGGGCGAACCCGGTGCGGCGCTGGGCCCGGCGCTCCCGCGTCGAGGCGCGCCGGCGGGCGGCCGCACGCTGGACCCGGCGCTAGCGCTCGCGCCATCGCTGTCGCTCGCCCTATCGCTCGCCCTCGCGCTCCGCGGCGACCGGGCGCGACCGCACGTGCGCCCGCTCCCCCTGCGGCCCGTACAGGCACAGCACCTCGGTGACCTCGTCGGTGACGTTCCCGATCCAGTGCGGGGTGTGGGTGTCGAACTCGACGACCTCGCCCGGCCCGAGGTCGAGGTCGTGCTCGCCGAGCAGCAGCCGGAGCCGCCCGGAGAGGACGTAGAGCCACTCGTAGCCCTCGTGGGTCTTCAGTGTCGGCTCGCCACCGGGCGAGTTCGGCGGGAACAGCTGCTTGAACGAGCGCACCCCTCCGGTCCGGCGGGTGAGTGGGATGACGACGCGGCCGCCGTGCGACTCCGGGCGGAGGTGCACGCGCGGGTCACCCGTCGCAGGCGCCCCGACGAGGTCGTCGAGCGGCACCTGGTACGCCCGGGCCAGCGGGAGCAGGAGTTCGAGGGTCGGCTTCCGCTGCCCCGACTCGAGCCGTGACAGCGTGGACACGGAGATCCCCGTCTCGGTCGCGAGGGCGGCGAGCGTGACGTCCCGCCGGGCCCGGAGCGCGCGGAGTCGCGGGCCGACCGCGTCGACCACCTGCGCCGTCGTACGCGGGGTGATCCGTTCCTCCCGGCCATGGTCGTGCGCTGTGCTGCCCATGACCGCCATTTTGCCGTACCGGCAATCTTCTTTGCCAGGCCGGCTCCCGGTTCCGCAGGATGCACGCATGCGTGATCACTACGACGTCATCGTCATCGGCGGAGCAGCCGCCGGCCTGTCCGCCGCCCTCATCCTCGGTCGTTCGCGACGATCGGTCCTCGTCATCGACGCGGGCGAGCCCCGCAACGCGCCCGCCGAGGGCGTGCACAACTACCTGGGCCGCGAAGGCGCCGCGCCGGCCGAGTTGGCCCGCGTCGGTCGCGACGAGGTCGCCGCCTACGGGGTCGAGGTGACGGCCGGGAGGATCGTGGCCGCGTCCGCCACGGGCGGCGACGGCGTCGACCCGGTCGGGTTCTCGGTCACCACCGACTCCGGCGCGGTCGTCACCGCACGCAGGCTGGTCGTCGCCTCCGGCGCCGTCGACGTGCTGCCCGAGGTCCCGGGGCTCGCGGAGCAATGGGGTCGCGGGGTCGTGCACTGCCCGTTCTGCCACGGATGGGAGGTGCGCGACCGCCGCATCGGCGTCCTGGTGACGACTCCGTTCGGCGCGCACCACGCGCTCATGTTCCGGGCGCTGAGCGAGGACGTGACGGCGTTCGTCGCCGATCCCGAGCTCGTCGACGACACCACCCGTGCAGGTTTCGCAGCACGTGGGATCAAGGTCGTAGACGAATCGGTGGCTCGGGTGCGGTCGTCCGACGGTGTGCTGACGGGCGTCGAACTGGCGACGGGCGAGGTCGTAGAACTCGATGCCCTCGCGGCCGCGAGCACCGCCGAGGCGCGGGTCGGCTTCCTGTCCGGGCTCGGGCTCGTCGCCTCGGACCAGGTGATCGGCGACTTCCGCGTCGGGGGTGCGCTGACCGTGGACGCCGCCGGGCAGACGAGCGTGCGCGGGGTGTACGCGGCGGGGAACGTGGCGTCCCCGATGGCCACCGTCATCGCGTCGGCCGCTGCCGGGACGCAGGCGGGCGCCGCGGTGCACGGCGACCTGGTGCAGGCTGACTTGGCGGCGGCGCTGGCGCGGGTGGGCGCGGGTGCGGGTGCGGGTGCGGGGATGGCCTGACGTTCGGTGCGAGGGTCAGTCGACGCGGTAGCCCGCCTGGGCAGCGAGGAGCGGGGCCAGGGTGTAGAGCTGGTCGGAGCCGATCGTCGCCCCGCGGAACCCCTCGAGCCGCTCCACCCGGTCGAGGTCGGCACCGCGCAGGTCCACGTGGTCGATCCGCGTGTTCGACCCCTCGGCCGCACGGATCCGGCTGCCGTCGAACGACACCCGCAGCAGTCGGGCGTCTGCGATGTCGAGCTCGTCGATGACGCAGTCGCGGAACACGACGTCGGTGAGCGTCGAGCCGCGGAGGTTCACGAACCCGAGCTTCATGCCGACGAACTCGACCCCGTTCAGCCCGGCGTCGTAGAGCTCCGCCGAGCCGACGCGACCGCCGGCGATCCGGACCTCGCGCCACGTGCTGCTGGAGGCCTTGAACACGGGCGCGTCGAGCACCTCGACGACCGAGTCGCGCACCCGGAGCCCGCGGAGGTCGGCGCCGTCGGCCCGGAGCGTCCCGATCACGCTCTCCTCGATCTCGAGGTCCGGCAGCCGCTCACCGGCGAGGTCGAAGGTCTCGATGCGCTTGCCCTCGATGCGATCGCCGGTCAGGACGTCGCCGGGAGCAGGGGTCCAGTCGTCGAGGTCGGCGGGTTCGGTCAGGGTGATGCGCGGAGCGTCGGTACCGGAGGAGCGGGCCATGCGATCAGTCTGCCGCGTGGGACCGACGTCGCAGGTCGCTGACGAGCACGTAGTCCTTCGCGGGACCGTGGGCTTCCCACCGGACCGTCCAGTGCTCGGCGTCCCCGGCGAGCACGCCCGCGTAGTCGTCCGGGGCGCACGGGTGCTCGACGCGGTCACCCCACGCCCAGTCGTGGAACACCCGTCCGTCGACGAAGTGCACGGTCCAGCGACCGTCCGGAGCGCGGCGCACCGACAGTGTCCGGGACACCGGGGTCGCGCGGCCGTCGAAGTGCATCGTGCCCGCTTCGTCCCACCGCACCTCGTCCGGGCCGGTGCTCGTCAGGGTCGTGGTGCCCACGACGGTCTTGCGCTGGCCGGCGAGCCGGTCGTCCACCGTCCGTCGGAGCTCCCACACCCCCAGCAGGTCCGTCGGCAGCAGCACCGTCCCAGGCTAACCGCGCAGGGCCTCGGCTCGTGCGGTGCGGTGCTCGTCGTCGGTGATGACTCCTCGCCGGTGCAGGTCGTCGAGCTCGGCGAGCCGCTGTTCGAGCGACTTGTCCGCCGCGAGGGTGCGGCTCTGCATCGCCTGGTACGCGATGTCCTCCTGCACGGTGAGCGGGTTCTGCCCACGGTCGGCCATCCGCTTCGCCCGGTAGATCGTGAGGACGATCGTCGACACGATGCCGAGACCGATCACGACCGCGACGACCCCGAACAACGCGCCGAACGCATCGCCCCCGCCGAACCCGTCGGACACACCCGGGTCGTCGAAGTCGCCGAACGCCATCCCGCTGAACACCATGACGCGACAGTAGCGCGCGGCCGATCTCTCCCATCACCCCCGCAATGGGAGGCAGATCCGCGCTTAGGGTGCCGGAACTTCCTGCTCCCTACGAGCGATTCCGCCTCCCACGCGCGGAACGACCCGACGCCCACGACGCCGACGACGCCCGCCACGCGCGCCCCACCCCGCGCGAGCCTCAGCCGCGCAGCGGCCCCGACGCGGGGACGTTCGCGCCGTCGGCGAACCCCGACACGAGGTCGCGCAGGGCCTCGTCGGCCGTGTGCCGCGGCACCCACCCGAGCTCGGCGCGTGCTCGGTCGGTCCGCATGATCGGCACGCCCGCCGCGATGTCCACCCACCCGGCGTCCGTCGGTTGCAGGCGCAGCCGCCAGGTCAGCGTGACGACCCCGCGGACGAGCCGGAGCGGCACCCGGACCGCGCCGAGCATCCCGAACGCCCGCGCCATCCGCGGCGGGTTGAGCACCGGCGACGCGGCGATGTTGAACGCACCGCCCGCGCGTCGGTCGATCGCCCGCCAGGAGGCATCGGCGACGTCGTCGGCGTGCACGGCCTGGAACACGAACGGCAACGGCAGCGGCAGGACGGCCCACCGGATCCAGCGGACGATCGACATCGGCACGAACGGTCCGAGGAAGAGCCCGCGGATCTCGGCGGCGGCGCCCCGCTGGAAGATCAGCCCGGGCCGGAGACGCGTGACGACGACCGACGGGTGCTGGGCTTCGAACGCGTCCATCGCGGCCTCGTTCGCGGCCTTGTGGATCGAGTAGGTGGCGGTGGGGATGCCCGTCGCCGGCCAGGTCTCGTCGACCGGAGTGCGCTTGCCGTCCACGTCGACGCCCCGGTAGGTGCCGACCGACGACGCGACGACGACCTGCGGGACACCGGCACGGGCGACGGCGTCGAGGACGTTCGCCGTCCCGGTGACGTTCGTCCGGTGCTGCGCGGGGATGTCGTGCGTCGGCTGCAGCGCCCACGCCAGGTGCACGACGGCGTCGGCGCCCTCGAACACCGCGACGAGCTCGTCCACGGCGGACGGGCCACCGACGTCGACGGCCTTCCAGGAGGCGACGTCGTACGGCGCGACCCGGGCATCGGGCAGCCGCCGTGCGACGCCGATCACCTCGAGGCCCTCCGAGCTCCCGGCACCTCCGTCCCCGCTGAGCCGTGCCTCGGCGAGCCGCCGGAGCACCGCCGTCCCGACGTTGCCGGTCGCGCCGACGACGACGATCCGCATCAGGCGGCGGCCAGTGCCGGGTCGAGCACGACCTTCACGCAGCCGTCCTCCTTCTTCTGGAACACCTCGTACATGTGCGGGGCCTCCTCGAGGGACACCCGGTGCGTCGTGAGGTCGAGCGTGCCGAGTGGGTCCGACGGGTCCTGCACGAGCGGCATGATGTCGTCGATCCAGCGCTTCACGTTGCACTGTCCCTCGCGGATGGTGATCTGCTTGTCGAACAGGGTCATCATCGGCATCGGGTCGGCCATGCCCCCGTAGACGCCGCTCAGTGAGACCGTGCCACCCCGGCGGACGAGGTCGATCGCGGCGTGCACCGCAGCGAGCCGGTCGACACCGGCGGTCTCGATCGCCTTCTGCGCGAGCTTGTCGGGCAGCAGTCCGGCGGCGCGCTGGGCGAACCCTGCGAACGGGTTGCCGTGGGCCTCCATGCCGACGGCGTCGACGACCCCGTCGGGGCCCCGGCCGTCGGTCAGGTCGACGAGCTCGGGCACGACGTCCTTCGTCAGGTCGAAGACCTCGGCACCGTGCTTCGCGCCGAGGTCGCGGCGGACCCGCTCCGGGTCGACGGCGAGGACCCGGTAGCCGAGGTGCTTGCCGATGCGGGCGGCGAACTGGCCGACCGGGCCGAGGCCGAGCACCGCGAGCGTGCCGCCCTCGGGCACCTGCGCGTACTGCACGGCCTGCCACGCGGTGGGCAGGATGTCGCTGAGGAACAGCCAGCGCTCGTCCGGCGTGCCGTCGTCCGGCACGACGATCGGGCCGTAGTCGGCGTGCGGCACGCGCAGGTACTCGGCCTGGCCGCCGGGGACCTGGCCGTACATCTTCGTGTAGCCGAACAGGGACGCCCCGGTGCCGTACTCGCGCACCTGGGTCGTCTCGCACTGCGACTGCAGGCCGTGCTGGCACATCCAGCAGTGGCCGCACGAGATGTTGAACGGGATGACGACGCGGTCGCCGACCGTGAGGTTCGTGACGGCGCTGCCGACCTCCTCGACGATGCCCATCGGCTCGTGGCCGAGGACGTCCCCCTTGTCGATGTACGGGCCGAGCACCCGGTACAGGTGCAGGTCGGAGCCGCAGATCGCGGTGGAGGTGATCCGCACCACCGCGTCGGTCGGCTCCTGGATGGTCGGGTCGGGGACGGTCTCGACGGACACCTTCTCGGTGCCCTGCCAGGTCAGTGCGCGCACGTCGCGTTCCTCTCGTGGTCGCTTCGAGCCGGCCGGGAGGCGCGACTCACGTCACCGTCGTCGGTACGCCCCCGCCCCGTGGTGCGTTCCCAGCCGCGGGCCGTCCGCGCGGTCCGTGGCGGCGGTGCTCCGTGCCTCCAGGCCCGCCGTCGCCGCGCACGCGACCGGATCCGCGAGGACGGACGCGAGCACCCGCTCGTGTCCCGCCCGGTCCCCGGGGCCGGCGCTGCCGGCCAGCATGATGAGCGACTTCCAGAGCGCCCAGCCGCGCGCGCGTGCCCAGGTGTCGGCGTCGAGCTCGGCGGCCTCGTGGAAGGCCCGTCGCGCGTCGCCCGCCAGGAACGTCCACGCGAGCACGAGGTCGCACGCCGGGTCCCCGACGCCGCACGTGCCGAAGTCGATGAGCGCGCTGAGTCGTCCGTCCCCGTCGACGAGCAGGTTGCCCGGTGCGACGTCCCCGTGGAACCACACGGCCGGATGGTTCCACGCCGTCGCGGTGGCGGCGTCCCAGACCCGTTCGCAGGCGACGCGGTCGACGCTGCCGCCGAGCGTGTCGAGTGCTGCGACGACCTCGTCGGAGTAGACCGACGGGTGCGCTCCCCGCTGGAACGAGTGCGCTCCCGCTGCCGGTCCACCGGCGGCCGGGATGCTCCGGAGCTGCCGGAGCACCGCGCCGACGTCGGCGGCGAAGCGGTCGGTGTCGAAGCGGTCGGTGTCGAGCCCCTCGGCGTGCTCGGCGACGGTGCCGTCGAGCCAGCGTCGGACGGACCACGGGAACGGGTACCCGACGGCCGGTTCGCCGAGTGCCACCGGTTCCGGCACCGCGATGTCGAGCCGCCCCGCGAGGTACGGGAGCACGTCCTGTTCCTTCTCCACAGCGGGCACGTACCCTTCGGCGCTCGGCAGCCGGACGGCCAGCTCGTCGCCGAGGCGGAAGGTGCGGTTGTCCCAGCCCTGGTGGTCGACCTCGCGCACCGGCAGGGACGCCCACTCCGGGAACTGCGACGCGAGGAGCCGGCGGACCAGCGCGTCGTCGATGGAGGGCACCTCGGTGTGCATGGGCCCAGGTTAGGCTCCGGGCATGTCCACCGTCTCCGAGCTCCTCTCCGCGAACCTCCACGACGTCTTCGGCAACACCGACGCCGCCTCCCGTCGCGCTGCGATCGAGCGCACCTACGCGTCCGACGTGGTGTTCACCGACCCCGAGGGCACCGTCGTCGGGTGGGATGCCCTCGAGCAGAAGGCCGCCGGGCTCCTCGCGTCGGTGCCGGCCGGGTTCCAGTTCGTCGAGGAGGGCCGCCGCTACGTGTCGGACTCGCACGGTGCGCTCGCGTGGGGGTTCGGCCCGGTCGGGTCGCCCGCCGTGCGGGGCATCGACGTGGTCGAGGTCCGCGACGGCGTCGTCGTCGCGCTGACGACGGTGCTGGCGGAGCCGGACGAGGCCGAGCGCGCGGTCTAGGAGCGCGGGGCGCGCGTCGCTCGCGCGGCTCGCGTCGCTCGCGACTTCACGCGCTGAGCGACAGATCACGCGCGTGCGAGCGCGTGATCTGTCGCTACGCGCGTGAAGTCGGTGCGCGTCAGCCGCGCAGCCGGTCCCGTTCGGCCGTGGGCAGGTGCTCGGTCGCCGTTCGCAGCGCAGCGGGAGTCAGGAAGCGACCGCTGCGCTCGAGGAACGCGATGAGCGCCGGCTCCGACGCGCGCTTGCCGGTCTCACGGAGCACCCATCCGAGCGCGGACTGCACCGTCTCGCTGCGCTCCCGCACCAGCCGACCGGCGATCGCGAGCGGCACCTCGGCGTCGCCCTGCTTCACGAACGCCAGCGTCGCCACGACCGCGATCCGCCGCACCATCGCGACGTCGGACTTCACTAGCGCGAACAGCGGCCCGGTCGAGCCGCCGACGAGCGGCGCGCCCACGAGCTCCTCGGCCGCCAGGTCGACCAGCGCGGTGTCCTCGAACCGTTCGGTCTTCGCCGCCGACAGGTACTCGTCGGTGAACTCTGGGTCCGGCCGCTCCCGCATCGCCTGGACGAGCAGCAGCACCGCGACGAGCCGGGCCCCCGCGTCCTCGCTCCAGAGCAACGCCGAACGCTCCCCGTCGTCGAGGCCGGCGAACTGTCGCGCGACCCTCCGGGCGGCCGGCACGTCACCGGACGTCCGGGCGAAGGCCGCGAGCACCGCCTCGGCGTCGCCCTGACCACGGAGGGACGTCACGCGACCTCCCCGGCGGTCGCCTCGTCCCGCGGTGCAGCCCGGCGACCCCGCACCAGGACGATGACCGCCACGACCACGAGGAAGCCGGCGAAGAGCCAGGTCGCCACCTGCGGGTCGAGCAGGCGCGCGATCACCGCTCCGCCCGGTGAGCAGATCGCGGCCGTTATGCCGACCGTCAACCCGATGCGCAGGTCCACCGCGCGTCGGCGGAGGTTCGCGACCGTGCCGGACACCGACGTCGGCACCATCGTGAGGAGCGACGTGCCCTTCGCGAGCAGGTCGCCCGCGCCGAGGACGACCTCGAGCCCCGGCACGATGACGACCCCGCCGCCGACACCCACGAGCCCGGACAGCACGCCGGAGAGCAGGCCGAGCAGCAGGAGCACGATCGCCTCGACGATGCCGAAGTGCACGTCGCCGCCACGGGTCGGGACGCTGGTGAACAGCGAGACGAGCACGACGGCGATGAACCCGACGAAGATCCACGGCAGCACCCGGAGCGGCAGCGCCCGCAGGAGCCGCGCTCCGATCGGCGCACCGATGACGCTGCCCACCGCCAGCGTCAGCGCCGCGAGCCAGTGCACCTCGCCCTGCACGGCGTAGGTGATCGCCCCGACGACGGCTGCGGGAGCGATCGCCACGAGGGACGTCGCCGACGCCCGGCGTTGGTCGAGGTGCAGGAAGGCCATGAGGGCCGGCACGACGATCACGCCGCCGCCGACCCCGAACAGGCCGGAGAGCACGCCGGCGACGATCCCGATCGCGACCAGCACGATCACCTGTCCGCCGCGCTTCTCCATCTCGCCAACCCTACGGCCGGCACGTCGGCGGAGTCGCCTCAGGCCGAGAACCGCTGAGCAGCCTCGCGGATCGACGCGGCGTGCAGGTAGATGTCGTCGAGCGACTCGATCGGGTGCTTCGTCTCGACCTTGCTCTCGTCGAAGAGCCCGAGGTACTTCTGCTTCTTGCCGTTGAACCAGAGCCGGGCGATCGGCTTCCGGTTGTTGTCGTCGAGCAGGACCGCGAAGTACGACTTCTGGTCGCGGTGGGCGATGCGGTCCGGCTTGACCTCGCTGCACGCGATCGCCTTGACGATCTGGTAACCCTCGAGTTCTTCGAGCGTGGTCTCGATCTCGGTGTCGCGGTCGAGGTCTCCCTCTGCGACGGGCTCACTCGTCACTGCGTCTGCTGGCGCCTCGGCACCGACCGGGGCGCTGTACGAGGCGCCGAGAGCGGTCTTGAGGCGGTCGTTGACCTGCTCGTTCAGGAACTGCTTCGACGCCTTGGCGACGAGGGTCGTGAACTGGGTCCGCGCCTCCTGCGTGAAGCGTCCGTCGTAGACACGCGAGGCGAAGAGACGGACGAAGTCCTCCTCGGGCTCGCGGAACTGCGCTGCGATCGCTCGCTTGATGGCGCCGACGTACTTGAGCTCCTCCGCCGCGCTGATCACGGAGTCGAGGTCGAACACGTCCTTCGTGAGCTTGCGGAGCTCCGGCAGGAGGGTCTCGTCGATGTCGGCGAGATCGAGGACCAGGAACGGGCGGTCGTCCATCTTGTTCGGCGCATCGAGGTCGGTGTAGAAGTTGTAGACCTCGCCGTTGGTCAGGACTGCGATGCGCGCATTCGTCACCGAGAAGTACCGGAAGAGCTGCGATGCATGCTCGATCTTCAGCGGTTCCGTCGACTTCTTGCACTCGATGAGGATCTGCACCTCGCCGTCGCGCATGATCGCGTAGTCGACCTTCTCGCCGCGCTTGACGCCGACGTCGGCAGTGAACTCCGGCACGACCTCAAGCGGGTTGAACACGTCGTAGCCGAGGATCGTCGAGATGAACGGCATGACGAACGCGTTCTTCGTCGCTTCCTCGGTCTGGATGGCCTCGCGCTGGTTCTGCACCTTCGTGGCCAGCGCGGCGAGACGCTCTTCGAACTCCACTGTTCCTCCCCTGGGTCGTTGCAACCGTAATTGACGACCCGTCACCATCGGGACTCGTCGACCACCCCACTTCGTGGGTGGTCCTGACACCGTACTCGATGCGGAACATCAACTGTGACGTTCCACACGATGGAGTATCACGCCTCGTAGACTTGCCCCGGGGTCGCGCGTCGCCGGGCGAGGACCCCGGGCAAGGTTGAAGCCCACCACCGCGGCAACGGTGATGGGCTTCGAGTTGCTCTCCGAGTGGAGTGCCAGAGGGACCGCAAACGTCCCGAGCGCAAACGCTCGGTTCAAGCATACGTGACCCCGGTCACGCCTGCGCCCCTCGGCGCTTCCGCTCCTCGTGTCCGCCGGCGCAGACACCGGAGGTGGTCTCGATGTCGAACGACAACGGGTCCGAGCCCAGGCGTCGAGTGTCCTGGTTGGGGGTCGCGAGCTTGCTCGTGGCGGTCACCAGGCTCGTGCTCGACGTCTGGCGGAAGGACTGAGACAGGCGGCCCGCACCCGATGGGTGCGGGCCGTTCCGGTCGACTGCGCCACGACCGAGGCGTCACGGCATCTGGAAGAACTCCTTCGGCGTGGCGAGCAGCGCCTCGAGCTTGTGGAACGACTGCGTCCAGCCGGCGATGTTCATGTCGCGCATGAACTCCGGGAAGGGGCCCTGCGTGAGGGTGACGATCGTGCCGTCGCCGTCCTCGGCGAACTCGAGCGTGAGGGACAGCTGCGTCCCGTCCTCGATGCCGGGGATGCCGTTGGCGGTCTCGGTGCCGACGATGATCCGGTTCTCCTCGATCTGTTCGAGGGTCGAGGTCACACCGGAGGACCACTCGGGGTTGTCGTTGCTCACCATCGTCAGGTTCCAGGCGCCGCCGACGCGGGCGTCGACCTCGACGGTGGCCGCGGGGACGTGGAAGCCGAGGGGTCCGAACCACAGCGCGAGCTGGGCGGGGTCGACGAATGCGCGGTACACGTCGGTGACGGGGTACGCGAACCGGTGCGTGGTGTGGGCGGTGAACTGTTCGGTCATGACTGCTCCTGTGGGTCGGTGGTGGCACTGGACGCGTGCGCCACGGGAGTGTGGTCACGCTGGGAGGCGAGCACTGCCTCCAGGCTGTCGAACCGGCGGTCCCAGACGGGCCGGAGCCCGCCCAGCCACGCGCCGAGCTCGTCGACGGCCTCTGGCCGGAGACGGCACGTGCGCCAGGTACCGTGCCGTTCCCGGGTGATGAGGCCTGCGCGTTCGAGGATGCCGAGGTGTCGGGAGATCGCCGGTGCGCTGACGTCGAACGGGCCGGAGAGGTCGGTGACGGTCGCCTCGCCCTTGCCGAGTCGTTCGACGATGCGGCGGCGGATCGGGTCGGCGAGCGCCGACAGGACGGCGTCGATGCGGTCGGTCTCCATCGTCGCCTCCTGGTGAACTGATCGGTTAATTAACCGATGCGTTCATCATGCACCCGCGCGAGGGATCGCGCAAGCACCGGATCGGACGTGACGGTGCCCGCCGTCCGGGTCGCGGACCCGGCGGGCCCGCCACGTCGGTCACGCTGCGCCGTCGGAGGACGGGAGGCGCGACACCGGCCGTTCGCGCACCCGTCGGCCGTCGACGCCACGCGCCCGGCACCTCGCGGAGGCGCCGGGCGTGGGTGTACTCGGGGGCGGCTGCCGCCCCCGTCCTGCGTCAGCGGAAGTGCAGCGTCGTCAACGGGTTGACGAGCGTCCCGCCCTGCCGGACCTCGACGTGCACGTGCGGCCCGGTCGACTGCCCGGTGTTGCCCGACTTCGCGATCTGCTGCTTGACGGACACGATCTGCCCCTTCTTCACCCCGATGGAGCTGAGGTGCGCCGTGAGCACCGTCGTCACGCCGTACTTCACGACCACGTAGTTGCCGTACGAGGCCGAGCTCGTGGCCTCGGTCACGGTTCCGGTCCCCGAGGCGTAGACCGGCGTGCCGGTGCCGACCGCCGCGTCGGTGCCCTGGTGGTAGCGCGGGACGTGCCCGGCGCCGCGGTCGTCGTTGTACTTGCCGGAGATCTTCGTGCTCGCGACCGGCCAGGCGAGGCCGGTGACCTTCCGTGTCGACCACGCCCGGGTGTCGGTCTTGCCGTAGAGCACGACGTTCGCGTCGACCTGCACGAGGAGCTGCCCGGCGCCCGCGCGGCTGGTGTTCGAGGCCCAGAGCGCCTTCTTGTCGGTGCCGTAGACGACGAGGTTGCCGTCGGTCTGCACGGCGGCGTAGGCGCCCGGGTGCCCGCCGGTGCGGGAGCTCCACACGGGCGAACCGTTCACGGTCTGCACGAGGTTGCCGTCACCCTGCATGGTGAGCCGGCGCGCGTTGGAGGCGTCCGAGCGCAGCACGGTGCCGGAGGCGATGAGCGACCCGGCGGCGACCTGGTCCTGGAACGTCGCGGCCTGCCAGACGATCCCGCCCGAGGTGTCGAGCGAGGTGATCGCACCGTCGGCGCCGATCTGCAGCTGCTTGCCGACGCGTCCGGCGACGCCCCAGCGCGCGATGAGCTTGCCGTTCTGCACGATGGTGATGCGGCCGTCGGGGTTGACGACGGCGCTGGATCCGGGTGCCCTCGTGGTGCTGGAGGCCCAGAGCACCTTGCGGCCGATGCCGTACTCGACGAGGTTGCCGTCGCCCTGCATGATCAGCTGGAACTGGCCGTTCCGCGAGGTGAGCGAGTCCCCGGGGTGCAGCCAGGTGCCGACCCGTGCCGCGCCGACGGTGGTGACGGCGCTGGCGGGTGCTGCGAAGGCGATGCTGCCGGTGACGGCGACGACGACGGCCGTCAGGACGGCGGCGAGCCGTGTGGTGATGGTGCTGCGCACGAAGAGAGGTCCCCTGCTCGGTGTGGTCCCGCGGGTCGCGGGTGTCGGCCCCCTGGCCGGAACGTTCGGCGACCCGCCCTGTCCGGGCCGCCGAACGATGGTCACTGTTTCTGCGAGCGATCACAACCCCTTGACATGTCGGCGGGGAACCCCAGTTCCGGGGGCAAGCGGGACAGGATGGGACCATGTCGACGCCGAACCCCGCCTTCACCGCACCTGTTGCCCACACCACACGACCGGACATCCGCGGCACGTTCGGCGCCGTGGGGTCGACGCACTGGATCGCCACGGCGGTGGCGCAGTCCGTGCTCGAGCGGGGTGGGAACGCGTTCGACGCGGCGACGGCCGGCGCGTTCGTGCTGCACGTCGTGGAACCGCACCTGAACGGCCCCGGCGGGGACCTCACCGCGGTGTTCGCGACCGCGACCGACCCGACACCGATCGTGCTCGTCGGTCAGGGACCGGCGCCGCAGGGCGCGACACCGGAGCACTACCTCGCCGAGGGGCTGGACCTCGTCCCGGGGTCCGGCGCCCTGGCAGCCGCGGTGCCGGGCGCGGTCGACGCCTGGCTCCTGCTCCTGCGCGACCACGGCACGTGGGAGCTCGCGGACGTGCTCGCCCCGGCGATCGGCTTCGCCCGCGACGGCCATCCGGTCGCCCCCGCCGTGGTCCGCACCATCGGTGCCGTGCAGGGACTCTTCGAGGAGCACTGGCCCACCTCCGCCACGCAGTGGCTGCCGGGAGGCGCGGTGCCGGTTCCCGGAGACCTGGTGCGCAACGAGGCGCTCGCCTCGGTGTTCGACCGGCTCGTGGCAGCCGGTGACGGAGCGGGCAGCCGGAGCGGCCGGATCGACGCTGCCCGGACCGAGTGGGCGGAGGGCTTCGTCGCCGAGGCGATCGACCGGTTCATCCGCGAACCGCACCGGCACTCGTCGGGCACCGACCACGCCGGGGTGCTCCGGGCGTCCGACCTCGCCGCGTTCCGGGCCTCGTACGAACCGGCGACGACCGCCGAGTTCCGCGGGTGCACGATCGCGAAGACCGGGCCGTGGGGGCAGGGTCCGGCGCTCCTGCAGACCCTGCGACTGCTCGAGCCGTTCGACGACGCCATGCTCGACCCCGCCACCGAGGTCGGCGCGCACACCATCGCCGAGGCCCTGAAGCTCGCCCTCGCCGACCGCGAGGCGTTCTACGGCGACGGCGACGTCCCGCTCGACGTGCTGCTGTCGGACGCGTACACCGACGAGCGACGGGCCCTGATCGGCGACCGGGCGTCCGCCGAACTCCGCCCGGGCACGGTCGCCGGGGTCGCGCACTCGCTGCCCGCGGTGCGCACGGCGGCGGAGGCAGCGGGCGCCGGAGCCGTCGGGAGCGTCGGCGAACCGACCGTCCAGGTGGCTCGGGACACGGCGACCGCTGTGCCCGTCGAGGACCGCGGCGAACCCTTCGTCGCCCCGGACGGCGAGACCCGCGGCGACACGGTCCACATCGACGTCGTGGACCGCTGGGGCAACATCGTCAGCGCGACCCCGTCCGGCGGCTGGCTCCAGTCCTCGCCGACGATCCCCGAGCTCGGCTTCTGCCTGGGCACCCGGCTGCAGATGACCTGGCTGGAAGAGGGCACGGCGTCGACGCTTCGGCCCGGCGAGCGCCCGCGCACGACGTTGACGCCCACGCTCGTCCTGCGCGACGGTGCCCCCGTGGCGGCCCTCGGCTCGCCCGGCGGCGACCAGCAGGACCAGTGGCAGTTGCTGTTCCTGCTGCGCTGGATCGTCGGCGGGTACTCCCCGCAGCAGGCGATCGACGCCCCGGCGCTGCACACGACGTCGTTCCCGGGATCGTTCTGGCCGCGCACGTGGGAGCCGGCGGGACTCGTGGTCGAGGACCGGCTCGGCGACGACGTCATCGCCGGGCTCGAGGCTCGCGGCCACGTCGTCACGCGCGCGGGCGACTGGTCACTCGGCCGGCTGACGTGCGTGACGCGGGACCCGGAGACCGGCGTGCTCGGCGCTGCGGCGAACTCCCGCGGGGCGCAGGGCTACGCGGCCGGTCGCTGACGCCGACTGCGGGCCGTTCGGACCCAGCGCACGAGGTTCACGATCGGGTAGGCGAGGGCGAGCCCGGCCAGGATGAGCAGCGCGACCGCCCCGACCCATGCACCGCTCGTGGGGTCGACGTTGGCGCTCTGCCACAGCGGGACGGAGCGCACGATCGCGTTGACGCCGACGGCGGCCAGCACGAGCGACGCGACGATCCGCCACGCGAGCCCGGCCCGGGTCACGGGGACGGAGTCGGACGCTCCGGCTCCGGCGGTCGGGGCGTCGTAGGGGATGCCCATCGTCATGCCGGTGCCGCCGTCGCTGCCCGGACGCGGTCGTGCGACCGCCTCGGTGTACTCCGGGGCGCGGTACGGCAGCTTCGGCCGGTACAGGTCCTGCTGGTTCACCTGGTCGGACTCGCGTGCGTTCACCATGGTCCGCTCCCCACCCGGCGCGCCCCTCGCACCGTGTCCTCACGATACCCACGGGCGGGAACGGCGGCGGGAACCGTTACCGAACCGATCTCAGGCGGTCGGCACCACGACCGCGCGACCGGACAGTTCGCCGGCCTCGAGCTTCCGGTAGGCCTCGAGCGCGTCCGACAGCGCGTACCGCTCGACGTCGGGGACGATCTGTCCGGCGCGGTACATCGCGACGACCTCGTGCAGGTCCTCGATCGTGCCCCAGTACGTGTTCGTGATGGTCGACTCGTACGGCGTGGAGAAGAAGTTCCACTCGGTGGTCCCGCCGGCGATCCCGACGACGGTGCAGCGTCCACCGATGGCCATCGACGCCTGGGCCGTCGTGATCGTCGGAGTGGCGCCGACGAAGTCGAACGCGGCGTCGACCCCGCGACCGCCGGTGATCTCGCGGATGGCGGCGACCTGGTCCGGGCCACCGGGAACGGTGATCGCGCCACGCTCGGCAGCGCGGTCCATCGCGTCCTGCTTCATGTCCGTCGCGATGACCGTCGCGCCGGTGAGCGCCGTGAGGATCTGGACGGCGATCTGCCCGAGGCCACCGAGCCCGACGACGAGGGCGTACTTGCCCCCGCCCGCCAGGTTCGGCAGGGAGTTCTTGATCGCGTGGTACGGCGTGAGCGCGGCGTCGCTGAGGGGTGCGGCCGCGATCGGGTCGGCGTCGCCGAGCGGCACGAGGTTGCGGGCGGGGACGGTCACGTACTCGGCCATCCCGCCGTCGCGCCCGAGGCCGATGCCCATGTACGGGTTCGTGGCGGCGTTCTCGCAGTAGGTGTCCTGCCCCTTGGAGCAGTACGAGCAGTGCCCGCAGCCGACCGGGCCGTAGACCAGGTACGCGTCGCCCTTCGTGAAGCCGCTGACACCGTCGCCGACTTCCTCGACCCAGCCGGAGTTCTCGTGGCCGAGCACGAAGGACGGGGCCTGCGCGCCCGGCTGCCCCTCTTGGAACTCGCGGTACACGGCGACGTCGGAGTGGCAGGCACCCGCACCGGCGACCTTGAGGAGCACCTCCCCCGGCCCGGGTGTGGGCTTCGGGACCTCCGTCAGGGACGGGAAGGTCTGGTACTGCTCGAACACGACGGCACGCATGTGTCTCTCCTTTGATCCACCCCAAGACTACACCTGTTGCCCTCCGCAACACGTGTTGACGAGCGTGGCTGATCCTGCGTCTTCCCCGAGAGCCGGTTGCGAGAACGGTCGTTCTCCGCTTGACTCGGCTGCGACGGTCCCGCTCGGGTCCGGTCCCCACACGAAAGGAGCGGCCATGCCCACGCGCACCGCACGTACCGCCTGGAACGGCGGCCTCAACGACGGCTCCGGCCAGGTCGAACTCTCCAGCTCGAAGGTCGGCACCTACGACGTCTCGTTCCCGAAGCGCGCCGCCGACGACGCCGGTGGCACCACCAGCCCCGAGGAGCTCATCGCCGCAGCACACTCCGCCTGCTACGCGATGCAGTTCTCCGCCGTGCTCGGTGAGGCCGGCGGCACGGTCGAGGCCCTCGACGTCAAGGCCGACGTCTCACTCGGCCCGGACAGCGCCGGGGGCTTCAAGCTCACCGGCATCGTCCTCACCGTCACCGGTGAGGTCTCCGGCATCGACGAGGCGACCTTCCTCGCGGCCGCCGACGAGGCGAAGGCGACCTGCCCCGTCAGCAAGGCGCTGACCGGCGTCGACATCACGCTCAACGCGACGTTCGAGCAGTAACCGGCCAGGTGCGGGAGACCGCACCACCCGGCGGACTGGAGGCCCGTGGCGACGCCGCCACGGGCCTCCAGTCCGTGTTCTGGTGACGTGGAGATCGCGACTGGCACCATGGCGGGATGGCCGAGCAGTTCCTCCCCGGTGCGCCGCGACCGGGGCGCCCACACCGGCCCCGCGTCCGCAACCTCGCACAGCACGACATCCGCGACGCCCGCGCACGACTCCGCGGCACGATCTACGAGGACGTCTCGCCGGACACCCGAGCCCGCGAGCAGTACTCGCCGGTGCAGATCGTCGACTTCTGCCTCGACCTCGCCGAGGTGATGCTCGCCTCCGGAGCGGACACCCGGAGCGTCGAGACCGCCGTGGTCGCGGTGTCCACGAAGTGGAACCTCGCACCGCTCGACCTGGACTTCTCCGGCAGCTCGGTGACGATCCAGTACGCCCCGTCCGACGCGCCACCACTCGTGAAGGTCCGCACCGTGCAGTCCGACGGGTCCGACCTCGACCGCCTGGCACGGGCGAACCAGATCGTCGACGACCTCGTCCACGACGAACGCGACATGACCTCGGCCGTGAGCGCCCTGGTCGCGGTCCTCCGGCTGCCCCCGCGCTGGCCGACCTGGCTGGCCGACGTCGGCCTGTCGATCCTCGGCATCTCGATCGCGATGCAGGCCGGCGGTGGCTGGCGCGCCGGACTCGGCGCGTTCGTCCTCATGCTCGGCATCATCGTGTCCGGCCGGTGGCTGACCGGCCGGGGCTTCCCGCAGTTCTTCGTCTCCGGCGCCCAGGGAGCCGTCGCGTCGGCGATCGGCACGCTCGCGATCTGGGCCGGCATCCTGCACCCCGGGCAGGCGGCGACGATGGTGGCGGCGCTCGTGGTGCTCCTGCTGCCGCACCCGTCACTCGTGACGTGGGCGCAGGACGCGATCTCCGGGTTCCGCGCGATGGCGGTGGCCCGGGCGTTCTACATCGGGCTCGTCATCGCGGCGATCGTGGTCGGGGTGCCCGCCGGCATCGCCGTGACGAAGTGGCTGCACATCGAGGTCGACCCGTCCGGCATCGTCCTGCCGGTCCTGCCGCTCTGGGCCTCGCTCGCGCTGACCGTGGTGTCCGCCGCGGCGAACTGCTTCGTGCAGCAGGCGAGCGCGCGGGTGATCCCGGTGGCCGTGGTGTTCTCCGTGGCCGCCGGCGCCGCACTCCGGGGGCTCCGCGAGGCCGGGCTGCCGCTGCTCGGGGCGACGTTCCTCGCCGCCGTGCTCCTCGGCGTGCTGTCCACCATCGCCGCAGCGCGGATGCGGACGGCGGTCGCGGCGATCGCGGTCCCGGCGTTCTGCGGCGCACTCCTGCCCGGGGTCGCGGTGTCGAACGCGCTGCTCAACTTCATGTCCGGGTCGTCGAGCGCCGCGCTCGACTTCGTCGCCGCCGTGTCGGTCGCGCTCGGGATCGGCGCGGGACTCGTGCTCGGCGGGCTCGTGGCCACGCCGGGTGCCCGTCGCGCCCTGCGCCGGTCGCGGCGGGTGGTCGTGCACTCGGTGCACAACGACACCACCGCGATCCCGGTCATCCGCGACTCGGGCTACGACCCGGGCAACGGCTCGACGCCGCGGGGCGCCCGGGCGCGCTGACGCCGTGGGGACAGCGCTCCCAGCCGCTTTCGGCTCAGAGCTCCCAGCCGCCGTCGCTCCAGGTGGACAGGCGCCGTGCCGCCTGGGGCTCGTAGCGCTCCATCCAGCCGCGTTCGAGTCGCGCGACCGCACGGTCGAACGCCGGCACGAGGTCGAGGTCCGAGCGCAGGAGCGCCTGCAGCTGCAGCCCCTCGTAGAGGGCGATCAGCTGCTCGGCACCGCGACGGGGGTCCATGGTGTGCGGGGCCCGGCCGACCGCGACGTCGTGCTCGAGGCCACGCTTGATCTGCGCGTAGAAGAGCTGGTACCGCGAGCGGAGGTACGTCGCCATCGGGTGCTGCGGGTTGCCGGCGACGGACAGCAGCGCGACGAGGAGCCGCATGAGCGCGGGGTCCTCGGCGTTCGACGCGACGATGGCGCGGAGGAGCTGCACGGTCGAGCCGTCCCCGACCTCGCGCGTGACCTCGTCCATCCGGGCACCGTTCCAGCGGTCGACGGCGGCGAGGACCAGGCCGTCCCACGACGGGAAGTGCTGGTGGAGTTCCTCGACGGAGATCCCCAGGCGTTCGGCGACGAGCGCGGCGTGGGCCTCGTGGAACGGGACGTCCCGCAGCAGGTCGACGGTGGCTCCCACGATCGTGATCCGCAGGTGCAGGGTGGCGGCCGCGGCGGCTGCCGCGTGCGTGTCCGCGCTGGTGTGTTCGAGCATCGTGCCCTCCGTCGGTCCCGGACGTCCTGTCCGCGTCACCCCGCGAAGGGGCACGTCCATCCAAGTGGAGATCGGGGTCCACCAGCATCCCCGGTCCGGGTGTCGGCATGTCGGGGGACAAGCGGGATCTCGCAGGACACTCGCGGCGATCCGTGTGACGATGCCGGGATGACCCCGAACGACCCCACCGCACAGGGACTGGCGACCATGGCCTCGGCCGGGTTCGAGTTCGGCGGCGACCCGGACCAGGTCGCGCACGACGTCCGGACGATGTGGGAGCAGCTCGGCCGGCCGGCCGGTGCGTTCGACGCCGCCGCGCGAGCGATCGCCGTGCTGCCGCAGCGCCCCGAGGTCCCGATCGCCGACCAGGCACGTCGGCGCGAGTTCGAGCGGGCCGTCGGGATCAACCCGGTCGAGGTCGAGCTGGCCGCGGCACTCTCCGCCCGCGAGCTCCTCGAGCGGCTCGCGGCAGGAACCGTCACACGTTAGGGATTCGAGGAAAGGTGAGGCTACCCTTACCTCGTGGTCGATCTTGATGCGCGTTCCGTCACCGTGGGGTACCACGGCGACCCCGTCGTGCACGCTGCCTCCCTGGAGCTCGTCGCCGGGAAGGTGACCGCGCTGGTCGGACCGAACGGCTCCGGGAAGTCCACGCTCCTGCGGACCATCGCGCGCCTCCAGGCCCCGCGGTCCGGCGACGTGACCCTGCGGGGCGTCGCCGGCGAGGACGACCACGCCGGCGCAGAAGGCGCCGTCGGTGACGCCGGCGCGGACCTCGACGGACTCGCCCTCTCCCCCAAGGCCTTCGCCCGCCAGGTCGCCCTGCTCACCCAGGGCCGGCCGGTCCCCGGCGGGCTGCGCGTCCGCGACCTCGTGACCTTCGGTCGCTACCCGTACCGCTCGCGCTTCGGCGGCCAGGACCCCGACGGCGCCGCTGCCGTCGCGCACGCCCTCGACGTCACGGGGCTCACGCCGCTCGCCGACCGACCCGCCGACGAACTCTCCGGCGGCCAGCTCCAGCGCGTCTGGCTGGCCAGCTGCCTGGCGCAGGAGACCGGCGTCCTGCTGCTCGACGAGCCGACCACCTACCTCGACCTCCGCTACCAGGTGGAGCTGCTCGACCTGGTCCGCGACCTCGCCGACGAGCGGGGCATCGCCGTCGGCGTGGTCCTGCACGACCTCGACCAGGCCGCCGCCGTCGCCGACCGCGTCGTCCTGCTCCGCGCCGGGGTCGTCGTCGCCGACGGCTCCCCCGAGGAGGTCCTCGAGTCGGACCGCCTCACCGACGTCTACGGCATCCGCGTCGACGTCGACCACGACCCCTCCACCGGCCGGCTGCGCACCCGCGCGATCGGTCGGCACCACACCCGGACCGCGTCCGACACCGGCGCGCACCACACCATCGAAAGGCTCCACGCCAGCTCATGAGACGACTCCTCGCCGCCACCGCCATCGCCGCCACCGCTGCCCTCGGCCTGACCGCGTGCGGCTCGACGCAGGCGGCCTCCGACGAGACGTCCTCGGCGTCGCGCATCACCGTGACCGACGCGACCGGCACGAAGGTCACGCTCGACGGTCCGGCGAAGAAGGTCGTCGGCACCGAGTGGAACGTCGTCGAGGACCTCGAGACCCTCGGTGTCTCGCCCGCCGGTGTCGCCGACGTGAAGGGCTACTCCGCGTGGGACTCGGCCGTGCCGCTGACGGGCAAGCCGAAGGACATCGGGACCCGCGGTGAGCCGAGCACGGACACCATCGCGTCGATCGCCCCGGACCTCATCGTGGCCACCGACGACCTGAAGGACTCCGTCGTCGCGCAGCTCCGGAAGATCGCGCCGACGATCGTCGTCTCCTCGGCGAAGGGCAGCGACCAGCTCGGCACGACCAAGGCGACGCTCGACCTCATCGCCGAGGCCACCGGCACCACCGCGAAGGCGAAGTCGGTCTGGAACGGCCTCGAGGACGCGATCGCCGACGGCAAGGAGCAGCTCGCGAAGGCCGGCAAGGACGGCACCGAGGTGGCGTTCGCCGACGCCTACGTGCTGTCGAACCAGGTCACGATCCGTCCGTACACGAGTTCGTCGCTCATCGGGACGATCAACGGGGAACTCGGCCTGAAGGACGCGTGGGCGTCGACCGACGTGAAGGGCGACGCCGCCTACGGACTCGGCTCGACCGACGTCGAGGGCCTGACCGGCCTGCCCGACGACACCGAGTTCCTGTACATCGGCAACGACGTGGACGGCGACGACGTGTTCGCGAAGACCCTCGCCTCGAACGCGGTCTGGAAGGGCCTGCCCTTCGTGCAGGACGGCGACGTGCACCGTCTCGCCGACGGCATCTGGATGTTCGGCGGTCCCGGCTCGATGGAGGCGTACATCGACGCCACCGTCGCCGCGCTCACGAAGTAGCGGTCATCGACACCACGACGGCACCGGCGCGGGCCGGGCGACGCAGCATCGTCGTCCGGCCCGCGCTCGGCGTCGCCCTGCTGGTCGGCGGCATCGTGCTCGTCGCGGTGCTCGCGGCGGTCGACGTGACGCAGGGCACCGCGCACGTCGGGGCGGCCGACGTCTGGAAGGCGGTGCTCGGGCAGGCGGACCGCTCCGACGCGTCGGTCGTCGCCGCGTCGCGGTTCCCCCGTGCGGCCGCGGGGCTGCTCGTCGGCTTCGCGCTCGGGGTGGCGGGCGCCGCGATGCAGGCGGTCAGCCGGAACGTCCTCGCGGCACCCGACACCCTCGCCGTGAACGCCGGCGCGTACCTGGCGCTCGGCGTCGTGTCGGTCGCGGGTGTCGGTCTGCCGGTCGTCGCGCAGGGTGCCGTCGCGTTCCTCGGCGGCCTCGGCGCCGCCGCACTCGTGCTCGCGCTGTCCGGGCTCGGCAGCGGCACGGTCCGGCTCGTCCTGGCCGGCACCGCCCTCGCGCTCGGCCTCGGGTCGATCACCCAGGCGCTCATCCTGCTGTTCCCGCAGCAGACCCAGGGCCTCTACGCGTGGAACCAGGGCGGCATCGCGCAGAACGGGTTCGCCACGGTCGTGCCGATGCTCCCCGTGCTGGCCGTCGGCGTCGTCGGGTTCGTCCTGCTCTCGCACCGCGTCGACGTCCTCGCGCTCGGCGACGACGCCGCGCGCGGACTCGGCGTGCCGGTCCGCGGCACCCGGATCGTCGCCGTCGTGCTCGCCGTGCTGCTCTCGGCCGCGGCGGTCACCATCGCGGGCCCGATCGGCTTCGTCGGCCTGTGCGCACCCGCCCTGGTCCGTCCGCTCGCCCGACGCTTCCCGTCGCTGCACCGCTCGTGGGCGATGTTCCTCGTCGCCGGGCTCGTCGGCGCCGGCATCGTGCTGGCGGCCGACGTGCTGCTCCGCGCCGTGGTCACCGGCGATCGGGCCGTCTCGGTGCCGACGGGGGTCGTGACGAGCGTCCTCGGTGCGGTCTTCCTCGTGGTGCTGGCCGTCCGCGCCCGCGACGCCGGGCAGACCACGCCCCTCGAGGTGCACCGGATCCCGGGCCGCACCACCGTGGCCGTCACCGTTGTGGTGCTCGTGGCGGTGCTCGTGGGCGTCGTGATCGCCTCCGTCCTGCTCGGCGACGCGAAGCTCCTGCTCGGTGACGTGACGAACTGGCTGACCGGCCGGGCGAACCAGGCGATCTCGTTCATCCTCGACACCCGCGTGCCCCGGGTCTCGGCGGCGCTGCTCGCGGGGGCCGCGCTGGCCCTCGCCGGCACCCTCGTGCAGGGTGTGACGCGCAACCCGCTCGCCGACCCCGGGGTCCTCGGCGTCTCGAGCGGTGCCGGTCTCGGTGCCGTGCTCGTCGTGACGCTCGTCCCGGCGGCGACGAGCTGGTCCGTCGCCGGGGCCGCGTTCGTCGGCGCAGCGGTCGCCGCGCTGGTCGTGTTCGGCTTCGCGGCCCGTGGCGGCTTCCGGCAGAACCGGCTCGTCCTGGTCGGTGTCGGCGTCTCGGCGGGTCTGACGGCCCTGATCAGCCTGCTCATCGTCGTCACGGACCCGTTCAACGCGAACAAGGCGCTGACCTGGCTGTCGGGCTCCACGTACGGCCGCACCTGGCAGGACTCACTGCCGGTCGCGATCGTCCTGGCGGTGTCGCTCGTGCTCGTCACCACGCGCACCCGCGAACTCGACCTGGTCTCCCTCGACGAGGACACACCGCGCCTGCTCGGCGTCCCGCTCGGCCGTACCCGGCTCGGGTTCCTGGCGCTCTCGGTGCTGCTGACCGCGACCGCGATCGCCGCGGTCGGCACGATCGGGTTCGTCGGGCTGGTCGCGCCGCACCTCGCGCGGTCGCTGGTCGGCCGCGCGCACGCCCGGGTCGTGCCGGTCGCGGTGGTGCTCGGCGCGCTGCTCGTCTGCCTCGGCGACCTGCTCGGCCGCACGGTGATCGCGCCGGCACAGCTCGGCGCGGGCATCCTCACCGCCGTGGTGGGGACGCCGTACTTCATCTGGCTGCTGCTGCGGACCCCGCGCGCGTCCCGCTGACGCGCCTCGGACCACCGGCGCGACCGCGGCCCGCGAGCCCGGCCACGCGCACGACGGGAGGCGCGGCGCCCACCGGCACCGCGCCTCCCGTCAGACGCCCGTCCGGGGAGCCCTACGGCGTCGGCATCCCGCCGTCGACGTGCAGCGTCTCGCCGACGACGTACGACGACTCTCCGCTCGCCAGGAACACGTAGGCCGGCGCGAGCTCGGCGGGCTGGCCCCAGCGGCCCAGGTAGGTCTGCTCGCCCGCGGACGGCAGGGCCTCCGGCGGCTGACCGCCGGCCGGCTGCAGCGGCGTCCAGATCGGACCCGGTGCGACGGCGTTCACGCGGATCCCCTTCGGCGCGAGCTGCGCCGCGAGGCCCTTCGCCAGGTTGTTCACGGTCGCCTTCGTGGCCGCGTAGTGCACCAGGTGCGGCGACGGCGCGTACGCCTGGATCGACGTGGTGTTGATGATCGTGGAGCCGGGCGCGAGGTGCGGCACGGCGGCCTTCGTGATCCGGAACGTCGCGTAGACGTTCGTCTTGAAGGTCTCGTCGAACTCCTCGTCGGAGATGTCCTCGATCGAGGAGACGTTCTGCTGCTTGCCGGCGTTGTTCACCAGGATGTCGAGCCCGCCGAGCTGGGCGACGGTGTCGGCGACGATCTGCTCGCAGACCGCGAGCGACGTGATGTCGCCGGGCAGCGCGACGGCCTTGCGACCGGCTGCCTCGATGAGCGCGACGATGCGGTCGGCGTCCTCCTGCTCCTCGGGCAGGTACGAGATGGCGACGTCGGCGCCCTCGCGGGCGTAGGCGATGGCCACGGCGGCGCCGATCCCCGAGTCGCCGCCGGTGACGAGCGCCTTGCGGCCCTCGAGTCGTCCGGAGCCGCGGTAGGTGTCCTCGCCGTGGTCGGCGGGGACGTTCTCCGCCATCTCGGCGTCGGTGCCGGCACCCTCGAGGTACTGCTCGTCGGGCTTCTTGTCGGCGTACATCTTCGTCGGGTCCTGCATTGCGTACTGGTCGATCTGCTGGTCCGTCATGTCCCCGACGGTACGCAGGGGGTCACCACGGGCCGTCCAGCAGCCTGTCCCCCGGCGCGCGGACCGGCCTGCGTCGTCCGCAGGGCGGGACCGGGCCTGCGTCGTCCGTCGGCGCGCAGACCGGCTTGCGTCGACCGCAGGGCGGGACCGGGCCTGCGTCGTCCGTCGGCGCGCAGACCGGCTTGCGTCGACCGCCGGGCGGGACCGGGCCTGGAGGCACGCCACGCGCCCCGCAGACACCTCGCCGCCGGTGGGTGGCCGGGTCCGCGTGGCCCGCCGGCGAATGTCACGGTCCGGTGACGACCCGGCCCCGATTCGGTAACACCCGTCGTCCAACCGGTCGCAGCGTCGTACCGTCGTCTGGTGACCTTCCGGACCGTCCTGGCGTCGAGCGCCGCCGTGCTGGCCTTCGTGGCCGGCACGATCGTCGTCGGCGGCACCCCCGGAACCGGTCCAGCGTCCGCGGCGGCGGCCGAGCTCCCCGCCGACGTCTCGGCGCACGAGCAGCCCGTGCGGGTCAGCACCGCGAAGCTCAAGCGCGTCGACGCCATCGAGCTCGACGCCGAGTCGCTCGTGTTCCGGAAGGGCTCGAAGACCGTGACCGAGGTCTCGATGCGCGACTCCGTCACCACGGTGTCGCTGCTGAACCGCCTGCTCGGCACACCCTCGCGCACGCAGACCGCCGAGGGCGACGGCGGGGCGTGCTTCCCGGCCGGCACCACGTACACCTGGGGCGGAGCGGTCCGCGTCGCCGCGCTGTCGACGCCCGCCCGGGCCGGCAACGCCGTCGAGATCCGCATCCTCCGCGATGCCGTGCGCACGCGCTCCGGTGTCGACGTCGAGCTGAGCGGGCCGGGCGGCGTGCAGGTCGGAGACGACATCGAGGACGCCATCGCCGACGCCCCGAAGTCCGAACGGGTCTCCTACGGGTCCGACGACACCAAGGCGTGGCAGCTCCTGCTCGGCGCGGGCTGGAACACGCCCGACGAACCCCGGACCGACGGCTCGGCGGACGACCACGCGGCGGGCGACGACGCGGCAGACGGCCACGCGACGGACGACGGCGCAGCAGACGGCCACGCGTCGGGTGCGACCGCGGACGACGACTCCGAGGTCGAGCGCGGCACGAACGGCGTCTCCGCCCTGACCGACGACACCACGGTCACGGTGCTCGGCTCGCCGATGCCGGTCCACGCCCAGCGCACCTGCTGACACCGGACCCGTCCGGACCTGCCCCGCAGGCCCCGGCGTGCCCGGCCCCGCCGGAGGCTGCGCAGACCGGTCAGACCCGCAGCGTCGCCACCACCGGGAAGTGGTCGCTCGCGAACCAGGTCTCCGGTCCATCGTGGTCGATCACGACACGGTCCACGCCGGCGATCCCCCGCGTGAACACCCAGTCGATCCGCTCCCCCGAGTCCAGCGGCGGCTGCCAGTCGTTGAACGTCGCGGTCCGGTCCGCGGGGTCCCCCGCGAGGACCCAGGCGTCGTCGAACCCCGCGTCCGTGAGCACCCGCGACGCCGCACCCGCCCCGGCCGGCTCGTTGCAGTCGCCCGCCACGATCACCGGTCCGTCGGTGCCGCGCAGCCGCTCGGCGATGAGCGCAGCGCTCTTGGCGCGGACCTCGTCGCCGTGCGGCCCCACCTCGTGGTCGAGGTGCGTGGTGAGCAGGGTGAACGCCGGCCCGTCGACGTCGAGGAACCGGGCGTGGTTCGCGACCCGCGGGAACACGCTGCCCCAGGTGTTCGAGACCGGTTCGTCAGGGGTGTCCGACAGCCAGAACGTGCCCTCGTCGGCCGGCCGGAAGCGGCTGCGACGGAAGAACACCGCGGCGTGCTCACCGGCCGTCCCACCCTCGCGTCCCTGTCCGACGTCGACGTGGTCGGGGAGCCCGGCGCGGAGGTCGTCCATCTGGTGGTCGAAGGCCTCCTGCACGCACAGCAGGTCGGGGTCGTGCCGCCGGACGATGTCGAGCAGCACCGGCAGTCGGGCCGGCCAGTCGTGCGCGGGGTCCGGGTTCTTGATGTTGTAGGTCATGAGGGTGATCGGCCGCGCTGCGTTGCTCACCCCTCGACCGTACTGACCGACGGCATCACGGGACCATGACCCGCCGCAGTGCGGTGACGCCGTCCCGTGCACGGGTCTTCGCGGTGCCGACCGGCACACCGAGCGACGTCGCGACCTCCGGTCCGGTCATGCCGACCAGGTAGCGCAGGGCCACGGCCTCGCGCTGTCGAACGGGCAGTGCGGCGACCGCCCGGTGGAGCTCGGCACGCTCGAGGACGCTCTCGGCCCGTTCCGTGCCGGCGTGGTCGACCGGCTCGTGGTCCCGCGCGCCGATCCGCAGGTCGCGGTCACGGTCGGCGCTGCTCTTCCGCACGCGGTCGATCGCGCGACGCTGGGCGATCGTCCGGATCCAGGCGATGGCGGCGTGCTGCGGGTCGAACCGGTCCGCGATCTGCCAGATCTCGAGGAAGACGTCCTGCACGACCTCCTCCGCCTGCCAGGGGTCGACGAGCTGGTGCCGGACGTACCGCTCGACCAGGGGGCGGAAGCGCACGTACAGGCGCTCGAAGGCTCGTCGGTCGCCGACCGCGACGGCGAGCAGGAGGGCGCGTTCTTCGTCGCGCCGAGCGAGGAGGGCATCGTCCATGGGGAGAATGTCACATGAGCAGAATGTACTCGCAAGTACACTCTGAGCATGCGCCCCGAACACGCCCCGAAGACCCTTCGACGCACGACGCCGAAAGGACTGGCGACGCGCAACCGGATCGTGACGACCGCGGCCGATCTCATGCTCACCCGGGGCGTCGCCGGCACCACGCTCGACGACATCGGCGCGGCCGCCACCGTCGGACGGTCGCAGATGTACCACTACTTCGCCGACAAGGGCGAGCTCGTCCGCGACGTCGTCCGGCAGCAGACCGACGCGATCATCGCGCACCAGGGGCCGGACTACGGCGACCTCACGACGTGGGACGCCTGGCAGCGCTGGCGCGACCGTGCCGTGGCCGACGCCGACGCCGGGGACTGCGTCGGCGGCTGTCCGCTCGGGTCCCTCGGCACCGAACTCGCGGAGCGGGACGTCGACGCGCGTGACCTCGTCGCCGCCGGCTTCGCCCGCTGGGAGCAGGGCTTCCGCGACGGCATCGCAGCCATGCGGGACCGCGGGCTGCTGGACGCAGCGGCGGACCCGCACGCCCTGGCGACCGGGGTGATGGTCGCGCTGCAGGGGGGACTGCTCCTCGCCCAGGTCCAGCGGGACGTCCGACCGCTGGCGATCGGACTCGACACCGCCGTCGCGGCGATCCGACGGCACGCGACCGACGCTCGGGTCGCGGACGCACCCGCGACGGGCGTCAGTTGATGCAGACGCCGTCCTTGCCGTAGGTCTTGACGTCCGTCGACGACGGCTTCGGCTCGGACGAGGCGGACCGCGACGGCTTCGCGGCGGCCCCGGCGTCCGACGAACCGGAGGCGGACCCGTCGGCCGGGGTCGACGCGGCGCCACCGGCCGCAGGGACGGGCGTGGCGGTCTTGCCGTCGGAGCCGAGCACGAGCGTGACGCCCGTGACCGCGGTGCTCCGCACGGGGAGGGCACCCGGCACGACGGCGGCGACGGCCTTGGCCTGCGCCTCCATCCCGGCGGGGTACTGCACCTGCGTCGCCTTCGTGGAGTCGGACGACCCGGGGGCGCCGACCTGGAAGCCGCGAGCGGTGAGCACCTGCCCGGCGGCACCCGCGGCACCGGTGACCCCGCTGCCGTTCAGCACGGTGACGGTCGTGGCCGCGGGCTGGGCCGCCGTCGCCTTCGTGTACTCCTCGGGCTCGCCGATCAGGCCCTGCACGAACGCGGGGAGTCCCACGGTGTCGACCTCGACGATGGACAGGGCGGAGCCGTTCACGTAGATGGTCGGCGTCCCCAGGGTCGGGATCGTCGCGGACTGGATGTTGCCCGGGCGCAGGTTCCGGAGCTGGGTGGCGAGGCTGACCAGGTCGGTGTCGGTCTGGATCGAGCCGCCGACCGCGCCGAGGATGTTGCCCATCTTCACGGGGTTGAGCAGCGTCCCCGCGGAGAGCACCTTGCGCGCTTCCTGCGACAGGAAGTACTGCTGGCGGACGTTGCGGTCGAGGTCGCCGTTCGGCAGGCCGTGCCGCTGGCGGACGAACGAGAGCGCCTGCTTCGCGTCGAGGGTGGACTTGCCCGCCGGCAGGTCGACGCCCGAGTACGGGTCCTTGGTCGCCTGGTTCAGGCAGACGTCGACCGGACCGAGCTCCTTGACGACCTGGTAGAAGCCGAGCAGCGAGACGCGCACGTAGTGGTCGATCGTCAGGCCGCTGAGGTTCTGGATCGTCTGGATGAGCAGCTTCGCGCCGCCGGTGTCGCCCCTGCCGTTGAGCGTGCCGAAGTAGAAGGCGCTGTTGAGCTTGCCCTTGCCGACGCCGGGGATGTCGACGTACGAGTCGCGGGGGAACGAGATCATCGTCGCCTGCGAGCCGTCCGCGTTGATGTGCAGCACGATCATCGTGTCGGTGTTCGTCGCACCGCCGTCGGACTCGGTGCTCAGCTCCGCCATCTGCTCGGGCGTCGCGTTGTCCGGCCGGTGGTCGTCACCGACCAGCAGGATGTTCTGCGCCTGACCGTCGACGTCGTCCTCGTCGGACGTGTTCCCGGTGATCGCGTCGATCTTCGTCACGCCGGTCGAGAGCCGGCCGTAGGCGTAGGCGGCGTAGCCACCGCTGAGCAGCAGCGCCATCGTGAGCACGCCCGCGACGGCGGGGAAGACCACCCCGGAGCGTCGCTTCTGGCGGCCGTGGCGCGGCGGCACGAAGCCGCGGCGGGCGCGGCGCGTCGTCTCCTCGGGTTCGTTGCTCACCCCGAAACCATAACCGCAGCGCGCGGAGCGGACATCCGACGGCCCTGACAGGTGGCCGCGATTCCGCCGACACCCGCGGCGGTCGAGACGGCAGTGGACGACGGACGGGAGGCGCGGTGCCAGCTGGCACCGCGCCTCCCGTCCGCCCGTGGTGACGACTCAGGACGGCAGCTTCCCCTTGTACGTCTCGCGCGCCCGGAGCACGGTGATCCCGGTGATCGCCGCCGCCGCCATCACGTAGAACGCCGGCGCGAACGTGTTGCCGGTCGCACTGATGAGCCAGGTGGCGAAGTACGGCGTGATGCCGCCGAACAGGGCGACGCTGATGTTGTAGGCGATGCCCATCGAGCCGTAGCGGATCGCGGTCGGGAACAGCTCCGCCATCGATGCGCTCACCGCACCGTCGAACGCCGCCATGAAGAGCCCGAGGAGCATCATCGCCCCGGCCGCGGCCCAGAAGTTGCCCGCGTCCATGAGCATGAGCGTGGGGTAGGTGAGGACGAGGAACCCGGCGCAACCGGCCAGCATCACCGGCTTCCGGCCGATCGTGTCCGACAGCAGCCCGAAGAACGGCACCAGGGCGGCGATCACGATGAAGCCGATGACCACCACGCCGTACGACACGAGCGGCGAGTAGCCGAGGTCGGCCTGCAGGTAGGACGGCATGAACGTCTGCAGGATCCAGTGCCCGACGGCCTTCAGCACGACGAACCCGACGCAGAAGAGCAGCGCCTTCCACCCGGTCCGGAACGAGCGGCGGAGCGGGTTCTTCGCGAGTTCCCCCTTGGCCTTGAGGGCACGGAACTCCGGGGTGTCCTCGAGCTTCGACCGGAGGTACAGCCCGACCAGGCCGAGCGGCAGCGCGATGAGGAACAGGACGCGCCAGCCCCACGACTCGAGGGCGTCGCCACCCGCGAGCGCCGTGAAGAGGAACACCAGGCCGCCGCCGACGATGAAGGCCGCGAAGCCGAAGACGTCGATGAAGCTCGTGACGAAGCCGCGTCGGTTCGACGGGGCGAACTCGGCGAGGAGCGTGGTGGCGCCCGCTCCCTCACCACCGGCCGCGAAGCCCTGCACGAGGCGGACCACGACGAGCAGGATCGGCGCGAGGAGTCCGACGCTCTGGTACGTCGGCAGGATGCCCATCACCGCGGTCGCACCGCTCGTGATGAGGATGACGGTCGCGAGCGTGGTCTTCCGGCCGACGCGGTCCCCGAGCGAGCCCCAGAACAGGCCACCGAGCGGGCGCATCACGAAGCCGGCGCCGAACACCGCGAACGCGGAGAGCAGCGCCACCTGCGGATCGCCCTGCTTGAAGAAGTACAGCGAGATGACGGTGGCCAGGGTGCCGTACAGGCCGAAGTCGAACCACTCGACGAAGTGGCCGACGCCCGCGGCGACGATCACCTTCCGCATGCTCTGGCGGCGTGCGTCGTCGCCCAGTGCTGCCTGGACGTCTGGGGTGCTGGCGGCGTCGGCGCTGATGCGCGTTCCGGTTCCGTCGCTCATGGGGGTGACCTCACACTTCGTTGTCGAGAGTTCGTTGAAGATAGCACTTGTCGGGCACACTTTGCCACACAGTGGGAAAGAGGCACCATAGGGTGATACCGTCGCCGCCATGCAGTCCCGTGAAGAACACCACGACGTCGTGGTCGTCGGAGGCGGTCTCGCCGGCGTCAGCGCCGCGGTCGCCGCCGCTCGCCTCGGCTCCAGCGTCGCCCTCGTGACCAACCGGCCCGTGCTCGGCGGCAACTCGTCGAGCGAGATCCGGGTGTGGGTGGTCGGCGCGACCGCACACGGCACGCAGCGGTTCGCCCGCGAGACCGGGATCATGGGCGAGCTCTTCCTCGAGAACCAGTACCGGAACCCGCAGGGCAACGCGGTCTACTGGGACCAGGTCGTGCTCGACCTCGTCCGCGCCGAGCCGAACGTGCACCTGCACCTCAACACCGACGTCCGGACCGTGCAGACCACGGACGACGACGGCGCCACCCGCATCACGAGCGTCACCGGCTGGACCATGGGCTCCGAGCTCGAGACGACGTTCACCGCACCGGTGTTCCTCGACTGCACGGGCGACGGCCTCGTCGGCGCCCTCGCCGGCGCCTCGTACCGGATCGGTCGCGAGGGTCGTGACGAGTACGGGGAGGAGTGGGCACCCGAGCAGCCCGACGACGAACTGCTCGGCAGCTCGATCTTCTTCTCCACGCACGACACCGGGCGCCCGGAGAAGTTCGTGCCGCCGTCCATCGCAGTCGACCTGGCGGCGACCCCGATCCTGGCGAACCGCGCCATCACGACGGGCGACAACGGCTGCAACTACTGGTGGATCGAGTGGGGCGGCGAACTCGACACCGTCACCGAGAACGAGCGCATCCGCGACGAGCTCTGGGGCGTCGTGTACGGCGTCTGGGACCACATCAAGAACTCCGGGTCGTTCGACGCCGACACCCTCACGCTCGACTGGGTCGGCGCGATCCCCGGCAAGCGCGAGTACCGCCGCTTCGTCGGCGACCACACCCTCACGCAGCAGGACCTGCTGTCGCAGCGGACCTTCCCGGACACGGTCGCGTACGGCGGGTGGTCGATCGACCTGCACCCCGTCGAGGGCGTCTACGCCGAGACCCCCGGCGCCCAGCAGCGGTACACCGACGGCACCTACGACATCCCGTTCCGCTCCCTCTACTCGGCGGACGTCGCGAACCTGCTCTTCGCCGGCCGGAACGTCTCCGCCTCGCACGTGGCCTTCGGGTCCACGCGGGTGATGGCCACCTGCGCCACCCAGGGCCAGGCCGCCGGCACGGCCGCGCACCTCGTCGCCCGGCACGGCACCACGCCGCGCGAGCTCGGCACCGACCACGTCGCGATGCTCCAGCAGACGCTGCTGCGCGAGGACGCTCCGCTCGTCGGGGTCCGAGCCGTCGACGGCGCCGACCTCGTGCAGCGCGCGCGGATCAGCGCGAGCAGCGAACTCACGGCGCTCGACACGACGCCGTGGACGACCGACGACACCTTCGTGCTCGACCGGGACGTCGCGGTCGTCCTGCCCGCCGACCCCGCGCTCGGGGCCTTCGCCCTCCGCACCGTCGCCGACGAGGCCACCGAGCTCACGATCGAGCTCTGGACCACGGGGAAGCCGCAGAACTACGCCCCGATCGAGCACGTGTCGACGCACACTGCGACCGTGGGCGCCGGAACCGGTGACGCGCTGGTCGACCTGGCCTTCCGCCCCGACGAGCCGTGCAACGCGGTCGTCGTCGTCCGTCGCGCACCGGGCGTCCGCCTGGTGCTCACCGACGGGCACCCGTACGGGGTCCTGGCGCTCCGCGCCCGCACGGCCGACGACGAGCAGTTCGACGACCACATCCCCGAGGAGTCCGACCAGCCCGTGACCGACTGGGAAGCGCGTGCCCTGCGCGGACGCTCCTTCGCGTTCACCGCAGCTGGCACGTCGGACGCGTGGCGCGCCTCCAGGGTGGCCGACGGCTACCAGCGTCCGTTCGGGGGCCCGCACATGTGGTCGTCCGCGGCCGGCGACGGCTCGGCCGCCCTCACGCTCGACTGGGACGATCCGGTCGACGTGCACGAGGTCCGGATCGTGTGGAACGACGACGTCGACGCCGACCTCATCAACCTGCACCACCACCGCACCCACTGGGACGCCGTCCCGACGCTCGCCCGTGACTACCGGATCGAGGCGTGCGTCGACGGATCGTGGCAGGAACTCGCGACCGTCACCGACAACCGGCACCGGCACCGCGTGCACGACGTCGCGCCGACGCGGACCGCGTCGCTCCGCGTCGTCGTCACCGCCACGAACGGCTCGCCGTTCGTCACGGCGAGCGCCGTGACGGTCCGCTGACCGACCGCACCATCCGCAGCACCACCACCGATCAAGGGAGATCGCCATGCGCCTGCGCGCGTTCACGATCGCGACGGCCGTCGCGCTCACACTCACCACCATCGGGGCCGTCGGCCCGGCGGCCGTCGCGTCGGGCGCCGCGGCCACCACCAGCACCACCGGTACCGCCACGACCGCCACCGGCACCGCCGCGATCCAGGCGAACCCCGGCAACCCGACGTCGCCCACCGCGACCGCGCACACCGTGTCGGTCAACGGCACCGCCGTGCCGGTCAAGGCCGAGTCGGTCAGCGGCACCTCGCACGACGTCGCGATGTTCGCCAAGGGGACGGGGCCCGCGACCGTCAGCGTCACGATGCCCGGGCTCGCCGCATCGGCCACACCCGTCGTGACGCCGCGCGCGCTCGCCATCGCCACCAGCCGGTCCGGCGACACCGTGACGTTCACCATCCGTGACCCGCACCCGCTCGTCGTCGAGACGCCGGGCGTCCGCGCCCTGTTCCTCTTCGTCACGCCGTCGGAGACCACGGTGCCGTCCGCCACCGACCCGAACGTCCTGTACTTCGGTCCGGGCGAGCACGATGCCGGCGTGATCCGTCCGGTGTCCGGCCAGACCGTCTACCTCGCGCCGGGCGCGCTCGTCCACGGCCGCATCGACGGCGACGGTGTCACCGGGGTGCAGGTGCTCGGGCGCGGGATCCTCGACGCCGGGTCGGACACGTCACGGACCGACAAGACGATGGCGATCCGGTTCCACGACAGCTCGGACGTCACGGTGTCCGGCATCGGCGTCCGCAACGCCCAGTGGTGGCAGACCCTCTACATCCGCTCCTCGGGGATCCACGTGTCCTGGATGAACCTGATGGGCACGCTCATCAACAACGACGGCATCGACACCGACGGCGTGCAGGACATGACCGTCGAGCACGACTTCGTGATGAGCGGCGACGACGGGTTCGGCTGGCACGCCCTCGACGCGGCCACGAACGGCGAGCCGGAGACCCGCGGGCTGCACGCGACGGACACCACGTTCTGGAACGTCACCGGCGGCAACCCGGTCCGGTTCGGCTCCTCGATGGAGACCTCGCGCTTCACGGACATCTCGATCACGCAGTCGTACGTGCTCCGCGCGAAGGAGGTCGCCCTGAAGTTCGACGTGCAGGACTGGGCGACGGTCTCGGACGTCACCGTGGACGGCTTCCACGTGGAGTCGCAGCCGGTCGGCAAGCAGGCGATCGTGCTGCAGGTCCTCAAGGGGCAGTACTCGAACGACACCGGGTACCGCGACGAGCGCGGTCGGATCACGGGCATCACGATCCGCGACTTCACCGACGTCGCGGCCGACCCCGTGACGCTGTCCGGATGGGACGCCACGCACGGGGTGTCGGACGTCGCGTTCGAGGACGTCGTGCTCGGCGGCGTCCCCCTCACCGCGGCCCAGGTCCGGACGAACCAGTTCGTCACCGGTGTCACGGTGTCCTGATCGACTCCACGGGACAGAATGGGCGGATGGCCACCACCCCTCCGAACCAGAGCATCGAGCGCGCCGCGGCTGTCCTCGGCGCGCTCGGTGCTGCCGACGGGGCGATGCGCGCCTCCGACATCGCGCGGGCGATCGGCCTCGGGACCTCGACGACCGGACGGCTCCTCGCCACGCTCGAGTCGCTCGAGTACGTGCGTCGCGACGCCGAGACGCAGGGCTACTCCGTCGGCCGTGCCGTTCTCGAGCTCGCCAGCCAGGGGCTCAACCACAACCCCGTCCACCGCGAGAGCCGGGCGGCGGCGCAGGACCTCGCGCACCGCATCGGCCTCACTGCCAACGTCGGCGTGCAGGACGACACGGCCTGCATCTACCTCTGCCACTTCGAGGGCTCGCTCGCCCCGAAGTCCCACACCATGATCGGCATGCGGCAGCCGTTGCACGCCTCGGCGCTCGGCAAGGCGCTCATGCTCGACATGTCGCAGGCGGAGCGGATCGCCCTGCTCGGCGAGGTGCTCCCCCGGTACACCGACCACACGATCACGTCACACGAGGCCCTGACCGCGGACCTCGAGGCGTCGGCGAAGCGCGGCTGGTGCGTCGAGAACCAGGAGGTCGCGCTCGGCCGGTTCTGCATCGCGGCACCGATCCGGAACGCCTCGGGGCGCATCGTGGCCGCGCTGTCGATCTCGGGGCGCGTGACGCAGCTGCGCGACCGCGACATGGACTCCCTCGCCGAGGACCTCATCGAGGTGGCCGACCGCATCAGCGTCGGCCTCGGCATGATCAGCGCCGTCGCGCACTGACGACTCACGCACTGACGACTCGCGTGATCGCACGGTGACGCACTGACGGCCTGGAGGCGCGGGGGCCGCGGGCCCCCCCCCCCCCCGCCCGGGGGGGGGGGGGGGGGGGGCCCCCGCCGCCGGGGGGGGGGGGGGGGGGGGGGGCGGGGGGGCCCGGGGGCGCGCGGGCGGGGCGGGGGGGGGGCCCTG
>NZ_SNVW01000005.1 GCF_004361695.1 Curtobacterium flaccumfaciens | reverse complement strand
ATGCTCGGGCAGGGTCTGGATGGTGGGGATCATCGCGTCACGGACCGCGTCGGCGCTGTGCCCGTTGGGCAAATGCAGCAGCATCACGTACCGAGTCGTTCGTTCGACGAGGGTGCCGATCGCGCTGCGGGCGTTGATCCCGACGATCAGGTCGCCTTGCCAGTGGCCGGGAACAGCCCGGTCGTCGGCCTCAGCGGGGCGTTCGCTGATCAGGATCATGTCGCGGATCTTCGACCACGACGCTTGCCGACGTTCACCGCGGTGCCGGCGGAGGGCTCGGCCGGTGCGGAGGTGTTTGTGCAGGTCAGCGCGCAGGTGGCCGCGGCCTTGGACGAAGAGGGACTGGTAGATCGTCTCGTGGGACACGTGCATCTCCGGCCGGTCGGGGAATGTCCTAGCCAGGTCATCACGGATCTGCTCCGGGGACCAGTTCCGCACCAACCGCAGCTCGACCTGCAGAGCGAGCTCCAGCCGGTTGAGTTTCCGCGGTTTCGGGCGTCGCGCACGAGCACGGCATTGCTTCTCAGCCGAGTACGGCCGGTAGGTTCCGCCAGCCGCTGCGTTCCTGGTGAGCTCGCGGCTGATCGTCGACGGCGACCGACCGAGTGCTTTGGCGATCGCGCGCACGCCCTCACCGTCCTGGCGTAGGTCTGCGATCTGGAGCCGCTCTTCTTGGCTGAGGTACCTGTCGGAGCGGGGCGTGTGGGCGAACGGGTTCCGTCCGCCGGCTGCTTTGACCCATCGGTATCCCTGACGTCGGTCCACGCCGACAGCATCACAGGCCGCCGTGCGTCCGAGACCCTGTCTCAATAGCTCCCAGAACCGCGCCTCTCGGGCACGGTGTTCCAGCCTCGATCCCATCTGCAACACTCCAAATCACGGTGGTGTTGCAACGACCGGCTGAACCCAAGGATCGGCTGTCGAGACAGTCTCGCTCGCTTCGATGGTCAGCTACTGGCGATCACTCCTCCGTCGAGCACGCAGATCAGCATCCCGAACAGGCAGGCGAAGAGGGCGGGGAGCAGACCAACCCCGCCGATGACGAGCGCCACCCAGCCAACTCGTCGACCGGCGACCCAGCCTCGAACCACGCCGCGGTACCCGAGCGCGATCACGGCGAGGGCGATGGGGAGCGCGGCGACGCCGACGAGCCCGACCATGAACTCCGCCCGAGCAACCAGGACCGGAGGGTCGTCGAACGGGTGCCGTGTTGCGCCTGCGCTGGCGAGGTCCGCCGCCGTGACACGGTTCGCGACCGAGAGCACGAGCGCCAGCAGCGCCGAGTAGAGCGCTACAAGTACGAGGGCCACCCACCCGGCAGACGCTCGCCCCGACCCATCATGGCTGCGCACCTCCATCGGATCGCGTTGCTGGCAGAACCGGTCTGTCACGTGCCGAGACTACGGGTCGAAGCGGTGTACGAGTGGGGTGTCCGGTGACCGATCGGCTATCGAAACGCTCGGCACCGCTTGTTCACAGCTTGGAACGTCTGTAGCCCAACCAGGCACTCGCCATGATGACAATGGCGCTGACGAGTGTGATCCATCCGAACGGCCTCGATGATTCGTGCGCGAACAAGGCGGCTGTGGCTCCAAGGAACACCACGCCGAGCAGCGCGAACATGAGCCACAGGGCGTTTGAACGGTTCATGCGGTCACCGTACCTCCGGCCGTCCCGCATGCGGATGGGTCATCAAGACGTCGTTGCGGCCAGAAACGGGGGCGCGAAGCGTCGGACGAAAGCATCTGCTCGGTCTGTTGCGTCTTGGTGGTACTGATTCGGCAGCCGATGGTTCCACTGCACGCAGAAGTCCTCGATGCTCGTCTCGATCGGATGGAGGTTGAACCCGATGTGCTCAAATTCTTCGTTCGCGACGAGGAGGTCCGAGGCCGGACTCCAGCCGTTGAAGTCGAAAAGTCACTCACCCCACGCTGCGACGACGTGGACTAGGGCTCCGTCATCAGCCCGCCGCATCGCTCGGATGCCGACGGCGACGCCCGGATGGGCTGCCGCGCAGCGGTACGCGAGAACGTGACACGCTCCGGCCGCGAAGAACGACTCGTCGGCGCGGTCCCATGCGACCCGTCGGTCGGACCGTTCGAGCGGGGTCCGTCTGAACATGCCGGCGGCGACGACAGCGCGGCTCAGCTGTTCCGTCAACGGGGCGTCTTCGGGATCTGTGCAGCGTCGGACAGCGCGGACACCGTGAGCCGAGCTTGATCGACGTCGAGGATGGCGTGCGTGCCGAGGGGCACGGTGACGAGGTCATCGATGTGTCCGAGGGGTAGGCCGCCGAGGACGGGGACGCCGAGCACATCGAGGTGGTCTCGGAGGGTGTCGAGGATCGTCCAGCCGCGGTCCTCGTAGCTGGCGAATTGGTCGATGCTGCCGAGCGCAACGCCGGCAACGCCGTCGAGTGCTCCGGAGTACCGCAGCTGCGTCAGCGCCCGGTCCACCATGCCCAGTCCCGCGGCGCGGTTGATTTCGAGGAGGAAGATCCTGCCCGCGAGGTAGAGGTTCACGACCCCGACCGATCGCGCCAGCATTTCAAGGTTGCCACCGAAGAGCACCCCCTCCGCATGCCCTGCTGTGGTGAGCTCCGCCGAGAGGGCGTCAGCGTCAGCGTCGACGACAGTGTGGGCGCCTTCCATGAGCAGCCGTCGGACATGGTCAGCGTGAGCGCCAGCGATCGCACCGTGCAGGGTCGGGACGCCGGCCGCGTCCCACACACAGTGCAGCGCGGTGATGTCGCTGTACCCAATGAGCAGCTTGGGATCGGTGCGGAGCGCGTCGACGTCGACGTTTGGGGCGATCCGGAAGCTGCCGCATCCCCCGGTTGACGCGATGATGGCTCGGACCGCCGGGTCTCGGATGACGTTGTTGAGGTCTGCGATCCGGTCGGCATCAGTGCCGGCGAGGTAGCCGCGGTGGTCGAGTGCGTGCGGAGCCACCATTGCGCGAAGGCCCCACGACTCGACCTGCTGGGCGATCCAGCCGGGCACGGAGTCCTCTGGCCAGGATGCCCGGCGAAACGATCGCGACGGTGTCGCCGGGGACCAGGGTGCGAGGTTCAAGCGTCGTTGCTTCCATGCCTCCGGACCCTATCCAGCACCTCCGTCACAGCGTCTCGATAGCCGATCGGCCATCGGGCAGCGGATGGATCACCTACCGGCGGTCAGCGGCCCGACCGGCCAGCTCGTCCTGCGACGATCAGCACCACGAACGCCACAACGATGAGTGCCGCCCCGAGGATCTTCGTTGGCACTCCCGGGGGCAGTACGAGGAGGCCAACTCGCAAGCCGCGAGAACGATCAGGAGCGTGAGAGTCCGGGGGCGGATGCGCATGCGTCTGTCTACCATCGGCATCGCCGCCCGCACCGTCTCGGTACCCGATCCCCCGGTGGGACGGGGTTCAACACAGACGAGGATCAACCTCGTGGACGCCGCACGATCCCCAGGACGACGCAGGCAAGGCCAGCGACGAGCGCGACGACCAGCACCACGAAACTCACCCCATGAATCGTCGGATTGATGATCCACACAAGCAGCGCGAACGCGATCACGACGACACCGGTCACGGTGAGACTCCGAGCAGACATGTGGCGAGTCAATCAGGACGGGTGCCGTCCCGATAGCCGGTAGTCCACCGGCACACGGCTGGCGGCGACAACCACGAAAACTTCCCCGTATCCTGCTTGACCTGGGGATTCCCGTATGACTGTCCCGCGAAAATGCCCGGTGAAGGGGCGCTAAACGCTACATCGTTCACGCACCCGAGCAAGGGTGCGGCACTTCCAGTCGGTGACGTCAGCGCGGGGGACCAGATCGCTGCGCGTTCCGCTCGAGCACGTCCCCGCAGAACGCCGTGTCCACCCCGGCAGCAACGTAGCGCGCACGGCACGCTGCTCCTGACTCGCCGGGAGACGACCCCCGACCGAGGCAGCACCGAGGAACGCACTCCGGCGACAAGTTGTACGCGAAGGAGACAAGTTGTGTTCGCGGCGACAACTGTCGGACGCCAGATTACTTGTCCTTTGCAGGGCTGCTCGCCATGCTACGCGACGGTCGTGTCCCGGCTCACTGCCAACTAACTTGTCCAGGCCTCAACCTTCACGATCCACGGATGTCTACACATTCAGATCGGGTCCAAGTTGTCCGGAGCGACGAAGGCTCGCCGCGCTTCTGGGAAACGCCGTACACGCGATCAAACAGATCGTGTTGCGGACTTCGCACCTCAGCACCGGCCCGAAGCATCTCAGCGACCTCTCTACGACGCCGTGGACCCCGCTTAGCGCGAGCGCCTTCACCACCCTACGCACGAGGCGTCTCGCGCCTTCCGTGTTCATCGCGTGCACTAGCCGCTACGTTTAAACAGCGCGCTTTTCGCGGGGACCGCCGCACGCGAAGTGCTTACGCTTGAGTGGCCCAGCCTCGAAGCGCGTCGACAAGTTGACCCTGCGAATGGCACTCGATCATTTTCACTCCGCACTTATCGGCCGCCTTATCTGCCTGTTCCCAGACAGCATGCGGCACGCGCCCCGTTATGCACACGGCGATGTCCTTAGCGGGGTCCAGGCTCCCCCACCGCTTGTCTAGATCCCGTGCGGGCTTCGCCTTCTCACTGACTATCCAGTGGACGGACGGCGTCGGTATTCCAAGCTCGACGTCGAGAGCGCGACCTAATGATTCAGTCAGTTCGCCCCCCACTACGTGCAGTTGCCGACCTTCGAAAGCCACCTTCGCTGCCCGACTACTCAAAATTTTGGGCTCGGCCAACGGATCGAAAAGCAGCTCGATTTCAAGATCTCCGATCGCCAGCAGTGGCTCTTGGTCCACCCAGTGACGAGTGTCTGACATGAGCGCAGCCACCGTCGAGCTGTGCTGAGTCGCGTCAATGACAATGGAGAGAGCAGCATCCTCCGCTCCAAGATATGCAGGCGATAGAGAAGCCTCCGCTATCTCGTCACTGCCACGTGAGACCCTCGTGAGAATTTTTTCGACAGCGGTCTGGCATTCCCGGCGAAACTCGGGTGGGCCGAAATCGATTCTTCGATCAGGATATCCTCTTTCTTGCAGCTGATCGACCACCCAATAAAACGACTCGTGACCAATCGAGAATGTCCCGCTTGCTGCGACGTTGACTACGCGCTGCCAGAACTCCTCGTCGTCTGGTATCCCTTCAAGGGTGAGCGGCACCAGAATATGCGGATCGAGGAGGCAAACTACGTTCGTCATCGCCGCTCTCGACGCCCCGCGATTGCACGCACGATCGCACGCGCATCGCCGTCCTGCGCATCAAAGAAGCCAGCGGGCCAGTCGTCAAGATTCCCGAGCTCCGACATCCGAAGTTCTCGAACTTCAGTGCCGTCGACTGCGGGTTCGGCAAATAGTACATGTACCTTTTCGCGTTTGACGCGCCCCTCTGCAACCCAGCGTCGAATCCGGGTTATCAAGTATTCGCTATGGGTCTCGACAATTACGCAAATGTCCGGCCTGGCGAAAATGAGCAAATCACCAAGACGGGACTGTACGGATGGGTGTAGGTGCAACTCCGGTTGCTCGAGTAGGACGACGGATCCTTCAGGCGCGTCCAAAACCGCAGCGACAACGGGAAGTAACTGGCTGGCCCCCACCCCGACCATTGTCAAGTCCCGAGCGGTGCCATTCACCGTAATCCGGAGACCCCTGCCAAGCTTGCCCTGATCCTCGACGGAGACATCCTCTCCAATACCGAGGTGAGCACACCAAGCACTCACCGCAGTGATCAGATCGGAGCGGCGCGAATTACCTTCCCAATCAAAATATGCCACGTGCGAGGTCCTCGTCGAAAGGAGTTCCGCTGTGAGTTCTCCGCGCAGGCCCACGGGGATCTGCCTTGATCGTGCGCCTGTCTTTGAAACAACTTGCGGCTCTTCTCGGAGCGGCCCGAGGTATCGAATCGATTGTCCAGCTCGGACAAACACTTCCCTTGCGATTGTCAAAGCATCATAGGCTGCTGACACCGCGGAGAGATTCAGCAGCAGGTGCCGCGAAGCACCTCGCCGAGGTGCCGAGCCCATCCAGGATTGAATGGGGATCGCCTGCCCGGCAGCGCCTCCGCCTCGTTCTGCCAAAGCGTTCAGAAGAACGTCGATGGTTGCCCGGCTGAGCGGCTCGCGAGCCTGATCCCTAAACAGCCCGCCGCCGATAATTTGACGCACCGCATTGCTGAGGGGACCCGCCTCTTCCTCGGCCTGCGTACGGTATAGGTAAGTGAAGACTAGATCAGTGAATTGGTCCGCGACTGCACTGTCGTGCCTCAACGCCTCGACCGAAAAGGTTTTCCGCAGTTCTCTGAGTACTGCTTCCGTGTCCGCCCGAGTATGTAGAACTGTCGGGAGAAAACCGTTGAAGATGACGTAGGTGCGGGACGGTGCAGGTTTTCCGGCAATCTCTCGGATTCGTAGAAGAGTATCGCCGTAAGCTCGCTCGTCGTCGACTTGAGCCCGCGTGTTCTCTGTTATGCGGGCGTCGCTTGCGGAGAATACAGCGATGCCGTCACGGGCTATTTCGCACTCCGAAACGCGGAGCCCGTCCTGCGTAGGTCGAAGAGTGAGCTGAACGTGCCATTCAGACGTTGCATCCTTGGGGCCCGTCTCAGCAGTACAGGTGATTGCAAGAGTGTTGGCGCCGCTCCGAACAACATCTCGCGGCACGCCGAGTCGAACGAGATTCCCGTTGAGAGTAACTTCTTGGTCTCCCGATTGGGCCACGAGAAGAAGGCTCTGAAGCAGACTCGATTTGCCAGAGCTGTTTGCTCCCGCGACTGCAATCAGACCCGTTGTGGGGGTCTCAGCAAAATCGATTGCCTTGAAGTTTCGTACCGACCAAGACCGTACTCGTGGCGCCGCCGAGGATCGCGCGTACCGAAAAACGTTGTCAGCCACTTTTCACTCTCTTGGGGTCGGAACCTGCTTCGCCCTGACCCTATATCAGGGTGACGGGAACACGCGGCATCCTGGACCAGCGGTGTCTACGGGAAGACTTGAGCCCGAGAACCCCGAGCAGCGCACTGCTTGCGCGGGTCCTCACGTGTTCCGACACGATGATGACGCCGTGAGCGGGCGTCCCTGCCCGCTCATCTTCGCGCGGACGATACGACCCCCACACCCGGGGTCTTCTTTCCCCTGCGCTGAACCTTGAGGAACGCGGCGCTGTACTTCCAGCGTGCTGAGTCGGAGCGTTGCAGAGTACGTGCAGTCCGATGTCGGACCGTACATCTTGCCACCGCTGTTCTTCCTTGTAGATTGATCGGCCTGCGCCGTAGAACCCTTCTGTCAATGCCAATCGACGAACTGGTTGCCGCGCACTCCGCTGCGTACGCGAGCGCCGTGCCAGCCGAATGGCACCAGCAAGGTAACGTCCTGGCCGAAGCCGCACTCAGCTCGCTGTGGCGTCCGCATGATCGGAAGGTACGGCCACCACGGGACCTCGCGTAGATGCAGGCTCCAATCGATAGGGAAGACCGGCTGGTCGGACGGCACCGGATGCTTCCTGAGCGCCCAGCGAACGTGCTGCGGAGTGCGCTGCACGACTGCGGCGAGGGCTCTGACCGTCGTGACGCCGGAGCCGACGAGCTCGTGGAGTGCCGGCACGTCGATATCGTCGAGCTCAGGGCCCAGGTGCACGACCTCCGGACCGGCCCAGCGCGGGGGCTCCCACACAGCGGTGGGGCATGTGCCTTTGCCTCGGTCGTATGCGTTCACGGCGTCGATCGTGACTCCCAACCAGGCCTCTAGATATGCGTCGAGGGCGAGTTGGAGTTGTGCGGTCATGCGGATCTGGAAGTCGGTGTACTCCGCGGCATCTCGACCGTTGGCTGTGACCGCCCAAGGAACGGGGAGGGCGCTGGTGGGTTGCGCTGTGGCTCGGAGGTAGAGGTATCGGCGTGCGTTAAGTAGCCGTTGGCGGCTGCCGGTGAAGGTGCCGACGCTCGCGCAGATCATGTCCCAGTGCGTCTGGTCGAGGAGTTGCCACCACGGCAAGTGTCGGCGCCGGGTCGAGTAGTTGATGAGCGGTGTGGACGCTGCGAGGTAGCGGGCGAGCTCGCCGAGTTGGCGCAGGATCGCGGTCGTCTGGGTGGGTGCGCCGAGCATGGCTGGTCGGAGTCGTCTTCCGATGCCGGCGATCACCTCGGGGTCAGGTGCGTCTCGGTGGGTGCCAGCGAGAGCAGCAGTCAGTCCGAGCGCGAGTGATCGTTGGAGGGTTTCGGAGTCGGCGCCGCCGGCCACGCTCAGCGGTACCGCCCAGTTTGTCCAGAGCAGTGGTGGGATGTGGTCCGCGGTCCACTCTGGGTTGCGTAGGGAGTCGTGGGCCGTCAGGAAGCCGATGTAGGCGGCGACGGCTGGTTCGTCGAACTCTGCTCGCACCGCGCTACCGGTCACGAGGCGTTGCATCGCGGGGAGGTCCTGATCGATGGCTCGGAGGATGCGGCCTCGGAAACGCGGTCCGACGCCGGGCCAGTAGCCGAGGAGGGTCGCGGCGCTGCCAGGGCTGCGTTCGGTCTGCCCCCGCTCGGATGGCCGCGCGAACGTGAGCCGGCGAATAACGGCTCGCACTGTCTCCTCCCGGGCAAACATGAGCGTGAACGAGGCTGCCATCAGCGCCCCCATCGCCAACGCGTTCTTCGGAGGCGCCGTTCCGACTCGAGCGGTCTCGTCGAAGAGACCTTGCAGCTGCGACGGGTCGAGCTCGGCAAGCTCGGCGATGAGGGGGATGTCGTTCGCGGCGAGGAGTGCGATGCCGACGCCGCGCAGCGTGGGGAAGAGGTGCTGTACGTCTGGGATGAAGACCTCCAGCGTCTCTCGGTCGCGTTTCCAAGCGGCCGAAATCGCGACTTGCGCCCGGACGACGGGAGCAGAGTTGTCGAACGGTGCTTCATGCCAGGCGGCCCGTAAGTCGTGACCGCATCTGCTGGCATCGTTTAGGTGTGCGCGGCAGCTCGAGGGGTCGACAGGGTGTGCTTCCATGAGCGCGGGGTCTGGAATCCCCTTCCCGCAGGCAGGGCAGGTGTCGTGCAGCGGCACAAGGTGCGTCTCGCAAAGGAATGACCACCACAAGCGCCAGTGCGCGAGGAAGACAGCTGGCCGGGCGGCCAGGCACTGTGGGCAGTACCGGGTTCCGGATCCTCTGGTCCAGTTCTTCGCATGCGCGGGGAGACCGTCGACGCCCGGTGCGAGCGCGTCATTTATGAACGACCGCATCATCCCGTCCATGAGTTCGTTGCTGCTGCAGCCGATCGCGATTCCGATGGAGCGCGCGACCTCGGGCGGCAGAATCATGTCGAGCCGACGCCGGTCTTCCCACCGAAGCGCTCCAAGACCGCACCAACGGCTGATCGCTACCGGGGGCTCGCCGACGTAGGCAGCAATCCGCAGTAGCAAGCTCGGCAGGTACTCGCCGGGCACGACGGTCGTCCGGAACCCGAACGGGACCGTGTCGACACGGCTTAACGCGTCCGGCCCCCGGTACGACGCCCTCACCTCAACGCCAACTCTGGCGGAACGAGAACCGGCCGGCGTCCCACAGCTGTAGGCGCTGTGCACGGCCGTCCTGCGCCCGCTTTTCCACAGCGACCATGTCGAGAATCTTCCGGGTGATGCGCTGATCAGCCGTCGCCGCCGCAACGTTCACGGCGCCCGACACCAGCGTCGACACGTGACTCATGTACCCGAGCGTCGCGACCCACAGGTACTCCTCGAACTCCTCGCTGAGCACCGCTTCTCCCGGCTTGTGACCACTAAGCCGGATCCGCTGCTCGATGCGTTGCAGCAGTTTCCTCCATTCGGCCATTTCGGTTTTGGTGCTGCGCCGGTACGGCTCCAGCTCGATGAGCATCCAGCGCGCTTCGGACTGGACCCGTGCTGCTTCTCGGGCACCACTACGTTGTGCGGCGAGTTGCTGGCGCATGTCGTGGCCGGCGAGGACGACCCGGACGCCCATGTTCTGCAGCGACTTAAAACCGTCGTGGACGTACTTGCCGGTCTGACCGTCGAAGTTGATGAACTGAATCTCGTCAACGAACACCCACCGGATGCGGTGGCGGTCGACTGCTCGTCCGAATGCTGCGCGAGCGTCTTTGTCGAACGGTGCTCCGACCTGTTGGCAGAGGAGAGCGAAGAGTTGCTGCTCCGCCTGCTTCTTTGGCAGGTCCACGACGACGACGTCCCGACGCGGCGCAGCGAAGAGGCCGTCATCGTGCAGTGGTGCACTGATGCCGATGCGGGCGTCCCAGGCCGCGTGGCACATCGTCTCTGCGGCAATGCGGCGCATCAGCTTTGTCTTCCCAGTGCCGGGCGGCCCGGTGACAAGCGTGATCGGGATGGGGTCGGCGGTACGGCGAGGCTGCGGGCTTCGGACGGTGCGGTACTGCATCTCGGCTCCCGCAGTCTGGCGGGTGCGAAGGTACGGCCAGGAGTGATGCCAGTCTTCGAGCGCAGCACGATGCCGGCGCCGCTCGTCCGGCCCGGCTCCAACTTGCAGCAGGCCAGGATCGGGAACATCAGCGCCGGCGGCACCAAGAACGAAGGATCGGTCCTGCTCGGCCATCAGCGCCCAGCTCTGCTCCGGATAGGGATCCTCGCCGAACAGCCGCCGGACCGACGTCGGCAGGAGGCCCTGCTGGACGAGTGTCATGCGAATCGCCCGAACAGGTCGTCAAGTTCATCCAGGTCATCGAAGTCATCGTCGCCGCCATTTCCCGCCTCGTCCAAGATCGTCTCGAGGTCGTAGTCCATGTCGCTCGGGATCACCGTGCCCGAGTCAAGCGATTGCAGCCGGCGGTACGCGGCCGCGGTCATTTCGTCGGTCCGGGACAGCTCCGACCTGTTCGCGCGCAGGAGTGCGTCGTCGGCTCGCCACTGGATGAGCAGCTGCAGTATGCGGTCCTGATACTCGAACCGGCGCATCGTCAGGTCTCCGGTCTGTTCGGCGAAGGCGGTGAGGGAGTGGTCCGAGAACCGGGGGGTGTCCTCGGTGCGCAGAACCCATGGCACTTCCCACGCAGCGCCGTCCGGGTCGAAGCAGTACACCTGCCGGAGGTCCGACGGGTTGTAGTGGAACGTGTAGTTGCCGTCGCGCGTGGCGCCAGGGGTGCGCAGCAGTGTCTCGAGGATGGGCGCGTTGAAGACCTCCTGTCGGCGCGTGATGCCGTACTTGCGGAGTTTCGATGTGAACGTCGGGAGAAAGCGGATCCACTCGTTCTCCCACTTCGGCATCTCCACGAATCCCGTCTCGCCGACCAGCTCCGCCCAGCGTTGGTAGGGGCTGATGCGTCGTCCGAGTTCAGCACGGAGACCTCGGTGCTCGCGGAAGTTGTAGAGGTCGGTCCATTGCTGGTCGCGTTCCCACAGCTGCTCCCAGGTGAGGAGCGCCTCGGTGTCGAGGCCGCGCTCGTCGGTCGACCCGCCGACGTAGCCTGCGCAGAACTCCTCGAACTCAGTCTTGTAGCTCAGGAAGCTCCGTTCGATGAGCGCCTTGGCTCGCGGGTCGCGGATCCGAGCGAACTCGACCTCGCATCCCAGTCGCGCGAGCTGAGCGACGTGGAACGCTGAGAGGAAGTCTTTGCCGTTGTCCGTGATCAGCCGTCGCGGCGGGATCGGCCAGCGGGTGAGGGCGCGCGGCAGTCCGACGAAGGGTCGCGGGTAGACGCGCCCGTCAACGGTCACCGTCTCGCGGTCGTCCACCATCGACGCGAACGCGTCGGCAAGGGCGAGCACCGCTCCGACGCCGGAAGCATGCTCGGTGATGGAGCGGCCGACGATCATCCGTGTTGCGGAGTCGATGATCTTCACCAACGTGACCCGGTAGCAGCGACCCTTGCCAGAACGATCCTTCGGGTCCCACACCATCACATTGGAGGTGGTGGCGTCGATTTGCCAGAGGCTCCCGGGTCGTTCGGGATGGCGTGGAGCGAACGACTGCTTCGGCGCTTGCTCGGTCCCATGCTTCGTCTTCGACTTGGTCTTCAAGTGCGGCATCCGCTTGTGTAGACGCCCGACCAGCCGGTAGAAGGTTCTCTCCGACGGCGACTCCTTCACGTCGGTTGCGTTTTGGGTCATCCACAGCCGGAACTCGAGGTACTGCGTCTGCGTGTGAAGGGCGGGGTCGAACACCCGCTCAAGGAGAAACCGCTCGACCAGCTCAGGGATGTCGGTGTTGCGGCCGAGGCTGCGTTCTCGGATGAAGCGACCGTCGACGGTCGCAGCGGGTCCAGCCGCTTCTCGCTGGAGTGCGCGCCTGATGCGTTTCCGGGCGGCCTCGTAAGAGACCTCGTCGTGCTCCGCAATGCGTCGGGCGACTGCGGCGAGGCGCTTCTGGTCAACTCGGATGATCTTTGGGTCAACGTCTCGTGTGGGCGCCTCCTCCGCGCCTTGCCATGGCGCGATCCCGGAGTCGATGAAGCGGATCAAGGCACGGTGGTCGTCACGTTTGTCGAGCGCCCGCTCGCTGAGATGGGACTCGAGGTTGTGCAGCCGCATCGACACTGGGGGCGGGTTGCCCGGACTGGCGAGAGCCTTGGCGACCGCTCGCAGCGGTCGGGGAGTCACGAGACGGTTGGCGGCGTCGACGAACTGCACCCAACCGTCCGCCCACGACCGGACGAAGACTAGCTCTCCGTCGAACACCACAGGCATGCCGACGCGGAGCCTCGCGACCCATTCCGAGTCCTTCGTCACGGGTTCACCGTCCACACGATCGAGGTTGACCGGAAGAGCAGCCGCATGTCGGTGCGCAGGTCGCGTCGCCACAGCATCCGCCGGATCAGCATCAGCGCAAAGCCCGGCTCGTAACCCTGCGCCGCGATGCGTGCCACGAGTTCGACAACCGGCATCGGCTCCGAGCAGAGCTCTTGGCCGACCGGCGCCCACCGTCGGTATGACGGCTCCGGGACGCGCGCTTCGGTGAAGTTCTCGAGGTTCGCCTGCATGAGCCGCGGCATACCCGTCCAGGTCTCGTACCCGATACCCGCCTCGGCCAAGACGTCGCGGATCACGGCGGCACGCTCCTGCCATTTCTGCGTTGCCGCCTGCTCGGGGTTCTTCACGTCCACGACCAGCGGCGGCAACCCGTCCCCGAGAAGAACCAGGTCTGGGGTATGCAGCTTGCAAGGAGCTCCGGGCGCGAACGCCAGCGTGAATGGCTGACCGCCGATGTATCGAACCGCTGGGTGGAAGTCGGCGAGAGTGATGAAGTCGCGCTCCAGATGCGACTCCGCACCAACGAGCGACCCGTTCGTGTGCGTCCACACGGCGACCGGCTTGTGCTCCTGTGTCAGCCGTCGAGAAAACTCGCGCATGGGATGGGCAGCGCGCAGCAACTCAGCTGTCAGATCGGGCAATTGGACGCTTCCGACGATGCGTCCGTCGGTCGAGTACCCAGCAACCACGCCCGCGGAAGGTCGAGCTGGCTTCAACCGGTACGTCGACCACGGCCGATGCACTCGCACCCGCAGCCCCTGGACCACGGCTACCACGCGATTCGTCGTGGGCCGGGGTTTCGCCGCCCAGGAGTTCAGCATCGCCATAGGGTCTACGTCCCACTCACCCACGCGTGTTCGGCCGCGTCGAGCCAACCGTTCGCTGTCGCGGAGGAGCGCAAGCCCAAGCTCCCCAGCCCATGCAGGAGGGACTCCGGGGATCCGCACACGCGGCGATTGGCTGGGGCGGTCTGGTTCGTCGGGGGGATTGGCGACGACCGAAAGCGCGCTCACGCTGCGGCGCCCTCGAGGCCGGACAGAGACCGGAGGCGGTCGCCGCTATTACGGCCGCACCGCCCGCACGGTCTGCAGTTGGTGATGGACAGCGGTGTGCTCATGGCGGCACACTAATGTGAATCTAGTTTGAAAAACAACCGAGCGGGAGGTTCAACGACGGTGCGACGTCTTGTGATCCCTTGCAGCCCGGACCCACTTCCCGACCGCCACGTTACTCACGCCAAGCGCCTCCCCAATGGCGTCCAACGTGAGACCTTCCTCGTACGCTTCCAGCGCCAGCCGGACGCGCTCCTCAGTCGTCTCGCGGAGAACTCGCTCCGCTGTTCGCATCGCATCAAGAAGGGCGTCGGCCCTCGCCTGATCCTTCACGACCTTCGGGGGACGGCCGATCCGGCGACCTGGGGTCGATGTGCTCACGGTTGCGCTCCAACGTTCACTTCGAGCGTCGGAACGGTAGTTGCGCGCCCCGCGGGCACGTGGAAGGATCCGACGCGAATCTCGCTCGGATCGGACATAGGAATCTGGGTTCTTGTGGGCACTTCACGCGATTTGGCGGTCGCGTGCCACGGGGTCAATGACGACCCCTGTGAGTCCTGCCTACAAGCCATGGTAGCTCCCGGTTCCCGTCGCCCTCCCGGCCCGACTTCCCGCCAGGCCAGCGCCACCATTCTCCCTCGTTTACGAGACGAATCGACGAATCGACGGGCGTCACTGAGATGAACGAACCCCACCCGACCTTCGCCTCGCTTCTTGGTGTCATCGCGCACGGTCGCGACTTCGGCCGAGTCGATGGGTTACTGGCTGGCCCGAATGGACGACAGGCGACGCGCGAGGAGGAGGAGTTCCTCATCCGCTCCGGAAGCATGACCCGCGCCGAGTACGACGAATCGAAGGCAGAAGTCGCTCGCGGCGAGCTCAACGAGATTGAGCGTCGCACCGAGCTAGAGGGCATCATCGCCTCACTGTCGGCCGAGGAGACCGCGGACTGGTTGGGCATCAGCGACGCGGAACTGCATGCGCGCCTCGCCGCGGGAGAAGTGACCGCCTTCGTCTGCCACGGTCAGTTGCGGTACCCGGCGTGGCAGTTCACCGATGACCCAGCGATACCTGTCCTTCCCGGCCTCGCTCGACTCACGCCGGCGTGGGGCGAGCAAAAGCACCCCTCCACAATCCTCGGCTACATGTACAACGCGGACCTCGAGATAGAGGGGACCGATGAGTCCTTCACGCCCGTCGAGTGGTTGACGATCGGCGGCGACGTCCAGGTCGTCCTCGACCATCTCGAAGCCGCGGGCTGGCCGTAGGAACCCCTCGGATGCACACGGGTCCGTCCCTTCGCGTCTCGCAATCAACCTCAGCTCACCCATCCCTCCAGGCGGCCTCCGTGGGGGACCAATACGTCACGCAAGATGGGAGTGCCCGATGACGTCACGGATACAGATCGCGCGCGCACGCGCACGTGTTGCTATCGCCGCCCTGACGGGTGAAGACCTGCCCGACAGCGTCCGCAACACCGCCACCATGGACTTCGCGGATGCCGACGACGCTGTGCTGATCACCCGGGACCGCGATCTCGACCCACCCCGGCAAGACGGCGCCTACAGGCGACTGATCGGAGTTCACGCCGGCGGTCGAGATTTCGGGCCGCGCCACAACCCGCCGCGGCGGCGAATAGGCCGCGAGCTCACGCCTGACGAGGAAGACGCCCTCATCGAGTCCGTGTTCCGTACACGAGCGCGGTATGAAGCCGCGAAGGCTGCGGTCGCGCGCGGAGAGCTCGCCGCAGCCGAACGCCACTCTTGGCAGCGCGCAATGAGCGCCTCCCTCACCCTGGAGGAAGCGGCCGACTGGCTGGACGTCGGAACGGGACGGGTCCTCACCGACCTCGCGTTCGGCGACCTGTTCGCGTTCGTATGCGACGACGAGCTTCTGTTTCCCGCATGGCAGTTCACCGACGACCCGGACCAGCCATCGCTGAACTACATGTCGTCGCTGGTCGGAGCGTTCGATGACGACATGCACCCGACGTCGATCCTCGGGTTCATGACGACGCCGCACTCGTACACGCAGATCGAAGGAGAGCCGGCGACACCCGTCGAGTGGCTTACTGCGGGCCGACACGTGCAGCCTTTGCTGGAACTACTCGAGACGCGGCGCTTGATTTAGCTTCTGCGCCGAAGTGCTCCTCATCTCTTCCGACTTACCCCTCACCCGTGCACGCGGCACGTGCACCTCGCCGTGCCCTGAGGCCGTGCGCTGGAGGGGGCGGCAGGACCTCACGAATGTCGAGGTCAGAACTGGATGTACCCGTTCCAGCCCCGCTCCGCGTCTGACCCGTCCTCCCCGAAAATGTCGGGATCGATCGGGAAGTGCTCGTTCCGGAAGTGATCGAGCGACTCCCGAGCCTTGTCCCGCAGTGCAGAAACATCCTCAGCGGGGTGCATACGAAACAGCATCGCGGTCCGTCGCTCCAGGACCGCGTCCCACAGCTGGCGACGGCTCACCTCGGCCATCAGCTGCCCGGCGACCAACATCGAGTGGAACTCGAGCGGTCCCGCGAACCGATCCATCAGCGTGATCAGATCCCGATCTTTGACTGCCATGAAGACCCTGGGCTGCCGGTTCTGCTGCTCTATCATCCAGCGCACCTGCGCCCTCGCATCCTCGAACGGCTGCCGTTCTGGATCCTTTGGCATGACATCCCCCCCTCCAGCCACAGCACGATGCATGGGCTTCGCGATGTACAACAGTAGGCAGCTTCGCCCTGAGTCATGCTTCTGACTTTCGCTCCCTATTGGGGAGGGCTGGTCGCTACGGCTGCAGGAGTTCTCGTTCGATGCGTGCCGCGACGGCGTCCCGCATCGGCCGCACGTCGTCTGGCGACCAGGAGGTCGGGTCAGGGAACGACCACTCCAAGACCGTGCCGTGTGGTTCTGCAGGCAGCTCAAGGCCGGGCTTCATGAGGACGACGATGTCCGCCTGCTCGAGCAGCTCGGGCGTCACGCGCCGGGGCACGCGTCCGGTGATGTCGAGGCCCAGTTCGCCGACGGTCGCGGCGATCGATTGATTCACCTCGCCGGCTGGGCTGATGCCGGCGGAAGTGCCCGTGTACCGGTCGGCGGCTGCGATTTCGAGGAGGGCGGCGCCGAGTTGTGAGCGGCCGGCGTTGTGCTTGCAGACGAACAGGACGGTGGGCTTCGAGGTCACGGGCGCGCCTCCGGTCAGTTGGCGCAGCACGAAGGGCTGTCAGTAGTCAGCTCTGGCGGAGTGCAGCAGGCAGCGTCCTCAGCGGCAGGAGTAGCGGTGGCGGCGGGGGTGGTGCAGCAGGAGTTGCCACCGATGTCGGTGGAGCAGACACCGGTCTCTGGGAGGACGAGTTCGACCAGGCGTGCGGCGGTGTGGTCGCCCGCGAGCTCGGCGGCGATGGACCTGACCTGCTCGTACCCGGTGAGGAGCAGGAACGTGGGTGCGCGGCCGTAGGACTTCATCCCGGCGATGAAGAAGTTCGGCTCCGGGTGCGCGAGCTCAGCGACGCCGTGCGGTGGCACGGACCCGCAGGAGTGCAGGTTCGGGTCGATCAGCGGTGCGAGGGCTCGGGGCGCTTCGACGATGTCGTCGAGGCCGAGCCGGATCTCGCGGAGCATGTTGAGGTCGGGCCGGAACCCGGTCGCGTTCACGATCACGTCGACGGTCACCGCGAAGACTTCGCCGGCGTGGCGGCCGGTGACGGTGACCTGGTCGCCGTCGAGTCGGACATCGTCGATCTCGAACGAGGCGATCTGCTGCACCTGACCGGACTCGACGAGCCCGTGGACGGTGGAGCCGAGCTGACCGCGGGCGGCGAGCCCGTCGGCTGCGTCGGCGCCGAGCCGGGCGGTGCCGGCGTTCCGGACAGCCCACAGCACTTCGGTACCCGGCGCGGTCTTCGCGAGGCTGGCGAGTTTGATGAGGGTGTTCGCGGCGGAGTGGCCTGCACCGACGACGAGGACCCGCTTCCCCGTGAACCGGTCACGGTCGGCGCCGAGGACGTCAGGCAGTGCGTGGACGACCCGGTCGCCGAGGTCCGCGGCGGGTGCGAGCCCAGCGGCAGTGAGGGGGTTCGGGGACGTGTAGGTGCCCGAGGTGTCGACGACCGCACGCGCGGTCACGTCCGTGACGCCGTCGGCGGTGTGGAGGCGGAGCAGGAACGGGGTGTCGGCGCGGCCGGTGGAGCGGGTGCGGTCCATGCCCTGCCGTGACACCGCTTCCACGCGGGTGCCGTACTGGATCGCCGGTGCGAGCTGCGGGGTCGCTGCCAGGGGTGCCAGGTACGTGTCGACGAGGTCGTGGCCGGTGGGCAGGGATGATGCCCGGGGTGCTTCCCAGCCGGTGGCTTCCAGGAGTCGCTGGGCGGCAGGGTCGATGACGTACTGCCACGGGGAGAACAGACGGGTGTGCCCCCAGGCACGGACGCTCGTCCCGACCGTCGGGCCAGCTTCGTACACGACGACGGGGAGGCCCTGTTCGACCAGGTGCGCGGCGGCGGCAAGTCCGACGGGGCCGGCGCCGATGACGGCGACGGGGAGTCCGGTGAGGCGGTCCGCGTCGGTCCGGGGTGGGACGGTGAGGGTGAGCGTCATGGTCTGCGGCTTCCTGGTCGTTACGCGGTTGCTTCGGTGGGCAGTAGCTCGGCGAGGAGTGTCTGGACGCGGTGCTTGATGTCGTCCCGGATGGGGCGGACGTCCTCGATGCCGCGGCCGGCGGGGTCGGTGAGTTCCCAGTCCTCGTACCGCTTGCCGGGGAAGATCGGGCACGCGTCGCCGCAGCCCATCGTGATGACGGCGTCGGAGTCGCGGACGGCGTCGGTGGTGAGGATCTTCGGCTGGTTGCCGGCGATGTCGATGCCGTCTTCGGCCATCGCCTGGATCGCGATCGGGTTGATCTGGTCCTTCGGCTCACTGCCGGCGGAGAGGACTTCGACGCGGTCGCCACCGAGGGCCTGGGCGTAGCCGGCGGCCATCTGGGAGCGTCCGGCGTTGTGGACGCAGACGAACAGGATCGTGGGCTTGTCACTCATGGGTGTGTGTCTTTCCGGGTTCAGTGGATGAGGGTGAGCCAGCCGGCGAGGGCGGCGAGGGTGACGGCGAGGACGGGGACGGTGAGGACGATGCCGGTGCGGAAGTACTGCCCCCACCCGATGTGGATGCCCTTCTTCTCCAGCACGTGCAACCACAGCAGGGTCGCGAGGGAGCCGATGGGGGTGATCTTCGGGCCGAGGTCGGAGCCGATGACGTTGGCGTAGACCATCACCTCGTGCGTGAGCCCGGTCGCGCCGGCACCGCCGATGGCGAGGGCAGCGATGAGGACGGTGGGCATGTTGTTCATCAGGGACGCGAGGATCGCGATGGTGAACCCGACGCCGAGCGCCGTGACGAGCACCCCGTGGTCGCCGAACACGTCGAACAGCGTCGCGAGGTGGTCGGTCAGGCCCTGGTTCTGAAGGCCGTAGACGACGAGGTACATGCCGATCGAGAACAGCACGATCTGCCACGGCGCCTCCCGGATCGTCTTCCATACCGGAATCACCCGCCCCGACGGCGCACCCGCACCGCCACCGGCGGCACGGACGGTGGCGGTGCCGCCGGTGGTGACCAGGACCGGTGCGGCCTGGGCGCGGGCGAAGAGGAACGCGGGCTGCCGGGCGGCAACGAGCACGATCACGACCGCCCCGACACCAGCGACGGCCGCGAGCGGCACACCGAGTGGGTCGGCGGCGAAGTAGCCGACGAGCAGCAGGGCGAGGACGACCCAACCGGCGCGGAACGTCGCCCTGTCCGTGATCGCGGCGGTGGGGCTGGTGAGGGCGAGGACGTTGTACCGCTTCGGGATGCTCTTGCCGAAGTAAAGCAGCAGCATCCCGAGGGAGGCCAGGACGGAGACGATGCCGACGGGGATCATGACGGCGGCGTACTCGGCGAAGCCGAGGTGGAAGTAGTCGGCGGAGACGATGTTGACCAGGTTCGACACCACCAGCGGCAGGCTGCCGGTGTCGGCGATGAACCCGGTGGCGAGGATGAACCCGAGCGCCGCCTTCTGCGGCATCTTCAACGCGCGGAGCATCCCGACGACGATCGGGGTGAGGATCAACGCGGCTCCGTCGTTGGCGAACACCGCGGCGATGACGGCGCCGAGGCCAACGATGAGGACGAACAGCAGCCGTCCGTTGCCGCGGCCCCAGCGGGCAACGTGGAGCGCAGCCCACTCGAAGAACCCGGCCTCGTCGAGGATCAACGAGATCAACACCACCGCGACGAACGTCAGCGTCGCGTTCCACACGATCCCGACCACGGTCGGGATGTCGGAGAGTCCGACGACGGTGGTGGCGAGGGCGATGACGGCGCCGATGAGCGCGGTGTAGCCGATCGGGAAGCCCTTGGGCTGCCAGATCACCACCACGAGTGTCGCGACGAAGATCGCCGCAGCGACTACAGCCATCACCATCAGGCAGGCACCCCGGCCTGGTTCGCTGCAGCGTGGTTCGTTGCGGCGGCGGCGCGTTCCCAGCCCTGCGCGGCGATCTGTACGGCGTCCCACGGGGACCCGAGCGGCGGCGTGTAGCTGAGGTCGAGGTCGATGACGTCGTCGATGGTGAGTTCCGCGTGGAGGGCGGTGGCGAATGTGTCGATGCGCTTGCTGATCTCCGCGGTGCGCTGCCCGACGATCTGCGCACCGAGCAGCCGACCGGTGGCCTGGTCGCCGGTGACGCTGATCGTCAGCGGGACGGCGCCCGGGTAGTACCGCTTGTGGTCATCCGCCACCGTGACCCGCGTCAATGCGGACACCTCCAGCGGTGCGGTCTCGTGCTGGCGGAGGCCGGTGCGGGCGGCAACGAGGTCGAAGACCTTCACCACCTGCGTCCCCACCGAACCGGCGAACGTCCTCGAACCGCCGAGCATGTTCTCCCCGGCGACACGACCCTGCTTGTGCGAGGTCGTCCCGAGCGGCAACCACTTCGTGCCGAGGAGCCGGTGGTGGGTTACGACGCAGTCGCCGGCAGCCCACACGTGCGGCACCCCGGTGCGCATGGACGCGTCGACGACAATCGCTCCGCCCTGCCCCAGATGCGCGCCCGCGGCGACCGCGAGGTCCGTGACGGGACGGACGCCGACACAGACCACGACGAGCGCGAACGTGCCCTCCGCGTCACCGGAGGTGGAGCTGGTGGCGACACGCCACTGCCCGTTGCCGCCCGGGGTGATGCCCGTGACGGTGGCACCGGTGAGGACCGTCGCGCCGTGGTGGCGGACCTCGGCGGTGACGAGGGAGCCGAGTTCTGGGTCGAGGGTGGAGAGCACTTCCGGTCCGCGCTGGACCAGCGTTGTGTCGAAGCCGCGTGCGACGAGCCCTTCGGTCATCTCCAGGCCGATGTACCCGGCGCCGACGACCGCGACCCGGCTCCCTGCCGGCAGCAGCTCGAGGGCGGCGACGACCTGCTCGGCGTCGGTCATGGAGTGCAGCAGGTGGATGCCCGGCTCACCGAACGGCACCCCCGCCGGGCGCACCGGCTCAGCGCCGGTCCCGATCAGCAGCTCGTCGTAGGAGATCTCCTCTTCCCCGGCGGGGCCCGTGACGGTGAGGCGGCGGCGGTGGACGTCGACGGCGGAGGCCCAGGTGGAGGAGCGGACGGTCATGCCGGCGGCTTCGAGGTCCGCGCGGGTGCGGTGCGCGAGGGACGCTTCCGTGGCGACGTCGCCGGACACCCAGTACGGGATGCCGCAGATGGAGAAGTTCGGGAACTCGTCCGCGAGCACCACCGTCACATCGGTGGTCGGGTCGAGTTCACGGGCGCGGAGCGCTGCGGCGATGCCGGCGTCGCTGCCGCCGACGGCGAGGAGGTGAGTCATCAGGCTGGTCCTTCACGGATCGAGCGGGAGCCGAGAGCCGGCAGCTACATCGAAGCACGTCGATATCGATGTGCGTAAATATAGACGCGTGTCGAAGTCCATGGGAGGATGAGGTCATGACGATCGAGCTGCTTCCCATTCAGGACGTCACCGCGTGCTGCTCGCCCGTCACGACCGAGGCGATGGACCAGGCATCCGCCGAGGTCCTCGCGAAGTCGCTCAAGGCGATCGCGGACCCGGCGCGGCTCCGACTCATCTCGATGGTCGCCGCGCACGACGGCGCCGAAGCCTGCGTGTGTGACCTGCAGGAACCGCTCGGCCTGTCACAGCCGACCGTGTCACACCACCTCAAGGTCCTCGTCGACGCGGGAATCCTGCACCGCGAGAAGCGCGGCACGTGGGCGTACTTCTCCCTCGTGCCCGGCGCGCTCGACACTCTCGCCGGTTTGATCACTGCGCCGTCGCGCTGACCCGCAGCAATGCCGCCGCGTCCTACGGTGGCGGACGGCGGGTGCTTAGGTACCGAGTTCGTCGGTGACGAGCGCGGAGAGCGTGCCGGGGCCGTCGATAGCCCCGAGCACGCGCGCTGCGACGCGACCCTTCGTGTCGAGCACGATCGTCGTCGGGACCGCATTTGGTGCGACTTGGCCCGATAGAGCCAGTTGCATGCGCCCCTCATTCGCGTCGATGACCGACGGGTAGCGGACGTTGAAGCGACGCTCGAATGCCTCGGCGGTGGACTGCTGATCGCGCACGTTGACACCGATGAACTGGACGTCTTGATCCTGGAAGCGGTCGTTGACGGCGTTGAGGTGCTTCGCTTCCGCTCGGCAGGGCGGGCAGCTGGCGTACCAGAAGTTGATGACGACGACGGTGCCGACGAGGCCGTCAGAGCTGAAGCGGCTGCCGTCGCTGGCGGTCACGTCGAAGCTGATGGGGTCGGTTCTGCCCGCAGGCGGTACTTGGGTGACAGCGCCGTCGCCGGAGACGTAGTTCTGGGTTGTGCCGGACTTGTACTGCCCGGAAAGGTCGTCATTGCTGCTGTCCGAACAGCCCGCGACGGCCACCGCGACGAGCAGAGCTGCTGCGCTGATCAGCGTGCCTCGGAGGCGGCTCGGGTGGGGCTGTGTCTGTCCGGGTCGGGGCGCCATCAGCCATCCTGCCGCTCGAGCGCTGTGGTGATGGCTTGCTCGAGGTCGTCGTAGGTGCTCAGTTGCACGAGTTCACCGTCGACGAAGAACGAGGGGGTGCTCTGCACCCCGAGGGCAGCGCCGTCGGTGACGTCTTGCTGAATGCGGTCCCGGACGCTCTTGCTGGCGACATCACGGTCGTACTGGCTCATGTCGAGGCCGAAGCTCTTTGCGTAACCGCGGAATCGTTTGGCTTGGGAGTCCGTTCCGCGTTCGCCCCATTCCGCTTGTGTGGTGAACATGCGCTGGTACATGGGTTCGAGCTGGTCTTGCCGGGCGGCGGCTTCGACCGCGTTGGCGGCGTTTCGGGCGTTGCCGTGGCCGGGGAGGGGGAAGTAGCGGAACGCGAAGGTCACGTCGCCGGCGTAGTCCTTCCGAAGCTGTTCGACGTAGGGGTAGAACGCACCGCACGCTTCGCATTCGAAGTCGAGGAACTCGACAACGGTGACGCCGCTGGTGCCGGGCGTTCCCAGGATGTGCGTGTCGTCGCGGACGAGCGGAGCGGCCGGGGACGCGGTCATGTCGGCGGCGCTTGGGGTGGCGGTGCTGGGGGTGCTGAGGCGGATGATGACGGCGATCACGACGATGAGGACGATGACGCCGGCGATGATGCCGGAGGTGATCCCGATACGGGCACTGCGGGTCATGTGGGCTCCTAGGGGTCAGACGCCGCGGGCGTTGAGGAACGGCATGGGCGAGATGGCGGCACCGTTTTGGCGGATCTCGAAGTGGAGGTGGCAGCCGGTGGACAGGCCGGCGTTGCCGACGGCGGCGATGTTCTGTCCGGCGCTGACGCGTTGGCCAGCGCGGGCGAGGACACCGTCGGGGAACATGTGGGCGTAGTTGCTGGTGACACCGTTGCCGTGGTCGATGGTGATGAGATTCCCGTAGCCGCCGTACGGGCCGGCGTAGGTGACGGTGCCGGCGGATGCGGCGTAGAGGCCGGTGCCGCAGGGGGTGCCGAAGTCGTCGCCGGCGTGCATGCGGTAGTAGCCGAGCACGGGGTGCAGGCGGTTCCCGTACGACTGGTACGACCCGTACGAGGTGATCGGCATCGTCCATCCGGCCGCCGATACAGCACCGGGATTGGTCACCGGCTGCGGGCGTGCTTGCGCAGCACGAGCAGCGGCGGCCGCTGCGGCGGCACGGGCCGCCTCGGCGCGTCGGCGTTCCGCTTCCGTGTACGCCGCCTCGGTGCTGAGGGTCCGGTTACGGAGGACAGCGAGCTGGTCACTGAGCTCGCGCTTCCGGGTGCGCTGCGTCGCTTCCGCGGCCGCCGCCTGTTCCGCAGCGGTGGTCGCCGCTTGGAAGGTAGCTGCAGCGTCGTTGCGGAGCCGGTCGCGGGCCGTTCGTGCGGCGGCGGCTTGCCGTCCGAGCGCGGTCGCAGTGCCGGCACGGGTGGCAGCGTCCTCGAGGGCGGCGTTCATCGTGTCGGTGACTTTCGCCGCGGTGCCGAGCCGTTCGAGGAGGTTTCCAGTGTCGGTCCCGACACTGACGGACAGGTCACGTCCGGCGGAACGGGACAGGTAGCCCGACCAGGACGCGATCTGCTCTTCTGCGCCGGCGGCGTCTTCGCGGGCGCGGGCGGCCTGCTCGGTGAGCTTGTCGTAGCGGCCGGCAGCCTCATCGGCAGCGTCTTGGGCTTCCTGCAGCTCCTTGCCGCGCGCTTTGGCCGCTGCAGCCGCTGTAGCGGTCTCACCCTCGAGCGTGGCGATGAGTGCGGTCAGTTCGGCGGCTTTGGCTGTCGCGGCTGCTTCGTCGCCGCGGGCTGCGAGCACGTCAGCCCAGGTCGGTGCCGGCGCGGCGGCGGCAGTGGATGCGGGAAGAACAGCGCCCACGATGGCGGCCGCGGTCACCGCGGCAATTATGCTGCGGCGAATCATTCGGTGCTCTTCGGTCGGCGTCGGGTGATGAGCAGCACGGCGATGATCGCGAGGAACAGCACCGCGGTCAGGCCGGCGAGTACCCACACCGCGGGCCCGGTGTCTCGCGCACTGTCTGCAGCGGCCGTAGGCGTGGCGGACGGTTCCGTGGCGGATGCCGGCTCCGGGGCAGCTGATGCCGTCGGCGTGCCGGTGGGGGTGCTGGCTGGGGCGGTGGGTGCTCCGGTGGAAGTGAACTGGTAGGTGCCGGAGATGGGGTGACCGTCGACGGAGACGCTGCGCCAGCCGAGGTTGTACGTGCCGGGTTTGGTGAGGTCGACGGGTTTCGTCAGGGTGCTGCCATCCACACGGACCGTGCCGGTGGAGGTTTCGGCACCATCGGGTCCAGTGACTTGAATGATCAGGCCCGATTCCAGACCGGCGAGTGGGGCTTCGGAGAACGTCAGGGTGACCTGGTCGAGGTCGCCGGAAACGGTGCCGTTCACGGCCGGTGTCGCCGAGGCGAGCGCGTCGTGCGCAGCAGCCGGGGCGGCCGGTACGAGCAGCGCCGTGGCAAGAGCGATCGGGAAGATGGTGAGGGCGAGAGCGCGCAGACGCACGGGAAAGCCTTTCGTCAGGACATCCTGGCGGCGTTGGCGCGCAGCCAGGCAGCGGGGTCGATTGGGGTGGTGCCGTTGGCGCGGACCTCGAAGTGCAGGTGGGCGCCCGTGCTGCGGCCGGAGGAACCGACCAGGCCCACCAGATCCCCGGCGGTGACGAGCTGACCGGCGGACAGCGGTGAGGAACCGATCACCATGTGTGCGTACAGGGTCGACACGAGCCGGCCGTTGACGCGGTGGTCGATAACGGCGTACTGGCCGAACTCCGAGTGCCGGCCGGCGATCCGGACGACGCCATCGGCGACGACCTGAATTGGAGTGCCGGCGCCGGGCACGAGGTCGAGCCCCTGGTGGTTCGTTGAGCAGGTGGCGCACGGCGCCAGCCGGTAGCCGAAGCCCGAGCTCAACGGCGCGCCACCGGGGAACGGCCACTGCACCGCCCCTGGCTTCGACGCCCCCGGAGCCGGCGCCGAGCTTTGCTGCGCCACCGCCGCCGCGGCGCGGGTGGTGACCGTGAAGCCGTCTCGCTGCAGGGTCGGGTCGAGCGCCGATGCTGCGACGGTGAGGCTCTGGCCGTTCAGGGCCGGTGCGACCACAGCCTCCGGCGTGGCTGCTGCAGCGGTGTGCGCCGGGAGCGCCGCGGATGCGAAGAGCACCATCACAGCGGCAGCGCCGGTCGATGCGTCCACGGAAGGCGCCGCCCGTCGGCGACGGGTTCGGTCTGCGCGGTTCAGTGAGTTGCTGCGCACGGGTCGACGTAGGCCGCGGGCTGCGGCGCGTTCGGCGTCGAGGGCGGCGCGGCGAGTGAGGTGAGTGGGCAGGGAAGGGGTGGGGATGGTGGTGGTCACGGTTCCGATCAAGCGATTCCGGGGCGAGTGCGGGCAGGGCACGGCTGACGGCCCCGATGATCGGGGTCGCCCGGAAGGCTGATCAGATGCGGGCGATGGCGAGCCCGGTCAGCGATACCGCAGACCACCGCTCAAACGTCCGCGGCGGTCGCACACGGGCGAGGACCCGGGACAGGGTGAACAACGGCCTCTGGCGCTGCCCGATGCGGCTTGCGAGGGCGAGGGTGATCGCCGTCGTGATGACGAGCGCGACGAGCCCAAGTAGGGCGCAGAAGATCCCGCCGACACCGTCGTGGGCATCGATGTGCACCGTCGGCGGTTCCACGTGCCCGACGTTCGCGGTGCTGGCCGGTGCTGCGGTGAGGGTCGTGACGGCGGTGTCGGTGTGGGCTGCGTTGTTCTGCAGGGTGACGGCGCCGAGTAGCAGCAGGACGGCAGCGATGACCGCGGTGACTGCGCGGAGCAGCCGGAGCGGGAGGTGGCGAAGTGTCGTCATGGGAGTGGTGGCCATACCAATACGGCCGCATCCATTGTCACTGATGCTGTCAAGCCGCACAGTTCAGGCGTGCGGGGTGTGTTCGTGTTCCCGGTGGGTAGCGGGCTCGAGTTGGAACGTGGAGTGCTCGACGCTGACGTCGAAGTGCTCCGCGACACACGCCTGCAGCTGGTCGAGGATCTCCGGTGCGTGACCGTCGCGGAAGCAGTCACGGGTGATGGTGACATGCGCGGTGAGGATGGGCAGCCCAGACGCGATCTGAGAGGCGTGCAGATCATGCACCGCCTCAACGTGCTCGAGCGCTTCAAGGTGGGCGCGGACGTCGTCGAGATCAAGACCGGCAGGTGTGGTTTCCAGCAGCACGTTGACCGCGTCCCTCAGCAGCACGAACGCGCGCGGCAGGATCAGCACGCCGATGAGGATCGCGGCGATCGCGTCTGCGCCGCCCCAGCCGGTGATGGCAATGACGATCGCGGCGATGATGACCCCGACCGAGCCGAGAGCGTCGTTGACGACCTCGAGGAACGCGGCCCGCAGGTTCAGGTTCGCGCCCCGCCCGGAGGCGAGGACGAGGATCGATACGAGGTTCCCGGCAAGCCCGATCACGCCGAAGATCAGCAGTCCCGCGGACGGGATCTCCGGCGGTGTGACCAGGCGTTGGATGCCTTCGACGAGGACGAAAAGCCCCACTGCGAGCAGAACCGCGGCCTGCGCGGTCGCGGCAAGGACCTCCGCTCGTGCATACCCCCAGGTGCGGCGGGAGGTGGCGGGCCGCATCGCGAGGGTCGTCGCGAGCAGTGCGACACCGAGCCCGCCGGCGTCGGTGAGCATGTGGCCCGCGTCGACCAGGAGCGCCAGGGACCCCGTCCAGATCGCTCCGATGACTTCGGCGACGAGGACGGTGCTGGTGATCGCGAACGCGATCGCGAGCCGTTTCCGGTTGATGGTGCTGCCGTGAGCGTGGTCGTGCGTCATCCGGTTCTCCGTTGGTCGCAGGCGGTGTCAGCAGCAGTGGTCGTGGTCGTCGTGGTGTTCGCGTTCCCCGGTGAGGACCGAGGCGGGAACGGCGCACGCTTCCCCGCGCCACGCTTCCAGGCCTTCCCGGACCGCGAAGACGACGATCACGAGACCGGCGACAGCGTCTGCCCAGGCCCATCCGAACAGGGTGTTCAGCAGCAGGCCGATCAGGACCGCGGCGGAGAGGTAGGAGCAGATCAGGGTCTGCTTCGAGTCTGCGACGGCGGACGCGGATCCGAGTTCCTTGCCGGTGCGGCGCTCGAACAGGCTCAGCCCGGGCATCACCAGCAGCGAGACTGCTGTCAGGATGATGCCGACCGTAGAGTGCTCCGGGGAGCGGAGACCGGTCAGGCTCAGGATGGCGTCGATGGTGACGTAGAGCGCGAGACCGAAGAAGGACACCGCGATCACCTTCAACGCAACCCGTTCCCGCGCCTCCGGGTCCGGGCCGGCGAACTGCCACGCGACGGCTGCGGCGGAGAGGACCTCGACGATCGAGTCCAGACCGAACCCAATGAGCGCCGTCGACGACGACACCGTGCCGGCGGCGATCGCGATGATCGCTTCGATGACGTTGTAGGTGATCGTCGCGGCGACGAGCCACCGGATGCGCCGCTGCAGGATGCGCTTCCGATCCGGTTGCAGCGTCCCGACGGCGGTCGTGGCGGTCATGCGGAGACCTCGCAGCTCATCTCGACCACGCAGTCGTCATCAACGCAGTCGACACCGTCATCGACGGCGAGAACGACGTCGAGCAGGGCGTGCAAGGCCGCCCCAATGTTCGGGTCAGCGATCTCGTACCGGGTTGACCGTCCCTCCGGTACTGCGACGACGATGCCGCACCCACGCAGACACGTCAGATGATTCGACACGTTCGACCGCGTGAGGCCCAGCGTCTCCGCAAGCCTTCCCGGGTACCCCGGCCCATCCAGGAGTTCGAGCAGGATGCGGGATCGGGTCCGGTCCGCCATCGCCCGACCGAGCCGGTTCATGACGTCAACGCGGGAAGCACTGGTCAGCATGTGATGACCATACAGTGCGTACTGTCCCATTGGTAGGGGCGGGGCCAGTCGCGGGCCGCGGCAGTGAGGGGGGGCATCACCGCGGCCCACGCCGGGGTCACATCGACGCGAGCATGTCCTTCATCTGGCTGATCTGCTCGGTCTGGCTCGACACGATCGACTTCGCCAGGGCGATCGCGTCGGTGTTCTTGCCCTTGTCAACTTCGGTCTTGGCCATGTCGACGGCGCTGGTGTGGTGTTCGACCATCTGCTCGAGGTAGAGCTTCCCGGCGTCCGCGGCGGAGGCCTTGTCGAGGGCGTCCATGTCGGAGTCGGACATCATCCCGCTCGACATCGAGGAGTGATCCATCCCAGACATGCTCGAGGTCGCGGTGGGTTCACCCCAGGTTTTCAGCCAACCGGTCATCATCTTGATTTCCGGTGCCTGCTCGGCCTTGATCTGGTTGGCGAGGGTGACGACATCGGCGTCAACGTCGGAGCCCTTGTCGAGGAGCATGTCGCTCATCTCGATCGCCTGCTGGTGATGCGGCAGCATCCCCTGCGTGAACATCACGTCCTGGTCGTTGTGTGCCGACGCCGCCGACGTTGACGACGAGGACGAGGAGCTGTCGGAAGATCCGGTGCTGTTGGTGGAGCAGCCGGCGAGGGTGAGACCGATGGTGAGTGCCGCGGCGGCGGCGAGGGTACGCGTGGTGGTGTGCATGAGGTGATCCGTTCCCGTGGATGCGTCAGGTGATCCAGGCAGGCGTGTGCCTACCCGGGGTTTCCGGGCATGCGGGAACCTCCCGAGGTGGGTGGATCCCGCGGGAACGAATCAGATGCGAATGATCTGCAGCGCCGTCAGTGACGGCGGTTTCGGTGGGGCGACACGACGCGCCACCCGGTCAACGAGCGCGAGTAGCCGCGCCAGGACGTAGAGGACTCCGCCGCTTCGGGCGCGCAGCAGCACCCACGCGAATAGGGCGATCGTCAGCGCGCACGCCATCCCCATCAGCGAACACATCAGTGCGCACAGCCCTCCGTCACAGCCGGCATCGCTGAGGACCGTCATGACGGCGCTGGCGGGTGCGGCGGCGTGCTCAGCGTGGCCGGTGGGCGCGCCGTGGGGACGCTCGGCACTCATGGCGCTTGACGCTGCGGTCATCGCGTGCTCGGAGCCGGTGGTGTGGCCGAGCATGCTGTGCATCAGCACCGTGAAGCCGACCAGCAGCAGCAACGCCAACGTCGCCGTGACCTGCAGCAGCAGGCGGCGACGCGGAGCGTTGGTGGTGAGGAGCATGCGGCTTTCGGTGATCTGGCTGGCCAGGGTGCGGGACTCATGGTGCGACAGCGGACCGAGCGGAAGCAACCAGCGGAACGGACTCACGGCGACACGGATCGGCTTGGGAACACATCAGAGCGATCAGCGTTAGGCGTCTAGGGTACCCCCCGGGGGTACCAGAACGAAACGTTGACAACAACCGGTGAGGAGCACCATGAACGCGCACGAGCACCACAACATGGCCGAGCACAGCGGCAGCCACGGGACGACAACCTGGTCGATGGCCGCGCAAGCGACGCTGCACTGCCTCAGCGGCTGCGCGATCGGTGAGGTGCTTGGCATGGTCATTGGCACCGCCACCGGCTTGCACAACACCGGGACGATCATCCTGTCGATCGTGCTCGCGTTCATCTTCGGCTACGCACTCACGATGCGCGGCGTCATCCGATCAGGACTGACGTTCTCCGCCGCGTTCAAGGTCGCTCTCGCCGCCGACACTGTGTCGATCGCCGTGATGGAGATCATCGACAACACCGTCATCGTCGCTGTCCCCGGCGCCATGGACGCGCAGCTAAGCGACTGGCTGTTCTGGGGCTCGCTCGCGTTCTCCCTCGTCATCGCCTTCATCGTGACGACCCCCGTCAACAGGTGGATGATCAGCCGCGGGCTCGGGCACGCGGTCGTTCACGGCCACCACTGAAGAACCTCCGACCAACGGCGGCGAGCTGGCGACGCGTGAAGAGCGCCAACCTTGCTTCTTGCCGAATGTCCGCCAGCTGTGTCAGAATCGTCCTGCGTCCATAGTGCGCGCCTACAGCCGGTCCTCTGGATCGGCTTTTTTCATGCCTGGCTGCTCCACTACTGTGAGACTGCTCGGCACGCGTCTGCCCGGAATCTCGCGGGTGTCGCATCCGTTCTGTACGCTGACACTCAAGACACCACGATTCTGTCTCCGGCCGGCCCTCTCAGGACCGGCCTTTTTCACGCCCTGATCTGAACCGGGCATCTGCAGGAAGCGATCGGCGCCCCTGCCATCCGCCGCCGCGCCCCTCATTGCGCGTCGGCGCTCTCATGCCCCCACCCGACGACGGGTGGGTTCTGGCCGCATCTGGCCAATCCCGAAGGAGGCATCATGCCCATCACCGACACGGTGGACATGCTGATGGCCTCCGGTGGTACCGCTGCCCTGACTGGCGTCATCGCCGTCGTTGGTGGCGTGCTCAGTGTCGTCTTGCCCAAGCAGGTCGTCGTACTGATCCAGCACGTCATCGATGTCATCGACGACCGCACGCTGGCCAAGGATCCCGAGCGTGCTCGCATCGTCGCAGAACTGCGTCGAGCACGCCGCGGGCAGAAGTAACCGCCGGTTCAAAAAGCCGTCCCTCATTCGGCCAGGAGAACTCTGTCTATCGGACGTGCCACAAACCTCCGATTCCGCTAAAACCGGCGATCCGCACGGTGAGCTGCCGTTCAGAACCGCCTGTCTCGTAGCTGTGGGCAGCTTCGCTCCGTGTCGTCGGAATCGCTTCCTTCGGTGTCGGGACGTCGCGGGTGCGCGAGACGGCCCGCGTGACTTGGGGTTCGGGTGCATAATGGTGGTGTCTTCGGACCCGGTAGTGGGGCTTGCCGGACCCAACCTCGACAGTTGTCGACAACAGTCCCTATCTCAGCTGGTCGCGCTTCTGCGCGCCTGAGGTAGGGAGTGTCATGACAGCACCAATCGGTTCCGGACCGGTCGTCGTCGGCGTCCTGCCCGGCCTCGCTCCGGGGGTCATCGAGGTTGCGTCGTCTATCGCGCGGCGCTTCGGTACGACGCTGGTGTGCGTCAGCGTGGATGCATCGCTCTTCGATGCCGGTACGCGCTCGGACGGGTCGGTGATGGTGGAACCGATCGACCCTGACACCGCTGACACGACACCGCAGGGCTTGTCGGACAGTGACAAGGCGGCAGTACGTGCTGCCGCAACGACCTACGGCGTCGACGTCACGTTCGTCCCGGGTGTCGGGGATCCGAGCCGGGCACTGTCGCAAGTGGCCGAAGACCGCGACGCGGCGATGCTGGTCGTCGGGGCCAGGACGGGAGCGGGTCGAATCGCGGAGTTCTTCACGGGGTCGGTCGCGGTACGGCTGACCCATCAGCAGCACCGTTCAGTGCTCGTAGTGCCCGTTGATCCGGTCGGGTTCGATGCCCCACTGCCGTGGGACACCCCGTGACCGGCCAGCTTGTTCTGCTCCGCCACGGACAGAGCACTGCGAACGCTGCCGGTACCTTCACCGGCTTGCGAGACGTCGCGCTGACCGAACAGGGCAGCGCCGAAGCGAATCGGGCTGGGTTGCTACTTCTGCATGCCGGCATCCGACCGGACCTCGTGCTCACGTCGACGCTCGAGCGGGCGCTCCACACGGCGGAGCTCGTCACCGACGTCCTCGGACGTGATGCGCCGATCGAGTCGACGTGGCGGTTGAACGAGCGGAACTACGGCGCCCTCACCGGCATGTCCAAGCAGAATGCGCAAGCGGCGTTGGGGGCGGAGCAGTTCTTCGCTGTTCGTCGGACCCGCACGGGACGGCCACCACGCATGTCGATCCGCGCGTGGCTGGCGCTCCGGCGGACGCCGGCGCTTCGTGGACTGCCGTGGGCGGCACTTCGTCGAACCGAAACACTCTCCGACGTCATCCGCCGGGTCCAACCCGTCCTGTCGCACAGCATCACCCCGGCACTCCGCGACGGGCAGACAGTGCTCGTCGTCGCGCACGGCAACTCACTGCGGGCACTGTGTGCCTGCATGGACGGCCTAACTGACGGTGAGCTCGCGGACCTGAACCTCCCCACGGGCGAACCCCTGATCTACCGGTTCGACGGCGACGGTGGGTTCTGTCCGCGGGGTGGGGAGTACCTGCATCCGGCAGCACGAGCAGCAGCGGCAGCGGTCGCTGCGGAAGGTGGAACATGACCTCCCGAACGGACACGCACCTGCCCGATGGGCAGCTCCCGCCCGACCCAGACATCGACGCCAACGACCCGGAACGTATCGACCGGCCAGTGCATCTGCGGTGGCGGTACCTCGGTGTCGTCGCACTCGGCGGCGCCATCGGTACCGCCGCACGCGACGGACTCAGCACCGCGTTCCCCGCTCAGCAGGAGGTGTCCTGGGCGATCTTCTGGATCAACATCGCCGGCGCGCTCCTACTGGGTGTGCTGCTGGAACACCTCGCGCATCGCGGACCTGACGAGGGTCGCCGCCGGACACTGCGCCTGCTTCTGGGAACCGGTGTCCTCGGCGGGTTCACCACCTACAGCACCCTCGCGACCAGCACCGCGGTGTTGTTCCTCGCTGGCCGCGGGTTGGCCGGCACCGGGTACGCGCTCCTGACGGTCCTCGCCGGCGCGATCGCCACCGGTAGCGGCCTCGCGATCGCGGGTTTGGTCCGACCGAACGGGGCCACATCATGAGCGCCCTGGCCTTCCTCAGCGTCGCGGTCGCTGGCGGTGTCGGCGCGGCCGCACGGTTCTTCGTGGATGGTGCGATCAACCGGGGTCGGCAGTTCCGGCTCCCGGTCGGGACGCTGACGATCAACATCACCGGCTCGTTCCTGCTGGGCTTGATCACCGGCGCCGCCGGTCACCTCGGCGCCACCCCCGTCGCGGTGCTCGGAACAGGGCTCATGGGTGGCTACACCACGTTCAGCACCGCCAGCTTCGAGACCGTCCGCCTCGCACGCACTGGCCGCACCACCGCGGCTGCCGTGAACGGGCTCGGGATGCTCGTCGTCTCCGTCGCCGCAGCCGCCGGGGGCGTCACCCTCGGCACCCTCACTTGACCATCCGACTGGGAGACGAACAGCTCATGCACTTCGACATCACGATCGAGATCCCCCGCGGCAGCGGCAACAAGTACGAGGTCGACCACGCCACCGGACGGATCCGCCTGGACCGGGCGGTGTTCACCAGCATGGTGTTCCCGCAGGACTACGGCTCGATCGACGACACTCTCGGCGATGACGGCGACCCCCTCGACGCGCTCGTGCTGCTGCCCCGGCCCACGTTCCCCGGCGTCGTCATCGACGTCCGCCCGGTCGGGATGCTCCGCATGGTCGACGAGAACGGCGGCGATGACAAGATCCTCACCGTCCCCGCCGGAGACGTCCGCTTCGACCACGTCCAGGACATCTCCGACGTCGCCGAGCCGGTCCTGGCGGAGATCGAGCACTTCTTCGCCCACTACAAGGAGATCGAGCACGGCAAGCACGTCACCACCAACGGGTGGGCGAACCGTGTCGACGCCGAAGCCATCATCCGCGCCGCACAGGAACGGTTCACCCCGCACCCCTGACCGGCACCCGCGCACCCGACACCATCCAGTGCGCGCCCTGAACCGCCGTGGGGAGGCAACTGGCGCCCAGTGATCGCCAGGAGGTCGTCCCTCCGCCTCCCCGCGGCCCACACCCGCACGACCAACCCGAAAGGCGACAACCGCCGTGAACGACTACATCAGCAACGTCCACCACACCACCCACCATCAGGGCGAGTACGTGACCCACACCAGCCGCCCCGTCACCATCAGCAGCCTGCACGGCTCCCGGATCCTCGACTCCCGCGGCTACCCGACGATCCAGGTGCGTCTCGAGCTCGAGGACGGCACCGTCGTCACCGGTGACGCCCCCGCAGGCGCATCCACTGGCGCGCATGAGGCTGTCGAGCTTCGCGACGGCGGCAGCAGCTACGGCGGCCGCGACGTGAGCCAGGCACTGCACCTCATCACGACGGACGTCGCACCGATGATCACCGGCCAGTCGTGGACCTCGATCGGGCAGGCCGACGCCGCCCTCGCTGCCCTCGACGGCACCCCGAACCACCGCCGGCTCGGCGCGAACAGTGTCGTCGCGACCTCGATCGCGATGGCACGCGCTCTCGCCGCCGCAGCGGAGCTGCCGCTCTGGCGTTGGATCGCAGACGTCACCGGCAGCACGCCCCGCCTGCCCGTCCCGCACTTCAACGTGCTCAACGGCGGAGCGCACGCAGCGAACGCGCTCGACTTCCAGGAGTTCATGATCGCCCCGGTGAACGCCGAGACCATGACCGACGCGGTTCGGATCGGATCGGACGTCTACCACGCGCTGGCGGCACTGGTCCGGGAACGGTTCGGCAGTCTCGGTCTCGGGGACGAAGGCGGCTTCGCCCCGTCGATCGCCGCGCCCGAGGAGGCCCTCGACCTCCTCGTCGCCGCGATCAGTGCCGCCGGTTACGAGCCCGGCGTGGACACCGTCGCGATCGCACTCGACCCGGCGGCGAACGAGTTCGCGCTCGGTGACGGTAGCTACCGGGTCGTGGACCGCCGGCTCGACCGCGCAGGCATGGTCGACTACTACCGCGACCTCATCAGCCGGTATCCGATCCGGAGCATCGAAGACGGCTTCTCCGAAGATGACCACGGCGGCTGGAAGGCGATGTCGTTCGCGCTCGGCGACATGCTCCAGATCGTCGGCGATGATCTCTACGTCACCGATCCGCAGCGCATCCGCGACGGTGGGAAGGACGGGCTCTCGAACGCGGCGCTCATCAAGCCGAACCAGATCGGCACCGTCTCCCAGACCCTCGACGCGATCGGCGTCGCACGCTCGCTCGGGATGCGGAGCATGGTGTCGCACCGGTCCGGCGAGACCACCGACACGTTCATCGCGGACCTCGTCGTCGGCACCGGAACCGGACAGATCAAGTCCGGCGCACCCGCCCGCGGAGAACGCGTCGCCAAGTACAACCGGCTCACCGAGATCGCGGAGAACAATCCGGAGCTGCCCTACGGGCTGCGCTGACCCCGACCGGTCACCTCGTGGGCGACGCGCAGGAAAGCAGAACCAGCTGGCTGAGGCTCTCCCGACCAGATCGCCCGCAACGGCCGGGCAAGTGGCGGCCCAGCGAGCGGGACCCGCACCAGCGACCCGTCGTTGATGTCGGCGGCGACCGTGCGAAGGCTCATCACCGCCGGTGCAATTCCAGCCTGCGCGTTCGCCCGGATGATGCTCGTGGTCTCCAGCACCGCGGCCGGAACCGACATGCTCAAACCGGCCTCCCTGAGCCATGCGGCGAGGGTCGCGCGAGTTCCGGAACCTTCTTCCCGCAGGAGCAGAGCCGTCGCCGCCAGGACCTCCGCAGTGATCCCGGTCGACCGAGCCCAGGGATGTTCCGGCGCAACGACGACCGCGAGCTCATCGTCCGCGATCACCTGCGCGGACACACCTGCCGCCGTCACCGGGGTCTCCGTGAACCCGAGGTTCGCGCCACCCGACTGCACGAGGTCCGTCACCGCGGCGGAGTTGCCCGCGATCAGGCGCACCCGCACGTCGGGTTCGCGGCGGCGGAATTCGAGCAGCCAGCCCGGCAGCAGCAGCTCCGCGATCGTCTGTGACGCTGCGACGACGAGCGAACCCGTGGGAGTCCGCAGCGCAGCCACTCCTGCTTCGAGGTGGCGAGACGCGTCGAGGACCGGTCCGGCCAGCCCGACGACGAGCCTGCCGGTCTCGGTCATCACCGACCCCGTGGTCGAGCGGTGCACCAACAAGTGACCGACCATGCGCTCGGCGACCCGGATCCGAGCAGACACTGCCTGTTGCGTGACGCCGAGCGCTCCAGCGGCAGCGGAGAGGGAGCCGGTCTCGGCGACGCGTGCGAGCACGTCGAGTGTGTCGAGGTCGAGGGTTCGGTCCGTGAGTCGCCGTAGTGCCACAATCATTGATTGTGCCCTGCCAAGAGGTTCCGGGTACCGCCAGAGGCAGGATTCGCGCAGGCTTGGCCCATGACAACGCTCCGCACGGACCCTGCACCCGCGAACGGTAGCCAGCTGCCCCAACGGCCGCAGACGGCGTTGTTCCGTGACCTGGAGCGGCCAGGCCTGATCGTGTCGAATCTCACACCGAACTGGTTCGCGTCGATCATGGGCACGGGGATCGTCGCTGTCGCAGCTGCGTCACTGCCGCTGCAGTTCCCCGGGCTGCGCCTCGCGGCGACGGTCGTGTGGGCGATCGCCGCGGTGCTCCTCGTCGCCCTCACGACCGCGACGGTGCTGCACTGGATCCGCTACCGGAGCACTGCAGCCGGGCACCAGCTCAACCCGGTGATCTCGCACTTCTACGGCGCACCACCGATGGCGTTCCTCACCGTCGGCGCCGGGACACTCCTGCTCGGCAAGGACTGGGTCGGCCTGCCCGCCGCCGTCACCATCGACTGGGTCCTGTGGACCATCGGCACCATCGGAGGACTGCTCACGGCAGTGCTCGTGCCGTACCTGGCGTTCACCCGCCACGAGAACAAGCCCGACTCCGCGTTCGGCGGCTGGCTGATGCCGATCGTCCCGCCGATGGTGTCCGCCTCCACCGGTGCGCTCCTGCTGCCGTACGCCCCCGCCGGGCAGGCGCGGGAGACGCTGCTGTGGTCCTGCTACGGCTTCTTCGGCCTCAGCCTCATCACGTCGCTGGTCGTGATCACGCTGATCTGGAACCGTCTCGCGCAGCACAAGGTCGGGGCCGCCGGCATGGTCCCGACTCTGTGGATCGTCCTCGGGCCGGTCGGACAGTCGATCACCGCGGTGAACCTCCTCGCATCGAACGCCCCCACCGTTGTCGATGCGAGTACCGCGCATGCCCTGCTGGTCGTGGCGCTGGTGTACGGGTTCGCGATGCTCGGCTTCGCGCTGCTGTGGACCGTCATCGCCCTCGCGATCACCATCCGCACTGCCCGCGAACACTTGCCGTTCAGCCTGACTTGGTGGTCCTTCACGTTCCCCGTCGGGACCTGCGTCACCGGCCTGAACGGGCTCGCCCTGCACTCAGGCCTGACCGTCGTTGCCGTCCTCGCCGGCATCTACTACGCCGGCCTCGTCGCCGCATGGATCACCGTTGCCCTTCGCACCTTTCACGGATCCGTCATCCGTGGCACCCTGCTGGCACCGCCACAGCCGGCATGAGTACCCCCGAGGAACTCGCTGACGTTCGATCGCTGAACGGTCTCGCGGAGACGTGGCGGACCGCGCCCGACGGCAGCCGACGGTTCGTCCCGAGCTTCGACCCACGATCCGGCGGCAGATTCAGCCGTGTCCTGGTCCTGATGCAGTCGCCTGGCCCCCAGACCATCGCCGCAGCGCACGCAGCGATCTGCAGCGAGGACAACCCGGGCCCGACCGCGGCCGCGTTCCGAGCAGCCCGTATCGAGTCCGGACTCGCACGCGGCGAGTACGTCCGCTGGAACCTTGTCCCATGGGAACTGCCCGACCGCGTGCGACTCGAGGACATCGACGAGGGGCGGCATGCCCTCGCCACACTGCTCGCGGCCCTCCCCGCTCTCACTGCGATCGTCACGTACGGGGCCGTTGCCCTCGACGGCGTCATGCGACACTTCACCCTGGACGAGCACCCCCGACTCCTTCCGGTCATCGCAGCACCACATCCGTCTCCCGCCAACGGCCGCCACCGATCGGAACAACACCTCCGTTCCGTGCAAGCACTCCGGCTCGCCGCGCGAGCGCGGCAGACGTAACAAATACGAAGGGCTCCGCTACACCGCAACCACTCTCGCACCCTTCGTGGGCAGCACCGTCAGCGTCCGGTACGACCCCCGCGACGTCACCGAGATCCGTGTCTTTCACCGCGACGCGTTCCTGTGCACCGCGATCAGTACCGCGCATCAGACCGAGACCATCAGTCTCAAGCAGATCCAGGCCGCCCGGAACGCGCAACGAAGAGCCCTGCGCGGGCAGATCCGCGAACGCATCGCGATCGTCCGCCCCACACCCGATGATCACACCCCACCAGCACCCGCACCGGCACCGGATCAACCGCGACTGATGACCTACGAGGAGGACCGGTCATGACGAGCCAGTTCATCATCACGAAGGAACACCGTCGGTTCGCGGAGTTCGCCGACGCCGTCCGGAAGCAGAACACCATCGGCGTCTGCTTCGGCCCCGCTGGCGTCGGCAAGACCCTCTCCGCACGCCGCTACGCCCACTGGGACAGCATCGGCCCGTTCATCGCCAGATGGGCCGCACGCAGCGAAGACGACACGAAGATCTACGCCGCCGCCCACCGAGCCCGCACCGTCTTCTACACGCCCGAGGTCTCCGCCACGATGCGCGCCCTGCAGGACGACCTCCGGCACGACATGCTCCGCACCGAACGCTGCATCGAGGAACACCTCCTGCTCCAGGGTCGCCACTTCGACCACGCACACGGCCCCAACCCGTCCCTGCTCGAGCTGATCATCATCGACGAGTCCGAACGCCTCACCGGCAACGCGATCGAGTGGCTCCGCGACCAGTACGACCGCACCGGCATAGCGATGATCCTCATCGGCATGCCCGGCATCGAGAAGCAGTTCAGCCACTACCCGCAGCTCTACAGCCGCCTCGGTTTCGCCCACCAGTACCGTCCGCTCGGCCACGACGAGCTGCTCTTCGTCCTCGAACGTCAATGGCGCAAGCTCGGCAAGACGCTCGACCCCGACGACTTCACCGACGCGCAAGCCATCGCCGCCGTCGAACGCATCACCCGCGGCAACTTCCGGCTCCTTGAGCGCCTCCTCCCTCAGATCCAACGCGTCCTGAAGATCAACGAGCTCGACGTCATCACCAACGACGTCGTCGAGGCCGCCCGCAGCACCCTCGTCATCGGCACCACCTGACCCGACACCGATCGCAGCGAAAACGACGACACAGAGCGAGGCTGCTCACACGTAGCGAAACTCAGTTCCGAAATCTGCGTCCGCTCCGACCCCTATTTGGTCGAGTTTCGCTACATCCTTCACACGGGTCACGTCTTCCGATAGGCGCGTGCGTCCGCACTGATCAGGACACGTCGCCGGGCGATCCGGCGGTGGCAGGTCAGCTACGGGACAAGCGAAGCTACCCACACCGGGAGATATCGTCAGCACGGTGAGCGCCGCATCATTACCCCCGGGAGCACTGGCCTCGTGACGGCTTGAACCTCTCCTAACGTGAGCGAAGGCCCGGCCGTCGGTGCCGCTTGCCGCACCGACCGAATCTGACGTGCTCGAGGTGATCTTGAACACCGCACTCGGCACCTTTCCGCTCTGCGCCGGCACCTGGTTGTTGGCCCTTCGCACTCCCGAACGCGAAGCGCGGCCGGTAGGGGACCTCGGGGGCGAGTCAGCCGAGATCAACGTCCGTATACCCAGACGGGATGCTCATTTCCGCCTTTGAGTAAGGCGAGTAGGGCGTGTACGGCGTGTACGGCGTGTAGGGGGTGTAAGGGGTGTAGTACGACGGTGGAGTCGTCCTCTTCAGAAGTCGGTCTCCAACGAGCGTGCCGAGGTAGTTCATCGCCGCGACTCCGCAGACGTCGTCGTTGTCCCACGCCAGCCAGCCGAGCCACTCTGCTTCAGGGCTCCACAAATGAATGTCGGACTCGCTCGTCCGGAAGGCGATCCAGCGACCGTGCGAGTCAAAGTAGTAGAGCGTCATCTGGTTCTCCCTCAGGGCTGACTAGCAGTGCGGACAAACTAGCCGCGACCCCCGACGTCGACGTCACCCCGATCGCAGGCGCCCGACTCGAGTCGCCCTGGTCTGAGGCGTACCTCTGTCGCACCTTGGTCGTCCGAGACCTTTGGCACTGCACGCAGGCACACGAACTCCGAGCGGCGAACGAAGGTCTTGCTGACTCGCCGTCGAGGTAGCCCGTCCGTACTGCCAAACATCGTGTCCACGTCCGTATTTCAGACACGTTAAGTGGCAGTCGGACAAGTTAGCTGGCGGACGACAACAACACCGCTACTGCGGCATGTCAACGAACCGCGAGAACATCCCGTGGAACGCCACCGTGATGGTGTCCGTCGGCCCGTTGCGGTGCTTCGCCACGATGAGGTCCGCCTCGCCCTGCCGCGGGTTGTCCTTCTCGTACGCCGACTCGCGGTGGAGCAGGATCACCATGTCGGCGTCCTGCTCGATCGAGCCGGATTCACGGAGGTCGGAGATCTGCGGCTTCTTGTCGGCACGCTGTTCCGGACCACGGTTCAGCTGCGAGAGCGCGACCACGGGGACCTGGAGCTCCTTCGCCATGAGCTTCAGCGCACGCGAGAACTCCGAGACCTCCTGCTGGCGGCTCTCGACCTTCTTGCCCGAGGTCATCAGCTGCAGGTAGTCGATGACGACCATGCGGAGGTTGTGCTGCTGCTTGAGGCGACGGCACTTCGCGCGGATCTCGACGAGCGTCATGTTGGGGGAGTCGTCGATGAAGAACGGGGCGTCGTTGATGCGCCCGCGTGTCTGCGCGATGGTCGTCCAGTCGCGGGAGTCGACGGTGCCCTTGCGCATGTTCTGCAGCGGCACGCTCGACTCGGCGGAGAGCAGACGCATCGCGATCTCGGCGCGGCCCATCTCGAGCGAGAAGAACGCGGCGGTCTCGTTGTGCTTGATGGCTGCCGCGCGGCACAGGTCGAGTGCGAGGGTCGACTTCCCGAGGGCGGGGCGGGCGGCGATGATGATGAGCTGCCCGGGGTGGAAGCCGTTGGTGAGGCCGTCGAGCTGCGCGAACCCGGTCGGCACGCCGGTCATCTGGCCGTCGCGGCCCTTGGCGGCCTCGATCTCGTCGAGGGCGGCCGAGATCGCCTCGGTCAGGGGCACGTAGTCCTCGGTCTGCACGCCGCCGGCGACGTTGTAGACCTCGGCCTGGGCGCTGTTGACGAGGTCGGTGACCTCACCCTCGGACGCGTAACCCATCTGCACGATGCGGGTGCCGGCGTCGACGAGGCGGCGGAGCACGGCCTTCTCGGCGACGATCGCGGCGTAGTAGCCGGCGTTCGCCGCGGTGGGCACCATGCTCGTGACGCTGTGCAGGTACTCGGCGCCACCGGCGCGGGAGAGCAGACCGGTCTTCGTCAGCTCGTCGGTGACGGCGATGACGTCGGTGGGCTCGCCGTGCGAGTAGAGCGACAGGATCGCGTCGAAGATGACCTCGTGCTTCGGGATGTAGAAGTCCACGCCGCGGGCGGTCTCGATGACGTCGGCGACGGCGTCCTTCGACAGGAGCATGCCGCCGATGGTCGACTGCTCGGCCAGGAGGTCGTGCGGCGGAGTGCGCTCCATGCCACCGCGCTCCGCGTAGTCCTGCGGTGCGGTGTCCAGATGCGCGATCGACACACGTACTCCTCTTGTTGAACGGAACGGACCGAACGGGACGACCCGACCGTGCCATTTCTACCCCGGGCGACCGACATCGCCGAGTCGCTGGGCCAAGCTACGGGGACAGAGTTATCCCCAGCAAACGGCCCTGTGGATAACTCTGTGGAGAGTCTGCGGAACACGCCGGACTGCTGTGTGGACAACTGTGGATGGGCGTGTGGACAACCTCGGTGGGGAACACACTTTCGACCGCTTGACCTGGGCTTTTTCGACTCACACCATGTGTGGAGAACTGGGGTTCAAGTACCCGTTGAAGGTTCCGATTTGACAGCGTTGCCCTGTGTAAAAAGAGTTGACAAACCCGAACCTGAGGAGAACTTTCCCAAGCCGCTCCCAGCAAGCGGGACCGTGTCTGAGTGGTAACCGGTCAGCCCAGCGCAAGCCGCGCCTCCAGGCCCGGAACGACCGCGCGACGTGCACCGCACCCCGCGCGCCCAAGCCGGAACAAGACGCGACGCCGACCTCCCGAACGCCACAACGGGCGGGCCCCCGAAGGAGACCCGCCCGTCGTGAGCGGTGGTGCTGCCGGACTACTTGGCAGCGACGACCTGGAGCGAGATCACAGCAGTGATGTCCTCGCGCAGACGCACGGTGGCCTCGTGGTCACCGACGGTCTTGATGGTCGCGGGGACCTCGACCTTGCGCTTGTCGAGCGAGCCGACGCCCTGCGCCTGGACGGCGTCAGCGACGTCGCCCGGACGGACGGAGCCGAACAGACGACCGTCCTTGCCGGCCTTGACGGTCAGCTTGATGGTCGCGTTCTCGAGCTTCATCTTGAGGTCCTGGGCCTCTTCGATGGTGGCGAGCTCGCGCGCGGCACGAGCTGCACGGATCGACTCGACCTGCTTCTCGCCGCCCTTCGACCACGAGACAGCGAAGCCCTGCGGGATCAGGTAGTTGCGGGCGTAGCCGTTCTTGACGTCGACGACGTCACCGGCGGAACCGAGGCCGGAGACCTCGTGGGTGAGGATGAGCTTGGACATGGTGATCCTCCTGATCAGCGGCCGGAGCCGGCGTAGGGGAGGAGCGCCATCTCACGGGCGTTCTTCACGGCACGGGCAATGAGGCGCTGCTCCTGGACGGAGACGCCGGTGATGCGACGGGCGCGGATCTTTCCACGCTCCGAGATGAACTTGCGAAGGGTCGCAACGTCCTTGTAGTCGATGACGCCGACCTTGATCGACTTCGCGGGAGCGGCGTTCTTGCCGCCCTTACCGCGAGGCTTCCGGCGGTCGCCGGTGCTCTTTCCAGCCATTGTTTGTCCTTAGAGAAGAAGAAGTTGTGTGTCCGTGGACCCGAGGATCAGAACGGGGTCTCGTCGTCGTACGTGCCACCAGGGGTGCTCCACACGTCGTTCGACTGTGCGTTGCCGCCCTGCTGCTGGCCACCCTGCGGGGACCAGGGCGCGTCCGACTGACCGCCGCCGTTGTTGTTCCAGTTGCCGCCGCCGTTGCCGCCGGCGCCACTGTTGCCAGCGCCACCACCGACCTGGCCACGACCGCCGCCGGCCCCACCCGCAGCGCGGGTGACCTGTGCGGTCGCGTAGCGGAGCGAGGGGCCGATCTCGTCGACCTCGAGCTCGATGCTCGTGCGCTGCTGGCCCTCACGGTCCTGGTAGGAGCGCTGACGGAGGCGACCCTGCGCGATGACGCGCGAGCCCTTCGTCAGTGAGCCCGCCACGTGCTCGGCGAACTCGCGCCACACGCTCGCGCGGAGGAACAGCGCATCGCCGTCCTTCCACTCGTTCGCCTGACGGTCGAACGTGCGAGGGGTGGACGCGATGGTGAAGTTCGCCACGGCGAGCCCGTTCTGCGTGTAGCGCAGCTCCGGGTCCGCGGTGAGGTTGCCCACCACCGTGATGACGGTTTCGCCGGCCACGGGTTACTCGGCGCTCGCGGTCGCGGTTGCGGTCGCGTTGGCGGCCTTGCGGGCCGCGCGGGCCTCGTCGCGCTGCTTCTGGGCGGCGACCTGCGCGATGCCCTCTTCGGCGCGGAGGACCTTCGTGCGGAGCACGGCCTCGGAGAGACCGAGCTGGCGGTCCAGCTCCTTGGCGGAGTCGGCGGACGACGTGAAGTTCACGACGGCGTAGATGCCCTCGGACTTCTTCGCGATCTCGTAAGCAAGCCGGCGACGGCCCCAGACGTCCACGTTGTCGACGGTGCCACCGTCGTTGCGGATGACAGCGAGGAACTTGTCCAGGCTGGGAGCGACGGTGCGCTCATCGATCTCGGGGTCGAGGATCGCCATCAGTTCGTACTGGTGCATGCGGAACCCACCTCCTCTGGTCTCAGCGGCCCCGGGCAGTTCCCGGGGCAGGAGGGTTGATGCATGTGTCCTGCCACGCAGACGCGTGCGGACAACCCGGCAAGCTTAGCGGACGGCCTGGAGGCGCGCCACCGGCTGTGGAGAACGGGTCGCGCCCGTCAGGCGGTCGCGTCGCGTGCGGCCCACCAGTCGCGCAGGCGCGCCTCGGCATCGTCGGCGCCGAGGGGTCCCTCGTCCATGCGGACCTCGAGGAGGAACCGGTACGCCTCGCCGACCGCACGGCCCGGCGGGATGTCGAGGATCCGCATGATGTCGTCGCCGGACAGGTCGGGTCGGATGGAGTCGAGCTTCTCCTGCTCGGACAGCACCGTGATCCTGTCCTCGAGGTCGTCGTACGCGAACGCCAACCGGTCGGCCTTCCGCCGGTTCCGGGTGGTGACGTCGGAGCGGGTGAGCTCGTGCAACCGCTCGAGCTGGTCGCCGGCATCGCGCACGTATCGGCGCACGGCGGAGTCGGTCCAGGTGCCCTCGGTGTAGCCGAAGAAGCGGAGGTGCAGCTCGATGAGCCGGCTCACCGCGGCGATCGTGTCGTTGTCGAACCGCAGGGCCCGGAGCCGCTTCTTCGCGAGCTTCGCGCCGACGAGGTCGTGGTGGTGGAAGCTCACCGCGCCGGCGGGCTCGAGCTTGCGCGTCGCGGGCTTCCCGATGTCGTGCAGCAGCGCGGCCAGGCGGAGGACGGTGTCGGGCGCTTCGCCGGGATGCCGCTCGGCCTCGTAGCCGATCGCCTGCGTCAGGACGGTGAGCGAGTGCTCGTAGACGTCCTTGTGGTGGTGGTGCTCGTCGATCTCGAGGCGCATCGCGGGCAGCTCCGGCAGGAACCGCTCGGCGAGGCCGGTGTCGACGAGCAGGCGCACGCCGTCGACGGGCTCGGCGGTGTTGAGCAGCTTGACGAGTTCGTCGCGCACGCGCTCGGCGGAGACGATGTCGATCGAGTCGGCCAGGTCGGTCATCGCCTCGCGCACCTCGTCCGAGACGGTGAACCCGAGCTGTGCGGTGAACCGGGCCGCGCGCATCATCCGGAGCGGGTCGTCGCGGAAGGACACCCGCGCGGCCTGCGGCGTGTGCAGCCGCCGGGCGAGCAGGTCCTCGACGCCGCCGTGCACGTCGACGAGTTCGCGGGCGGGCAGGCGCAGCGCCATCGCGTTCACCGTGAAGTCGCGGCGCAGCAGGTCGTCCTCGATGGTGTCGCCGAACGCGACCTCGGGCTTCCGGGTCTCGCCGTCGTAGACGTCGCTGCGGTAGGTGGTGATCTCGACCTGCTCGCCGGCGACCCGCGCGGCGATGGTGCCGAACTGTCGGCCGACGTCCCACGTGGCGCTCGCGATGGGCTCGACGATCGCCAGGACGTCGTCCGGCCGGGCGTCCGTCGTGAAGTCGAGGTCGGTCACCGGGCGACCGAGGAAGGCGTCGCGGACCGGACCACCGACGAGCGCGAGTTCGTGTCCGGCGTCGGCGAAGACCCGAGCGAGGAGGGCGACCGGCTCGGTGGCAGCGAGTGCGTCGAGTCGTTCGACGGCCTGGGCAACGGACTGCATGACGGTCCTCATCCTCCCAGATGGATGCCCCGAGTTCTCCACGACGTGCGCGCACACGGGGAGCGTTCACCGTCGTGCCTCATACACTCGTCACGGCCCGAACCGACCCCGTGGCCCTCCCGCATGCAGATCTTCCGCTCCACGCTCGCCGCGGCGGCGACCGCACTCGTCGCCCTCGGTCTCGTCGTCGCGCCCGCCGTGACCGACGGCGCACTGGCCTCGACGGCCGGCACGACCACGTCCCGCACGGCCCACCCGGCCGCCGCCTCGCAGGGGAAGACGACGGTCTCGATCGCACCCGCCGACCGCGGGATCGTCCGTCGCGACGAGGACCTCGAGCTCGCCGTCACGGTGACGAACGACACCGACTCGGACGTCCCCGCCGGCACCGTCGACCTCGACATCTTCCGGCAGGTGAGCACGCGCGACGTCCTCGCCGACTGGCTTTCCGACACCACTACGACGGGTTACCTCGGCGCTCCGATGGACTCCGTGGACGTCCCGGCTGTCCCGGCGCACCGATCGGTCACGCTCGGCTCGGTCAAGATCGTGTCCGGCAACGTCGCCCTCGGCGGGTACTCCTCGTTCGGCGCCCGGCGCATCGCGGCGGAGTACACGGCCGGCGACACGTACGCCGTCGCCCGGTCGGCGATCACCTGGTACCCCGACTTCGAGCAGACCCCGGTGAGCGTCTCCGTGGCGATGCCGATCACGATGCCGAAGACCGGCGACGGCATCCTCGGGGCCGGGGCCCTCGCCGCCGCGACCGCGGTGGACGGCACCCTGACGCAGCAGCTCCTCGCCGCCGAGGACCACAACGTCGCCGTCGCCATCGACCCCCGCATCATCGCCTCGATCCGGATCCTCGGCGAGGACGCCCCCTCGTCGGCCGTCACCTGGCTTGCCCGGCTCGAGTCGCTCCGCAACGAGACCTTCGCGCTGCCCTACGCCGACGCGGACGTCACCGGGCTGCGGCAGGCCGGTGCGAACGGCATCCTGTCGCCGATCTCCCTCGACCAGGCCGTCGACGACACGCACTTCCCCGGCGCCGCCACGGCCACTCCGACGCCGACGTCGGACCCGTCCACCCCGGCCGCCGACCCCACCGCGACGGACGCACCGTCGGCCAGTGCGACCGCCGGCGCGGACACCGGCTCCGCTGACGACCAGGGCGACCAGGGCGCGGACGACCAGACGCCGTCCGTGCTGCCCACGACGCAGACGCTCCTCGACTTCCCCTACTCGATGGACTCCATCGCCTGGCCCTCCGACGGCACCGTCGCCGCCGCGGACCTGCCGGCGCTCGCGAAGGCCGGCACCAAGACCACCATCGTGTCGAGCGGCAACACCTCAGCCGGAGCGGACGCCACGATCGCCGCGTCCGAACAGATCAGCGGGCAGCACGTCCTCGTCTCCGACCAGGCCACGTCGACGCTCCTCCGTGCGGCAGCGTCGGCCACGAACCAGCAGGACTGGGCGGCGGCGATGTCCGAGCTCACGGCCACCCTCGCCACCTCGGCACGTGCCGAATCGGCGGGGGGACCGATCCTGCTGACGCTCGACCGGTCGTGGCCGACGAACTCCGACCGCCTCGGTCAGGCGCTCGACGCCATCGAGAGCACGCCGTGGGTCGCCCCCGCCGACCTCTCCTCGGCGTCCGCCACCACCCCCGGGTCGCTCACCCTCACCCCGGGCGCGAACGCCGACACCCGCACCGACCAGCTCGAACGCCTCGTCCGGGGGGAACAGGACCTGACGGACTTCGCCTCGGCGGTGGACGACCCGATCGTGCTGACCGCCCCGGCACGCCTCAACCTGCTCGCGCTGGCGTCGAACGCCTGGCGCGACGACCCCGACGGGCTCACGACCGCCGTGGACTCCCGGGTGGGCACCTGGTCGGATGTCGTCTCACAGGTGGGGATCGTCGACTCGAGCTCGCTGACGCTCCTCGGCGACCGGTCCTCGCTCCCGATCTCCGTCCGGAACAGCTCGAAGTACCCCGTCACCGTGCGGCTCTCCGTGCAGCCCTCGAACTCCGCGCTCCGCATCGTGCGGAACGACATCGAGGTGAAGATCCAGCCCGAGTCCTCGACCCGCACGACCGTCCCCGTGCAGTCCGTGGCGAACGGCAAGGTCAACCTGACGATGTCGCTGTCGAGCCCCACCGGCATCAAGATCGCGAGCCCGGCGACCGTCGAGCTCAACGTGCAGGCGCAGTGGGAGACGGTCATCACCGCCGCCGCAGCCGTGGCCCTCGTCGCGATCTTCGGCTTCGGCATCTTCCGGAGCATCCGCAAGCGGATCCGTCGCCGGAACGGCGAGCTCGACGACGAGGACGACGACGACCCGAACCGTCCCCTGGAGGTCCAGCCGGTGGTCGCAGGTGACCGCCTGCCGGCCGCGACCGCTCCCGATGGACGCGCGCCGTTCCTCCAGGCCGACACCGCACCCCGCACCGAACCGTCCGTGACCCCCGAGGAGCCCACCATCAGCGCCAGCCAGCCCCAGCCGTCGGTCGACGCGGCGCCGGCGGCCGAGCGCAGCCTCGGCCGGGCGAGCGCCATGCTCGCAGCGGGGACGATGGTCTCGCGCATCCTCGGGTTCGCGAAGACGTTCGTGCTGGCCTTCGCCATCGGCAACACCGGTTCCGACGCGGCGAACGCCTTCGCGATCTCGAACCAGCTGCCGAACAACATCTACGCGCTCATCGCGGGCGGCCTGCTGTCGGCCGTGCTCATCCCGCAGATCGTCCGCTCGATGAAGCAGCACACGGACGGCGGCACGGCGTACGTCAACAAGATCGTCACCCTCGGCGGATCGGCGTTCCTCGTCATCACGGTCGCCGCGACCCTGCTCGCACCGCTGTTGGTCCGCGTCTACAGCCAGAGCGCCGGCGACGGGGGCAAGGGCTTCAGCGCGTCGACGACGGACCTGGCCGTGGCGTTCGCGTTCTGGTGCCTGCCGCAGATCCTCTTCTACGCGATGTACTCGCTGCTCGGCGAAGTCCTCAACGCCAAGCAGGTGTTCGGGCCGTTCACCTGGGCGCCGCTCATCAACAACGTCATCGCGATCGCCGGCCTCATCGTCTTCATCGCGCTGTTCGGCGGCCGCGCCGAGAACGCCTCCACCGACGACTGGACGCCCCTCAAGATCGCCGTGCTGGCCGGCAGCGCGTCGATCGGCGTCTTCGCCCAAGCCGCGTTCCTGCCGCTGTTCTGGCGACGCGCCGGGCTGCGGTTCCGGCCGGACTTCCGGTGGCGCGGCGTCGGCCTCAAGGCGACCGGCACGGCCGCCGGGTGGCTGTTCGCGATGATCCTCGTGACGCAGCTCGCCGGCGTCGTGCAGGCGCGTGTGGCGTCCCTCGCCACCGGCGCCGGCAACGCGACGCTCAGCACGACCTGGCTGCTGTTCATGCTGCCGCACTCGATCATCACCGTGTCGATCGCGACGGCGTACTTCACCCGGATGAGCCACGACGCCGAGCGGGGTGACCTGGACGCCGTGCGCCGGAACCTGTCCCTGTCGCTCCGGATCGTGGGCCTGTTCACGGTCTTCGCCTCGGTGGCGCTCACCGTCACGGCGATGCCGTTCGCCCGCATCTGGGAGAACGAGTTCGGCAACACCCAGGCAATGGCCCTCGTGCTCGTCGCCTACATGCCCGGCCTCGTGCTGTTCAGCATGCTCTTCATCATCCAGCGGGTCTTCTGGGCCATGCACGACCACCGCACACCGTTCCTCATGCAGCTCGTGCAGTCCGGGCTGTTCGTCATCGGCGCCCTGTCGGTCGCGATGCTGCCCGGTTCCGCGATCGGTGTCGGCATCGCGGTATGCACGACCATCGCCGGGTCCGCGCAGACGATCGTCGCACTCGTGCTCGTCCGCAAGCGCCTCGGCGGCATCGAGGGAGCCGTCGTGACCCGCTCGCACGTGCAGTTCGTCATCGCGGCGCTCATCGCCGGCGTCGCCGGACTCGTCGTCGCGAACTTCTTCGGCGCGTTCTCGTCGGACGGGTTCGCGATGGCCGACGTCACCGGCGCGCTGATCACCCTGGCCCTGACCGGGGCCGTGATGGTCGTCGTGTACTTCGGTGCCCTGGTCGTCGCGAAGAACGGCGAGATCGCCAACGCCGTCACGCTGCTGCGAGGCCGGCTCGGACGCTGACCGGCCCGGTCCGGTCCGGTCCGGTCCGGTCCGGTCCGGTCCGATGCGGTGCGGTGAGGTGAGGTACGCCGCGGTCGGGCGCCGTGGAATGTCCCGCCGGTACGATGTGTTGACCCGGTCAGCGATCTCAACGGAAGGGCTCCCAGGCATGCGCCAGCTCATCATCATCGGTTCCGGCCCGGCCGGGTTCACCGCCGGCATCTACGCCGCACGTGCGGAGCTCAAGCCCCTCATCGTCGCCTCGAGCGTCGAGACCGGCGGCGAGCTCACCAAGACGACCGAGGTCGAGAACTTCCCGGGCTTCCCCGAGGGGATCCAGGGCCCGGACCTCATGATCAAGATGCAGGAACAGGCGGAGAAGTTCGGCGCCGAGGTCCTGTACGACGACGCCGTCTCCGTCGACCTGACGGGGAAGGTCAAGAAGGTCACCGTCGGCTCCGGCGAGACGTACGAGGCCCTCGCGGTCATCTACGCGACCGGTTCCGCCTACCGTCACCTCGGCCTGGCCGACGAAGAGCGTCTGTCCGGCCACGGCGTCTCGTGGTGCGCGACCTGCGACGGCTTCTTCTTCCGCCAGAAGAACATCGCCGTCGTCGGCGGCGGTGACTCCGCCATGGAAGAGGCGACGTTCCTCACCCGCTTCGCCGACAAGGTGACGGTCATCCACCGCAAGGACAGCCTGCGTGCGTCGAAGATCATGCAGGACCGCGCGATGAACGACCCGAAGATCGAGTTCGCGTGGAACAAGGAGGTCACCGGCATCACGGGTGACTCCGCGGTCGAGGGCGTCACGCTCACGGACACCGTCACCGGCGAGCAGTCCGAGCTCGCGCTCGACGGCCTGTTCATCGCGATCGGCAACGACCCGCGCACGCACCTCATCCACGGCCAGATCGACATCGCGCCCGAGGGCACGATCGCCGTCCAGGGCCGCACCTCGAAGACCAACCTGCCCGGTGTCTTCGCCGCGGGCGACGTCATCGACCCGACCTACCGGCAGGCCATCACCGCGGCCGGATCGGGCACGGTCGCTGCACTCGACGCCGAGAAGTACCTCGCCGACCTCGAGGACGAGCTGACGGACCAGGCGGACGGCGTCTCGCCGTCGGAGCCCGCCATGGTCGACGTCACCGCCGCCCGCGTTTGAGGCGCCGACGCCACTCGGAATACCACGACGGCACGGCCGTTGTACCCACTGAACGACTTCCCGAAGGAGCACACATGTCCAACGCCAAGGCAGTCACCGACGCCACCTTCTCGGACGAGGTCCTCAAGTCCGACAAGACGATCCTCGTCGACTTCTGGGCAGAGTGGTGCGGCCCGTGTCGCGCCGTCTCGCCGATCCTCGACCAGATCGCGGCCGAGCACGCCGGCAAGATCGAGATCGTCAAGCTCAACGTCGACGACAACCCGCAGTCGGCCATGAACTACCAGATCACGTCGATCCCGGCGATGAAGGTCTTCAAGGGCGGCGAGGTCGTCAAGACCGTCATCGGCGCCAAGCCGAAGCCCGCGCTCGAGGCCGACCTCGCCGAGTTCCTCGCGTAGGTCGTCCCTGACCGGCCCCGCTCTCCCCGGAGAGCGGGGCCGTTGTCGTTCCGGGCCACTGGTCGTCGTTCCGGGCCACTGGTTCAGGATCGGCCCCGTCCCGCAGCCCTGGTTCCCGGGGCGGATGTCGTAGTGTGGCGGGAATGTCCCACTGAAACGGAGCAATGATGACGAACGGCAACAGCCTCGACCCCTGGTACGACTCCTACGCCCAGCGCACCGCCGGGCTGAGCGCCTCCGAGGTCCGAGCCCTGTTCGCCGTCGCGTCGCGGCCCGAAGTGGTCTCGCTCGCTGGCGGCATGCCGTTCGTCTCCGCGCTGCCGCGTGAGCTCGTCACGGGCTCCCTCGACCGCGTGATGGCGCAGGACGCGGCCATGGCGCTGCAGTACGGCGGTGGGCAGGGGCTGCGGTCCCTCCGTGAGCACATCGTCGACATCATGAGCCTCGAGGGCATCCGTGCCAGCGCCGAGGACGTCGTCGTCACCACCGGTTCGCAGCACGCGCTCGACCTCGTCACGCGGCTGTTCATCGACCCGGGTGACGTCGTGCTGGCCGAGTCGCCGTCCTACGTCGGTGCCATCGGGGTCTTCCGGTCGTACCAGGCCGAGACGGTGCACGTCACGACGGATGAGAACGGTCTCGTACCGGAGGCCCTGCGCGAGGCGATCGCCAACCTGCGCACGCAGGGCAAGCGCATCAAGTTCCTCTACACGATCCCGAACTTCCACAACCCGGCCGGCGTCACGCTGAGCCGTGAGCGCCGCATCGAGATCCTCGACATCTGCCGCTCGAACAACATCCTCGTGCTCGAGGACAACCCGTACGGCCTCCTCTGGTTCGACGAGCCCGCCCCACAGGCGATCCGCTCGATCGACGAAGAGGGCGTCGTGTACCTCGGCTCGTTCTCGAAGACCCTCGCCCCAGGCTTCCGCGTCGGCTGGGCGCTCGCCCCGCACGCCATCCGCGAGAAGCTCGTGCTCGCGAACGAGTCCGCCGTCCTCGCCCCGAACTCCTTCGGCCAGTACGTCGTCAACGCGTACCTCGACGCGGCCGACTGGAAGGGCCAGGTCGACACGTTCCGCGGCATCTACGCCGAGCGGCGCGACGCGATGCTCTCCGCACTGGGGGAGTTCCTGCCGGACCTGTCGTGGACGAAGCCGGACGGCGGGTTCTTCGTCTGGCTGACCCTGCCGGAGTCGCTCGACTCGAAGGGCATGCTGCCGCGTGCCGTGAAGGAGCTCGTCGCCTACACGCCGGGCACCGCCTTCTACGCCGACGGTCGCGGCGGCGGACACATCCGCCTGTCGTTCTGCTACCCGACGCCGGAGCAGATCCGCGTCGGCGTCAAGCGGCTCGCCAACGTGGTGAACGACGAGCTCGAACTCGTCGAGACCTTCGGTGCGGCGACCCGCCCCAACGCGGTCGTGCGGCCGACGTCGTCGGTGAGCGCTCCGCCGCCGAACATCTCCTGATCAGCACTTTCCCTCGTGGTCGTGCCCTGATCCGCAACTCCTCACACCGCAACACCGGAGGTCTCCTCGCATGGCCGAGCTCACTCGCCGTCACGTCGTCGTCGTCGCCGGAGGCATCTCGCACGAGCGTGACGTCTCCCTGCGTTCCGGCCGTCGCGTCGCAGACTCCCTGACGGGGTACGGCTGGCAGGTCGACCTGCGGGACGCTGACGCGTCCCTCCTGCCGACCCTGCGGGAGACCCGCCCGGACGTCGTGTGGCCGGCTCTCCACGGGGCCTCCGGTGAGGACGGGGCCCTGCGGGGCATCCTGGAGGCGCTGGACATCCCGTTCGTCGGCTCACGATCCACGTCAGCCCGGTTGGCATGGGACAAGCCCACGGCCTCGGCGCTCGTCGCCCGGGCGGGGGTCCGCACCCCGCGTTCCGTCGCGCTGTCGCACGACGTGTTCCGCGAGCTCGGCGCGGTCGGGGTGCTCGAGAGCATCGCTGGCGAACACCCCGTGCCGCTCGCGGTCAAGCCCGCCCGGGGTGGGAGTGCCCAGGGTGTCACGCTCGTCGACGACGTCAACGACCTGCCGCGGGCGATGGTGACGGCCTACACGTACTGCGACGACGTCGTGGTTGAGCAGCTCATCCGGGGGACCGAGGTCGCGGTCGGCATCATCGACACCGGCGACGGTCCCGTGGCGCTGTCGGCCGTCGAGATCGTTCCGCGCAACGGCATCTACGGGTTCGAGGCCCGCTACAACGCTGGCGAGACGACCTTCTACACGCCGGCTCGTCTGTCCGAGGCGGACGCCCAGGCGGCCTCCGCAGCGGCTGTGGCCGCGCACGAGGCCCTCGGGCTCCGGCACATCTCACGCGTCGACATCATCATCGACGGCGCGGGGACTCCCTGGTTCCTCGAGGCGAACGTCCTGCCGGGCCTCACCGAGACCTCGCTGGTGCCGCAAGCGCTGTCCGCGTCCGGCTTCGACCTCGGGTGGACCTACGCCGAGCTCGCCGAGCAGGCCATCCGCGACCACCGGGCCTGACCATGGCGTCGAGTGTTCCACGTGGAACACTGCGGTCGGTGTTCGTCGGTGTGGTGTGCGTCGGCGCAGCGACCCTGCTGTGGGGTGAGGCCGTACACGGCGCTGCTGCTGTTCGGGCACGTCGTCTCCCGCCGATCGCGTCCGGTGCTTCGGTAGCGGTCGTCGTCCTCGGGTTCCGCAACGGGGGGACGCGCGCGAACATCGTCAACAGGTGGCGGGCCCGGATCGGCGTTCGTACTGCGCGCGCGGCCTCGGGGCGGGCGAGGTCGGTGGTACTCGTGACGAGCGGGGGAGCGGTGCACGGCACCGTGTCCGAGGCGGATCTGCTTCGTGACTACATCACGGGATCCCTGCACTGGACCGACGCTGTCCTCGTGGACCGGGAGAGCACGTCCACGTGGGAGAACGTCCGGAACGTTATCCCACTCGTGGATCAGGCTGACGGGATCGTCTTCGCATCGAACGGCCTGCACGCCGAAAAGGCCAGGATCTACCTCGCTCGGCAGCGCCCCGACCTTGCAGAGCGCCTCGCTGCGGCCGATGACTACCGCGCGGGGGAGATGTCGCCCTTCAAGCCGCTCTTCGCCGCCGTCGGACTGCGGAAGCTGCACGCACTCCGCAAGCGCTGACACGTACGGCCGGTGTTCCACGTGGAACGTCGCCAGCCGTCAGTATCCCTGCCGTAGGGCATCGGCTGGATCCGTACTCGGTCCCTGGTCCGCACCCGGGGCCGGTCTCGTGCGATACCGATGCTGGTGCTGGTACTGGTACTGGTACTGGTACCGACGTTCCACGTGGAACATCAAGCCTGGCGGCGTTACAACGCCGCGTACGCCGCTGTCTCGGCGCCGCCGACACCCGTACGCCCACGAGCCGTACTGACGCCGCAGCGGGGCGCTCAGCGCCGCACGGGGTTACTCGGAGATGTCCCGCACACCCAGTTCGCCGAGGATCCGGTTCAGGTCGTCGCCGTTGGCGAAGTCGATCGTCACCGAGCTCTTGCGAGCACCCACAGCGATCTTGACCCGGGTGTTGAGCCGGTCACCCAATCGCTCGGCGAGGTCGTTGAAGTGCGCCTGACGCTCCGACGGCTCCGGCTTCGACTTCACCGGGGCCTTCGAGGCGAGCTGCTGTGCGATCGCCTCGGCCGAACGGACGGACAGGTCCTCGTTGACGATCTTCTCGGCCAGGTACTCCATCGCCTCGGCATCCGGAGCCGCGAGGATCGCGCGGGCGTGACCGGCGGACAGGACGCCAGCGGCAACCCGGCGCTGCACAGCGGAGGGCAGGCGCAGCAACCGGATGGTGTTGGTGATCTGCGGCCGGGAGCGTCCGATGCGCTGCGCGAGCTGCTCCTGCGTGATGCCGAAGTCAGCGAGGAGCTGTTGGTACGCCGATGCCTCTTCGAGCGGGTTGAGGTTCGCCCGGTGCAGGTTCTCCAACAGCGCGTCGCGGAGCATCGCATCGTCGGGGGTGTCCTTGACGATCGCCGGGATCGTGCTGAGCCCGAGTTCCTTCGTGGCACGGAGACGGCGCTCACCCATGATGAGCTCGTACTGCGGTGCGGTTCCGGTCGCGCCGGCGATCGGCCGAACCACGATCGGCTGCAGCACGCCGATCTCACGGATGGAGTGCACGAGCTCCTGCAGCTCTTCCTCGCGGAACTCCTTGCGGGGCTGCTGGGCGTTCGGCGCGACGTCAAGCGGGTTCAGGTTCGCCAGCCGCGCCCCGGGGACAGCCACCAGGTCCTCAGCCGTCGGTGCGGACGACGGCGTCCCTCCGGTCGGGAAGAAGACGTCGACGGGCCGTTCCTGCTGCTCGGTGGCGGTGGGGATCAGGGCGCCGATCCCTCGGCCGAGTCCGGTTCGCTTCGGTGCCATCAGTCCTGTGCTCCTCGTGCTGCGATCTCGGCCGCTGCCTCCAGGTAGGAGAGCGAACCAGTGGAGTTGACGTCGTAGGAGACCACGCTCTGGCCGTAGCTCGGCGCCTCGCTCACCCGGACGGACCGGGGGATCACGGCATTGAGGACCTGGCCTCCGAAGTGCTCGCGAACGTCAGCGGCGACCTGGTTGGACAGGTTCGTCCGGCTGTCGTACATCGTGAGCAGGATCGTCGACACCCGCAGCTTCGGGTTGAGGTGCCGCTCGATGAGCTCGATGTTCCGCAGCAGCTGGCTGAGCCCCTCGAGCGCGTAGTACTCGCACTGGATCGGGATCAGGACTTCCTGCGCCGCCACGAAGGCGTTGATCGTCAGGAGGCCGAGCGACGGCGGGCAGTCGATGAAGACGTAGTGGTACGGCTCGTCAAGCGACGCGAGGTACTCGTCGAGCGCCGTACGGAGGCGTTGCTCTCGTGCCACGAGCGAGACCAGCTCGATCTCGGCGCCGGCCAGATGGATCGTGGCGGGCACACACCAGAGCGTGTCTGACTCGGGGGACCGCTGCACCGTGTCGGCGATCGGTGCCTCGTCGACGATGACGTCGTAGATGCTCGCGACCTCGGCCTGGTGATCGACACCGAGAGCCGTGGACGCGTTGCCCTGCGGGTCGAGGTCGATGACGAGTACACGGGCTCCGCCGTGGGCCAGCGCCGCCGCCAGGTTCACAGTGGTCGTGGTCTTACCGACGCCACCCTTCTGGTTCGAGACCGTGAAGACGCGGGTCTTCGCGGGCAGCGGGAACTGCTGCGTCGCGATCGCACGCCGGCGTCGGTTCAGATCCGCGATCTCGCGAGCAAGCGGTGTCGACGCGTCGTAATCGGTCGATGAACTCAACGAGTGCCTCTTCCCCGGTTCGGTGTTTCACGTGGAACGCGGAGCCACTGGCGGCCGGTGAAACCGACCTGAGCCGCAGCGTCAGTCAACTGTAGCCCGGAAGACCCGCGTGGTCTCCTCGACCACACCGACTCCGAGCTCGAGCACCTCGACATCGGTCAGGTGCGTGCGGAGGATGACCTTTCGGGCCTTCTCCATCTCGTCCTCGACCCGCGCACCCTTCATCAGGATGAGCTGCCCACCGGAGCGGACGAGCGGCGCCGTGAGGGGGATGAGCTTCGAGAGGGCACTGACTGCCCGCGCCGTCACCTGGTCGACGACGATGTCGTCTGCGACGTCCTCGGCGCGCGCACGCACCACGTCGACGTTGTCCAGGCCGAGCCGTTCTGCTTCCGTCGTGAGCCAGTCCACACGACGCTCCATCGGCTCGATGAGCGTGAGGTGCACGTCCGGGCGGGCGATCGCCAGTACCAGGCCGGGCAGGCCGGCACCGGAGCCGACGTCGGCAACGCGACCCCGTGCCTCCAGGAGGGGAGCGAGCACCGCAGAATTGAGGATGTGTCGCGTCCAGAGGCGAGGTGGCTCGAGTGGGCCGATCAGGCCCAGCTCTTCCCCGCGACGAGCGAGCTCGTTCGTGAAGGACCGAGCGACGTCAATCCGGTCACCGAACAGCGTCGCTGCCGCTGCGGGTTCGTCCTCGAGCACCGGCTGAGCGGCCTCGGTCATCGGGTGACGACCGTGTGGCGGTCCCGACCCTCACCCTCGGACTCCGAGTGGAAGCCCTTCTCGGCGACCAGGTCGTGGACGAGCTTGCGCTCGTACGACGACATCGGGGGGAGTGCCGCAGAGGACGAGCCGCCCTCGATGCGCTCCACCGCGGTGTCCACGAGCCGCTGGAGCTCGGTCGCGCGTGCGTCACGGGAGCCGCCCACGTCGAGGATGAGCCGGCTGAACTCGCCCGTCTCCGCCTGCACGGCGATGCGGGTGAGTTCCTGGAGCGCCGACACGGTGTCCGGCTTCGAGAGCACGCGGAGTGCATCGCCCTCGTCGGTCACCGACAGGTACACACGACCAGCGCGCTCCTCGATCTCGATGTCCCCATCGAGGTCGCAGATGTCGAGGAGTTCCTCGATGTAGTCCGCTGCGATGTCCGCTTCGTCGCGGGCGTCCTCAGCGTCGGTGTCCTCAGCGTCGGTGTCCTCGGCCGCGGTGTCCTCGGCCACCGTGTCCACAGCGTTCGTGTCGCCCTCGACGGTCTCGACGGGGGTCTCCACGGCGTCTGCGATGTCCTGCTCGGTCACTTACTTCTTCCCGTTCTTCTTGGAGCGGTTCTTGCCGACCGGCTGCTGACGCTGCGTGGTCACGCGCACGGCCTCGATCTCGGCCGCACCGGCACCGGCGCCGGCCTCGGCGAGGACCGGGGTGGCCGATCCGCGACGCTGGGCCTTCTTCGCCAGGCGGGCCTCTCGGGCGAGGGCCGCTTCGGACCCGGGCGTCGGCATGCTGCGGATGACGAAGTACTGCTGCGCCATCGTCCAGATGTTCGAGGCGAGCCAGTAGAACATGACGCCGAGGGGGAAGGACAGACCCGAGATGACGAAGACCAGCGGGAGGATGTACAGCATCATCTTCTGCTGGCGGTACATCGGCGACGCCTTGGTCTCCGGGGACATGTTCTTCGCGACGAGCTGCAGCTGCGTGATGAACTGCGATGCCGTCATCACGACGATCATGAAGCCGGCGATCGCGCGGACTTCCCAGCCCGACGCGTTCGTGAAGGTCTCGTGCAGCGGTGCACCGAACAGCGACGCGTTGCCGAAGGAACCCGCCAGGTCGTTCGTGAGCAGACCGATGCCGGTCTTGTTGATCTGCGCCTCGTGCAGCACGGAGTACAGCGAGAAGAAGATCGGCATCTGGATCAGCAGCGGCAGGCAGGAGCTCAGCGGGTTCGTCCCGGTCTCCTTGTAGAGCGCCATGGTCTCGCGGCTCATGGCCTCACGCGAGAACTGGTCCTTCTTGCCCTTGTACTTGTCCTGGATCTTCTTCAGCTGCGGCGCGACCTCGAGCATGCGGCGCTGCGACTTGATCTGGCGCACGAAGATCGGGATCAGCGCGGCACGGACCACGAACGTCAGGAAGATGATCGAGAGCACCCAGGTGATACCCGCGCCGGGGTCCATGCCGATGTTCTCGAAGATCCAGTGGAAGCCGACGAGGATGGCCGAGACCACCCATTTGAGCGGCCAGAGGATCGTACCGATGAGGTCCATGGGGACGGTCACGCCTTTCGAGTGCGCTGGGGGAGCAGGACCGGGAGGGGAGTCCCGACCGCGGTCTGCGGTTGCTGCTGGTTCGGCGCGAGCACGAACCCGAACCGGTTGACGTCGTAGGGGCGACGCCGTGCACGAACGTCGTCGATGCCCCCGGCTGCCCAGGGGTTGCACCGGGCGATGCGCCACGCGCCCATCGCCGATCCGCGGACGACGCCGTACTGCTGGATCGCTTCGAGCGCGTACCGCGAGCACGAGGGGTGGTAGCGGCAGACGTTCCCGTAGAGCGGGGAGATGACGGCCCGGTACGCACGCAGCACGACGACGCACACGTTGCGCGGGAGCAACGCGATGCCCCAGGCGAGGCGCGTCAACCGGTTCATGCTGCCTTCTCCACACCACGCGCGCAGGAGCGCGAGACGTCTTCGAGCAGGGTAGGCCATCCGGCCTGCGCAGCGGCTGGCAGTGCGCGGACCACCACGTCGTACCCGGTGGGGAGGTCCGTCAGGACCCCGTGCGCGATCGCCTTGAGGCGACGCCGGACCAGGTTCCGCGTCACGGCGTTGCCCACCGTCTTGGCGACGATGAAGCCGAACCGTGTCGGAGCGGGGTCGACCCTGCCGTCGACCGTGGTACGGCGGACCACCGATACGACGGCGTGCGCCGTGGCGCTCCTGCGACCACGACGCACGACGGACCGGTAGTCGTCACCACGGACGATGCGGTTGGCGCGGGCCAACACGATCGCTACCTGGTTCCCAGCCGGGACCGGACCGGACGGAGCCCGATCAGGTGAGGCTCGTTCAGGCGCTGAGCTCGGTGCGGCCCTTGGAACGGCGCGCAGCGAGGATGGCGCGGCCGGCACGGGTGCGCATGCGGGCACGGAAGCCGTGCTTCTTGGCACGACGACGGTTGTTCGGCTGGAAGGTGCGCTTGCTCATGATGATCTCCACACGGCTGCACTGGGTCTCGTCCTCAGCGGGACGCGACGCAGCAACAGCCGTCACGTATGTGTCGCCGCTCGGTGCCGAACGACGCAGATGGGCGCGACCAGGTGGCCGCAGTCAACTGGTTAACGGTACGTGACAGCAGCGGGCAGGTCAAACGCGGGGCGCGGACCCCGCAGCCGGGGCGCCGCGCACGATCATTATCCACACTGGGGAAAACGTGCGTTCGGTGCGACGCGCCCCGGTCCTTTACAGTGGTGTGATCGATCCGCCACTTGCCCGGCAGGACGGGGGAGTCCCCCCGACGTGCAGCACCCGGCGGACGTGGACAAGACTGTGGACAACCCTGTGGACCACCGCGGGACGACACGCGGTCCGGGCCGTCGAAGAAGCCACCCGGACACGGACGCCCCGCCGGAAGACACGCCGGTCGTGCGCGGCCCGGAACGGCCATGCCAGACGACACAAGACCAGGAGACGAGCGCGACATGACGATGCCGGCCGACCCCGTCGAGGACCTCTGGTCATCGGTCCTCGGACTCCTCTCCGAGGACGACCGCGTCACCCCGCAGCTGCAGGGCTTCCTCCACCTGGTCGAACCGAAGGGCGTCCTCGCCGGCACCCTCTACCTCGAGGTCCCGAACGACCTCACCCGCGGCATGCTCGAACAGCGCATCCGGATCCCCATCACCGAGGCCGTCTCCCGCATCGGTGACGACACCGTCGCGAACTTCGCCATCACCGTGAACCCGGACATGGCGTCCGAGCCCCGGGTCGACCCGACCGTCGCGTCCCACGTCCCCGAGTACGCCGAGCCGGTGCAGCAGCCGGTCGAGCAGAGTGCGGCGCCCCGGCAGTACATCGAGGCGCCCTTCGTCCCGAGCCAGATCGACTCCCCGGGCACCGGCGGCCGGCCCGAGTCGCGGCTCAACCCGAAGTACAACTTCGACAACTTCGTCATCGGCTCGTCGAACCGCTTCGCGCACGCCGCAGCAGTCGCCGTCGCCGAGGCACCGGCCAAGGCCTACAACCCCCTCTTCATCTACGGCGACTCGGGGCTCGGCAAGACGCACCTCCTGCACGCCATCGGCCACTACGCCGAGAGCCTCTACCCCGGGATCCGCGTCCGGTACGTCTCGAGTGAGGAGTTCACGAACGACTTCATCAACTCGATCGCGAACAACCGGTCGAACCAGTTCCAGCAGCGGTACCGCGACATCGACATCCTGCTGATCGACGACATCCAGTTCCTGCAGGGGAAGGACTCCACGCAGGAGGCCTTCTTCCACACGTTCAACACGCTGCACGACCACAACAAGCAGGTCGTGATCACGTCGGACGTCGCGCCGAAGCACCTCACCGGGTTCGAGGACCGGATGCGCTCGCGCTTCGAGTGGGGCCTCATCACGGACGTGCAGGCGCCCGAGCTCGAGACGCGCATCGCGATCCTCCGCAAGAAGGCGCAGTCCGACCACCTGCAGGTGCCGGACGACATCCTCGAGTTCATGGCGTCGAAGGTGTCGAGCAACATCCGCGAGCTCGAGGGGACGCTCATCCGCGTCACCGCGTTCGCGAGCCTCAACCGCACGGCCGTCGACATGGCACTCGTGCAGACCGTCCTGAAGGACCTGATCACCCTCGACGACGACAACGTGGTCGCGCCGACGGACATCATCAACCACACCGCGGAGTACTTCAAGCTCTCCGTCGACGACCTCTACGGCTCGTCCCGCTCACAGGCGATCGCCACGGCACGACAGATCGCGATGTACCTCTGCCGCGAACTCACGAGCCTGTCGCTGCCGAAGATCGGGCAGCTGTTCGGCAACCGCGACCACACCACGGTCATGTACGCGAACAAGAAGATCACCGAGCTGATGAAGGAGCGTCGGTCGATCTACAACCAGGTCACCGAACTCACCAGCCGCATCAAGCAGGACCGCCGCTACCGCTGACCAGGACCGCCATCACCGCTGATCGCGGTCTCCGGAGGACCGATCGACGACGCGTCTCGCGTCGCGACGTGGCCGGCTGATCCAGCCTGGAGGCACGACTGACGACCGTCAGATCGGCCCACCCTGGCGCGTATCCACCATCTGAGACGGTTCCATGCACCGGACTTCTCACAGTGTGGAAAGCCTGTGGATAACTGTGGAGGACACGCCGCTCGGTTGTTCACAGGTGGAGGGGCAACTGTGGAAACTGGGGATGGAAGTGGATACCTGAGATTCACTCATCCAGATGTCGCCAACACCCCACTCACAAGTCACACGGTTGTAGTTCCCTGTCGCCGAGCGGCATCAACAGGGTTATCCACAGTGTGCACAGGCGTTAACACCATTACTCCTGGTTAACGATTGATCTCAGGGGGCCAACCTTGTGGACGGCGGGATGACAAGAAATCCTGGCTCCGCCGGGCTGTGCCACAATGGGGCGGCCGGACAGTCCAACCGATCGACAGGGGTTCCAGCTGTGAAGTTCGAGGTCAACCGGGACGTCTTCTCCGAAGCCGTCTCCTTCGCGGTGAAGCTCCTCCCACAGCGCACGACCCTCCCGATCCTGTCGGGCGTCCTGATCCACGCAGAGGGTGACCGGCTCACGCTCTCCTCGTTCGACTACGAGGTCTCGGCGCAGACGTCGATCACCGCGCAGATCGACGATCCCGGCACCGTGCTCGTCTCGGGCCGACTGCTCAACGACATCGCGAGCCGGCTGCCGAACGCCCCGGTCACCTTCACCACCGAGGACGCGAAGATCTCGGTCAGCTGCGGCTCGGCCCACTTCACGCTCCTGTCGATGCCGGTCGAGGAGTACCCGACCCTCCCGGAGATCGGTGCGCAGACGGGTGTGATCCCCGGCGACGCGTTCTCCGAAGCGGTGTCGCAGGTCGCCGTCGCCGCCAGCCGCGACGACGTCACCCCGGTGATCACCGGCGTGCAGCTCGAGGTCGGCGACCACGACGTCTCGCTCATCGCGACCGACCGCTACCGCGTCGCGGTCCGCACGATCCAGTGGGACTCCGGCCGCACCGGCGAGTCCGAGAGCGCACCGCTCCACGCACTCGTGCCGGCCCGCACGCTGCAGGAAGTCGGCCGCACGTTCGGCTCGGCCTCCACCGTCTCGGTGTCGATCAGCGGTTCCTCCGAGCGCGAGCTCATCGCGTTCCACGCCGACGACAAGACGGTGACGTCGCTGCTCATCAAGGGCAACTACCCGCCGGTGCGCCGGCTCTTCCCCGAGACCGTCCAGGACCACGCGGTGATCAACACCGCGGAACTGGTCGAAGCGGTCCGACGGGTCTCCCTCGTCCTGGAGCGCGAAGCCGCGCTCCGGTTCTCCTTCACGGTCGACGGGCTCACGCTCGAGGCGATCGGTTCCGAACAAGCGCAGGCGTCAGAGTCGATCAGTGCGTTGCTGACCGGTGAGGAAACGGTGGTCTCGTTGAAGCCCGCCTTCCTCCTGGACGGGTTGAACGCGGTGCACTCCGAGTTCGTCCGCATCTCCTTCACCAAGACGGAGAACCCCAACAAGCCGGGCCCGGTGCTCATCACCGGGCAGACCTCGCAAGAGGCCCCGGCAGCGGACGGATACCGGTACCTGCTGCAGCCCAATCTCCTGCTGCGGTAAGCGCAACAGCCGAACACTGCGCTGACGCGCCATCCCTGCATCAGCGCGACGACGAACAGAAGAGGAAATCATGCACATCGGTCTTGTCGGCCTCGGTCGCATGGGCAACAACATGCGTGCCCGTCTCCGCAACGCAGGCATCGAGGTCACCGGGTACGACGCGAACCCCGCCGTCTCCGATGTGGCCAGCCTCGCCGACCTCGCAGCAGCGCTCCCCGAGGGCCAGAAGCTCGTCTGGGTCATGGTCCCGCACGGCAAGATCACCGACGACGTGATCACCGAGCTCGCCGGCGTCCTCAGCGAGGGCGACCTGGTCATCGACGGCGGCAACTCGAAGTGGCTGGACGACTCCGTGCACGCCGAGCAGCTCGGCGCCAAGGGCATCCGCTACATGGACGCCGGCGTCTCCGGTGGCGTCTGGGGCAAGGACAACGGCTACGGCCTGATGGTCGGCGGTGACGCCAAGGACGTCGAGTTCGCGATGCCGGTCTTCGATGCGCTCCGCCCCGAGGGCCCGCGCGAAGAGGGCTTCTCGCACGCCGGCCCGATCGGTGCCGGTCACTACGCGAAGATGGTCCACAACGGCATCGAGTACGCGATCATGCAGGCGTACGGCGAGGGCTACGAGCTCCTCGAGGCGAAGGACATCATCCACGACGTCCCCGCCGTGTTCGCCGGATGGCAGCGCGGCACCGTCGTGCGCTCCTGGCTGCTCGACCTCATGGTGCTCGCCCTCAACGAGGACCCGAAGCTCGACGCCCTCGAGGGCTACGTCGAGGACTCGGGCGAGGGCCGCTGGACGCTCGAAGAGGGCATCGAGCTCGCGGTGCCGATGCCCGCGCTCTCGGCGTCGATCTTCGCGCGCTTCGTCTCGCGTCAGGGCAGTGCGTCCCCGACGATGAAGGCCGTCGCGGCGCTCCGCAACCAGTTCGGCGGTCACGCCGTCAAGAAGGCGTAGTCCTGCCGAGGTAACCACCTCGACCCGTATCGGCCCGCGTGCACGTCGACCATCTCCAGCTCACCGACTTCCGGAACTACCGGGAGGCGGACGTCGACCTCGCACGCGGGCCGAACCTGTTCGTCGGGCGGAACGGCCAGGGGAAGACGAACCTGGTCGAGGCGATCGGGTACCTCTCCACCCTCGGCTCGCACCGTGTCCCCACCGACGCGGCACTCGTGCGGCAGGGCTGCGACGCGGCGATCGTCCGTGCGCGGCTCGCCCACGAGGACCGGAGCATCCTCGCCGAGGTGCAGATCAACCGCACCGGGGCGAACCGGGCGCAGGTCAACCGCTCGGCGATCAAGCCGCGCGAGCTGCCGCGGTACTGCACGAGCGTGCTCTTCGCGCCCGAGGACCTCGCACTCGTTCGCGGCGAACCGGCCGGGCGGCGCCGGATGCTCGATGAACTGCTCGGCCAGATCGCGCCCCGGATGCAGGGCGTCCTCGCCGACTACGACCGGACGCTCCGACAGCGGAACACCCTGCTGAAGTCGGCGCGCGCCACCGGGGCGAAGGCCGGTTCACTCGCGACGCTCGACGTCTGGGACGACCGGCTCGTGGCGTTCGGAGCCGAGATCATCGCCGCGCGCGACCACCTGACCCGGCGCCTGGCGCCCTTCGTCGCCGAGGCGTACGCGACCGTCGCCGGCGAACGGCACGAGGCGTCGATCGCGGGCGTGCTCAGCGTCCGCGGCGGCGACCCGGAGGACGCGGCGGCGACGGACCCGGTGCTCGGGACGCCGGACGAGCCGGTGTCGGTGACGGCCGCAGGCGACGCGTTCCGTGCGGCGCTGGAGCGGCGACGTCGGGACGAACTCGACCGAGGACTCACCCTGGTCGGACCGCACCGCGACGACGTGCTCTTCCAGCTGAACGGGTTACCCGCCCGTGGGTACGCAAGTCACGGCGAATCGTGGTCGTTCGCGCTCGCGATGAAGCTCGCCAGCGCCTCGATCCTCCGCGCCGAGTCGAGCCTCGGTGACCCGATCATCATCCTCGACGACGTGTTCGCCGAACTCGACGAGTCCCGCCGGGAGCGCCTGGCCGGAGCGGTCGCCGACTACGAGCAGGTGCTCATCACCGCTGCGGTCTTCGGTGACGTGCCGGTGCAGCTGGCGGCACACACCGTCCGGATCGAAGCCGGCACCATCGTGACCGACGAGGCGGACGCGAGCCGCGCCTCCAGGCCGCCCGAAAGCGCGGAAGCAGCCGCGACGGAAGCAGCTCCGACGGACGCACCCGCGACGGAAGCCGGCGTCTGATGCCGAAGCCGTCGCGACCCACCGAGCCGTCCCGCGTCTACCGTCACCTCCGCGCCGTCTTCGGCGACCCCTCGAAGCGCGGCGTCGACGCCCGACGCCGCCGGATGAGTGCCCTCGACCCCGACTCCGTGCCGTACGGCCGCGGTCGCGAACCGAAGGGCCTCGGCGACGTCGTCGGTTCCCTCGCCCAGGAGCTCGGCTGGACCGAGCCGCTCGCCCGTTCCGAGCTCTTCGTGGACTGGCCCGCGGTGGTCGGCGACGAGCTCGCGAAGCACTCCCGTCCGATGACGATCGACGACGGCGCACTGGTCATCCGGTGCGACTCGACGGCGTGGGCGACGCAGCTCCGGCTGATGCGGAGCACCATCACGACGACCATCGCCGAGCGGCACCCGGAAGCCGGGGTCCAGTCGATCCGGGTTTCGGGCCCCGACGCCCCCACCTGGAAACGCGGCCCCAGGACGGTCCAGGGGCGTGGTCCTCGCGATACCTACGGTTGAGCCGACGAAATCATCCTCTGGTACCGATTTCGGCCGCTGAACGGCCGATTTCAGCCCTCGGACGAGGGGGTCCTGAGGTAGACTGGGGGGTGCAGTGCGCGGGTGTTCCGCGCGCAGGCAGGAGCACCCTCGAATGACATCCGGATCTGACGACGACCGACAGAACTCGTCCGCCGAGCCGACCCCGCAGAGCGACCAAGCGTACGGCGCAGACCAGATCCAGGTGCTCGAAGGGCTCGAAGCCGTCCGGAAGCGTCCGGGCATGTACATCGGGTCGACGGGGCCGCGCGGTCTGCACCACCTCGTGCAGGAGATCGTCGACAACTCCGTCGACGAAGCGCTCGCGGGCTACTGCGACACCATCAACGTCACGATCCGCGAAGACGGCGGCGTCCGCGTGGTCGACAACGGCCGTGGCATCCCGGTCGGGATCCACGCGGCCGAGGGCGTCTCGACGGTCCAGGTCGTCCTGACGGTCCTGCACGCCGGCGGCAAGTTCGGCGGCGGCGCGTACGCGGTGTCCGGCGGTCTGCACGGCGTCGGCTCGTCCGTCGTCAACGCGCTGAGCTCCGAGCTCGACGTCGAGGTCCGTCAGCAGGGCCACGTCTGGCGTCAGAGCTACACCGACGGCGTGCCGGTCGCGCCGCTGTCGAAGGACGAAGAGTCCGACGAGCACGGCACCACGATCACGTTCTGGCCGAACGCCGAGATCTTCGAGACGGTCGTCTTCGACTACGAGACCCTGCGCACCCGCTTCCAGCAGATGGCGTTCCTCAACAAGGGGCTCCGCATCACCCTGCAGGACGAGCGCACCCCGGACGAAGGGGAAGAGGCCCGTCAGGACTACTTCCTCTACGAGCGCGGGCTCGCCGACTACGTCGAGTACCTCAACGCGCAGAAGAAGGCCGACCTCGTGCACCCCGACGTCATCGGCTTCGAGGCCGAGGACCCGGAGCGCAAGATCGCGCTCGAGGTCGCGATGCAGTGGAACACCTCCTACCAGGAGAGCGTCCACACCTTCGCGAACACGATCAACACGCACGAGGGCGGCACCCACGAAGAGGGCTTCCGCGCGGCGCTGACGTACCTGGTGAACAAGTACGCGCGCGAAGCGAAGATCATCAAGGAGAAGGACGACAACCTCACGGGTGACGACATCCGCGAAGGGCTGACGGCCGTCATCTCGGTGAAGCTCGGCGAGCCGCAGTTCGAGGGCCAGACGAAGACCAAGCTCGGCAACACCGAGGCCAAGGGCTTCGTGCAGCGCGTCGTCGGCACCGAGCTCACCCACTGGTTCGAGAGCAACCCGACGCAGGCCCGCGACGTCGTGCGCAAGGCGATCCAGGCGTCGCAGGCGCGGCTCGCCGCCCGCAAGGCGCGCGAGACCACCCGACGCAAGGGCCTCCTCGAGTCGGGCGGCATGCCCGGCAAGCTCAAGGACTGCCAGTCGAAGGACCCGACGGTCTCCGAGATCTTCATGGTCGAGGGTGACTCCGCCGGCGGTTCCGCCGTGCAGGGACGCAACCCGATGACGCAGGCGATCCTCCCGCTCCGCGGCAAGATCCTCAACGTCGAGAAGGCGCGCCTCGACCGTGCCCTGGCCAACCAGGAGATCCAGTCGATGATCACGGCGTTCGGCGCCGGCATCGGCGAGGACTTCGACCCGGACAAGGCCCGGTACCACAAGATCGTGCTGATGGCCGATGCCGACGTCGACGGCCAGCACATCACGACGCTCCTGCTCACGCTCCTGTTCCGCTACATGCGACCGCTCATCGAGCGCGGCTACGTGTACCTCGCGCAGCCGCCGCTGTACCGCCTGAAGTGGTCGAACTCGGCGCACGAGTACGTGTTCAGCGACCGTGAGCGCGACGCCCTCATGCAGGCCGGCCTCGCGGCGGGCAAGCGCATCCCGAAGGACAACGGGATCCAGCGCTACAAGGGCCTCGGCGAGATGGACTACAAGGAGCTGTGGGACACCACGATGAACCCGGACACCCGGACGCTCCTGCAGGTCACGCTCGAGGACGCGGCAGCGGTGGACAGCGTCTTCGCGACGCTGATGGGCGAGGACGTCGAGTCCCGGCGCCAGTTCATCCAGCAGAACGCCAAGGACGTGCGCTTCCTCGACATCTAGGACAGGAGGCGCGGTGCCAGCCGCGTCGACCAGTCCCGACCGCCTGTCGTCGCGCCCGGCGCGACGAACGGAACCAGTGCCTCCAGGCTCTCGCCCGGAGGGCCACCAGAAAGGTGACCAAGCCACATGGCTGACGACAACGAGAACGGCGCCGACGAGCAGCCCGAGATCGTCCACGGCGACAGCGGGGACATCGTCGTCTCCGGCGACCGCATCTCGCAGGTCGACCTGCAGCTCGAGATGCAGCGGTCGTACCTCGACTACGCGATGTCCGTCATCGTCGGACGCGCCCTGCCAGAGGTGCGCGACGGACTGAAGCCGGTGCACCGCCGCGTGATCTACGCGATGTTCGACGGCGGCTACCGCCCCGACCGTGCGTTCTCGAAGTGCTCGCGCGTCGTCGGCGACGTGATGGGGCAGTTCCACCCGCACGGTGACAGCGCGATCTACGACGCGCTCGTCCGCCTCGTGCAGCCGTGGTCGCTCCGCTACCCGCTCGCGCTCGGCCAGGGCAACTTCGGTTCCCCCGGCAACGACGGCGCAGCAGCCCCGCGGTACACCGAGACCAAGATGGCGCCGCTCGCCATGGAGATGGTCCGGGACATCGACGAGGACACCGTCGACTTCCAGGACAACTACGACGGGCGCACGCAGGAGCCCGCGATCCTGCCGGCACGGTTCCCGAACCTGCTCGTCAACGGCTCGGTCGGCATCGCGGTCGGCATGGCGACGAACATCCCGCCGCACAACCTGCGCGAGGTCGCCGCCGGCGCGAAGTGGGCGCTCGAGCACCCCGACGCGACGCGCGAGGAGCTCCTCGGCGCGCTCATGCAGCGGATCAAGGGCCCGGACTTCCCGACCGGTGCGCAGATCCTCGGCACCAAGGGCATCCAGGACGCCTACCGCACCGGTCGTGGCTCGATCACGATGCGCGCGGTCGTCAACGTCGAGGAGATCCAGGGCCGCACGTGCCTCGTGGTCACCGAGCTGCCGTACCAGGTGAACCCGGACAACCTGGCGATCCGCATCGCCGAGGGGGTCAAGGACGGCAAGCTCTCCGGCATCGCCGACATCCGCGACGAGACCTCGGGCCGTACGGGCCAGCGCCTCGTGATCGTCCTGAAGCGCGACGCCGTCGCCAAGGTCGTCCTCAACAACCTGTACAAGCACACGCAGCTGCAGGAGAACTTCGGCGCGAACATGCTCGCGATCGTGGACGGCGTGCCGCGCACGCTCGCCCTCGACGGGTTCATCTCGGCGTGGGTCGACCACCAGATCGACGTCATCGTCCGCCGGACCCAGTACCGGCTGCGCGAGGCCGAGAAGCGCGCCCACATCCTGCGCGGCTACCTGGCGGCGCTCGATGCCCTCGACGAGGTCATCGCGCTCATCCGCCGCTCGCCCGACGTCGAAGAGGCCCGCACCGGCCTGATGGACCTGCTGTCCGTCGACGAGATCCAGGCGCGCGCGATCCTCGAACTGCAGCTCCGTCGTCTGGCCGCCCTCGAGCGCCAGAAGATCCACGACGAGGCCGAGGAGCTCGAGCGGAAGATCGCCGACTTCCAGGACATCCTGGGGTCGGAGACCCGCCAGCGTTCGATCATCGGCGACGAGCTCGACGAGATCGTGGACCGCTTCGGCGACGACCGTCGGAGCGAGATCCTGCTCGGCTTCGACGGCGACATGTCCATCGAGGACCTCATCCCCGAAGAGGAGATGGTCGTCACCATCACCCGCGGCGGGTACGTCAAGCGGACCCGGAGCGACAACTACCGCTCGCAGCACCGCGGCGGCCGTGGCGTGAAGGGTGCGCAGCTCCGCGCGGACGACATCGTCGAGCACTTCTTCGTCACGACGACGCACCACTGGCTGCTGTTCCTCACCGACCAGGGCCGCGTGTACCGGGCCAAGGCGTACGAACTGCAAGAGGCCAGCCGCGACGCGAAGGGCCAGCACGTGGCCAACCTGCTCGCGATGCAGCCCGACGAGCAGATCCAGCAGGTGCTCGACATCCGCGACTACGAGGCAGCGCAGTACCTCGTGCTCGCCACGGCGCACGGCCTCGTCAAGAAGACCGCGCTGACCGAGTACGACACGAACCGCACCGGCGGCATCATCGCGATCAACCTGCGCGACGGCGACACCCTCGTGCAGGCGCTGCTCGTCGACGAGCACGACGACCTGCTGCTCGTGTCGAAGCACGGCATGTCGCTGCGCTTCACCGCCACGAACGACACCCTGCGCCCGATGGGCCGGTCGACCTCGGGCGTGAAGGGCATGTCGTTCCGCGACGACGATGCCCTCCTCGCTGCCCGGGTCGTCTCGGACGACGGCTACGTGTGGGTCATGACCGAGGGCGGCTACGCCAAGCGCACCTCGGTCGACCAGTACCGCGTGCAGGGCCGTGGTGGCCTCGGCATCAAGGTGGCCAAGCTGGCCGCCGACCGAGGCGACCTTGTGGGTGCTCTCATCGTGGGCGAGGACGACGAGGTGCTCGTCGTGCTGCAATCGGGCAAGGTGGTAAGGTCTGCCGTGGCCGAGGTGCCCGCCAAGGGTCGCGACACGATGGGTGTGGTCTTCGCGAGGTTCGCGGAGAACGACCGGATCATCGCAGTGGCCCGGAACACCGAGCGGAACCTGGATGACCAGGACGACGCCGAGATCGAGCCCGCGGGCCCGGTGGAGACGGTCAGCCCTGCTGAAGCAGCGCCGGATTCCACTGATCCCATTGACACCGCGCCTGGCGACGACCAGGCCGGAGAGGACCAGTCGAGCAATGAGTAGTGTCGCCGAGAAGCTCCAGAAGAAGGCGAAGCGGCCCGTCGGCACCCGTCAGGTGCGACTGCGGCTCGTGTACGTCGACTTCTGGTCGATGGTGAAGCTCAGCTTCCTCATCGCCCTGGCCGGCTCCATCGTGATCGTCGTCGCCACGGCACTCGTGTGGGTCATCCTGAACCAGACCGGTGTCTTCGGCGAGATCGACTCGCTCCTGAAGGACGTCACCGGGCAGAACAACTACTCGATCATGGACCAGTTCTCGCTGGGACAGGTGCTCGGGTTCTCCATCGTCGTGGGCATCCTCAACGTGGTCGTCGGCACCGTGCTCGGCGCGATCGTGAGTGTCCTCTACAACCTCAGTGTGCGGATCACGGGCGGCCTGCTCGTGGGCTTCACGAACAACTGACACACCCGGCCGGATGAGGCCGACCGCTCGATTTCGTTCTGCGGGATCGGTACGGTAGGCTTTCATCCGGTCTGAGGGGCTATAGCTCAGGCGGTTAGAGCGCTTCGCTGATAACGAAGAGGTCCAAGGTTCAAGTCCTTGTAGCCCCACCACTTCCCTCCGACACCCGTAGCATGGGTGTCTCGGGGCCTTAGCTCAGTTGGTAGAGCGCCTGCTTTGCAAGCAGGATGTCAGGAGTTCGATTCTCCTAGGCTCCACTCCCTCGGCGTGAGCACTGCTCCGCTCGTTCCTCGCTTCGCCTTGCTCGGTCGTTTGTGCTTGTCGGCGCCTTCGGCGCGCCGCTCCGCGATGGCTCCGCCTGGCGTTCGGCTTGCGGCCGGCATGTGGCTCGCGCCCGGCATGTGGCTTACGCCCGGCGTTCGGCTTGCGCCCGGTGTTCGGCTCGCGTTCGGGGTTCGGCTTGCGCCCGGCGATCGGTCAGCGCCGTGCGTGCGGCTCGCGTTCGGCGTTCGGCGTTTGGCTCGCGTTCGGCGTTCGGCTCGCGCTCGGTCGTCGGGTCGCGTCGTCGGTGGTCGCGGGCCCTTCGCCGAGATCGCGGTTTGGCGCGGGGACCGGTGGGCTTGGGGCGCGGGAGTGCGATCTCGCGGCGGTGATGCTGCGCATCTTCCGGACTGGAGGCGCGGGGCGGGGGCGGTACGCGCCTCCAGTCCGTCGGGTGGGTGCGTGAGCGGGCGTGACGTGCCGTCGGTACTCCGCCGAGCGGGTACGAAATGGCACCCTCGGCGGTGAGCGGGACGTTTTTCACCCGCTCGGCGGAGCCGGAGCCGGAGCCGTCCGCGCCCGCGATCGTGTGACCGCGCCCGCGGGACGACGAAGGGCCCCGGCGATGCCGGGGCCCTTCGTACGAACCGGGAGGTCAGGCGGAGGGCTTCTCCGCCGTGTCGGCGTCGTCGGCGACCCAGAGGTCGTCGTCGGCGCGGAGCGTCTGGTACGCGGCGTACGCGGCACCGGCGACGGCGACCACGCCGACCACGATGAGCGCGACGCCCCCGAAGCCGAGGCCCTTCTTCTGCTGCGCGGCCGGCACGTACTTGGCGGCGGCCTTGCGAGCCTTCTTGCTCTTCTTCTGGGCGTTCTTCACGAGCTTCTTGACCCGCGGGTCCTTCGCGAGGTCGCCCACGCTGAGGACGGAGCCGGCGGTCGAGACCAGCCCGGGGATGACCTCGGTCTGGAAGCGGTGCGACGCGGTCTGCGCAGCCGAGGTGGCTGCGTGCACGCCGGTGGCCACGGCGGGACGGATCCCGTTGTCGATCGCGTTCTGCACCCGGGGAGCGATGTCCTTGCGTGCTGCATCGGCGGCGTGGGCGCGGGCCTCGGCCAGGATCTCGTTCGCGTGCTCGAGCACCTTGCGCTGCTCGCCGAGGAGCGAGGCGGTCTTGCCCTTGAGCTTCTTGATCTGCTTCCGGCGCTTGCGCGGCAGTTCGATCGTCGTCATCTGGTACCTCCATCGGAACGGCGTGTGCCCATCCTGCCACCAGGCCGCCTGACAGGTCACGGAGCCGTCCCTGTGCGTCTCGTCTGTACGCAGGTCACACATGCGAGAATCGGAACATGTCTCTGCACACTGCTGTCGCAACGATCCACACGAACAAGGGCGACATCCGCGTCAACCTGTTCGGCAACCACGCTCCGAAGACCGTCAAGAACTTCGTCGACCTCGCGACGGGCAAGCAGGAATGGACCCACCCGGGCACCGGCAAGGTGTCGACGGACAAGCTCTACGACGGCGTGGTCTTCCACCGCATCATCAAGGACTTCATGATCCAGGGCGGCGACCCGCTCGGCCAGGGCATCGGCGGCCCGGGCTACCGCTTCGACGACGAGATCCACCCGGAGCTCACCTTCCAGAACTCGTACATCTTCGCGATGGCGAACGCCGGCATCCAGGGCGGCCGCGGCACGAACGGCTCGCAGTTCTTCATCACCACGGTGGCGACGCCGTGGCTGCAGGGCAAGCACACCATCTTCGGCGAGGTCGCGGACGACGAGTCCCGTGCCGTCGTCGACGCGATCGAGGGTGTCGCCACCGACGGCCGTGACAAGCCGCTCGAGGACGTCCTCATCCAGAGCATCGACGTCGAGGACGTCTGAGCCACCACGTGAGCGATCCGGCGTACAACTCGAACAACACCTGCTACCGGCACCCCGACCGGCAGAGCTTCGTCCTGTGCCAGCGGTGCGGGCGCACGATCTGCCCGGAGTGCCAGACGCCGGCGGCGGTCGGGGTGCACTGCCCGGAGTGCGTGCGTGAACAGCGCGCGCAGTTCACTGCGAACCGCCGGGCGAACGGTCCCAGTGGGATGACGGTCGCCCGGCGGCGCTTCGCCATGCTCGACCAGAAGGCGACGGTCGTCATCGTCGTCGTCTCGGTCGTGCTGTGGCTGCTCAACCAGGTCAGCGGCGGGTACGTCAACGCCTGGCTGAGCTTCTACACGCCGCTCGTCGGCACGCAGCCGTGGCGGCTGGTCACCGGACTGTTCGTGCACTCGTCGTTCCTCCACATCGCGTTCAACATGTGGGCGGTGTGGATCTTCGGGCGGATGCTCGAGAACATCCTCGGCACGTGGCGGTTCGTGGCGCTGTACCTCCTGGCCGGGCTCGGCGGTGACCTCGCGGTCGCGTTGCTCAGCCCGGGCACCCAGGTGGTCGGAGCCTCCGGCGCCATCTTCGGCCTCTTCGCGGCGTTCTTCGTGATCCAACGGAGCCTCGGCTACAACGCCGTCCAGCTCCTCGTGATCATGGGCCTGAACCTCGTGGTCGGCTTCCTGCCCGGGACGAACATCTCGTGGCAGGCGCACGTCGGTGGGATCGTCCTCGGGTTCATCACCGGGTTCGTGTTCTCGAAGACGCGCAACGTCCGGCAGCGCGGGCTGCAGATCGGCCTGCTCGTCGCCGAGGCGGTCGTCCTCATCGCAGCGATCTACGCCGCGTTCGCGGGCCTGCAGGTCGGGCTCGGCATCTGATCGCGTCCTGACCCTCCCTCGAACGCCCCGTCGCAGACTGCGACGGGGCGTTCGTCGTTGGCGCTGCGGTGGCTGCGGGATCGGGTTTCCACACGTGCACGAGCGAGTTGTCCACAGGTGTGGACAAAACGGTGAGTTACACGGGTGTGATTATCCCCACTGTGGACTGAGCTGTGGATAACTCCGGGACGGATGTGTGGAGAGCGGTGTGGAAAGTGTGGAGAACTGTGGAGAACCGCCCCCAGGGTGGGGAGAGACGCCGCAGCGGCCATCGGTCACTGTGGAGAACGACGACGCCCGCCGCACCTTGCGGTGCGACGGGCGTCGGGAGGAAGTGATCGGCCGGCTGGTCAGCGCCAGCGGGTGGTCATGAGGAAGCCGACGAACATGATGCCGAAGCCGATGAGGATGTTCCACGACCCGAGGGACGGCACCGGGAGCGTCGTGTTCGAGATGTAGAAGACGATCACCCAGGCGAGCCCGATGAGCATGAAGCCGAACATGACCGGCTTGAACCAGACGGGGTTCGGCTGGTCCCCCGCGGTCTCGACCGAGTCGGCTCGGGTCCTCCGGGCGGGCTTGGTGCGGTCCTTGTCCTTGGCCATGGCCGGTATCCTACCGTGACCACGTGTGTGGGAAGACTCTCAGCCCGCTGCACACATCCCCCACGAGTACGGTGGAGCGCCATGACCAGGATCCTCGTCGTCGACAACTACGACAGCTTCGTCTACACGCTGAACGGGTACGTGCAGCAGCTCGGAGCGGACACCGAGGTGGTCCGGAACGACGCGTTCCCCGAGTCCGAGATCGCCGACCGGATCGCGGAGTACGACGGTGTGCTGCTGTCGCCGGGTCCGGGCACCCCTGCCGACGCCGGCGTCTCGATCGCGACGGTCCACGCAGCCATCGCCTCGGACACGCCCCTGCTCGGGGTCTGCCTCGGCCACCAGGCCATCGCCGAGGCCCTCGGAGCCACCGTCACGCACGCCGACGAGCTCATGCACGGCAAGACGTCACAGGTCGACCACGACGACAGTGCACTCTTCGCCGGCGTCCCGCACCCCTTCACCGCCACCCGGTACCACTCCCTCGCGATCGTCGACGGCACCGTCCCCGACGAGCTCACGGTCACGGCGCGGACCGGCGGCGGCGTGATCATGGGCGTGCAGCACCGTGAGCACCCCGTCTACGGCGTGCAGTTCCACCCGGAGTCGGTCCTGACCGAGGGCGGCTACCGCATGGTCGGCAACTGGCTCGAGACCACGGGTCTCGACGGCGCCGCCGACCGCGCTGCCGGACTCAACCCGCTCATCGCCGCGCACCGCGCCTGAGGGGCGAGCCGCCTGAGGGGCGAGCCGCCCGCTGGCCGCGGGCGACGTGTGGGTGGCGAGCCGCGCCTCCAGGCAGGCCGTTCGCCGAGCGCAGATGGTCCGCCGAGCGCAGGCGCGCGACGCGCGCAGATGGTCCGACGCCCGACGGCCGCCAGACGAGCGCAGGAAGAGCGCTGACGGTCCGTCGAGTGCCGGCCTTCGATGCCGCGATCACGGCCGACCCGGGAGACGGCTGGCCAAGCAGAGACCGCTCGTCCGGTGGATGCGCAGAACAGGCCTGGAGGCACGTCACGCGTCCGACGCGGACCGTGCGTCGCGCGGGGGTCGGTCAGCGACCGTCCCCGCCGTCGTCTCCGCCCTTGTCGTCGCCACCCTTGTCGTCGCCACCGGGCGTCGGCGCCTGACTCGGCGGCGTCGCGGCGGCGGCGCAGTACGTCAGGACGACGGTGCTGCCCTGGGCGATGTCACCCGCCGGCGCGTTCTGCTGCGTGACCGTTCCGCCCGTGCACGAGTTCGTCGGCGCGGGCGTCACAGTGAGACCGAGGGCTGCGAGCGTCGCGTTCGCCGTGGAGAACGGCTGCTGCGTGACGTCGGGCAGTTCGACCTTGCCGTTCGACACTCGGAGGTTCACCACCGTGCCCTTGGCGTGCTGGGTGCCGCTGGCGGGGTCGGTGCTCATCACCGTTCCCTCGGGGACGTCCGGGGAGTAGTCCGAGTTGATCGCACCGAGCGTGAACCCGGCGTCCGTCAACGTCTTCTCGGCAGCGTCCTGCGCCTGGTTCGCCAGGTCGGGGATGGCGATCTGCTGCGGCCCGAGGGACACGACGACACGGACGTCCTGGCTCCGGCCGACGTTCGTGCCTGAGCCGGGCTCGGTGCGGATGACCGTGCCCTTCTCGACGTCGTCGGAGTTCTCGTCGACCTTGACGGCGCCGAGGTCGCGCTTCTGGAGCGCGGCGGACGCCGAGTCCCACGTGGCACCGACGACGTTCGGCACGCTCACCGACGACGACACCGGCGGCTTGCCCGGCTGCAGGTTGGCGACGAAGAAGACCACCGCGACGATGACCGCCGCGGTCAGCAGGATGCCGACCCAGATCCACGCCACCGGCGGACGGTTCTGCGTCCGCTGGGGCCGGTGCTCGGCGGTGTCGTCCTCGAGCTCGCGGAAGGCGACGGCCGGGTTCGAGGTCGTGCGCGGGTTGACCCCGAACAGCATCGACGAGGCATCGTTGGCCGCGGCCTTGTGGAGCTTGCGGGTCGACGCCGGGACGTGCCCGGTGGCGGCCTGCTGCAGTTCGGTACGGAACTCTGCCGCGTTCTGGTAGCGGCGGGTGCGGTCCTTCACGAGCGCGTGGAGCGTGACGGCGTCGAGCGCGGGCGACACGGCCGGCACGAGGCTGGACGGCGCGACCGGCTGCTCGCTGACGTGCTGGTACGCGACGGCGACGGGCGAGTCACCGATGAACGGGGCGCGGCCGGTGAGGAGTTCGAACAGCACCACGCCGGTGGAGTACACGTCGGTGCGGGCGTCGACGGTCTCGCCGCGCGCCTGCTCCGGCGAGAAGTACGACGCGGTGCCGAGGATCGAGGTGGTCTGCGCGACCGTCGCCGAGGTGTCGGTGATGGCGCGGGCGATGCCGAAGTCCATGACCTTGACCTGGCCGGCGTGCGTCACCATGACGTTGGCGGGCTTGATGTCGCGGTGCACGACGCCGGCGCGGTGCGAGTACTCGAGTGCGGTGAGGATGCCCTCGGTGATGCGCACGGCTTCGTCCGGCGCGACCGGGCCGTCGCCGATGATGTCGGAGAGCGGTCGGCCCTCGACGTGCTCCATGACGATGAAGGGCACCTGGACCTCGGCACCCGAGGGTTCCGAGACGGTCTCTTCGCCGGCGTCGTAGACACGGACGATCGTGGGGTGCGCCATGCGCGCCGCGGCCTGGGCTTCCTGCCGGAACCGGGTGCGGAACGCCGGGTCGTTGGCGAGGCTCGGCTTCAGCAGCTTCACCGCGACCTTGCGACCGAGGCGGGTGTCGTTGCCGACATGCACGGTGGCCATGCCGCCTCGACCGATGACTTCACCGATCTCGTAGCGGTTGGCGAGGAGGGTGATCCCCGCGGTCACACCTTCTGGCACGTACTCCTCCGAATGTCCGTCCGGGCAAGTGTACGGCAGCCGTTCCTGGTCAGACGCTGGCGACAGGGGCTCCCGACCGAACCGTTACGCAACGGTGTCGCGAGCCCCTGTCCGGGGGGTGTTCACAGCGGGTCTTGCGGGGTTTCGGTGCTGCCGGGCTCCGGCGATTGGCCGCCGTCTGGCTGCCACGCATCGCTCGTGGCACCCTCGGACGCGGCCGATGCGGGGAGGTTCCCGCAGGTCACGGTGTAGCTCAGCGACGCCGCCTTGCCGACCGCGTCGATCTGCACGGTGACGGAGCGGTGGTCGGCGTCGAGCGTGCCCGACGTCTGGCTCGAGGTGTCCTTGCCGCCGGTGATCGTGTACGCGTACGACGCCACGGTGTACCCGGTCGGGCACGTGGCGGCCGCCCAGCTGAAGGTCACCTGCCCGTCGGCGGAGACGTCCCCGGGCGACGCCGAGTTCGGCTGGTTGACCGTCGGCTGCGCCGTGTACTGCTGGATGACGACCAGCGACCCCACCGGCAGGCTGCCCGTCGGGCTGATCGACTGGACCGTGTTCGCCTTGTCGGCGCTCGGAGCAGGGTCGCCGTCCTCGACGCGCGAGGTCAGGTTCGCCTGCTGCAGCTTCGTCTGGGCATCCGTGACGGAGAGCCCGACGTAGTCCGCGGCGTTGACGAGCACCCGGGCCTGCGTGGGCGTCGCGCTCGGCGTCTGGGTCGCCGACCGGGTGGGCTTCGGCGTCGACGAGGACGACGCCGATCCCGATCCCTGCGGCTGCCCGTTGCCGTTCAGCGCGATCGCGGCGACGACCCCGCCGATGACGAGCAGGGCGATGACCCCGACGAGCCACCAGATCCAGGCGCGGCGCTTCTTCGGTTCCTCGTCCTCGCCGTCGAGCGGCGATCCCGGGGTGCCCGGTCCGCCCGTGACGGCTCCGGCCTGGGTCGTGCCGATGAGCGCGGTCGCGGCGTCGTTCCCCTGACCCTGCGGCGGGTTGAACGCGACGGTGCCGCCGGCGGCGATGGCCGGCACGGCGACGGTGGCCGCGGCGACGTCACCACGGCGGAGGGCCTGCGCGGCGCGCGCCAGGTTGGCCGCCGTGGCCGGACGGTCGGCGGGCTTCTTCGCGATGCACGACATCACGAGGGCGGCGACCGGCTCCGGGATGTCCCCGGGGAGCGCCGGCGGCTGCTCGTTGATGTGCGCCATCGCGATCGCGACCTGCGACTCACCCGTGAAGGGACGGCGACCGGCCAGGCACTCGTACGCGACGATGCCGAGCGAGTAGATGTCCGTCGAGGGCGACGCGGGGTGGCCGCTCGCCTGCTCCGGCGACAGGTACTGCACGGTGCCCATGACCTGGCCCGTCGCGGTGAGCGGGACCTGGTCGGCGATCCGGGCGATGCCGAAGTCGGTGATCTTGACGCGGCCGTCCGGCGTGATGAGCAGGTTGCCGGGCTTGATGTCGCGGTGCACGAGGCCCACGGCGTGCGCGGCCTGCAGTGCGTTCGCCGTCTGCGCGACGATGTCGAGGACCTTGTCGACCGGCAGCGTGTGCTCCCGCTCGATCATGGTGGACAGGGCCTCGCCGGGGACGAGCTCCATCACGAGGTAGGCGCTGCCGTCCTCCTCGCCGTAGTCGAACACGTTGGCGATGCCCTCGTGGTTGACGAGCGCGGCGTGACGGGCCTCGGCGCGGAAGCGCTCGAGGAAGCCCGGGTCGCCGAGGTACTCGTCCTTGAGGATCTTGAGTGCCACGGTGCGACCGATGACGAGGTCGGTGGCCTGCCACACCTCTCCCATGCCGCCGATGGCGACTCGGGACGAGAGCTGGTACCGCCCACCGAAGGTGAGTCCGCTGGTGGGTCTCATTTGTTCAGCACCGCCTCCATGACTTTCTTCGCGACCGGGGCCGCGACCGTGTTGCCGACTCCGGACTGCCCGAGCCCGCCGCCGTTCCCGACGACGACCGCAACGGCCACCTCGGGGTCCTTCGCCGGGGCGAAGCCCGTGAACCAGAGTGTGTAGGGGTCGCCCGTGCCGCCCTCGGCCGTGCCCGTCTTCCCTGCGACGTCGACACCGTTGATCTTGGCATTGGTGCCGGTCCCGGAGCTGACGACGCTCTGCATGGCCTCGGTCAGATCGGCGGATTCGGAGGCGGACAGCGGGTCGCTGTACTGCTTCGGCGAGAAGGACTCGACCGTCTTCAGGTCGCTCGTGGTGATCGAGTCGACGAGGGACGGCTGCATGACCTTGCCGCCGTTCGCGATGCCGGCCGAGACCATCGCCATCTGCAGCGGGGACACCCGGACGCTGGCCTGACCGAACGAGCTGAGCATGAGCTCCGCCGTCGACTCGACCGCGGGGTACTGGCTGGCGGTGGCACGCATCGGGACCTCGATCGCGTCGCCGAAGCCGTACTTGTCGGCCATGCTCTTGATCGCGTCGTAGCCGAGCTTCTGGCCGAGCTCCGCGAACGGGATGTTGCACGAGTACTGGATGGCCGTGCGCAGCTTCACCTTGTTGCCGCCGCCGCACGAGCCGCCCTCGGCGTTGTTGATGAACGTGCTCGTGCCGGGGAGTTGCAGCCGCGACGGGTTCGGGAACTCGGAGTCGAGGGTGTACTTGCCGCCCTCGAGCGCCGCCGACGCGACGACGAGCTTGAACACCGATCCCGGTGTGTACAGGTCGCCGCCGATCGCGCGGTTCTGCAGCGGCGTCGGGGACTGCCCGAGCAGGGCGTTGTACTGGGCCTTGACCTCGGCGGTGTCGTGCGAGGTGAGCGAGTTCGGGTCGTACGACGGCTTCGACACCATCGCGAGGATCTTGCCGGTCTTCGGCTGGATCGCGACGACCGCGCCGGAGTTGCTCCCGAGGGCGTCGTAGGCAGCCCGCTGCACGTCGGGGTCGATCGTCAGGTTGACGTTGTCGCCCTGGACGTCCTGGCCGGTGAGGATGGCGTTGAGGTTCTGGAAGAACGAGGCGTCCGAGTTGCCGGACAGCACCGTGTTCTCGGCGCTCTCGATGCCGGTGTTGCCCTGCCCGATGGTGAAGTACCCGGTCACGGCGGAGTAGAGCTCGCCGTTCGTGTACTTCCGCTGGTACTGGTACTGGTCGTCCACCGGGGTGGACTCGGCGATCGGGCTGCCGTTCACGAGGATGGCGCCGCGCTTGGTCGAGTAGCTCGCCAGGATCGTGCGGGAGTTGCGGGAGTCGGCGCGGAGCGAGTCCGCCGAGAAGAACTGGATCGAGGTCGTCGACACGAACAGTGCGACGAACATGAGCACGATGACGGTCGAGACACCGCGGAGCTGTCGGTTCACCGGCTGCGCTCCTTCCTGGTCGTGACGCGAGCGGCGGAACCGCGCGCGGCCGTCCCGCGACCGGCCGGGATCGCTCCCTGCTGGACGCGCTGTTCGGCGGGGATGGCGTCGGTCAGTCGCAGCAGCATCGCGGCGATGATCCAGTTGGCGATGAGCGAGGAACCACCGGCCGCCATGAACGGCGTCGTGAGCCCCGTCACCGGGATCACCCGGGTGATGCCGCCGACGACGACGAACACCTGCAGGGCGATGACGAAGCCGAAGCCCACGCCGAGCAGCTTGCCGAAGTCGTCCTGCGCCATGAAGCCGACCCGCATGCCGCGCGAGGCCAGGATGATGAACAGCGCGAGGATCGCGAAGACGCCGATGAGCCCGAGTTCCTCGCCGAGCGAGGCGACGATGTAGTCGGCGTTCGCGACGGGGGTCAGGTACGGGCGTCCCTGGCCGAGCCCGGTGCCGGTGATGCCGCCGCTCGCGAAGCCGAACAGCCCGGTCACCAACTGCCCGCTGCCCTGCGACAGGCGGTTGTAGATGACGGGGTTGAACGGGTCGAGCCACTGTTCGAACCGGCCGTGCACGTACACGAGGACGCTCTGCGCGATGAGCGCGCCACCCACGAAGAGCACGAGGCCGATGACGACCCAGCTGATGCGACCCGTCGCGACGTAGATCATCACGAGGAACAGCCCGAAGTAGAGCAGGGCGGTGCCGAGGTCGCGCTGGAAGACGAGCACGGCCATCGCCGCGCCCCACATCACGAGGATCGGGCCGAGGTCGCGGGCTCGCGGGAACGTCATCCCGAGGAACTTCTTCCCGACGATCGACAGCGAGTCGCGGGCGGTGACCAGGTAGCCGGCGAAGAACAGCGCCATCGTGATCTTCGCGAGCTCACCGGGCTGGAACGAGAACGGGCCGAAACGGATCCAGACCCGCGCTCCGCCCGGCGCGTACCCGATCACCGGGAGCATCGGCAGCAGCAGCAGCGCGATGGTCAGGAACATGAAGATGTAGCGGTACCGCTGCAGGAACCGGTGGTTCCGGACGACGACGATCGTGATGATCGCCAGGACCATCGCGAGCATCGTCCACACGATCTGCTTGACGCCGATCGCGGACCAGCCGGTCAGGTCGTTGTGGACGTCGATGCGGTAGATCTCGGCGATCCCGATGCCGTTGAGCACGAGCGCCACCGGCAGGATGAACGGGTCGGCGTTCTTCGCGACGACCCGGAGCACGACGTGCATGATGAGCGCGAGCCCGAGGATGCCCGCGCCGACCCACAGCACCGAGGTGTCGAACAGCCGCCCCTTCGTGCCGAGCTGCACGAGCACCATCGCGCCGGCGCAGATGCCGCACGCGATGACGAGCAGCACGAGCTCGAGGTTCCGGGCGCGCGCGGGTTCACGCAGCTTGATCGTGATCGCCTGGGTGAAGGACTGTGCCGTGGCGTTGCTCATCGCTTCGCCCCCGGCGAGGACGACGAGGACGGGGAGCCCGACGGTGTGGGGGTCGGGGACGACGAGCCGCCGTCACCCCCCGTGCCGGCCTGGTCCTGCCCGGTCTCGGCGGCCTTCCGCAGGCGGTCGACGATGTCGCGCGCGTCGTCGAGGGACTGAGCGTTGATCGTCGAGCGGACGTTCTCCCGCGTGTAGTCGGGCAGGGAGGACACCGTGACGTCGGTGTCCTCGTAGACGTCGGACAGCGCGATCGGTCCGATCGACTGCTGGACGCCCTTGTAGATCGCGACCGTGCCGCGGTCGGTGCCGACGTAGTAGTGGTCCTGGATGATGCGCCAGCCGAGGAAGACGGCACCGACGAGCACGGCGACGGCGACCACGAGGGCGATCGTCCACGACACCCGGCGACGGATCCGGCGACGGCGGTCCTCGGCGATGAGCTCGGCGAAGAACTGGTCGGACTCCGGCTCGAAGTGCGAGTCCTCGGGCGCGGTCGTGACCTTGAGCGGGTGCAGCAGGATCGTGGGGAGGCGGATCGGCTTCCGGCCGGTCGACGCCTCGAAGGTCAGGGGCGCTGCGGCCGAACCGACGGTGGTCGCGGCGTCGTCGTCGTCGACGGGCTCGGTGTCGGTGACGTCCATCACGACGACGGTCACGTTGTCGGGCGCGCCGTGGTCGAGCGTCTCCTTCACGAGGCGCTGCGTGACCTGGTTCGCGTCCATGTTCGACGCGAGCGCGTGCCGGATGCGCTCTTCGGCCAGGTACGACGAGAGACCGTCCGAGCACAGCAGCCAGCGGTCGCCCGGCTGGATGTCCATGATCGCGGTGTCGACCTCGGGCGCGGCGTCGACGTCGCCGAGCACGCGCATGAGGACCGAGCGACGAGGGTGGACCGCCGCCTCTTCCGGGGTGATGCGGCCACTGTCGACGAGGCGCTGCACGAAGGTGTGGTCGGACGTGATCTGCTGCAGCTCGCCGTCACGGTGCCGGTAGATGCGCGAGTCACCGATGTGCGCGATCGCGATCTGGTCGCCGACCCGGATCATCGCGGACACCGTGGTGCCCATGCCGGTCAACTCCTGGTGCTCGAACACCGTCTCGGTGATGAGCTGGTTCGCCGCGATGAGTGCCGACTGCAGGGCGAACTCGGCGTCGTGCGCCGAGGGGAACTCGCGGTCGACCTCCCTGATGCGACGGATCGCGATCGCCGACGCGACGTCGCCGCCGGCGTGTCCGCCCATGCCGTCCGCCACCGCGAACAGGTGCTGCCCGGCGTAGCCGGAGTCCTGGTTGTTGGCACGGATGCGCCCCACGTGGGACACAGCGGCGCTCAGCGTGCGAGCCGTCATCCGGGGTTACCGCCGCAGCTCGAACGTCGTCGTCCCGATCGTGATCGGCGTCCGCTCGGCGATCATCACGGGGGCGGTCACCTTCTGACCGTTGACGAAGGTGCCGTTCGTGGACTCGAGGTCGGTGAGGAGCCAGCCGTCGGCGCGCAGGTCCAGGCGGGCGTGGTTGGTCGAGGTGTAGTCGTCGCGGATGACCACGTTGGACTCGCTGGAGCGGCCGATCGTGATCGGTCCGCCGCCGAGCGGCATCTCCATGCCCTCGCGCGATCCCTCGGTGATGACGAGGCGAGTGGCGACCGGCGTGGCGGGCTGCTGCGTGCCTCCAGGCTGTCCGATGAGATCCGTGAACGCGCCGTTGGACGCCGGAGCCGGCGCCGCTGCTGCCGGCACCGCCGGGGTCGTCGGACCCGACGCACCGGCCTTCGGATCGGTGGGGATGGTGCGCACGCGCTGACCGAAGAGGTCACTGCGCAGCGCGAAGACGATCACGAACACGAACAGCCAGAGCACCGCGAGGAACGCGAAGCGCAGGACGAGCAGGGTCAGCCCTGTGGTCACCTGGTACCTCCGTCGTTCTCGGGGATCACCCGGAACACCATACGGGTACGACCGATCTCGATCGTCGAATCCGGCTCCACGATGGCCTGCTGGAAGCGCTCGCCGTTCAGTTTCGACCCGTTCGTGGACCCCAGGTCGTTGGCCTGGGCGTGCTTGCCGTCCCAGATCACCTCGACGTGCTTCCGGCTCGTGCCGGTGTCCGCGACGGTGATGTCGGCGTCGGTCCCGCGGCCGATGACGGTGCGCCCACGCTGCAGTTTGTGGCGCTGCGAACCGATGTCGAGGACCGCGACCCACGCGACGTCCCGCTGCACGGTGGTCGAGTCGATCTCGAGGATCCCGGTGGACAGCGTGCCGTCCTGCTTGAGGGCGATCGTCACGGGCCCGGAGAACGAGTAGTTCTGCGCCACGGCGTGCTGCTGCACCATCTGCGAGAGCTCGTCGACGAGTGGACGCCCGATGTCGTTCATCCGCGTGAAGTCCGGTGGCGCGAGGCGCACGGTGAACTCGTTGGGCACGAGGATGCGCTCGCGCGACACCACGGCAGCCTTCGTGTCGAGCTCTCGGCGGAGGGCGCTCGAGATCTCGACGGGCTGCACGCCGGAGCGGAAGGTCTTCGCGAACGCGCCGTTCACGGCGCGCTCCAGCCCTCGCTCGAAGCTGTCCAACAGGCCCATGGGTCTCCAGTGTTCTCGGTCGCTGACCTCTGCATGGTAGTGGTTGGCATCTGGCAGCGTCTGTGCATGGTAGTGTTCTCGGGCTGGCGCGAGTGGCGGAATTGGTAGACGCGCACGGTTCAGGTCCGTGTGCTGGAAACGGCGTGGGGGTTCAAGTCCCCCCTCGCGCACCAGGCAGAGAACGCAGAAGGCCCCCGGAGGAATCCGGGGGCCTTCTGCGTGTTCCGGGGGCCGCGTCGTGCCCCTGGGGCCGCTCCGTGTTGCCGGGGCTTCTTCGTGTTCCCGGGTCCGGCGTCCGGGTTCAGTCGCGCGGACGGTCCGGAGTCGGCCTGGAGGCACGGCTCGGTTCCGTCGGATCGGCCCGCCGGAAGAACGGACGTGCGCTGGGCAGGAACAGCAGGACGGCCGCGACGACCGAGAGTGCGATGAGGGCGGTGGCGATCCCTCCGTCCGTGATGCTCAGGACGGCACGCAGGGCAGCGACCGCGACGAGGACGATCCGAGCGACGCCCGACCCGCGGAGGAGCAGCACGACCGCCGCGGCGACCACGGCCCACACGACGAAGGACAGGGCGACCGTGAGGACCGCGCCGAGGCCGGTGAGGCCGTCGGACGTCGAGACCAGGACGGTGGAGAGCACGCCGATCACGAGCCAGATCGCCCAGAGGACGACGGCGATCGTGACCGCTCGCGGCCGTCGTGCTCGTCGGAGGTCGTCGGTCGTGGTCATGTGCGTCCTTCCAGGATGGCGGGGTCGAGGCCGACGGCGCGGGCGATCGTCGTGCGGACCAACCCCTCGCGCGTCGGGCGGTCGAGGTGGTCGACGAGGGCGTACCCGTTCGTGGCGTCCACGAGCGCGAAGAGCAGCCGGCCGACCTCGTCCGGGTCGTCGGCGTGCATGACACCGTTGCGGACCCCGGCGCCGACCACCGTGGTCGCCAGGAGCTGCCAGTCGTCCATGACCTCGCGCGCCGCGGCCGCCAGGGACGGGTTCGTCCGGCCGATGCTCCACGCGTCCGCCCACAGGGTCGCGACGTCGTCGCGCTCGGGATCGGCGATGCACGCCAGCAGGGAGCGGAGCTGTCCGACGGGGTCGCCGACGCCGGTGACGATCGTGCGGACCTCGGCGACCTCGGCGCTCGCGACCGTGCGGAAGGTCTCGCCGACCAGGTCCTCCATCGCCGGCCGGTAGTGGGCGACGAGGGACGGGGCGACCCCGATGGCGGCAGCGACGCCGCGGAGGGTCACCCCGGCGAGTCCCTCGGCGCGGGCGACGGCGATCGCGGCGGCGGTGATCTGGGCCTCGCGTTCGGCCGGGCTGAGGCGCCGGCGGGCCGGGGTCGTCGGCACGGTGTCAGCCTATTCGGCGCCCGCCGGACCGCCCTCGACCACGAACGCGGCCCACAGGTCGGCCCGGGTCGCGAAGACGGCGAGGTCCCGGTCGAGCAGCCGTCCAGCGTGCTCGACCCGGGCGCGTGCGGTGTGCCGGTGGACGCCGAGTGCCTGCGCCGTGCGGTCGTACTCGCAGTTCTGCTCGAGCCAGGTCCGCACCGTGCGGGTGAGCTCGGTGCCGGCGGTCCGGTCGTGGCTCCGGAGCGGGTCGAGGAACGCACGCGCGACCGCGCCGGCGTCGACGTCGACGTGGGCCAGGTGGGCGAGCACGCCCTCCCGTGCGAGGTCGCCGAACTCGGTGGTGCCGGGGCGCCCCTCGCGCCGACGGTCGAGGGCCTGCACGGCCTCGGTGCGGGCGCGTCCGAAGTACCGGTACGAGGCGCCGTCGGAGAGGCCGGCCCGGAGGTCGAACCGGGAGACGAGTTCCTCGACGATCGCCGTGTCGTCCGCGCTGACGCAGAGGAAGAGGGCGTCGTCGACGGCGAAGAACAGGTGTCCGGGCCGGTCCTGGACCCAGAGTTCGAGCAGGTCGACCACGGTGTCGAGGTCCTGGTCGGGAACCTCGACGGCGGCGATCCGGACGGGTTCCTCGGGGAGTGGTCCCCAGACCTCGCGGGAGGTGCTGTCGACGACGTCCGGGTCGCCGACCGAGAGCATCGTGAGGAGCCCGGTCCGGAGCAGCCCCCGAGCCCGGGCGAGCTCGCGGTTCTGCTGCAGCGCCAGGCCGGCGAGGGCGATGACGGCGGTCACGACCTCGCGCCCGGCGCGGTCGAGCGCACCGCCGTTCGCGATGGCGAGCACCCCGCTCAGGTGGCCACCGCTGCCGAGGGTCTGGAGCGTGAAGCCCGTGTGGTGTTCGGTCGTGACCGGCAGGCTCGCCCGCTGCCCGGCGCGGAGGAGACGGAGCGACTCGGTCCGGAGCAGCTCGAGGTCCGCCCCCGGGACCCCGTCCGCTGGGTGCCCCCGGTCCAGGCGTCCGGAGACGTCGAAGAGGCCGACCCACCCGTCGAGCTGTCGGGAGAGCTCGGCGATGGTGGCGCCCAGGCCGTCCGGGCGCATCGCGGCGAGGGAGATCGCACGCTGGGCGGCGAGGGCCCAGGCGTTCCGGGCGTTGGCGTCGCGGGCGACGGCGTCCGCGTTGGCCTGCGCGACGGCGATGAACGAGGTCTCGTAGGGCACCTCGAACAGCGGCAGTCCCTGCGCCTCGCACGCGTCGACGAGTTCGGTCGGGGTGCCGGCACGGACCACCTCGGTGCCGAACCCGAGCGCGACGACGCCCCGCGCCCGGAGCCGACGGACGTACGCGTCGGCGAAGGACCCGGCGACCTCGGCGTCCACCCCGAACTGCGTGCCCGTCGTCAGGAGCCCCTGGCCGTCCGCCAGGAACGGGGTCGGGTCGGCGAGGTCGGAGCTGTGCAGCCAGGACAGCGGGGCGTCGAGGGCGTCCGCGTCGGTACCGGTCAGGAGCCGGAGGTGCAGATCGGCTCGGTGCAGCAGGGAGCGCAGCGTCGCGGGCATGGGGGAACCCTATCCGCTGCGGCGACCGGGACCGCCGGCGGTGTACACGGCGGACAGTGGGTGTCGCGGGGTCGCCCTCCTACCATCGCCGCATGTCCTCCACCGCTGCACCCTCCACCAGCGCCGCCGCGGGCGGCCCCACGCTGCCCCAGGAACGGCGGCTCGTCACGGAGGTGCCGGGCCCGCGCTCCCGCGAACTCTTCGCCCGGAAGTCCGCCGCGGTGGCCGCCGGCGTCGGGGTGGCCGTCCCGATCGCCGTCGTCGCGGCCGGCGGCGGGGTGGTGGTCGACGCGGACGGGAACTCCTTCGTGGACCTCGGCTCGGGCATCGCCGTGACGAGCGTCGGGAACGCCCACCCCGGGGTGGTGGCCGCCGTGACCGAGCAGGTCGCCGCCTTCACCCACACGTGCTTCACCATCGCGGCCTACGACGGGTACGTCGCCGTCGCCGAGGCGCTCAACCGGCTGACCCCCGGCGACCACGAGAAGCGGACCGCCCTGTTCAACTCCGGCGCCGAGGCTGTCGAGAACGCCGTGAAGATCGCACGCAAGCACACCGGTCGGCAGGCGGTCGTGGTGTTCGACCACGCGTACCACGGTCGGACGAACCTGACGATGGCGCTCACCGCGAAGAACCAGCCCTACAAGGACGGCTTCGGTCCCTTCGCCCCCGAGGTCTACCGGGTGCCGATGTCCTACCCGTTCCACGACGGCCTCTCCGGCGCCGAGGCGGCGAAGCGTGCGATCAGTCAGATCGAGAAGCAGGTCGGCGCGGCCAACACCGCGGCGGTCCTCATCGAGCCGATCCAGGGCGAGGGCGGGTTCGTCGTGCCGGCCCCCGGGTTCCTCGCCGCCCTGTCCGAGTGGACCACGGCGAACGGCGTCGTCTTCATCGCCGACGAGGTGCAGACCGGGTTCGCCCGCACCGGTGCGATGTTCGCCAGCGAGCACGAGGGGATCGTCCCCGACGTCGTCACGACGGCGAAGGGCATGGCCGGTGGGCTGCCCCTGTCCGCCGTGACCGGGCGTGCCGAGATCATGGACTCCGCGCACGTCGGGGGTCTGGGCGGCACGTACGGCGGCAACCCCGTCGCGTGCGCCGCCGCGCTCGCCGCGATCGACGCCTTCGAGCACGACGGCCTGGTCGAGCGGGCGCGGGAGATCGGCGACGTCGTCCTGCGGGCCCTCCGCACCGCGCAGTCGGGTGACCCGCGCATCGGCGACGTGCGGGGTCGTGGCGCGATGATCGCGATGGAACTGGTGGACCCGGTGACCGGCGACCCGGACCCGGGGCTGACCGGCAGGGTCGTCCGGTCCGCGTACGAGCACGGCGTCATCGCGCTGACCGCCGGGACGTACGGCAACGTGGTGCGCTTCCTGCCGCCGCTCGCGATCGACGACGACCTGCTCCGCGAGGGACTCGACGTCGTCCTGGAAGGACTGGCAGCAGCATGACCGCGACGCACCCCGGAACCAGCGCGACGCACGTCGCGACCGCGTGGCCGACCGTCCCCGACGCCACCGGACCAGCCGCGGAACAGGCCGTCCTCGACCGGGTCCCCACGGGCCTCCTGGTCGACGGCACCTGGCGACCGGCGGCCGACGGCGGCACGTTCCCCGTCGTCGACCCGGCCACCGGTGCGACGCTCCTCCGGATCGCCGATGCAACCCCCGAAGACGGTGTCAGGGCCCTCGACGCAGCGGATGCGGCCCGCGCCGGGTGGGCGGCGACGCCACCGCGGCAGCGCGCCGAGGTCCTCCGACGTGCCTTCGACCTGCTGCAGGACCGCCGCGAGGAGTTCGCGCTCCTCATGACGCTCGAGATGGGCAAGCCCCTCGCCGAGGCCCGGGGCGAGGTGACGTACGGCGGCGAGTTCCTCCGCTGGTTCTCCGAGGAGGCGGTCCGGATCGGCGGGTCCTACGGCACGAACCCCGAGGGCGCCGGCCGGGCGATCGTGACCCACAAGCCCGTCGGCCCCGCGTTCCTCATCACCCCCTGGAACTTCCCGCTCGCGATGGCCACCCGCAAGGTCGCCCCGGCGCTCGCCGCGGGGTGCACCGTCGTCGTGAAGCCCGCCGAACTGACCCCGCTCACGACGCTGCTGTTCGCGGACCTGCTGCTCGAGGCCGGGGTGCCGGACGGTGTCGTCAACGTGGTCCCGACGACGCGGGCCGCCGACGTGTCCGGCCCGGTGATCGCCGACCCGCGACTCCGCAAGCTCTCCTTCACCGGATCGACCCCGGTCGGCCGGACACTGCTCCGGCAGGCGGCGGACACCGTCCTCAGGACGAGCATGGAACTCGGCGGCAACGCTCCGTTCCTGGTGTTCGCGGACGCCGACCTGGACGCCGCGGTCGAGGGCGCGTTGCTCGCCAAGTTCCGGAACACCGGGCAGGCGTGCACCGCGGCGAACCGGTTCCTCGTGCACGACGACGTCGTCGAGGAGTTCGCCCGCCGGGTGACCGAGCGCGTCGCGGCCATGCCCGTCGGTCGCGGCACCGAGGACGGCGTCGCCATCGGCCCGCTCATCGACGCCCGCGCCGTCGACAAGGTGCACCGCCTGGTGACCGACGCCGTCGAGCGCGGCGCCGTCGTGCGGACCGGCGGCCACGCCGTCGAGGGGCCGGGCACGTTCTACACGCCGACCGTGCTGACCGACGTGCAGCCGGGGAGCGCCCTGCTCCGTGACGAGGTCTTCGGGCCGGTCCTGGCGATCAGCACCTTCCGCACCGAGGACGACGCGGTGACGGCGGCGAACGACACCGAGTACGGTCTCGTCGGTTACGCGTACACGTCGGACCCGGCGCGTGGGCAGCGGCTCATGGAGCGGCTCGAGACGGGCATGCTGGGTCTCAACGCCGGGGTCGTCTCGAACGCCTCGGCACCGTTCGGCGGGGTCAAGCAGTCCGGCCTCGGCCGCGAGGGCGGCGGCGAGGGCATCGCCGAGTACCTCGAGACCATGTACACGCTGACACCGGACCCGTTCGGGGCCACGGCCAGCACCAGCAGCACAGGACAGGGAGCAGCACGATGACCGAGAGAGACGTCGTCATCATCGGCGCCGGGGTGACCGGCCTCACCGCCGCGGCGCGCCTGGTCGCCGAGGGCAAGACCGTCGCCGTGCTCGAGGCCCGTGACCGGGTCGGCGGCCGCACCTGGACCGAGGACATCGAGGGCGTCACGCTCGAGATCGGCGGCCAGTGGGTCTCGCCGGACCAGACCGCGCTGCTCGAGACCCTCGACGAACTCGGACTCGCGACGTACGACCGGTACCGCGAGGGCTCGAGCGTCTACGTCGACGAGCACGGCACCCGCACCGAGTACACCGGCGACATCTTCCCGCTGCCCGAGGCCACCGCGGCCGAGATCGAGCGGCTCGTCAGCGTGGTCGACGAGTACGTCGCGACCGTCGACCCGGCACGCCCGTGGGAGGCTCCGGAGGCCGCGCGTCTCGACGAGACGTCGTTCCGTGCCTGGCTGCACGACCTCAGCGACGACCGGGTCGCGACGGACAACGTCGAGCTGTTCATCGCCGGTGCGATGCTGACGAAGCCCGCCCACGCCTTCTCGGCCCTGCAGGCGCTCCTGATGGCGGCGTCGGCCGGCAGTTTCTCGAACCTCGTCGACGCCGACTTCATCCTCGACAAGCGCGTGGTCGGCGGGATGCAGCAGGTCTCCGAGCGCCTCGCCGCACGACTCGGTGACGACGTGCACCTGCACGCACCGGTCCGGACGCTGCGGTGGGACGACGAGGGGGTCACCGCGATCGCGGACGGCGGCATCGAGGTCCACGCACGCCAGGCGCTCGTCGCCGTGCCGCCGCCCCTGTACTCGCGGATCTCCTACGAGCCCCCGCTGCCCCGTCGGCAGCACCAGCTCCACCAGCACCTGTCGATGGGCTTCGTGATCAAGGTGCACGCCGTCTACGACCGGCCGTTCTGGCGGGGTGCCGGGCTGTCCGGCACGGCCTTCAGCCCGTACGAGCTCGTGCACGAGGCGTACGACAACACCTCGTACGGGCAGGAGCAGGGCACGCTCGTCGGCTTCGTCTCGGACGTGCACGCCGACGACGTCTTCGCGCTGTCCGCCGAGGAGCGCAAGGCCCGCGTCCTCGCCTCACTCGCGCACTACTACGGGGACGAGGCGCTCCGGCCCGTCGTCTACTACGAGAGCGACTGGGGCACCGAGGAGTGGACCCGCGGCGCCTACGCGGCGAGCTTCGACCTCGGCGGACTGGTCCGGTACGGGGCCGACCAGCGAGCGGCCGTGGGTCCGATCCGGTTCGCGTCGAGCGACCTCGCCGGGCACGGGTACCAGCACGTCGACGGAGCGGTCCGGATGGGCCGCGAAGCGGCCTCGGAGATCCTCGCCGCCCTGCCGCAGCCGGCGGTGCGGTAGACGCTCACCGAGCCGGACTGGAGGCGCGGTGCCAGCTGGCACCGCGCCTACAGTCCGTCGCGTGGCCGCGTCCACACCGTCCGTCGCCCGTCCGCCTGGGCGGTCACCTCGACGCGTCCGCGTAGCGTCCGGACCATGAGCGACACCGCAGCGAACGGCTCGAGCGAGCCCACCGACGAGCAGCGCGAGTACACCGAGGACCTGCCCGACGGGTCGTCCTCCGGCAACGCGACCGAGGACCCGGAACAGGACAGCGACGTCGACTCGGGCGGCGAGCCCGCCGACCCGCAGGAGTAGTCGGACGGCGGCCGACGATCGGTCAGCCGATGCGGATCAGCTTCTTGTTGACGAACTCGTCGGCCCCCAGGGGGCCGAGCTCGCGGCCGAAGCCGCTCGCCTTGACGCCGCCGAACGGCAGCTCGGGGCTGTCCGCGCCGACGATGTTCACGTAGACCATGCCGGCCTCGATGCGGTCCGCGACGCGGAGTGCCTGGTCGGCGTCGGTCGTGAAGAGGTACGAGCCGAGGCCGTACGGGGTGTCGTTCGCGATCGTGACCGCGGCGTCCTCGTCCTCGACGCGGTACACGGCCGCAACCGGGCCGAAGAACTCCTCGCGGTAGGCGTCGTTGTCCGGCGTGACGTCGGTGAGCACCGTCGGGGTGAACGCGTTGCCGTGCCGCTCGCCGCCGGTCACGACCGTCGCACCCTGTGCGCGGGCACTCGTGAGCTGCTCCTCGAGACGGTCGGCCGCGGCCGGCGAGGACAGCGGGCCGAGCTCCGCACCGGGGGTCGTCGGGTCCGTCGGCTCGACGGCGGACATCGCCGCGGTGAACCTCGTGAGGAAGTCGTCGTACAGGTGGTCGGCGACCAGGAAGCGCTTCGCGGCGTTGCAGACCTGGCCGTTGCCCTCGAGGCGGGTGGCGACGGCGGACTCGACCACGGCGTCGAGGTCGTCGGTCGACAGCAGGATGAAGGGGTCCGACCCACCGAGCTCCAGCACGACCTTCGTGAGGTTCCGGCCGGCGATCTCCGCGACCGCGGCACCCGCACGAGCCGAGCCCGTCAGCGAGACGCCCTGCACCCGGGGGTCGGCGATGACGTCGGCGACCTGGTCGTTCGACGCGAACACGTTCGTGTACGCGCCCTCCGGGAAGCCGGCGTCGCGGAAGACCTGCTCGATCGCCAGTGCCGACTCGGGGCACTGCGGGGCGTGCTTCAGCAGGACCGTGTTGCCGATGAGCAGGTTCGGGCCCGCGAACCGGGCGATCTGGTACGCCGGGAAGTTCCAGGGCATGATGCCGAGCACCACGCCGATCGAGGACTTCCGGATGAACGCGGAGCCCTCGCTGCCCGGTGCCAGGGTGATCGGCTCGTCCGCCAGGAACTCCGACGCGTGGTCGGCGTAGTAGTCGTAGATGTCGGCGCAGAAGTCGACCTCGCCGACGGCCTGGTCGATCGGCTTCGCCATCTCGCGGACGATCGTCGCGGCCAGCTCGTCGCGGCGCTCCCGGTAGAGCTCGGCGACGCGGCGGAGCAGGGCCGCGCGGTCGGAGACGGTGCTGCGGTCGGCGGCGTGCGCTCGGTCGGCGGTGTCGATCGCCGCTCGGAGTTCGTCGTCCGTGATCGTCGGGAACGTGCGGAGGACCTCGCCGGAGGCCGGGTCCGTGACGGCGTAGAGGGTGGCGGTCGCGGTGCTGGCGGTGCCGGTGCTGTCTGTGGCGGTGCTGGTGGTGTCGGTCATGGTGCTCCTCAGCCTTGCTCGTCGGTCAGTTGCTTGTTGACGCCGGTCACCGGCTGGTTCTCGTCGAAGCCCTTCGGCTGCACACGGAACCCCTTCGTGATGACCAGCAGGTACACGAACCCGATGGCCGCCCACACGCCGCCGGCGATCAGCGCGTCGGCGTGCAGCTGCGACCAGAGAACACCGGTGAGGACCATCGCGACGCCCGGCATCACGACGAAGGTGAACCGGTCGCGGACGGTGTGGCGGCGACCCTCCCGCCAGGCGAAGTGCACGATGACGGTCAGGTTGACGAACGTGAACGCGATGAGCGCACCGAAGTTGATGTAGGACGAGATCGTGTCGAGCGAGAACGACATCGCGAGCAGGGTGACCAGACCGACGAACACGACGTTCAGGATGGGCGTGCGGGTACGGGGACTGACGTACCCGAAGACCCGCTTCGGCAGGACGTTGTTCCGGCCCATCACGAGCAGCATGCGCGCGACGCTGGCGTGCGAGGCGAGGCCCGACGCCAGTGCGGCGATGAACCCGGCTGCCACGAGGATCGCCTGGAACACGCGGCCGCCGACCAGCAGGCCGATCTGGGGGAGCGGGTCGTCGGTGAACTCGCCGAAGGGGGCGTTGGTCGGGAACCGCAGCTGGGCGAAGTACGACGACACCAGGAAGATCAGGCCGCCGATGAGGACCGTCATGAGGATGGCCTTCGGCATGATCCGGACCGACTTCGCCTCTTCCGTGTACATCGTGACCGCGTCGAACCCGATGAACGAGAAGCAGACGACGGTCGCGCCGGTGAGGAGCGCGGACATCGTGACGCCGTCGTGCACGAACGGCTCCGTGCTGACGAGCGTCCCCGCACCGGCACCCTGCACGAGTTCGATGACGGCGAAGACCACGAAGGCGATCATCGCGAGGACCGCCCCGATGAGCAGGACCATGTTGAGGTTCGAGGTCCCGCGCATCGACAGGCAGATCACCGTGGTGACGAACGCGGTGTAGACCACGACGGTCACCCACGGCGGCAGTGCCGGGAAGACCTGCTCGAGGTAGAGCCGGATGATGAGCGCGTTGACCATCGGCAGGAGCAGGTAGTCGAGGAGCGAGGCCCAACCGACCATGAACCCGGCGTTCGGGTGGATCGACTCGCGCACGTACGTGTACGCGGACCCGGCTGCGGGGTAGACGCGGACCATCTTCCCGTAGCTCACCGCGGTCAGGAGCATGATCACCAGGGCGATGAGGTACGCGCTCGGGACGGCCCCCTCGGTCTCGCCGGACACGATGCCGAAGGTGTCGAACACCACGGTCGGGGTCATGTAGCCGAGTCCGAGGCCGACGATCGCCCAGAGGCCGAGGCTCCGCTTCAGTGAACCGCCGCGCGCCGGTGGTGCCGGGGCGGTGACCGCGATGGGTGATGCCATGTGCGTTGACTTCCCTGCTGGATCGGGGCCGGGCGTCGGTGCCCGGGCCGTTCGGTTCGGAGCACCATACCGACGCCCCGGTGCCCGGCGGACCGGACGCGGTGTACAGGGCGGTCGGAGACGATGTACACCGCGTCAGGTGCGCGTCAGCCGGTCGCGGACCCGGTCGGCAGCCTCGGTTGCTGCTGCGTGATGCAGTGCAGGCCGCCGCCGCGCGCGAAGACCTCGCGGGCGTCGACCGAACGCACCTCGCGCCCCGGGTACACGTCCGCCAAGATGCCCCGGGCCCGGTCGTCCGCCGCCGGTTCGCCGAACCCGCAAGCGATCACCGCACCGTTCACGACGACGTGGTTGACGTAGTTCCAGTCCACCGGGCCACCGCCGTCGGTCAGGGTCGCCGGGGCCGGGAGCTCGATGATCGTCACGTCGGCCGCCTGCTCGAGTGCGCGACGGATCTGCGGCACCACGAGGTGGTCCGGGTGCACCGGGTCGGGCTGGGCGTGCAGCAGGACGACACCGGGTTCGGGGAACGTCGCCACCATGTCCACGTGCCCGCGGGTGCCCAGGCCGTCGTAGTCGCGTGTCAGCCCGCGGGGGAGCCAGACGACGTCCGTCGCTCCGATGGTCCGCGCGAGTTCCTCCTCGACTCGGGCGCGGTCGGCGTACGGGTTCCGCCGCGGGTCGAGCTGCACCGTCTCCGTCACGAGGACCCGCCCCGCGCCGTCGACGTGGATCGCGCCGCCCTCGTTGACGAGGAGCGAGGGGATCCGCGTTGCACCCGCGGCGTGCGCCACGGTCGCGGCGACCTCGGCGTCACGCGTCCAGGTCGACCACGCGTTCGCGCCCCAGCCGTTGAACACCCAGTCCACGGCGCCGAGGTCGCCCTCGTCGTCGACGACGAACGTCGGCCCGATGTCACGCATCCAGAAGTCGTCCAGGGGCGCTTCGAGGACGTCGATGTCGCCGGCGAGCAACCGGTCGGCGTCGGCACGTGCCACCGGGTCGACCACGACCGTGACGGGCTGGTACTCGCTGATCGTGTTCGCCGTCGTGGCCCACGCGGTCCGCGCGGCCTCGGCGCTCGCCGGGTCGTCGCCGAGGGTGGCGCCGGGCCGTGGGAACGCCATCCACGTGCGATCCTGCGGAGCCCTCTCCGCCGGCATCCGCCAGCTCACGACAGCACCGCCGGTCGGGTGGCACCGGCCGGTTCCGTCCAGCGGCCGTCGGTCGGCGGGACCGGCCTGGAGGCGCGGATCGCCTCGTGCGCGCCGTACCCGTCGCGGACGGGGTCGACCTCCTGCACCAGGCCGCCGTACAGGTCGGGTCGCCGTGTCACGTAGAAGGGGAAGAGGCGGAGCCACTCGACGCGGGCGTCGAGGTCGAGGTCCGCGACCAGCACCGCATCGGCATCGCGCGGCGCCTCGACGAGGACCCGGCCGAACGGGTCCGAGATGAACGACGACCCGTAGAAGGTGATGTCGCCCTCGTCGCCCCACCGGTTCGGCACGACCATGAACTGCCCGGCGGTGATGCCGTTCGCCACGATGACCTGCCGCCAGATCGGCGCGGTGTCGAAGTCCGGGAAGGTCGGTTCGGAGCCGATCGCCGTCGGGTACACCAGGACCTCGGAACCCGCGAGGCCGTAGGACCGCGCGACCTCGGGGAACCACTCGTCCCAGCAGGTCGGCAACCCGACCCGGGCGCCGAGCCCCGGTGGTTCGTACACGGGGAAGGCGTCCGCGTCGCTGCCCGGGCGGAAGTAGGTGTCCTCGTGGTAGCCGGCGCTGATCGGGATGTGCGTCTTGCGGGTCCGGCCGACCACCGTGCCGTCGGGGCCGACGAGGATCGCCGTGTTGTAGCCGCGCGGGTCGTCGGGCCGGTCGTCCTCGGCGGGGCGCTCGTACAGCGACGCGTGCACGAACACCCCGTGCTCGATCGCCTGCGCGCGGGCGAACGCGGTCGTGGGGCCGTCCTCGAGCGACTCGGCGAGGTCCTTCGGGACGCCGGACGCCGGGGTGTCGCCCGGGTAGCGAAGCAGGGTGAGCTCCTGCAGGAACACCGCGTTCGCGCCGTTCGCGGCTGCCGTGGCGATGCCGTCCGCGAGCTGCCGCCGGTGTTCCTCCGGGTCCGCCAGCCATCGTGTCTGCACGAGGGCGACGCGGACGGTGCGGCGAGGGGCACCGGTGTCCTGGTGGAGGGGAGACCGCGGCGTCGAGCCGGTGATGACGTTCATGGCGCCATTGTTGATCAACCGATCAACGAGCACAAGCCCCGGGTGTGCGGCCAGAATATCGGTATGCTGGCTGCGGGCCGGAGTCACGCCGGGACGACGGCCCAGACGAGGATGAAGCCCACCACTGCAGGAACAGTGGTGGGCTTCGATTTGTCCTCCGAGTGGAGAACGAGGGACAACACGGGTCCCGAGCACAAGACTCGGAGCCATTGTATCCCGCTCCGCGAGTGGGATACATCCCTCGGCCTGCACTTCTCGTGTCCGCCGGCGCTGACACGAAGGTGGTCCGATGTCGCACGACGACGAACCGCGTCGCGGCCGTCCGGTGCCGTGGTTGGGGATCGCGAGCTTGCTCGTGACCGTGGCCCGGCTCCTGCACGAGCTGTTCCGCAAGGGCTGAGACCCAGGGCACCCCGCGCTGAACGGCGCGGGGTGCCCGCCATCCGGCCCGAGGGCGCGTCGGGCGGACTAGCCGGGGAGGACGCTCGTCCCGATCACGGACAGCAGGCGCAGCCGGTCGGCGCTCTCGCTCCCCGGTTCCGCCGTGTAGACGAGCAGGGCGTGCGAGCGCTCGGGGTCGAGCAGGACCTGGCAGGTGAGCGTGAGCAGCCCGACCTCGGGGTGACGGAAGTGCTTGACCTCGCGAGGGCGGATCCCGACCTCGTGCCTGGCCCAGACGTCCCGGAACTCCGCGTTCTCCGCGAGCAGGACCTCGGCCAGGTGGGCGGCCCGTGACGTCGGCCCACGCTGCGCGATGACGCCACGGAGTCCCGAGGCGTACATGCGGGACAGGAACTCGTGGTCCTCCTCCGGGTGCAGTGCCCGCGCGGCCGGGTCGGTGAACCACCGGAAGCCGATGCTCCGCATGTCCCCGGAGCGATCGGCGGCGTCACCCGTGATGGCGGCCGCGAGCGGCGTCTGCTGCAGCGTCTCGCCGAGCTCCGTGACGATCTCCGCCGGTGTGTCCACCAGACGGTCGAAGATGCGCATCATGCCGGGGCTCACGTGGTCGCCCCCGGGGCCGGGCTGCGGGGGCTGGTGTCCGGCGAGGCGGAACAGGTGGTCCCGCTCGTCGATCGACAGCCGCAGCCCCTGCGCGATCGCCGCGAGCATCTGCTCGGACGGCTGCGGCCCGCGCTCCCGCTCGAGGCGCGCGTAGTAGTCGGCGGACATGTTGGCGAGCAGCGCGACCTCCTCGCGACGGAGGCCGGTGGTCCGCCGACGCTGCCCGCGGTGGAGGCCGACGTCCTCCGGCTGCAGGGCTTCGCGTCGGCCGCGGAGGAAGTCGGCCAGGGACGATCGATCGATCACCGTGCCATCATCGCGCCCCCGCGTCGCCGGAGCCACGGATCGTCAGGCCGTGGATGTCGATCGTGCACGGCCGCAGTCTGGTGTCGACGGATCGCACCGGCGGCCCGAAGACCCAGGAGGACCTGATGCCCCGACACGTCGACGAACTGCCCCTGCCCGACCTGACCGGCCGCCTGGCCCTCGTGACGGGTGCGAGCGACGGCATCGGACTGGGGATCGCCGCCCGTCTGGCCGGTGCCGGTGCCGAGGTGGTCCTGCCGGTGCGGAACCGGCGGAAGGGCGAGGCCGCGGTCGACCGCATCCGCGAGCGCTACCCGGCGGCACGACTCCGGCTCGAGGACCTGGACCTGTCGTCGCTCGCGTCGGTGCACGCCCTCGGCGACCGGCTCGCCGCGGACGGCGCCCCGATCGACCTGCTCGTCGGCAACGCCGGGGTGATGACCCCGCCGGAACGCCAGACGACCGTCGACGGCTTCGAGCTGCAGTTCGGCACCAACCACCTCGGGCACTTCGCGCTCGTGGGAGCCGTGATGCCGCTCCTCCGGGACGGCGGTGGCCGGGTCGTGATGCAGACGAGCATCGCCGCACGCCGCGCTTCGATCCCGTGGGACGACCTGCAGTCCGAGCACGCGTACGACGGGACGCGCGCGTACGGGGCGTCGAAGCTGGCGTGCGCCCTCTTCGGCCTCGAGCTGAGCCGCCGGAGTCGCTCGGCCGACTGGGGTGTCACGGCCGCGGTCAGCCACCCCGGGGTCGCACCGACGAGCCTCCTCGCGGCGCGTCCCGAGGTCGGCCGTGGTCGTGACACCACGCAGGTCCGGGTGATCCGGTGGCTCTCGGCACGCGGGCTGCTCGTCGGCACGGCCGAGACCGCGGGGCAACCGGCGCTGCTCGCCGCGACCTCGCCCGAGCTGGACGGCGGGTTCACCGGTCCGGCCTGGCGCGGGAACGTCGGCGGGCCGGCAGCGCCGCAGGAGCCGTGGGCGCCCATGCGCGATCACGAGGCGGCAGTCCGGCTCTGGACCGTCTCCGAGGAGCTGACGGGGGTCTCGATCAGCTGATGATGTTGACCGCTCGCGAGATCACGAGGGCGAGCAGGATGAACCCGCCGAGCGCCTGGTACGCCATGATCATCTTCGCGCGGACCGTCATCGGCATCGTGTCGGTCGGGCTGAAGGCCACCATGTTCGTCATCGCGACGTAGAGGTAGTCGAGGTACACCGGACGCCAGGCCGCGGTCTTGGCGTCGGTCTCCTGCGGGAACTGGAAGTCGGCCTCGTCGCTCGACCAGAGCTCGGGGCGACGACGGGCCACCGGACCACCGCGGTCGAGCTTCCAGTAGACGAGCCCGAACGCGATGATCGTGCTCACCCACACCTGCAGCGCGGTGAGCAGGACGGCGCCCCCGTCGGCGTGGCCGCCGAGGAGCACCTCGATCGTCCGCACCACCGTGAGCTGGTTCGCGACCGTGAGCAGGATCGCGAGGGCGAAGGACAGCCACCGCGACCAGGTCGTCTCCCGCGTCAACCGCCGCGGGTTGAAGACGATGAGCGGGCTGAGGAGCAGGACACCGAGCACCGGGACGACCCACGACGGGAAGAACAGCACCTCGTTCGGCAGGAACAGGCTGAGGGCCAGGTTCACCAGGACCGCGACGGCGACCGGCGCCCGGTGCTCGTGCTGGGGCCGAGGCCGCGGAGTGCTCACGAACCCGAGTGTCGTCCACCGCCCACGTCCGCCGTGGATCCGCGCGGCGCGTCGTCGCCGACGGCGGTCGGGAGCGGCTCCGCGAGGGTCGACGCGGCCACGTCGGTGCCGAGCAACCGCGACGCCGCCCGCAGACCGGACAGCAGCGCCCCGTGCACCGTCGCGGGGTCGTCGCCCCAGGTGGCCTCGCCGGCGAGCTGGACCCGGCCGGACGGGGTGCCGAGCAGGTCGTGGTCGTCGGCCGACGCCCCGACGTGCAGGTACGAGTACGACCCGCGCGCGAAGGGGTCCGCCGCCCAGCGTGTGATCCGGTACGCCTCCGGCTCGGGGACCGAGTCGCCGTACATCCTCCGGAGCGCCGCGAGTCCCTCCTCGATCACCATGGCGTCGGGCAGCGTCTCGAGCCGCCGTGCCCCGGAACCGCCGACGAGCGCCGCGAGCACGGGTTCGCCGGTCACCCGGGACATGTCGTACCAGGAGTGCCAGTCGACCCCGGCCGAGCCCTGCTGCCGGATCACCCAGTCGTCCCAGAACCGTGACGGGAACCGGAGGAAGACCTTGTCGTAGGCGCCCATCCCGAGGCGGCCCACCGCACCGGCCACCGGATCGGACAGCGGCGGGTCGAACGTCACGTCGCCGGCCTGCAGCACCCCGAGCGGGACGGTCACGACGACGTGCTGCGCGGTGATCGACCACCCGTCGGCGAGCCCGACGACCACGTCGGTGTCGGACTGCGACACGGACCGCACCACCGACGACAGCCGGACGTCGAGCCCCGCCGACAGGGCCTCCGCGTACTGCCCGTACCCGCCGGGGAACACCACCTCGTCGCCGGGGACGTGTTCCTCCTCCAACCCGTGCGCGTCGAGGACGGTCACGGGTGCCCCGCAGAGGTCCTCGGAGCGGTGCGCCATGTACTCGCGGACCCGCGCGGCCCGGTCGCCCTGCCACTGCAGCGACCGCAGGACGGTGTCCACGGCGGCCGCGTAGGTCGAGGGCGGCGGAGCGTGTGCGACGACGGTGTCGAGGGCCGCGTCGACGGTGTGCAGGTCGGCCACGAACGACGCCGCGTCGGCCGCTGACAGGCGCGCGCCGGAGGGGCCGTGCCAGGCGATCGGTCGGCCGTCGAACTGGAAGCTCCCGACCGTGAACTCGACGGTGTCGATGCCGAACCGGGGCGCCAGGGCCCACAGCGGGTTGCCGTCGACGCCGTGGATCCACGACGCCCCGAGGTCGACCGGCACCCCGAGCGTGGAGTCGGTCCAGGTGCGCCCACCGATGCGGTCGCGGGCCTCGAGCACCACGACCCGCTGCCCGCCGAGCGCCAGGGCCCGGGCGGCGGCGAGCCCGGCGACCCCGGCACCGACCACCACGACGTCGACGTCCATCAGTGCCCTCCCGTCAGCGGCGCCATCAGCCGCGCGGCCAGGCTCGGACGCCCGGTCAGTGCTTCCTCGCGGTCGGCGAGGTCCGTCGCCACGAGCCCGGCGTTCGCCCCGAGGAAGCGGAGCGGTTCCGGTTCCCAGTCCGGCGAGCGGTGGTTGACCCACGGCAACGCGGTCAGCGGTGACGCGACCCCGCGCACGAGGTCGGCGAGCGTCCGCCCGGCCAGGTTCGTCGTCGACAGCCCGTCGCCGACGTAGCCGCCGGCGGTGCCGACGTGCCCGTCCCACGTCACCGACGCGCACCAGTCGCGCGGGACTCCGAGCGGGCCGCCCCACGTGTGCGTGATCGGGGCGTCGGCGACGGCGGGGAACAGCTCCACCAGGGATCGCCGCAGGTGGTCGAAGACCCGCGGCACCCGGTCGTACCCGGGGGTGATCGCGGAGCCCCAGTGGTAGCGCGCGCCGCGTCCGCCGAAGGCCAGACGGTCGTCGGCGGTCCGCTGTCCGTAGACGAGCAGGTGCCGGTAGTCGGAGAACGTCTGCCCGTGCTCGAGTCCGATCCGGTCCCACACGGCGGCGGGCAGCGGAGCGGTCGCGATCATGAGCGAGTACAGCGGCAGGACCCGCCGTCGGGTCTGCGGCAGCTGCGCGCCGTAGCCCTCGACCGCGATGACCACGGCGCCGGCCGAGACGGTCCCGCGCGAGGTGACCACGTGCCCTGGAGCCCACGACACGGCGGGCGTGTGCTCCGCGATCCGGACGCCCCGTGCCTCCAGGGCGGCCGCCAGGCCACGCACCAGCGCTGCGGGCTGGACGCGCGCGCAGTCCGGGGTCCACGCGACGCCGGCGGATCCGGAGGCGTCACCCGGACGCGCCGGGCGCCAGGTCATGTCGTCACCCCATTCGGCCGAGGCCGCGACCTCGTCGTGGGCGGCGCGTTCCTGCACGGCGGATCGTGCGTAGAGGACGGTGCCGCCCTTGACGTAGTCGCAGTCCACCTCGGCGTCGGCCGCGGCACGGCCGACCTCGTCGACGGTGTCGCGCATGGCTGCGCGGAGGGCGAGGGCGGCGTGGCGGCCGTGCTCCTCGGCGACGGACGCGGCGGACCGGGGGAACAGGGCCGAGCACCATCCTCCGTTCCGTCCGGACGCACCGAATCCCGCGATCTCGCGTTCGACGACGACGATCTGGAGGCGCGGGTCGGCCTGGTGCAGGTACCAGGCGGTCCAGAGACCCGTCAGTCCACCGCCGACGATGCACACGTCGGCGGTCGTGTCGCCGTCCAGGGGCGGCCGGGGCGTCAGGTCGTCGCGGCCGGTGGCCGCGAGCTGGTCGAGCCAGAACGAGACGCCCCGGTAGCCCGTCACGGTCAGATCTTCGATGCGGCCTCGGACAGGACGCTCCGCAGGATCGACGTGATCTCGCGGAACTCCGGCTGCCCGATGGTGAGCGGCGGAGCGAGCTGCACGACCGGGTCGCCACGGTCGTCGGCGCGGCAGTACAGCCCGGCGTCGAACAGTGCCTTCGACAGGAACCCGCGGAGCAGGCGCTCGGATTCGTCGTCGTCGAAGGTCGTCTTCGTGGCCTTGTCCTTCACGAGCTCGATGCCGTAGAAGTACCCGGCGCCGCGGACGTCGCCGACGATCGGCAGGTCGAGCAGGGTGTCGAGCTCGGCCTTGAAGAGCGGGGCGTTCTGCTGCACGTTCTGCAGCAGGCCCTCTTCCTCGAAGATGTCGAGGTTCTCCATCGCGACGGCGGCGGAGACCGGGTGCCCGCCGAACGTGTACCCGTGGTAGAAGGTCGTGTCGCCCTTCGAGAACGGCTCGAAGATCTTGTCGCTGATGATCGTCGCGCCGATCGGCGAGTAGCCCGAGGTCATCGCCTTCGCGCACGTGATCATGTCCGGCACGAAGTCGTACGTGTCGCAGGCGAACATGGTGCCGATGCGGCCGAAGGCGCAGATGACCTCGTCCGAGACGAGCAGCACGTCGTACTCGTCGCAGATCTCGCGGACCCGCTGGAAGTACCCGGGCGGCGGGGTGAAGCAGCCGCCGGAGTTCTGGACCGGCTCGAGGAACACGGCCGCGACGGTGTCGGGCCCCTCGAACTCGATCATCTCGCGGATGCGCTCGGCCGCCCAGAAGCCGAACTCCTCTTCGCTCCGCCCGGCGAAGCCCATCTCGTCGGCGCGGTAGTAGTTCGTGTTCGGGACACGGAGTCCGCCGGGGGTGAGCGGCTCGAACATCTGCTTCATCGCCGGGATGCCGGTGATCGCGAGAGCGCCCTGCGGGGTGCCGTGGTACGCGACCGCGCGAGAGATCACCTTGTGCTTCATCGGCTTGCCGCGGAGCTTCCAGTAGTACTTCGCGAGCTTGAACGCGGTCTCCACCGCCTCGCCGCCGCCGGTCGAGAAGAACACCTTGTTGAGGTCGCCGGGCGCGTGGTCGGCCAGACGGTCCGCGAGCTCGATCGCCGCGGGGTGCGCGTACGACCAGATCGGGAAGAACGACAGCGTCTCCGCCTGCTTCGCGGCCATCTCGGCGAGGCGCTTCCGGCCGTGGCCCGCGGCGACGACGAACAGGCCGGAGAGCCCGTCGATGTAGCCCTTGCCGTGGCTGTCGAAGACGTGATGGCCCTCGCCGCGGACCATGATCGGCACGTCGGCACCGGCCTGGTTCGCGCCGTGCCGGGCGAAGTGCATCCACAGGTGGTCGCGGGACTTCTGCTGCAGCGCGGCGTCGTCCACCGGGGCGAACGGGTCGTAGGAGCCGAGGCGGGTGGGCTGTTCGGTCTTCTGGTCGGACATGGTCATCGCGTTCCCCAGTCGTAGAGCTGTTTGCGGAGTTGCAGGTAGACGAAGGTCTCGGTCGCGGTCACGCCCGGGATCGCCCGGATCGTGCCGTTGAGCAGTTCGATGAGGTCGTCGTCGTCCTCGCAGACGACCTCCACCATGAGGTCGAAGCTGCCAGCGGTCATCACGAGGTAGTCGACCGAGGGCAGCTGCTCGAGGGCGTCGGCCACGCTGCGGGTGTCCCCGTTCACGCGGATGCCGATCATCGCCTGCCGGTGGAACCCGAGCTGCATGGGGTCGGTCACCGCGACGATCTGCATGACGCCGGTCTCGGTGAGCTTCTGCACCCGCTGCCGGACCGCGGCCTCGCTGAGCCCGACGGCCTTGCCGATCTCCCCGTACGGACGGCGGCCGTCCGCCTGGAGCTGTTCGATGATGCGCTTGGAGATGTCGTCGATCGGACCGGGACGTCGTGGTGCTGCCGCCATGCCGGACAGCATGGCAGTGCGTCTCGCGGAAAAGCAAGGGATTCCGTTGTGAACACCGTGTTTCGCGACGATTTCCGTTGTTACAAGTCTTCCGAACCGCCGGTATCCGTGCCAGTATCGCCGCCATGCCGGACACCGTGCAGAACTTCATCGGAGGTGCCTCCGTCGCGTCCCGCGCCGACACCGCCTTCGATCTCGTCGACCCGACCGACGAGCGCGTGTACGGCACCTCGCCGGTCTCCACGGCCGCCGACGTCGACGCCGCGTTCACCGCCGCGAGCACCGCGTTCGAGACCTGGCGCCGCACGACCCCGGGGGAGCGCCAGCTCGCGCTGTTCCGGATCGCCGACGCGATGGAGGCCCGCGCGGCGGAGTTCGCCGACCTCGAGTCGCTCGACACCGGGAAGCCCCGGGCCACCCTGGTCGAGGACGAGATCCTGCTCTCCGTCGACCAGATCCGCTTCTTCGCCGGGGCCGCCCGCAACCTCGAGGGTCGGAGCGCCGGCGAGTACCTAGCCGACCACACGTCGTTCGTCCGCCGCGAACCGATCGGCGTCGTCGCCCAGGTCACCCCGTGGAACTACCCGCTCAACATGGCGGTGTGGAAGTTCGCGCCGGCGCTCGCCGCGGGCAACACCACCGTCCTCAAGCCGAGCGACACCACCCCGCTGTCGACCCTGCTGCTCGCCGAGGTCGCCGCGGAGTTCCTGCCGCCGGGTGTCCTCAACGTCGTCGTGGGGGACCGCAGCACCGGTGCCGCGATGGTCGACCACCCCACCCCGCAGCTCGTGTCCATCACAGGGTCCGTCCGCGCCGGCATGGAGGTCGCCCGCGCCGCCGCCGGCGACCTGAAGCGCACCCACCTCGAGCTCGGCGGGAAGGCCCCGGTCATCGTGTTCGACGACGCCGACGTCCCCGCCGCCGTGGCCGGCATCGTCGCCGCCGGGTTCTTCAACGCCGGACAGGACTGCACCGCGGCGACCCGGCTGCTCGTGCAGGACGGCATCCACGACGAGTTCGTGGCGGAGCTCGCCGCCGCGGCCCGGACGAACGCGCAGACCGGCCCCGACGCGGCCGACCCGTACTTCGGCCCGGTGAACAACGCGGCCCAGCTCGCCCAGGTGCGCTCCTTCGTCGACACGCTCCCCGACCACGCCACCATCGAGGCAGGCGGACACCGGATCGGCGACCGGGGCTTCCACCACGAGGCCACGATCGTGTCGGGCCTCCGCCAGGACGACCGCATCGTCCAGCAGGAGGTCTTCGGCCCCGTGCAGACCGTCCAGCGGTTCGGTTCCGAAGCGGACGCCCTGCGCGCGGCGAACGGCGTCGCGTACGGGCTCGCGAGCTCGGTGTGGACGACCGACCACGCGCGGGCGATGCGCTTCGCTCGCGACCTCGACTTCGGGTGCGTGTGGATCAACACGCACATCCCGATCGTCGCCGAGATGCCGCACGGCGGCTTCAAGCACTCCGGCTACGGCAAGGACCTGTCCCAGTACGGGTTCGACGACTACACCCGCATCAAGCACGTCATGTCCTACATCGGCTGAACCCGACACCTCCTGGAGGCACCATGGCAATGACCGGCACGTTCGCCGAATCCGGCGCGGACCTCCGGCTCGACCGGATCACCAAGTCCTTCCCGGGCCACACCGCGGTCGACGCCCTCGACCTCACCGTCCCGGCGGGATCGTTCTTCGCCCTGCTCGGTCCCTCCGGCTGCGGCAAGACCACGACGCTGCGGCTCGTCGCCGGCCTCGAGGAGCCCACGAGCGGCACGATCACGATCGGCGGACAGGACGTCACCGAGACGAAGCCGTACCAGCGGCCGGTCAACACGGTGTTCCAGAACTACGCGCTGTTCCCGCACATGAGCGTGCTCGACAACGTCGCGTTCGGCCTGAAGCGCCGGCGCATCCCGGACCCGATGACGAAGGCGAAGGAGGCGCTGCGGCTCGTCGAGCTCGAGGCCTCGGCATCGAAGCGGCCCGCGCAGCTCTCCGGCGGCATGCAGCAGCGGGTCGCCCTGGCCCGGGCGATCGTGAATCGGCCGGCACTGCTCCTCCTCGACGAACCGCTCGGTGCGCTCGACCTCAAGCTCCGGCACCAGATGCAGCTCGAGCTGAAGACGATCCAGGCCGAGGTCGGGCTCACCTTCCTGCACGTCACGCACGACCAGGAGGAAGCGATGACGATGGCCGACACGGTCGCCGTCATGAACGGCGGCCGGATCGAGCAGATGGGCAGCCCGCAGGACCTCTACGAACTGCCCCGGACCGCGTTCGTCGCGAACTTCCTCGGCCAGTCGAACCTGCTCGAGGGCGAGGTGCGCGGGACCGAGGGCGAGCTCCTCGTCGTCACGACCGCGGCCGGCACGATCGCCGTCCCGTCCGCGCGGGCCGTCGCGACCTCCGGTCGCGTGGTCGTCGGCGTCCGCCCCGAGAAGCTCAAGATCCGGACCACGGAGCCGAGCCCGGAGGCCGGGCGGAACATCCTCGGGCCCGGCCGCGTGGTCGACGTCTCGTTCTCCGGGGTGAGCACCCAGTACCTCGTCGACGTGCCCGGCGCCGGCCGCGTCTCGGTGTTCGCGCAGAACTCGAAGGGTGGCCCGCGGATCGCGACCGGCACCGAGGTCTGGCTCACGTGGGGCGTGGACCACGGTTTCGGCCTGGAGGCGCACCCCGCGTCCGACGCGACCGTCACCGCCGGAGCCGACCCGCGCCTCCAGTCCGCACCGGCCACCGCAGGAGCGGTCGCGTGAGCCCGGCGCCGGAGCCGGGTCCCGACCTGCTCCGCGGACTGACGTCGGCACGCGTCAGCCGACGCGGCCTGCTCGCCGGCGGCGGGGCCGCCGCGATGGCCGCGCTCCTGGCCGGCTGCAGCATCAAGGGGTCGGCGGCGTCGGCGGACGACACCGTGGACTGGAAGCGCTTCTGGAAGGACGCGAAGGCGACCAAGGAGCTCAAGTTCGCGAACTGGCCGCTGTACATCGACTCCGACCACGGCAAGTCCGAGTCGCTCGCCCTGTTCCGGAAGGAGACGGGCATCGACGTGGACTACCAGGCGGTGATCCAGGACAACGCGACGTTCTACGCCACCGTCTCACCGATCCTGCGGGCCCACGGCGCCACCGGGTACGACCTCGTCGTCATGACGAACGGGTACGAGCTCACCGAGATGATCAAGAACGGGTTCGTCTGCAAGCTCGACCACTCGCGGCTGCCGAACTTCGCCGCGAACGCGTCTCCGGCGGTCAAGGACCCGATCTACGACCCCGGCAACGAGCACTCCGTCGTCTGGCAGACCGGGTTCACCGGCCTGGCGTACAACCCGAAGTACACCGGACGGAAGATCACGTCCTTCCAGGACCTGCTCGACCCGGAGTTCGCCGGCCGCATCGGCCTCATGAGCGACAACACCGAGCTCGGCTCGCTCGCGCTCCTCGCCCTCGGGATCGCCCCCGAGACGTCGACCCCCGCGGACTGGCGGAAGGCGCAGGACTGGCTGCGGAAGCTCCGGCCGAGCGTCACCGGGTTCTACGACCAGAGCTACATCAACCGGCTCGAGAACGGCGACACCTGGATCACCCAGGCGTGGTCGGGCGACGTGTTCCAGGCGCAGCAGTCCGGGTTCCCGCACCTGGAGTTCGTCACGCCGGAGGAGGGGCAGATGACCTGGCACGACAACATGCTCATCCCGCGGCAGGCGGCGAACCCGGTGTCGGCGCTCGAGTGGATGAACTTCTACTACACGCCGAAGGTCGCCGGCATCGTCGAGGACTACGTCAACTACGTCTGCCCCGTGCCCGGCGCCGAGGACTACGTCCGCGACGTGCTCGACGACCCGACCGTGGCGGACAGCCCTCTGGTGTTCCCGTCGGAATCGGTGCTGAAGCGGTCGCACGAGTTCCGGGTGTTCGAGAACTACGACGAGTACTCCGAGTGGAACCAGGTCTTCAACGCGGTGGTGCAGTCGTGACGGCGCTCTCACCCGGGCTGGCCGCTGGGCCGGCCCCGGTCCACCGGGGGCGTCGTCGTAGCACGCCGTTCTTCCTCGCGTTGGTCGGGACCGCGTACCTCTGCGTGTTCTTCGTCATCCCGCTCGTGTCCGGGCTCATCGTCTCGCTCATGTCCGGCAACCCGGACGACGGGTACACGTTCACATGGAACTGGGGGGTCTACACCGCCCTGTTCGTCGACCCGCAGGTGCCCTACCTGACGTTCCTGCTCCGGTCGCTCTGGTACGGAGCCGCGGCCACCGTCGTGACGATCATCGTCGGGTACCCGGTGGCGTACTTCATCGCCTTCCGGGTGTCGCCGCGGTGGAAGAACCCGCTGCTCATGCTCGTGTTCGTGAGCTTCCTGGTGTCGTTCATCATCCGGACCGACATGTGGGCGTTCGTCCTGGCGTCGCAGGGTCCGGTCGTCAGCACGCTGCAGGCGATCGGGCTGGCCGGCAAGGACTTCCACATCCTCGGCACCGGCGGCGCGGTCATCTTCGGCGACGCGTACAACGACCTCGCCTTCATGGTCCTGCCGATCTACGCCGCGCTCGAGCGCATCGACCCGCGGCTGGGCGAAGCGGCGAACGACCTGTACGCGGGGAAGTTCCGGGCGTTCTGGCACACCACGCTGCCGCTCTCCCGATCGGGCATCTTCGCCGGGGTGCTGCTCGTGTTCATCGACAGCGTCGGCGACCCGGTGAACTCCGCGCTGCTCGGCGGCACGAACACGTACACGATCGGGCAGGCGATCCAGGACGCCTACTCCGGCAACCAGCAGTACAACGTCGCCGCGGCACTGTCGACCGTGCTCATGGTCGTGCTCGGCATCATCCTGTTCATCTACGCCCGTGTGTCCGGCACCGACGACCTCGAGGACCTCGTATGACCGCCGTCGCACCATCCCGCACCGCCACCGGTGCTGCCGCTGCCGCTTCCGTCGACGGTCGTGTGGCTCGTGGTCCGCGTCGTCACGGGGTGAACCGCCGCGGGCCGTGGCTCGCGATCGTGTACTGGGTGGTCATCGCGATCACCCTCGTGCCGATCGTCTACATGATCGTGTACTCGTTCAACGACGCCCCGACGAACCGGCTGTCCTTCGCGTGGAACGGCTTCACGACCTACTGGTACGCCAACCTCGTGAACGTCTCCGGGCTCGGGGCGGCGTTCGTCACCTCGGTCGTCATCGCGTTCCTGGCGGCCATCGTGTCCGTCGCGATCGGGTTGCCGCTCGCCCTGGCGCTCGAGCGGTACAAGTTCCCCGGGCGCGGTGCCGTGAACGCCGTCGTGTTCGCCGACATCGCGGCGCCGTCGATCGTCGTCGGGTCCGCGTCGCTGTCGTTCTTCCTGTCGATCGGACTCGGCACCGGGTTCCTCACCGTGCTCATCACGCACGTGGCGTTCGACGTCGCGTACGTCGTCGTGGTGCTGCGGGCGCGGATCGCGGGGACGTCGCGGGCGCTCGAGGAAGCCGCGGGGGACCTCGGCGCGACGCCGTTCCAGGCGTTCCGGCTCGTCACCCTGCCGTTGCTCGCGCCGGGCATGCTCGCCGCCGGGCTGCTGGCGTTGGCGATGTCGATCGACGACTACGTGATCACGTCGTTCGTCGCCGGGCCCTCGGTGACGTTCCCGCTGTTCGTGTACGGCGCCGCGAAGGCCGGCATGCCGCCGCAGGTGCTCTGCTTCGGGACGCTGGTGTTCGCGGTGGGGCTGCTCGTCGCGCTGCTGAACGGGGCGCTCAACCGGCGGCTGGCGCGGACCCGCGGCTGAGGGCAGTCGGGCAGGCGGTCAGGCGGTGGCCAGGGCGGCCTCGCGGTCGGCGCGGGCGTCGTCGCGCAGCAGGCGGTCGGCGGTCCGGAGCGACAGCGCCATGATCGTCAGCGCCGGGTTCGCGATGAGGGAGCTCGGGAACACCGAGTTGTCCACGACCCAGAGGTTCGGCACGTCCCACGACCGGCCGGCCGCGTCCACGACCGAGCTCGCCGCGTCGGTGCCCATCCGGGCGGTGCCCACGGTGTGCGCCGTCCGGTCGAGCACCCGGACGTCGCGCCCGCCGGCGGCCTCGACGATCGCGGTCATCGTGCGGACGGCGTGCCGCGTGATGGCGGCTTCGTTCGCGCCGGGGGAGAACGTGACCCGGGCCTTCGGGACCCCGTTCGCGTCGACCTCGTCCGCCAGGACCAGGCGGTTGTCGTCGTACGGCAGGCACTCGGCGTTGATGCCGACGCCCGCCATCCTCGGGTAGTCGCGCATGGCCCGGACCAGGGCGGCACCGCGGAGTCCACCGCCGCGGACGAGCGACGTGGCGAGGGTCAGCGGCTGCACGCCGAGGCTCTGGATGAGGTACCCGCCAGCGAAGTCGGCGTCGGACGGTCGGACGAAGTCCTCGGTGATGATCGACGACGGGTACCCGCGGTAGGAGCGCATCGACTCGTCGAACGTCGCCCACACCTGCGTCGCCCCGTGCGCCGTGAAGTTCCGGCCGACCTGGCCGCTGCTGTTCGCCAGACCGGTGTGCAGCAGGAGTCGCGGGGTCTCGATGCCGCCGGCCGCCAGCACGAGCGCACGGGTGCGCTGCCGGTGGTCCCGGCCGCCCTGCCGGTAGACGACGGCCTCGACCTCGCCACGTGCGTCCAGCTCGATGCCGTGCACGAACGCCTCGGCCCGGATCTCGGCGCCGAACGCGACGGCGGCGGGCAGGTAGGTGGTGTCCATCGACACCTTCGCGCCGTTGCGGCACCCCTGGTGGCAGGACCCGCACGACACGCACGCCTGCCGCAGGCCGTGGTGCTCCTGCAGCCGGTCCTCGGTGGTGAGTCCCACGGGTGCGTCGGTCGCCGTGATCCCGACCGCGGCGGCGCCCCGGATCATCATGTCGGAGGAGGCGTTCCGCGGGGGCGGTCCCATCCGGTAGCGCCGGGCCGGGTCCCACGGGTAGTGCGCGGGTCCGGCGACACCGACGTCGTGCTCGACCCGCTCGATCCACCCGGTGAGCTCGTCGTGGTCGATCGGCCAGTCGTGGCCCTCGCCCGAGTCCGTTCGCAGGTGGATGTCGTGCCGGTTCGGCCGGGGCGTGAAGGCTCCCCAGTGCAGCGTCGAACCGCCGACCCCGGTCCCGCTGTTGTTCGGCCCGAACGCGGTCGGGGTGCTTCCGCCGCTGATGCGCTCGTCCATCCAGTTGATGTCGCCTGGTGCTTCGACCTCGTCGGGGGTGTGGTCGCCCGGTTCGGTGTTCGGTCCGGCCTCGAGCGCGACGACCCGCAGGCCGCGGCGCGCCAGGGTCGCGAGCAGCGGGGCGCCGCCCGCTCCGGTGCCGACGACGACCACGTCGACGACGTCGTCCTCGTCGTGGTGGCGCTGTCCGGAGAGGTTCATCGTTCGGCTCCTGCCGGTTCCCATGCTTCACGCTGTCCGGCTCCGAGGAGCTGGAAGCCCTGTTTCCGCAGGCCGTCGCCGCCGTTGGCGAAGCCGTCGTAGTCGATCTCGGCCATCGTCGCCGGGTGCGCGACCCACTGCTTCGCGAGGTCCACGCCGGCGTCCTCGGCCCACGCCTGCAGCTGTGCGGCGTCGAGCGGTCCCGACGCGGGCGTGTACTCGCCGGCGTCCACGGCCGCGAGCACCGCAGCGAGGTGGTCGTCGCCGTGCGCGGTTTCGGCCATCAGCACGTCGAGTGCTGCTCGGTACGCGTCGACGTCGGCGGGCAGTCCGTCCGGTCGCCATCCGTCGCCGAGGCCGTCGGCGAGCTGGTCGTCGACGCGGAGCGCGAGGTCGAGGGGCCGTTCGCCGGGCTGCGGCACGACGACCCGGGCGACGGCGCGCAGGGTGTCGAGCTGCTCGTGGTTCAGTGCACGGGGTGCTCGATCCGGAGCGTCCGGCAGCGCCCGCACGGCGAGGATCCCGCGGGTCCGGGCGCTCACCCGGGGCGATGCGATCAGCCGCGCGGTGTCCTCCGGCACGACCGGGCCGTGGTCGATGCGGCGGCGCCAGAAGTCGCGGATGCGGTCGGCGACCCGGTCCGGCTGTTCCCACGGCAGCAGGTGCGCCGCCCCGGGGACCGTGGCGAACTCACCGGCAGGCCAGTGCGGCAGGTTCAGTGCGCGCTGGGCGTCCGGCCCGAGGTCTCCGTCCTCGGCGCCGGCGAGCACCAGGGCCGGCACCGGGTTCGGCGGGTACGTGGTGGACCAGTCCTCGCGGCTGCCGCGGACGAGCCAGTCCGTCCAGGCCTCCGGCGCGGCACGCTGCACGTCGTGGACGGCCTGGGTGTGCGGTTCGGGCGGCAGGCGCGACGCGGTGTTGGCGTCGACGAACGCCTCGGCCTCGTCCGGCCCGATCTCGCCGTCCGCCGCCCAGCCGAGCATCGTCGACCGTCGTTCGTCGTCCATCGGTTCGGGCGACAGCGGTGAGGCGGCGAGCAAGACGACGGCCCGGAGCCCGAACAGGCCGTTCGAGCCGTCGATGGTCCGCGCGGCGACGATCGACGCGACCTTGCCGCCCATCGAGTGTCCGATCAGCGCCCACTCGGTCGCGCCGCTCCGGCCGATGGCGCGCTCGACGAGCTGGGTCATCTCCTCGACGGTCGTGCCGGTCGCGGCCGACGACCGGCCGAAACCGGGCAGGTCGATGCCGGCCAGGTCGAGGGTGCCGGCGAGCCGGGTGCGCAGCCCCACGAACTCCTCGGAACTCGACCCGAGGGCGTGGAGGCAGAACACGGTGGTCGGCATCCTTCGTTCCTACGTTGCCGTCCGCGCCCGCTCTCAGCACGCCTGTACCCCGCGTCCGGGGATTGTTTCGAGCATGCGACGATCTCGGCCGAGGCGGGCGGACGCGTGGGTGCCGGCAGTAGGTTCCGTTACATGAGTGCAGAGTTGACGCTGGGCGCCGAGGAAGAGCTGCACCTCATCGACCTCGAGTCCGGCCGACTGTCCGCGAAGGCCCCGCGCCTCCTCCCCAGACTGCCCGCCCACCGGTTCGGCGCCGAGCTCCAGCGCACGACCATCGAGACGAACACCCCGGTCGTGCGGACGCTCGACGACCTCCGCCGGGTGATCGTGGACCTCCGCAGCGAGCTGAGCGCGGCGATCGCCCCGGCCGGCGTCACGATCGCGGCCGTCGGCACCGCGCCCCGGTCCGAGTACGCCGACTTCGAGCTGACCTCCGGCGGCCGCTACGGGCGGATGCAGGAGCAGTACCGGATGCTCGTCGACGAACAGCTCATCTGCGGCCTGCAGGTGCACGTCGGCGTGAGCGACCGTGACCTGGCGGTGCAGATCGCCCAGCGGGTCGCCCCGGTGCTGCCGGTCCTGCTCGCGCTCAGCGCCTCGAGTCCGTTCTGGAACGGGCAGGACACCGGGTACGCCTCGTTCCGGAGCATCATCTGGCAGCGCTGGCCGTCCGCCGGCAGCTTCGGTCGGGTCGAGAGCGCCGCCGAGTACGACAAGGTGCTCGACGACCTCATCGCCTCCGGCGTGATCGCGGACAAGAAGATGGCGTACTTCGACGTGCGGCCGTCCTCGCACGCGCCCACCCTCGAACTCCGGGTCTGCGACGCCACCCCCGTGGTCGACGATGCCGTCCTGATCGCCGGACTGTTCCGCGCGGCCGTCCGGAAGGCCGAGGTCGCGGTCGAGGCCGGCACGGAGTGGCACCCGCGCAGCGAGCCCCTGCACCGTGCGGCGATGTGGCAGGCAGCCCGCAGCGGACTGAGCGGCGAACTGCTCGGGCTGGGGCAGCACCCCGAACGCCTCCCGGCCGAGATCGCCGTCCGCCAGCTGGTGTCGCGGCTCCGCCCGGAGCTCGAGGAACTCGGCGACTGGGGCACGGTGAGCGCGTTGCTCGAGGACACCCTCGCGCGCGGCAACTCCACCGACCGGCAGCGCACCGCCTACGCCGAGCGCGGGGACCTCGACGACGTCGTGGCCCAGGTCGTCGAGGACACCGCCGGCACCCCCTCCGGGCGGGACGAGCACCCGATCGTCGCGATCCCCGCCTACCGGGTCCGCGCGGGCGACGAGGCGGTCGGTCCCGGAGCCCGTCCCCGCCCGGCCTTCCGGGAGCTCGCGACGTTCTTCCGCGGCTGGGACGCCGAGGCCACGATCGACCGCTGCGCGGTGCGCGACGTCTGGACGCGCGAGCACGAGGTCGGCTTCGTGGTCGACGGCGGCGTGCAGGTCTTCGGCTGCGACCTCGTCCCGCGCACCGTGAGCGCGTACGAGTGGGCGCAGCTCGAGGCCGGGCTCGCCCAGCGCGCCCGCGCGATCGAGCTGTTCCTCCGCGACGCGTACGGCCAGCGGCGGATCGTCGCCGACGGCGCCATGGACGCGGACGACTTCGTCGGCGCGAACGGCTGGGACCCGGACGCAGCGCGGCTGCCCGAGACCGCGGTCCGTGCGCCGGTGATGGGGTTCGACCTGGTCCGCAACGAGTTCGGTGGATGGCGCGTGCTCGAGGACAACGTCCGCTCGCCCTCCGGCGTCGCGTACGGCCTGGCCCTCCGCGAGATGATGGACGAGGTGGTTCCGGACGCCCCGCGTCCGGCCCGGCTCCGCGATCCGCACACCGTCCTCGACCGCCTGCGGGAGACCCTCCGCACCGACGCGACCGCGGTCACCGGCAACCCGGACCCGATCCTGGCACTGGTGTCGGACGGCCCCGCCGCAGGCGCGTGGTACGAGCACCGGCGGCTGTCCGACGGGGCCGGGATGCGCCTCCTGTCCGAGTCCGACCTGGACGTCCGCGACGGACGCGTGGTCGAGGCCGCGACCGGTGACGTCCTCGATGCGCTCTACCTGCGCGTCGACCGCGACGCCAGCGCCCTGTCGAACGAGACCACGCCGGACCTCGGCGCCCGCATCCTCGACGCGGCCGAGGCCGGCACCGTGTACCTGGCGAACGCTCCCGGCAACGCGCTCGTCGACGACAAGGCGATGTACGTCAACGTGCCCGACCTCATCTGGTACTACCTCGACGAGAAGCCGCTGCTCGAGTCGGTGCCGACGTACCGGACGAGCATCGAGGGCGAACGGCTCTCCGTGCTCGACCGCGTCGGCGAACTCGTCACGAAGCCGGTGGACGGCGAGGGCGGGCGGGACGTCCTGATCGGCCCGAGCGCCAGCGCCCCCGAGGTCGCCGAACGCCGCCGGGAGATCGCCGCGAACCCGGCCGGCTGGGTCGGACAAGAGGTCGTGCAGCTCTCGTCGCACCCCACGATCGGCCCCGCCGGGCTCGACCCGCGGCACGTCGACCTCCGCGCCTTCGTGTACGTCACCGGGACCGGTCCGGACGACACGCACCTCGCCGACGTCGCGCTCACGCGCGTCGCGCCGGAGGGCAGCATGGTCGTCAACTCGTCGCGGGGCGGCGGCGCGAAGGACACCTGGATCGTCGGCCCCGAGCCCGGCACCGGCGCAGGCGCCGGGACAGGCACGGGTCCAGGCACAGGCACCGGCACCGGTACCGGCACCACCGAGGGAGACAGCTGATGTGTGGACTCGCGGGCGAGATCCGGTTCGACGGGACGGCGCCGGACGTCGGGGCGGTGGCCCGGATGACCGGGTGCCTGGTGCACCGCGGTCCCGACGGCGACGGACTCTGGGCGCGCGGACCGGTCGCGCTCGGGCACCGCCGCCTGTCGATCGTCGACCTGTCGACCGCGGGCGCGCAGCCGATGGTGGTGGCGCGCGTCGGGCTCACCATCGCCTACAACGGCATGGTCTACAACTACCGCCAGCTCCGCGACGAGCTGCACGGCAAGGGGCACACGTTCGACTCGACGTCGGACACCGAGGTCATCGTCGCCGCCTACGCCGAGTGGGGCACCGACTTCGTGCAGCACCTCATCGGGATGTTCGCGATCGCGATCTGGGAGCACGCCACCGGCCGGCTCGTGCTGGCGCGCGACCGGCTCGGCATCAAGCCGTTGTACGTCGCGCCCGTCCGCGGCGGGCTCCGCTTCGCGTCGTCCCTGCCGGCGATCCTGGCGGGGGACGGCGGTGCGGGCGGCGCCGGCAGCGCCGGGATCGACACGTCCATCGACCCGGTCGCCTTCGCCTCGTACATGTCCTTCCACTCCATCGTCCCCGCGCCCCGGACGATCCTGTCCGGCGTCGGCAAGCTCCCGCCCGCGACGGTCCGGGTGATCGAACCCGACGGCAGCTCCCACGACGAGACGTACTGGGAGCCCCGCTTCGAGCGCGACCCCGGCACGGCCGGCTGGTCCGACCAGGACTGGCAGGAGGCGTTCACCGAGAAGCTCCGCACCGCCGTCGAGCGCCGCATGGTCGCCGACGTGCCGGTCGGGGTGCTGCTCTCCGGCGGGATCGACTCGTCCCTCGTCGTCGCGCTGCTCGCCGAGGCCGGCCAGCAGGACCTCGCCACGTTCAGCATCGGCTTCGAGTCGGCCGGCGGCGAGTCCGGCGACGAGTTCGAGTACTCCGACGAGGTCGCCCGCCACTTCGGCACCGACCACCACCGCATCCGGATCCCGTCGTCGCGCCTGCTGGACGGGATCGACGGGTCCATCCAGGCGATGAGCGAACCGATGGTCAGCCACGACTGCGTCGCGTTCTACCTGCTCTCGCAGGAGGTCTCGCAGCACGTCAAGGTGGTGCAGTCCGGTCAGGGTGCGGACGAGGTGCTCGGTGGGTACAGCTGGTACCCGCCGCTCGCCGCCACTCCGCGCGACCAGGCCGCCGAGGTCTACCGCTCCGTGTTCATGGACCGCCGCTGGCCCGCCCTGCAGGCGCTGCTCGGGGAGCGCTGGCGCAGCGACGACGACACCCCGTCGGCCTTCGTCGACGCGGAGTTCGCCCGGCCCGGCGCGGAGACGAGCGTGGACGCCGCACTCCGCAGCGACACCACGATCATGCTCGTGGACGACCCGGTGAAGCGCGTCGACAACATGACGATGGCGTGGGGACTCGAGGCGCGCGTGCCGTTCCTCGACCACGAGTTCGTCGAGTTCGCCGGCGCGATCCCGCCGTCGCTGAAGCTGGCGGACGGCGGCAAGGGGGTCATGAAGCGCGCGGCCCGCGGCATCGTCCCGGACGCCGTCATCGACCGGACGAAGGGCTACTTCCCGGTGCCGGCGATCCGGCAGCTCGAGGGCCCGTACCTCGAGCGCGTCCGCCAGGCGCTGCACGCACCGGAGGCCCGGGAGCGCGGCCTGTTCGACCCGGGTACGGTCGAGCGGATGCTCCAGGACCCGAACAGCACGCGGACCGAGATCGGCGCCAACGCGCTCTGGCAGCTCGGCCTCATCGAGATGTGGCTGCAGCACCAGGGGGTGCGGTGAGCGGGCCTGGAGGCACGACCCGCGCCCGTCCGTCGGCCCGCGTCGCGCAGGCGGCCGGCCTGGGCGAGCGCCTCGCCGCGGCCTGGGGATCGTGGGGCCCCACCATGACCCGGAACGCCCGACGGGTGGCGTTCGTGAGCGACCGGCACGGCACCCCCGAGGTCTTCGTGCAGGACGTCGTGGTCGACGGTGAGCTGCCCGAGCCGACCAGGATCCGGTTGTCCGACGACCCGGTGATCCGCGTCACGTGGTCGTCCGACGGCGAGTGGCTGGCGGTGGCGATCGCGACCGACGGGGGTGTGAAGCAGCAGGTCTGGGTGGTCCGCCCCGACGGCTCCGACGCCGCGCAGATCGCGGGTTCGCGCTCCCAGCACGCCGAGCTCGGTCCCTGGAGCCGCAGCGGGCACCGCGTCGTCATCACCCTGCCGTCCACCGAGGCCGACCAGCCCGCACGCTCGTACCTCGTCGACCCGGTGTCCGGCGACCGCGACGACCTCGCCGTCGGTGAGCTCATCCACATCCTCGACCTCTCCGTCGAGGAGCGCCTCGTGGTGCTCCGGGACGGCCAGCGCGGCCAGGAGTTCGTCGTGGTCGTCGACCGGCTCACCGACGAGAGCCGCGCGCTGTTGTCCGACCAGCCCGACGGGTCGGCCGAGATCGCGTTCCTCCGCCCGGCGCCCGCGAGCGAGACCAGTCCGCTCGTCGCCTACGTCGCGACCGAGTCCGGCATGCCCCGCCGCGGCCTCATCGCGCAGCCGGTCGGCCCGCACGGCTGGCGGGGGAGGACACGTCCGCTCACCGAGCGCGCCGACGCCGAACTCGAGTACCTCGACGCCGACGACGCCGGCCGGACGCTGCTGCTCGGCTGGAACGTCGACGGCCGCAGCGAGCTCGAGCTCGTCAACACGCACGACGCCTCGCGCACCCCCGTGCCGGACCTGCCCGGGTACGTCGTCACCGACCCGGTCCTCAGCCGTGACGGTCGGAGCGTCATCCTCGCCGTCGAGGGTCCCGCGCGACCCCGGGAGCTCTGGCGGCTCGACACGAACGCGCTCACGTGGAGCCGGGTCACCGACGTGCCGGAGCTGCCGCACGCGCCGCTCGTCGAGCCGACCCTCGAACGCTTCGCGGCGCGCGACGGACTGGAGATCACCGGCTGGCTGTACCGGGCCGTGGAGCCCACCGTCTCGCCGACGGGGGCGGACGACGCGATCGGCACCGTGCCTCCCGGCCCGCGCGCAGCGCTCGTCCACCTGCACGGCGGACCCGAGTCCCAGGAGCGGCCCACCTTCTCGCCGCAGCACCAGGCGCTCGCCGCCGCGGGGGTGACGGTGTTCGCCCCGAACATCCGCGGGTCCTCCGGGTACGGACGCGACTTCGTGCACGCCGACGACCTCGGGTTGCGGTGGAACGCCCTCGCCGACGTCGTCGACTGCGCACGGTTCCTGGTGTCCAACGGGTACGCGGACCGCTCCCGTGTCGCCGTCGAGGGGCGGTCCTACGGCGGGTACGCGACCCTCGCGTCCCTGGCGTTCACGCCCGACGTCTTCGCGGCCGGCGTGGCCGTGTGCGGGATGAGCGACTTCGCGACGTTCTACCGCGACACCGAGCCGTGGATCGCCTCCGCCGCGGCCACCAAGTACGGGCACCCGGTGGACGACGCCGAGCTGCTCGAGGCCCTGTCGCCGATGCGGGCGATCGGGGACGTCACCGCGCCGCTCCTCGTCGTCCACGGCGAGCTCGACACGAACGTGCCGATCGGTGAGGCGCACCAGGTCGTGGCGGCGCTGCGGGCCCGGTCGCACGACGTGTCGTACCTGGAGCTCGAGGGCGAGGGGCACGAGTACCGGCGGGCGTCGTCGCGGGCGCGGCTCGTGCGGGCGATGGTGGAGTTCGTGGCGGACCGCTTGGCGTGAGGCCGGGGCGGGGGCGCTCCTCGCACGGTGCGGGGCGCGGCTGGTGTGAAATACCAGATACGGTGCGAGGGTGAGTCCCTCCCGTGACCGTCGCGGATGTCCGGGGCCACGGACCAGGAGTACCGGCATGGACCGTCGCATCACCACAGTCACCACCGCCATCGGACTCGCGTTCGGCGTCGCACTCGTCGGCGCCGCGCCTGCCCACGCGGACGGACACGCCGCCGGCCGACCCGATGCGCACGCCTCGGCGCAGGTACACGACCGGACGGCTCGTGCGGAGGTGATCGTCACCGACGTCACGCAGGACCCCGTCGGCTTCGTGGTCCGCGGGACGCTGCCGGCGACGGGCTGGGCGCTGGCGCACCACGGCACCGACAGGGTCGTGGCGCACGCCGTCGCCGGAGCGGACGACACGGTCGAGTTCACCGTCCCGAAGCGCTTCGCCGAGCAGACGCTGCAGATCACATCGTGGTTCCCCGGGGACGAGGACGAGTCGGTCGGGGTGCCCCTGTCGCTCCCGGCGCACGACGTCGAGACGCCGGTGGTCGAGGCTCCCGCAGTTGACCCGGTGGTCGTGTCCGGCGGCGCGTTCCGGCTGACCGGCACCACCACCCCGAACGCGATCGTCGACGCCCGGACGGCCGCTGGCGACGGCGTCCCGTCGGTGCGCTCGGACGGCACCGGACGCTTCGCACTGGACCTGCCGTTCCGGTTCGCGGGTCGGACCGTCGACGTCACCGCGATCGTCCTCGGCTCGGACCGCTCGTCGGCGACCACCGTCCGCCTCCCGGCCGCGACCGTGGCGGCTCCTCGGGTCACGTCGACGAGCGGTGTCGCGATCCCGAACCCCAGCCCGTGGATGCCGTCGCTGCGGAACTGGACGGTGACTGCCGTGGCCGCTCCGGGTTCGACGGTGCGGATCGGCTCCGCGAGCGCCGTGGCCGGTCCGGACGGCTCCGTGCGGATCGCGGTCGGGGTGCACGCCACCGGTGCCACGCTCCGGGCCTCGGCCGTCGCCGGCGGTGTCACGTCGGAGACCGTGGCGTTCACGCTGCGCTGACCGACCCCGCACGGTGCGAGAGGCGGGCCCGTTCCCCCCCCTTCGCACGGTGCGAGGCGCGCACGCGTCACGGGGTGCAACGATTCGTCGCGGCAGCGCCGGCGGACGGAGGATGGACGCATGACCACCAGCGCACGCCCGACCGCCCCGACGCGACCCGGTGAGGTCGTCCTCGAGACCGTGGTCGACATGGGCGACGTCGTCGACCGTGCACGCAACCGGTACGCGGCCGGGGTCGTCGCGGACACGACCGGGTGGGCCGACGGGGACCGACGCCGACTCGAGGAACTCGGATTCCGCGGTGGCGACGCCCGCGGCGCGGCACTCCGGACGCTCGACCTGACGATCGCCGACGACGGCACCCCGACCCGGTTGCTCGACAACCCGGCTCTCGCGTCCCTCAACGGCGAGCACGCCCGGTTCGCGGAGCGGCGTGGGGAGATCGCGCGCTACCTGCCCGACGTGTCGGTCTGGACCGGCATCCCGGAGCGCCCGACACCCGAGGACTGGGAGGACGTCCGCGCCCTCATCGGATCGGGTGCCGTGTTCGGCGTCGGTGCCTCAGCCGTCGTCCCGGAGGGGTGGCAGACGGTCGAGGGTTCCGGGGGCGTGCAGCTCACGGGCGAGGCGATCGAGGGAGCCCCGGACGCCGAGGCCGTCGAGCTCACGCAGGACGACGTCCCCGAGATGACCGAGCTCGTCGCCCGCACGAAGCCCGGCCCGTTCCTGCCGCGCACGATCGAACTCGGGCGGTACGTCGGCGTCCGGCGCGACGGGCGGCTCATCGCGATGGCGGGCGAGCGTCTGCACCCCCCGGGGTGGACCGAGATCAGCGCCGTGTGCACCGACGAGGCCTTCCGCGGCCAGGGGCTCGGACGACGGCTCGTCCTCGACGTCGCGTACGGCATCCGGCAGCGCGGGGAGGTCCCGCTCATGCACGCCGCCGCGGGGAACACCGGGGCGATCGGTCTGTACCAGCACCTCGGGTTCCGGCTGCGGGACCGTGGGGCACCGCGGTTCGTGCAGGTGCCCTAGACGCCTTCGCGCTCCGGCTGCAGCGCGTCGAGTTCGGGAGCGGGCTCAGCGAGGACCCGGCGGGCGAGGGCGTCGCCGAGGAGCGGCCCCATCGTGAGCCCGGCCGCGCCGTACCCGGTCGCGACGAAGAGCCCCTCGTTCCCGGGGACGGCCCCGACGATCGGCATCGCGTCGTCGGCGAGCGGACGGAGTCCGACCCGGGTCTCCAGCACGGTCGCGTCGGCGAGGCCCGGAGCGATCGAGAGCGCGTCCTGCAGCACCTGCAGCTGCCCGGCTGCGGTGACGCGTGCGTCGAAGCCGCTGCCCGTCTCGCGGGTCGCCCCGACCGCGATCCGTGAGCCGTCGAACGCCACGAGGTAGTGGTGGGACAACGGGTGCACCGACGGCCAGTGCGTGGTGTCCACCCCGGGGAGCGCGAGGTGGGTGATCTGGCCGCGCTGCGGCGCGACCGGCACCCGCAGGCCGAGGGCGCCGAGCAGGTCGTTCGTCCAGGCACCCGCCGCGACGACGACGCCGTCGACCTCGAGCAGGTCGCCGTCGACCTGGACCCGGCCGTCGGCCTCGAGCGTCGCCCGTCCGCGACGCCGGACCCCGCCGAGCCGTTCGCCGGCGTCGAGCAGCGCATCCCGCACCGTGCGGCCGTCCACGCGGCCGCCGCCCTCGATCCACAGTGCGTCGAGCCCCGAGGCGAGCGGCGGGAACAGCTCGCGGGCGCGATCGCCGCCGATGCGCTCGACCCGTCCGACCACGTCCGGCTCCGCTGCCCGGCGCCGCTCGACCCGCGCCTCGGCGGCGTCGACCTCGGCCGGGTCCGCGTTCACCACGAGTGCTCCGCTCCGCCGGTGGTCGGTGTGCGTGACGCCCACCTCCGCGAGACGTGCGAGGACCTCCGGCCAGAACGCCGCTCCGCGGACGTACAGGTCGGCGAACGGTCCATCGATCGCGGACGACCACGGCTGCAGGATGCCGGCGCTCGCCGCGGTCGCCTGCCCGGTCGCGCCGTCGTCCACGACGGTGACCTCGGCCCCGCGTCGGGCCAGGGCGAAGAAGGTGGCGGCGCCGGCGATGCCCGACCCGATGACGACGACGGAGCGTGATCCCATGCACCGATCCTGCCGGACCGCACGAGCCCCGGGTCCACTTCGGGGGGTTGACCCCTGCCCCGAGCGCTCCGCACACTGTCTTCCGTTGCGCCGAGGGGGCTCGTCGCACCGGAGCGAACGATCACTGCTGCATCAGGGAGGCATCATCGTGCGGACGTCGTCCGTGACCGCCGGGGCGGTCGCACTCGGGATCGCGCTCGTCGCGATCGTCACGTCGACCGGTGCGGCACCGGCCGAGGCGGCACCGTCCTGCCGCGGGGAGCGCATCACCGTCGCGCAACTCGCGACCGGGTGTGCCGTGTCCTCGGGCACGGTCGTCCTGCCCGACGGTCGGCACTTCGCCGTCCCCGCACCCGGCACCACCGTCGCCGCGCTACCGGTGGCCGCGACCGGGGCGGCGGACGACGGGGACGTCTCGATCACGAACACCGGGCGCTCCGGGGTCGCCGTGCACGTCGACGAGGTCTGGAAGGGCTCGGCCGCCGCCGTCCGCCAGGAGCGGGACGCCCTGCGCGCCCGCCTCGCCGCCACCCCGCAGGCCGCGACGACCACCGCGGCCGCGAAGCCGTCGAGCTGCACGAACAAGACCTTCTCGAAGCTCGGCTTCAAGTGGGCGGCACCCGTGCAGTGGAGCTACAACCCCGCCGGGCAGAAGACCACCGGTGCGGCGTCGATCCGAGCGGGCGCCGACGCGTGGACGGGCACGATCGCCTCGTGCGGCAAGACGGTCACCTCGGCGGCCGGGGAGAGCCTGGTCGGCAACACCACCAAGGCCACCGGGGTCTCCGGCACCGGCGGCTGCGGCGCGTCGAGCGGTGCGAGCGTCGTCGGGTGGGGCTCCCTGCCGTCGGGCACCCTCGCCGTGACGTGTGTGTGGTCGCGGTCGGGCGTCGCCGTCGAGGTCGACCAGCGCTACACGACGGGGCAGCAGTGGTACGTCGGACCGACGTGCTCCGGTGCCCGGTTCGACCTGCGCGGGGTCGCCACGCACGAGTGGGGGCACGCGTTCGGCCTCGGGCACACCGCGCAGAACAGCGGCCTCGTCATGAAGCCGGCGTCGACCACGTGCGAGATGGGCCAACGCACCCTCGGGCTCGGCGACGTGCTCGGGATCGACGCCGTCTACTGAGCCGCACCGTTCCGCCCTGACCGCGCCGCACCGTCCGCGCGGGACCACGCGGTGACCGTGGATCGTCGATTCTCTAGGATCGACACATGTCGACGACCATGCCGGGCTTCGGGACGGAGCGCATCACGCAGCTCGGACTGCGGGACCGCGTCTACGACCGGGTGCTCGAGGTCCTGATGGGGCACGACGTCGAGCCGGGCATGCGCCTGTCGATCGACGGACTCGCACGGACGCTCGGGGTCTCGCCGACCCCGGTGCGAGAAGCCCTCGTGCAGCTCGAGCGCACCGGGCTCGTCACCCGCGAGGCGAACAAGGGGTACCGGGTGTCCCCACCGCTCGCCGGCGACCAGCTCGAGGCCCTGTTCGACGCACGGCTCATCGTGGAGAGCGGCGCGGTCGAACTCGCTGCCCGCGGCGACGTCGACCTGCTGCGGGACCGGCTCGCCGCCGCGCTGGCCGAGCAGTCCGCCGTGGCCGAGGAGGTCGCGGCCGTGGGTGTCGAGGCGGCGTCCGAGGAGCTGATGGCCCGGTTCTTCCGGAGCGACTGGCAGTTCCACCAACTGATCTTCGACGCGACGCGGAACCCCTTCCTCGAGGAGATGTCCGAGGTCATCACGACCCGGGTCCACCGGATGCGTCAGATCGTCGAGGGCGGCGGGGACGACACCGACCGAGCCGTGCACGAGCACCGCGCCGTGCTCGACGCCCTGGGCACGGGGCCGGCGGAAGCGGTCGCGGCGATGCGGCACCACATCGACGCGGTTCGGTTGCGGTCGCGGGCGGACGCGACGCACACCGGGTAGACACCAGATCACGCGACCTGGGTTGCGCGAGATGATCATGCGAGTATCTTTCCTATAGGAAAGAGGTTCATCGTCGAACCGAGACATGCAAGGGAGCATTCCGTGAGCACACCACAGGACTGGGTCGACCAGGACTGGAACCCCACCAGCTGGACGTCGGACACCTGGCCGATCGCCACCTGCCTGCACGGGTTCCCGCCGGTCACCCGCGACGGCGTCGCCTTCCACGACGCGGATCCCGCGGTCTGGGACGACGTCTTCGCGCAGATCGAGGCCGTCGGCTTCTCGCTCGCCGAGCTCGCCGACAGCCACATCCGGCCCGCCGACCTCGAGCGCTCCCGTCGCGACGAGCTCTTCGCCATCGCGAAGGCCCACGGCGTCGGGATCCCGTCGGTGCACCTGCAGCGCAAGAGCGTGGTGCAGCCCGGGCACGAGGAGGACAACCTCGCGTACGCCCACCGCACCATCGACGCGGCGGCCGAGTGGGGCATGCAGGTCTTCTCGACGGGCCTCCACCAGCCGTTCAACGAGGACCAGCAGCGCGCGCTCTGGTTCTGGACGGCGCAGGGCCCGAAGGACCCGGACGACCCGGAGGTCCGCGCGGCGGCGGTCTCGCGGCTCCGTGAGCTCGGCGAGCACGCGGCGTCGGTCGGCCTGCCGATGGCGCTCGAGCTCTACGAGGACACCTACCTCGGCACCGCGGACAGCGCCGTCCGACTGATCGAGGAGATCGGCCTCGACAACGTCGGCCTCAACGCCGACGTCGCGAACCTCATCCGCCTGCACCGCCCGGTGGAGGACTGGAAGGAGCTGTTCGCCAAGACGCTCCCGGTCACGAACTACCTGCACGTGAAGAACTACACGCGGGACGAGGCCGCCGACGGCAGCTGGGCGACGAGCGTGCCGAGCACCATGGAGACCGGCCTCATCAACTACCGCCAGGTCCTCCGAGACGCCGTCGCCGACGGGTTCCGCGGGATCCTCATGACCGAGCAGTACGGCGGGGACAGCCTCGGCGTCTGCGCCACCAACCAGCAGTACATCCGATCGGTCCTCGCCACCTCGAGCGTGGGCACGAAGCACGAAGGAGCAACTCGATGAGCACCCTCGACATCGCCGTCGTCGGGTCCGGCTACATGGGCGGCGGGATCGCCCAGGTCCTCGCCCTCGCCGGCCACACCGTCCGCATCGCCGACGTCTCCGCGGAGATCGCGCAGCAGAACCTCGCGCGGCTGATCGGGGAGACCGAGCAGTTCGTCGCCGACGGGCTCTTCCCCGCGGACGCCGTCGAGCGCGTCCGGGCGCACCTCAGCGCCGCGGAGTCCATCGAGGAAGCGGTCGCGACCGCCGACTTCATCGAGGAGGCGGTGCCGGAGAAGCTCGAGATCAAGCACGCCACCCTCCGGCGCATCAGCGAGGCGGCTCGTCCCGATGCCGTGATCGGGTCCAACACGTCGACGATCCTCATCGAGTCGCTCGCCGAGGCCGTCACCGGACCGGAGCGCTTCCTCGGGGTGCACTTCTCGAACCCCGCGCCGTTCATCCCCGGTGTCGAGCTCATCCCGCACCCCACCACCGGCGAGCACGCGATCCAGGTCGGCGAAGCCGTCGTCGCGGCCACGGGCAAGCAGTCCGCCCGCGTGAAGGACTCCACCGGCTTCGTCCTGAACCGCCTGCAGTACGCGCTGTTCGAGGAGGCGACCAAGATCGCCGACGAGGGCATCGCCAGCCCCGACGACATCGACACGATCGTCCGCACGACCTTCGGCTTCCGCCTGCCGTTCTTCGGCCCGTTCGCGATCGCAGACATGGCGGGCCTCGACGTCTACGCGTTCTGCTTCGAGTCGCTGCAGACCCGCTGGCCCGAGCGCTTCGCGACCCCGGCCTCGCTGCAGCAGCACGTCGACGCCGGCGAACTCGGCACGAAGTCCGGCGCGGGCTACCTCGACGTGCCGGCCGACCGGACCCCTGAGCTCGTCGCGTACCGGAACAAGGCGTACGTCGCGATGCAGAAGCTCCTCGACGACCTCGGCCCGGCGCCGATCCACTGAGGGGGACGACCATGAGCAACCAGGACCGCACCGTCGTCCTCACCGGAGCCGCCTCACCGCGCGGCATCGGACGGGCCACCGCCCACCACCTCGCCGAGGCCGGCTGGAACGTCGGCGTCATCGACCTCGACCAGGCCGCGAGCGAGGCCGTCGCCGCCGAGCTCCGCGACCAGTACGGCGTGCAGGCCGTCGGAGCGGGCGCGAACGTCGCCGACGAGTCGGCCGTCCGTGCGGCGTTCGACACGATCGAGTCGCAGCTGCCGCCCGTCGCGGCGCTCGTCAACCTGGCCGGTGTCTCGTCGGCCCACGCGTACCTCGACCTGCCGGAGGGGGAGTGGCACCGCGTGCTGTCGATCAACCTCGACGGCGTCCACTTCGCGAGCCTGCGGGCGGCGGAGTCGATGGTGCGGAACGGGTACGGGCGCATCGTGAACCTGTCGTCGGTCTCCGCCCAGCGCGGCGGTGGCACGTTCAGCAAGACGCCGTACACGGTGGCGAAGGCCGGCGTGATCGGCCTCACCCGCGGACTCGCCCGTGAACTCGGGCCGAAGGGCGTGACCGTCAACGCGATCGCCCCCGGCCCGATCGACACCGACATCATGGGCGGCACGCTGTCCGAGGAGCGGAAGGCCGAGCTGGCCGCCGACGGGGTCCTGCCCCGCATCGGCACACCGCGCGACATCGCCGCCGCGATCGCCTACCTCATCGGCGAGGACGCCGGCTTCGTGACCGGACAGACGCTCAACGTCGACGGCGGCCTGTACATGCACTAGGCCCGGCCGCCTGCGGTCGTGCGCCGAACACGCGACGCGATCCGCGCCTCCAGTCAGCAACCGCACCGTGCTCGCAAAGGAGCGAACCCCGTGTCACTACCCCCTGCACCAGCGCTCGGGTCGACGAACGACCCCGGCCTGAAGTCCGCCATCGGCAAGGCGACCAAGCACCTGATGCCGATGCTCGTCATCCTGTACTTCGTCGCCTTCCTCGACCGCACCAACGTCGGCTTCGCGGAAGAGGCGCTCAGCGTCGACCGCGGCATCTCGGACGCGGCCTTCGCGCTCGGCGCCGGCATCTTCTTCATCGGCTACGCGATCTTCGAGATCCCGTCGAACCTGCTGCTCAAGCGGTTCGGGGCGCGCTTCTGGCTCGCCCGCATCGCCGTCACGTGGGGCATCGTCGCCGCCCTGTTCGCCTTCACGACGAACGACACGATGTTCATCATCCTGCGGTTCATCCTCGGCGTGACCGAGGCGGGGCTGTTCCCGGGCGTGATCATGTACCTGTCCGAGTGGTTCCCGAACAAGGTCCGCGTGCGGATGTTCGCGATCTTCTACCTGGCGCAGCCGTTCTCGCAGATGATCGGCGCCCCGCTGTCCGGTGGCCTGATCAGCTTCGGCGACAAGGCCACCCCGTTCCACGGCTGGCAGGTCATGTTCGCCGGTGAGGGGATCCTGGCCGTGCTGGCCGGCATCGCCGCGCTCGTGTTCCTGACGAACAGTCCGCAGCAGGCGAAGTGGCTGGAGCCGGGGGAGAAGCAGTCCCTCACCGCGGCGATGGAGCGCGAGGACACGGCGCGCAGCGAGGACGGCCCGACGGGCATCTGGAAGGCGATGGCAAGCGGCCGCGTCTGGTACTTCACGATCATCTACTTCTGCCTGCAGGTCGCCGTGTACGGCACGACGTTCTACCTGCCGCAGCAGGTCTCCGCGCTGCTCGGGCAGGACGTCGGCTGGCAGGTCGGCCTCGTCGCGGCCATCCCGTGGCTCGTCGGTCTCGTGGCCTGCTACCTGGTCGGCTCGCGGGCGGACACCGTCGGCCGTCGTCGTCGCTGGGGCTCCCTGTTCTACATCACCACGGGGCTGTCGATCCTCGGGTCGGCGTGGGCCGGCGCGAACGGGCAGCCGATCCTCGGCATCGTGTTCATCACGCTGGCGGTCGCGAGCTTCCTGGCGGTCGGCCCGATCACGTGGGCGTACCCGACGGCGTTCCTCACGGGTGCCGCGGCGGCGGCGGGCATCGGCCTGATCAACTCGCTCGGCAACCTCGGCGGGTTCGTGGCACCGATCATGCGCACGGCGATCAACGAGGTCGTCCCGACGGAGAGCGGGGCGTTCGGCATCGTGTCGCTCGGGGTGCTGGCGTTCGTGGCCGCGGTGATGATCTTCTGCACCAAGTTCTTCCGCGGGGCGAAGGCGGACGAACTGCTCGACACCTCGCACGTCGCCACTGCCGACCGGAAGGAGACGGGCCGATGACCCGACTGTTCAACGACCCCGCGGACTTCGCGGACGAAGCCACCGACGGCTTCGTCGCCGCCAACGAGCGCTGGGTCCGGAAGGTGCACGGCGGTGTCGCCCGTGCGACCACCAGCCCCGAGGGGACGGTCGCCGTGGTCATCGGCGGCGGTTCCGGTCACTACCCCGCGTTCGGCGGGCTCGTCGGCCACGGCCTCGCCGCGGGTGCCGCGATGGGCAACCTGTTCGCCAGCCCGAGCGCCCAGCAGGTGGCCGGGGTGGCGCGGGCGGCCGAGCACGGCGGGGGCGTGCTGCTCAGCTACGGCAACTACGCGGGCGACGTGCTCAACTTCGACGCGGCGGCGCGGACGCTGGAGGCGGACGGCATCCCGGTCCGGACCGTCCGCGTCACGGACGACGTCGTGTCCGCGCCGGCCGACCGTGCGGACGAACGGCGCGGGATCGCGGGTGACCTCTGCGTCTTCAAGGTGGCGGGCGCCGCCGCGGAGCGTGGCGACGACCTCGAGGCGGTCACCGCGATCGCGGAGCGCGCGAACGACCGCACCCGGTCGTTCGGTGTCGCCTTCTCGGGCTGCTCGCTGCCCGGCGCCGACGAGCCCCTCTTCGAGGTGCCCGAGGGCCGGATGGCGATCGGCATGGGCATCCACGGTGAGCGCGGGATCGACGAGACCGACGTGCCGACCGCGGAGGGCCTGGCCGAGCTGCTCGTCGGCAAGCTCCTCGACGAGCTCCCCGACGGCGTCTCGCTCGGCGGCCAGCGGGTGGTCCCGATCCTCAACGGCCTCGGCAGCGTGAAGTACGAGGAGCTCTTCGTCGTCTACCGATCGGTGCAGCGCCGGCTCGCCGACGCGGGCGTGGTCATCGTCGAACCCGAGGTGGGGGAGCTCGTCACGAGCTTCGACATGGCCGGCGTCTCGCTGACGCTCTTCTGGCTCGACGACGAGCTCGAGGAACTCTGGTCGGCCCCCGCGGACACCCCCGCCTACCGGAAGGGCGGTGCCGTCCCGCAGGAGCGCGTCGACCCGTCGGTCGCCTCGGCCGACGAAGCAGCCGTGGCGATCGGCCCGGCGAGCGACGACTCGCGAGCGGTGGCCGGACGGGTGGCGGCCGGCCTGGCAGCCGTCCGCGCCGTCATCGACGAGCACGCCGACGAGCTCGGCCGCATCGACGCCGTCGCCGGCGACGGCGACCACGGGATCGGCATGCAGCGCGGCGCACACGCCGCCGACGCCGCTGCCTCGGACGCGCTGGAGCATGGTGCAGGAACGGGATCCGTCCTCCGGATCGCCGCAGACGCCTGGTCCGACAAGGCGGGTGGCACCTCCGGCGCGATCTGGGGAGCCGCCCTGGAGGCACTGGGTCGCGTCCTCGGGGACGACTCGCGTCCGTCGTCGGCGCAGGTCGCGGACGCGGTGCACGCCGCCACCGACGCGGTCCTCGCCTTCGGCGCCGTGCCCGGCGACAAGACGATGGTGGACGCGCTCGTCCCGTTCGACGACACGCTCCGTGCGCGCGTCGACTCCGGGGCACCGCTCGCCGAGGCCTGGGCAGCTGCGGTCGCCGCCGCCCGCGAGGCCGCGGACGGCACGGCGGAGCTCATGCCGAAGAAGGGCCGCGCCCGCACGCACGCCGAGCAGGCCGTCGGCACGGTCGACCCGGGCGCGGTGTCGTTCGCGCTCATCGTGGAGGCGGTCGCGGAGTGATCACCGTCGGGGTGTCGCTGAAGATGTACTTCTCGCACGCCCGCACGCTCTCGTGGGCGGCGGCCGTCGGGGACATCGCCCGGCGGCACCCCGCGGTGCGCTCCGGAGCGGCCGAACTGTTCGTCATCCCGACGTTCCCCGCGCTCGTGCCGGTGCGGCAGGTCCTCGGCGACGCCCCGGTGCTGCTCGGCGCACAGGACCTGGCGTGGGCGGACGAGGGGGCGTACACGGGCGAGGTGTCCGGTGCGGAGCTCCGCGAGATCGGGGTCGACCTCGTCGAGATCGGCCACGCCGAGCGGCGCTCCCTGTTCCACGAGACGGACGAGGACGTCGCGCGCAAGGTGCACGCCGCGTACCGCAACCACCTGCGTCCGCTGGTCTGCGTCGGCGAGGCGACCCGTGCCTCCAGTCCGGACGCGATCGCGGACGTGACCGCGCAGCTCGACCGCGCCGTCTCGGTGGCGGTCGCCGCCGGGCAGGCCCGACCGCTCACCGTCGCCTACGAACCGGTGTGGGCGATCGGGGCGCCGGCCCCCGCGCCGGACGACCACGTCGTCGAGGTGCTGGCCGGGGTGTCGGCGCACCTCGCGACGCGACCCGAGCTGGCCGGGTCGCGGGTCGTCTACGGGGGCAGTGCCGGTCCGGGGCTGCTCACGCGGGGGCAGGGCCGGATCGGCGGGCTGTTCCTCGGCCGGTTCGCGCACGACCCGACCGCGGTCGAGACGATCCTCGACGAGGTGGTGGCGCTCTAGGACTCGCCGCGCGCGCCGGCCAGCCCGTGGTCGTGCGCGTACACGACGAGCTGCACCCGGTCCCGAAGGGCGAGCTTGCCGAGGATGCTCGAGATCTGCGTCTTCACCGTGGACTCGGTGACGAACTCCTTCGCCGCGATCTCGGCGTTCGACAGCCCGCGCGACGCCCAGCCGAACACGATGCGTTCCCGGTCGGTCAGCGACTGGAACTCGGACGGCTGCGGGGACGGGGCGCGCTCGACGTCCGCACCGAACAGCTGCGACAGGTCGTTCGGCGCGATCACCGAGCTGCCCTCGTGCACGGCCCGGACGGCGGCGAACAGGAACGGCGGCGTCGTGTCCTTGAGGAGGAACCCGCTCGCGCCGAGGCGGATCGCCGTGGCCGCGGCCGGATCGAGGCCGAACGTGGTGAGGACGACCACGCGGGGGAGGGGGCCCTGCACGGCGCCGGAGAAGAGCTGGCGGACGGTCTCGACACCGTCCATCCCGGCCATGCGCATGTCGAGCAGCACCACGTCCGGTCGGAGCTGCGGGATGAGCCCGAGCGCCTCGGCCCCGTCGGACGCCTCGCCCACGACGACCATGTCGTCCTGGGCGTCGAGCACCACGCGCAGGCCCGCGCGGAAGAGTGCCTGGTCGTCGGTCAGCAGGATGCGGATCGGATCGGTCATCGGATGGTCCCCCCATGGACGTCGAACGGGATGCGGGCGCGTGCGGCGAACACGTCGTCCAGGACGGCGGCGTCGAACGACCCGCCGAGCGTGGTGAGCCGGGACTGCATCCCGGTGAGGCCCCGGCCGGAGCCACGCGTGCTCGGCAGGGCAGCGGCCGCATCGACGACCTGGTTCTCGACCTCGAGCACGAGGTCGGCGCTCCGCCAGGTCTCGCGGACGACGAGGGGGTGTCCCGGGGCACCGTGCCGCAGGGCGTTCGTCAGCATCTCCTGCAGGACACGGCGTGCGGCGGTCCCGCTGTCCGGGCCGAGCGTCACGAGGGCCCCGCGGCGGCTGTGGTCCACGTCGACCCCGGCCTCGCGGATGCCCTGCACGATCTCGTCGAGCGACCCTGGGTCGGTGTCCGTCCCGGAGCCGTCGATGTGCCCGAGGACCTGCCGGACCTCGACGAGGGAGCTCCGGGCGGTGCTGGCGATGGTGGCGCTGACCTCGCGGATGCGGGCCTCGTCGTCGAGGAACGGCACCGAGTCGGCCTGCGCGATGATCACGGCGAGGGAGTGCCCGACGACGTCGTGGACGTCGCGGGCGATGTCCGCGCGGATGCGCTCCGACTCCGCCTCGTCGATCGCGCGGGTGGCGGTGGCGGCCGCCTCGGTCGCGACGGCCTCGGCACGGAACGCGGCGGCCTCGGCGTCGGCCCGCCGTTCGGACTCGCGGTCGCGCGAACGGAACGCGCGCAGGGCGATCCCGCCGGCCCACACCCCGAGGAGCGCCGTCACTGGTGCGGCCATGGCGAGGAACGCCTGGTCGCGCGGGCCGTTGATGAGGAGCAGGAAGCGGAAACCGGTCGACGCGAGGTACACCGTCGCGCCGACGCCGGCGACGAGGGCGAGGAGCCCGGACGCGACGACCTCGCCACGGCTCCCGACCACGGCGGTCGTGCCGATCACCACGAACATCGCGAGGTCCACGAGCGACGGCCGTTCCCCGCCGCCGACCTGGATGACGCCGAGCACGACGACCATCGCCATCGCCGCCGTCGGCGAGATCCGGCGCAGCGCGATCGCGGCAGCCGCGGCGAGGACCGCGAGGAGGCTCGCGTGCTGCAGCTCGAGGTCGATGGGGAGCAGGAAGACGAACGCAGCGAGCGCCGCCCAGGCCACGTCGACGACGATCGCTCGGGTGGCGAGCGGCCGGATGAACGTGCGCCGTTCCGTCACGGCTCGATCATCGCACGATGGTGGGAGCCGGCGGTCACGGCATCGGCGACATCGCGACGAGCGCGACGGCGGTGACGACGACGATCGCCGCGCAGAGCAACAGGGTGGCGATCGTGTGCTTGGTCGAGGTCTCCATGACACCAGCATCGACAACCGCGGGCGCCGCCACATCGGACCAGCGGGCGAAGGGCTTCATCCCACCGGGTGAAAGACCGTCGTGACCCGGTGGCGGCCTGGAGGCGCGGGGCGGGCCCGCCACGCGCCTCCAGTCCGTCAGATCGTCAGTTGGCCGAGCACCCGGTGCGCGATCGAGATCGACTCGCCCGACACCGCGGACAGCGGCGAGACGAGGAACGCGACCAGGTCCGCGATCTGCTGCGGGCTGGACTCGCCGCCCGCGCCGCGCTGGACCTCGGCGGCGGGGGAGTCCGTCACCGTTCCCGGGTTGACGACGTTCACCGTGACGCCGGAGCCGGCGACCTCGTCGGCCAGGTTCTTCGCGATGACGCTCACGGCGGTGTTCCGGAGCGAGGCGGTGATGTTGCCGGAGAGGTACGCGTTCTGCCCGCTCACCACCACGACCCGGCCGTAGCCGGCCTCGCGCTGTGCCGGCAGGACGGTGTTCGCGACGCGGAGGAACCCGAGCGCCTTGCCGTCGATCGCGGACAGCACCTGCTCCGGGTCGGACTTCCGCGACGGGTCGAGCGTGCCGGCGCTCGGCGCGGCGGTCACGACGAGTGCGTCGATGCGTCCGTGCTGCTCGAGCACCCGCGCGACGCCGGCGTCGACCGATGCCCGGTCCGCGGTGTCGATCACGACGCCGTCGGCGGCGTCCGCGCTGCGGGAGGCCACGACGACGGTCGCCCCCTCGGCCCGGAGTCGATCGGCGACGGCTGCGCCGATGTACCCCTTCCCTCCGACGACGAGCGCGACACGGTTCTTGAGTTCGAGGTCCACGCGTCCACGCTATGCCCGTCGGGGCGCGCCCGCGGGGCTTTCCTCGTTCCGGAGCCGCCTGGCGATGCCTGCGAACCTCCGTCATGGCTGGGAAACGGTGACGGGCTCTATGGAGCAGGAGGGACCCTCGACGGGTAGCACTCACCACGCTCGTCCACGGACCAGGAACCGAGGCCGCCATGCCGCTCCTCCGCACCCGCCGCTCTGTCCCCGCACTGGTACTCGCCGTGCTGCTCGCCGCCGTCACTGCCGCCACCATCGGGCCCGCGCCGTCCGCCAGCGCGCGCGGCTCCGACGTGTTCGCCGGCGGGCTGTACCACCCCGCCGACACGACGGCCTCCCGCCAGGCGACGGCGCTCGCCGCAGCCGGTCGGGCATCGGACGCGGCGGTCGCCCGCACGATCGCCGCCCGCCCGGCGAGCGTCTGGCTCGGTGACTGGCTGTCCACCGCCGCACTCCGGACGACCGTCCAGCGACACCTCGCCGCCGCGTCGGCCCAGGGTGGCACCCCGGTGTTCGTCACGTACGCGATCCCCGGCCGCGACTGCGGGAGCTTCTCCGCCGGTGGACTCACGCCGGGCGCGTACGGCACGTGGAACCGCGTGCTGGCCGACACCCTCCGTGGGCACCGTGCCGCGGTCATCGTGGAACCGGACGCCCTCGCACAGCTGTCGTCCTGCCCGGGGACCGACGCCACCCAGCGGACCCGCCTCATCCGCACCGCGGTGCACGACCTCGCGTCGGCCGGCGCTGCGGTGTACATCGACGCCGGTCACGAGGGCTGGACCGCGCCGACGACGATGGCCAGGCTCCTGCGAGACGCCGGGGTCGCCGAGGCGCGGGGCTTCTCGCTCAACGTCTCCAACTCGTACGCGACGGCGGGGGAACGGGCCTACGGCGAACAGCTGCGGCGCCTGACCGGAGGGCACTTCGTCATCGACGTGTCGCGGAACGGTCGGGGAGCGACGGGCGCCTGGTGCAACTCCCGAGCCGCCGGACTGGGGCAGGACCCCACGGTGGTGGACGACGCCACGGGGCTCGACGCGCTGCTCTGGGTGAAGCTCCCGGGAGAGAGCGACGGCACCTGCAACGGCGGGCCAGCGGCCGGGCAGTGGTTCCCGGCCGGGGCCGCCTCGCTCCTCCGCAACCGGTGACGACCCTGGCCCGAGACCCCTGTCGTTCGGCCCGTCGAACCGTTCAGTGCGTGAACCGTACAGAACGAAAAAGGTTCGTTGCACTGATCGTTCGGTTCGTGAAAGAGTTCTGACCGTCCGCAGGGGACAGCTCGGAAGCCGGAAGGCGGGATCGCTATGCACAGCACGTACACCGGGATGCCGCGCCACGCACGGCTCGGCGGGACCCACACCCGGGTCGGCCTGACCGACCCCGCCGTCATCGACGCCTACGTCGAGCGGCGCATCCAGGACCCGTCGCTCCTGTCGGGGCGCTCCGAACCGTCCTACGCGGACTTCTTCAGCGTGTCCGCGGCGTAGCACCGCGCCGCAGGCCCCTCCACCAGGCACGAGAGAACCCCCGAACACATGCCGTTGACCGTCGTCCGCCGCGAGCACATGCACCTCTACGCCCGGGAGCCCCGGTCGCGTGCCGCGAAGGTCGCCGTCGACGCCCTCCTCCGGCTGCAGCACGCCGAGGAGCAGCAGCTCGAGCAGGCGCGGTCCGAGAGTGGGCTGACGAAGAACGAGTTCCTCGCCGTCCGGTACATGCTCCAGGCGCACCGGGACGGCCGGGCCATGGGTCCGAAGGACCTCGCCGTCATGCTCAACGTGTCGAACGCCTCGGTCACGAAGATCGTCGACGGACTCGTCGACAAGGGCGACATCGTCCGCGTGCCGCACCCCACCGACCGCCGCGCGCAGGTGCTCGAGCCGACGGTGCAGGCGGCGAAGAAGATCGACGCCTCGTACGCGCGGTTCCACGAGGCCGTCGTCGAGGTCATGGACCACCTGTCGACCGAGGAGAACGACGTCCTCACCCGGTGCCTGGTGCAGATCACCGAGGCCCTCGTCGGCGGCGCCCCCGCCCCGGTCGACGAGTACGTGGTCGACCCGGACGGCGACGCGGAGCCGAACGACTCCTGAGCCGGACGGTCGCAGAGCCGGACGTCCCCTGAACCGGATCGTCGTGGACGGGTCCCCACGCGCCTCCAGGAAAAAACCTTCCAGCGGTAACTTCCAGCGGTAGGTTGGGGGGATGACGCACCCGGTCGACGACGACGCGGCCCCGCCGCGACGCGGCGGGTACCGCAAGGGTGCCGAGCGCCGGACGCAGATCCTCGACGAGATGATCCGGATGGTCGCAGACCACGGGGTGGACGCGTCGTCGTTGCGATCCGTCGCCGACGCGCTCGGGATCACCCACGCGGCCCTGCGCCACTACTTCCCGAACCGCGACGAACTCCTGCTCGCCGTGTACCGCGAGCACGAGGTGCGCGAGCAGGGCGCTCCCGACCGGATGAAGTCCGCGATCGGGGACATGCGCGAGAGTGCCTCGCGGAACCGTGCGGTGCCGGGGCTCGTGCAGCTCTACACGACGCTCGCGGCCGATGCCGTGCAGGAGGGCCACCCGGCGACCCGGGAGTTCATGCGGGAGCGCTTCACCCGGCTCCGGGCCGACCTCGCGACGCTCATCGAGGCGGACCAGGTGGCCGGACGCATCCGTGCCGACCTGGATCCGGTCGACCTGGCGTCGTTGAGCATCGCCGCGTCGGACGGGCTGCAGGTGCAGTGGCTGCTCGACCCGGACGCCGTCGACGGCGAGAAGGTCCTGCGACTGCTCGAGGCGCTCGTCCCCGGCGACCGCTGAGCACCGGCGCAGCCCGGGACGGAACGAGAACGGCCGGGTCCCGATCGGGACCCGGCCGTTCCGGCACGCGGAGCGCGACTGCTAGGCGGTGAGCACCGCGGCGGCCGGATCGAAGTCCTCCGGCAGCGGCGGGATCGCGTCCACGGTCGACGTGATGTCGACGGCGGACCCGGCCTCGGCGGCGTCGCGGATGCCGAGCAGCACGTCGAGGACGTGCAGCGCGACCGCACCGGAAGCGCGTTCCGGACGGTCCTCGGCGATCGCGCGGGCGAGCTCGACGACGCCGGTGCCGCGACCCCAGGTGGAGCCGACCGCCTCGAGCGTCTCGGGCTCCTCCTGGCCGTAGCGCCAGAGCTGCGACGCGCCCTCGAACGTGTTCGGGTCGGGGAGCGAGATCGTGCCGAGCGTGCCGTTGATCTCGACGAAGCCCATCCGCGGCAGCGCGTGCTGGAACGAGAACGTCGACTGGGCGGACTGCCCGCCGGCGAACTCGATCAGCGCGGCGTGGTGCGTGGGGACCTCGACCGGGAACGTCTCACCCGCACGGGGACCGGACGCGATGGTCCGGCGCTCGAGCGACTTCGAGGACACGGCCTGCACGCGCGTGGCGGTGCCGAACGCGTGCACGAGGGTCGTCACGTAGTACGGGCCCATGTCGAACAGCGGCCCGGCACCCGTCGCGAACAGGAAGTCCGGGTTCGGGTGCCACGCCTCGGGTCCGGGGACGTGGAACAGCGTCGTCGCGGAGAGCGGCTCGCCGATGTCACCGCGGGCGATGGCCCGGAGTGCCGTCTGGATGCCCGCACCGAGCACGGTGTCCGGGGCGGTCGCCACGCGGAGCCCCTTGGCCTTCGCCGACTCGAGCACCGCGGCGGCCGACTCGTGGTCGGTCGCGATCGGCTTCTCGCTCCAGACGTGCTTGCCCGCGTCGATGATCTGCTGGTCGACCTCGGCGTGTGCGGCCGGGATCGTCAGGTTGATCACGATCTGGACGTCGTCACGCGCGAGGAGCTCCTCGACGCTGCCCGAGGCACCGACACCGTAGGCGGCTGCCTGGGCGGCCGCACGGTCGAGCAGCACGTCGGCGACGAAGCGGACCTCGACGTCGGCGAACTTCGTCAGGTTCTCGAGGTACTGCGTGGAGATGTTGCCGGCACCGATGATGCCGATCCCGACGCGGCTCACTTGTCGTTGGCCTTCAGCCACTCGAGCGACTCGGCGATGCCCTCGAAGACGTCACCCTTGTACGCGTCGAACTCGACGACGCGGATGGCCTGCGGGGCCGCGGCGAGGATGGCGGCCACGTCGACGTCGCCCTGGCCGGCCGGCGTCTGGTTCTCGAAGGCACGCTGCAGTGCCTCGGGCACGATGAGGGCGCTCTCGGACGAGGGCAGCGCGGTGCGGATGTCACCGTCGACCTTGCCGTCCTTGACGTGGATCGCGACGACGCGGTCGCCGAGGGCCTTCAGCACGGCCGGGGCGTCGGCGCCACCGACGGTCGCCCAGAAGGTGTCGACCTCGAGGACGGTCTCCGGCGAGAGCTGCGACACGAACAGGTCGTAGACGGTGCGGCCGTCGACCTTGTTCGTGAACTCCCACTGGTGGTTGTGGTAGCCGAACTTCAGGCCGCGCGACGCGGCCTCGGCGGTGAGCTCGTTGACGCGCTCGGCGATCTTCGCGACGTCGTCGGCGGTCTGCCAGCGGTCGGTCGGGATGAACGGGTCGATGACGGTCTGGATGCCGAGGCGCTCGGCGGCGTCCCAGATCGGGGCGGTGTCGTCGGCGTCGATCACGGCGACGTGGCCGGACGGTGCCTTGAGGCCGGTGGCGGCGAAGGCGCGCTCGAGGTCGGCGGCACGCTCGACGAACGCGTAGGGCTCGACGTTCTCGTAGCCGATCTCACGGACGCGGGCGATGGCCTTGTCGAGGTCTTCGGCGACGGCGTCGCGCAGCGAGTACAGCTGCACAGAGGTGGTGGGCATTGCAGAGGCTCCTTCGGTCCTGACTGGGTGTCGCGGCCCGTCGAGGAGCGATGCTCCGCGGCGAGATCGATGACGACGCTACCCCAAAAACCACCCGGTGTGTAGTTTTTGCTGCCGCGCGTTACGCCGCCCGTCACGCCGCGTGACGGCGGCGCACCTGCAGCGCGACGGCACCGCAACGACCCCGTGACGCCGCGCGTCGACCACACCTGTTGCCCCCGTCCGGCATCGATGTATGCTCGCGTTCGTCAAAACCTTGCCCGACAAGGTTTTCATCGACTCAAGGAGGCGTCATGAGCACACCCGAACCCGCGGAGACCCCGGTCCTGCTGCAGCCCGACCAGGGCATCACCCAGCCGGTCAGCACGATGAAGGTCGGGGCCGGGTACCAGGCCGCCCTCTTCCTCGGCCAGTTCGGGCTCTTCGTGGCGCTCATGGCCCCGGTCATGGTCTCGATGCAGCTCAAGGCGTCGCAGCTCAACCCGGACAACCCCGCGGCGCTCATCGGCGCGGTGCTGCCGGTCGGCGCGCTCGGCGCCCTCGTCGCGAACCCGCTCGCCGGCGCGCTCTCCGACCGGACCCGCACCCGCTGGGGCCGCCGCCGTCCGTGGATGCTCGCCGGCGTCACACTGTTCCTCGTCGCCCTGGTCTGGATCGCCTACGCGCCCGACCAGCTGCAGCTGACCTTCGCGTGGCTCCTCGCCCAGGTCGCGGCCAACGCCACGCTCGCGACCCTGACGGCGAGCTTCGCCGACAACGTGCCGCAGTTCCAGCGGGGCAGGTCGTCGAGCATCATCGCGCTCGCGCAGAACATCGCGATCCTCGCCGGCACCTACCTGTCGGTGTTCTTCGTCGCGAACCTGCCCGTGCTCTTCATCGCCCCCGGTGTGCTCGCGGTCGTGCTCATCCTCGTGTACTGCTTCGTCGCGCGGGACGACCTGCCGACGTACCGGCTGAAGAAGTTCACCTGGATCAACCTCATCTCGTCGTTCTGGACGAACCCGATCAAGAACCCGGACTTCGGCTTCGCGTGGTGGTCGCGCTTCCTCATCATCTTCGCGACCTTCATGTTCACGACGTACCGCCTGCTGTACATGCAGGACCACCTCGGCATCGAGGACGAGAAGGAGGCCACCGCGGCGGTCGCCTTCGGTGTGCTCCTCTACACGATCGTCCTCATGGTCGCGGCCGCCGTCTCCGGCTGGCTCTCCGACCGGTTCCGTCGCCGGAAGGTCTTCGTGGGCGGCTCGACCGCGCTGTTCGCGGTCGGTCTCGTCGTCCTCGCGCACGCCGACTCGGTCGGCACGTTCTACGTCGCCGAGGTCATCATGGGCTTCGCGTACGGCATCTACTCCGCCGTCGACACCGCGCTCGTCGTCGACGTGCTGCCGAACGCGGACCGCCCCGGCAAGGACCTCGGCGTCATCAACATCGCGAACGCGCTGCCGCAGTCGCTCGCCCCGGCCGTCGCGCTCTGGCTCCTGCAGGTCGGCAGCCCGGACGCGCAGAACTACACGCTCATGCTCTGGGGTGCCGGCGCCGCAGCCGTCCTCGGTGCCCTTGCCGTGATCCCCATCAAGCGGGTTCGATAGCGGGATGCACCAGCTCGGGGTCGACGTGGACCGCAGACAGCTCGCCGGGTGGCGGAACGCCGTCATCACCGCCTTCGCGATCGGCGGGGTGAGCCTGGCTGCCTGGGGTCCGCGTCTCCCCGAGCTCCGCGTCGAACTCGGCGTGGACGTCGGCACGATCGGGCTCATGCTCGGCCTGGTCACGATCGGGTCGATCGGTGGTCTGCTCAGTGCGGCACCGCTCCTCCGCCGGCTCGGCAGCCGCCGCGCGCTCACCGCGGTCGTCGTGCTCGTGCCCGCCGCGATCAGCGTGATCGGCACCGCGGCGGCCCTGCACTCCGCGCCGCTGGCGTCCGTCGGGTTCGTGATCGCCGGTGCCGGCATCGGTGCGCTGGACGTGATGGCGAACGTCGAGGGCACGGCCATCGAGGTGCTCGCGGGACGCACGCTCCTCCCGCTCATGCACGCCGCCTGGTCGGGAGGCGCGGCCCTCGGCGCCGGGATCGCCGCCCTCTGCGCGTGGCTGGGCATCACCCCGTCGGCCCAGCTCCTGGGAGAGGCCGTCGTCATCCTGGTGGTCGGGACCGTCGCGATGTGCGGCATCCCGGACGGCAGCCGTGCCGAGCCGCCCGACACCACGCTCAGCCGTCGGCAGCGCCTCCGTCAGTGGGCACGCGGGTGGGCCGACGTGCGGCTCCTGCTCATCGGCGTGGTGATGCTCGGCGTCGAGCTCGGTGAGGGGTCCGCGAACAACTGGCTCGCCCTCGCCGCCACCGACGGCCACGGGCAGAGTGCCGCGGTGGGTGCGCTGTTCTTCACCGCCTTCGCGGTGTCCGAGGCCGCCACGCGCGTGTTCGCCGGACCGGTCGTCGACCGTCTCGGCCGGGTCGCCACCATCCGCTGGACGACGGCCCTCGGCATCGTCGGCGCGGTCCTCTTCATCGTCGGCGACAGCTGGTGGCTGACGCTGATCGGCGTGGTGCTCTGGGCGGTCGGTGTCTCGATGGGCTTCCCCCTCGGCATGTCCGCGGCGGCCCAGAGCGGCCCCAACCCGGCGGCGCGGGTGAGCGTGGTCGCGTCGATCGGGTACTTCGCGAACTTCGCGGGGCCACCCGTCGTGGGCGCGATCGCCGAGCACGTCGGCGCGCTGAGCGCGCTCTGGCTGGTCGCCGTCCTGTTCGTCGCGGCCTTCGCGGCGTCGGGTTCCCTGCGTCCGGTCGCCGGACGGGACTGACGACGGCCTGGAGGCGCGCGACCGGCCCGCCCCGCGCCTCCAGGCCGCCGTGTGGTCACCTCGGTACCGTGAGCGGATGCTCGACGCCGCCTCGCTGACCTTCGAACCACCCGCCGGACCCGTCACCGGCGTCGTCGACGGGAGCGTCGTCCGTGCCCTCGGGATCCCGTACGCGCGCGCCGAGCGGTTCGCGCCACCGGAGCCGATGCCGACGTTCACCGAGCCGTACCCGGCGACCGTGCCGTCGCCCGTGGCCCCGCAGCCGAAGGCGGAGTTCGTCGACCAGCTGCTCCGGCCGGTCGAGGGGCTCGCCGTCGACGAGCACTGCCAGCGCCTGTCGATCACCGCGCCGGCCGACGTGCAGCCCGGCGAACGACTGCCCGTCATGGTCTGGATCCACGGCGGCTCGTACGTCATCGGCGGCGGCGACCTACCGATCTACGACGCGCGCGAGCTCGTGACCGAGCAGCGCGTGGTGCTCGTGTCGGTGACGTTCCGGCTCGGGATCCTCGGGTTCCTCGGCGACGGGGAGACCGTCCCCGCGAACCTCGGACTGCTCGACCTGGTCGAGTCCCTCCGCTGGGTGCAGCGGAACATCGCGGCGTTCGGCGGCGACCCCGACCTCGTCACCGTGTTCGGGCAGTCGGCCGGCGGGGACGCGGCCGCACACCTCATGATCAGCGCGGGGACGGCCGGGCTCTTCCGGCGCGCGATCATCCAGAGCGCGCCGCTCGGCCTCTCGCGGGGTCGGGCCCGGATGAACCGGGCGATGACCAGGGCCATCGGCGCCGTGCACCCGGACACCCCGCTCGAGGACCTGCTCGACCGGCAGGCGGTCGGCACGAGGGCGGCTGCTCCGTACGGCCTGGCCAGCGGGATGCCGTACGGCACCCAGTACGGTCACGCGCCGCTGCCCGCGGAACGCGACCTCGACCGTGCCTGGAGCGCGGTCGCGCCGGACGTCGACGTCCTGATCGGGTCCGCCTCGGACGAGACCGGCATGTACGTCCCGCTCATCCCCGGCCTGCGGTCGGTCGCCAGGCTCCGTGCGGTCCGTCCGCTCCTCCGCTGGCTGCTCGTCCGCCCGCTGTCCGAGGTGATCTACGGGCGCGACGTCCGACGGTTCGCCGAACGCCACCGGGCGGCGGGTGGTCGAGCGACCGCGTACCGGCTGCACCGCGGCGTCACGACGAAGCCGACCGGTGCCGTGCACATGAGCGACCTGCCGCTGCTGCTCGGCGGCCGCGACGCCTGGGCCGGCACCCGGTTCGTGCCGGAGCGCGACTGGCCCGAGGTCGAACGGCGCGGCCGGGCGTTCCGGGCGATCTGGGCCGAGTTCGCGCGCACCGGCCGGGTCACCGCCGAGGACGACGAGACGCTGACGTTCGACCGCGGCTGACGGGACCCGGCCGGACGCCCCCAGAACAGGCGGCTCGCGGGGTGGGCGTGCGGCCCGGAGAATCGAGGGCATGCCCGAGTCCGACGCCGACCTGCGCGCCCGCATCGTCACGGGCGCGATCGAGGCGTACCGCGCATCCGACTTCCACTCCGTCGGCCCGGCCGAGGTCGCCGCGCACGCGGAGGTCACCGAGGCCGACGTCCACCGGGCCTACCCGTCGTGGGAGCTCCTGGTCGTCGCCGTGATGGACCGGTGGAACAACGGCAACCGACGAGCCCTGTGGGTCGTGGCCGAACGCTCCGGGGCCGTCGCGTACCTGCGCGCCCGACTCGAGGCCGGCCTCGACGAACCCGCGCTCGTCCGGCTCCGGACCGCGCTCCTCAGCGCCGCGTCGAACCCGGAGCACCCCGCCGCCGGGTGGTTCCGCGGCCAGTACACGCGCTCGTTCGACGACATCACCCTCGCCCTCGTGCGCGACGTGGTCGCCGGGCGGGAGCCCCGCGGCACCTCGCCCCGGCACGCGGCCGAGCAGCTCGTCGCCCTGTACGAGGGGCTGCAGCTGCAGTCGATGGTCCGCGACGACACCGACCCGCTGGCCGGCTTCGACCGTGCCGTGACACGGATGCGCGTCGGGTGGTCGGCTGCCGCCGCGGCATCGCCCACGACCGGCTCCGTCACGACGCTGTCCTGACCGACACCGCCACGACCGGGCGCGACCGGCGCGGCTGAGCGGTCCGGGGTGGGCTTGCTGGCATGGTCGGCAGATGGAGTACACGGACTACGACACCCGGCTCGCCGCCTACGGCGTGATCACCGAGGGCGACCGCGTGCTCCTCGCGAAGCTCCGGTTCCCCGAGGCGGGCACCTGGACCCTGCCCGGCGGCGGGGTCGAGTTCGACGAGTCCGTCGAGCAGGCCGTCGTGCGCGAGATCCGGGAGGAGACCGGCTTCGAGGCCGCGGTCGGCGCACTCCTCGGCGTCCGCCACCACATCGTGCCCGCCGAGCGTCGCATCCACGCCAACGGGCGACCGATGAAGGCCGTGCAGGTCGTCTTCCGGGCGTCGATCACCGGCGGGTCGCTGCGGTCGGAGCTCGACGGGTCGACCGACGAGGCCGCCTGGCTGCCGATCGCCGACCTGCCACACCACCGGCACGGCCTGGTCGTCCCGATCGCCCTCGGCTGGGCGGGCGCGCTCACCCGCTGACCCGCTGACCCGCTGGCCCACTCGCCCGCGACCCGTTCCGGGAGCCCATCGGTCGGCTCTGCCAGGATGAAGCCGTGACCCCGCCCGAGATGTCCGTCGACGAAGCGGTGACCCGCGCGGTCGGACTCGCCGGTGCCGGCCGACGCGTCGTGCTCGGCATCGTCGGTGCACCGGGCGCCGGCAAGTCCACCCTGGCCCGGCGGATCATGGTCGCGGTCGACGACGCCCTCGGCACCGGGACGGCCGTGCAGGTGCCGATGGACGGCTTCCACCTGTCGAACGCCGCCCTCGACGCGCTCGGCCGCCACGACCGCAAGGGTGCGATCGACACCTTCGACGCCGACGGCTACGTCGCGCTGGTCCGCCGCCTGGTCGACGGAGCGCCCGACGGGCCGGTCGTCTGGGCGCCCGACTTCGACCGCCGCGTCGACGAGCCCGTCGCCGGCAGCATCTCCGTCCCGCCGACGGCCCGGCTGGTCGTGTCGGAGGGGAACTACCTGCTCGACGACACCGCCCCCTGGACCGCGCTCCCCGACCTGTTCGCCGAGACGTGGTTCTGCGCCGTGGACGACACGGTCCGGGTCGACCGCCTCGTCGGCCGGCACATGCGGCACGGACGCGACCACGAGGCAGCCCGCCGCTGGGCGGTGGAGGTCGACGGCGTGAACGCGGCGAGGGTCGCGCCCACGGTGATCCGTGCCTCCAGGACGGTCCGGACGTGACCACACGTCCGGTGACCCCGACAGATCAGGAGCGACCATGACCATCGCACTCACCGGCGCGACCGGCAACATCGGCGGAGCCGTCGCACGAGCGCTCGCCGCGGACGGCGTGCCGTTCCGCATGATCGTGCGCGACGCGTCGCGCGCACCGGAACTCCCCGGGACGGAGACCGCGGTGGCGACCTTCGGCGACGTCGAGGCGAGCCGAGCCGCGCTCGAGGGCGTCGACCTGCTGCTGATGGTGTCCGGCGCCGAAGCCCCGGACCGTCTGGCGCAGCACAAGGCCTTCGTCGGCGCGGCGGCGACGGCCGGCGTCCGGCACGTCGTCTACACGTCCTTCATGGGCGCCGCGGCCGACGCGACCTTCACGCTCGGGCGCGACCACTGGGCGACGGAGCAGGCGATCCGGGCCACGTCGATGGCGCACACGTTCCTGCGGGACGCCTTCTACCTGGACTTCGTCGAGGACCTGGTCGGCGAGGACGGGGTGATCCGCGGGCCGGCCGGCGACGGAGCGATGGCGGCGGTCGCGCGCGCCGACGTCGCACGCGTGGCGACGGAGGTGCTCCGGAACCCGAACGGCCACCTCGACCGGACGTACGAGCTGACCGGGCCCACGGCGATCACGCTCGAGCAGGCGGCGGCGACCGTCTCCGAGGTCCGCGGGCGGACCGTCACCTACCACCCGGAGACCCTCGACGAGGCGTACGCGTCGCGGGCGAGGTGGAACCCCGAACCGTGGCAGGCGGACGCGTGGGTGAGCACCTACACGGCGATCGCCGAGGGCGCGCTCGCGCGGGTCTCCGGCGACGTCGAGCGGGTGACCGGGCGACGGCCGATGTCCCTGCGCGAGGTGCTCGAGCAGGGCTGACGCGCGACCAGCGCTACGACACCCGACGCGCGGCGAACGTGCCGACGACGCCGAGGACCAGCACCGCGCCGAGGACGACGAGCAGCGGTGCCGTCCAGTCCCCGGTCGCCCCGTGCAGCGACCCGGCGACGAGTGGCCCCGCCGAGCCGAGCAGGTAGCCGCCGCCCTGCACGAACGCCGACATCCGCCGCGCATCCGCGTCGCTCGAGACGATCCGGACGATCACGATGAAGATCACCGTGATGCCGCCACCCTGGGCTGCTCCGCCGAGCACCGACCAGAGGAGCCAGAGCTGCGGCGCGAAGAGCAGGCCGAGCGGCATCGCGAGCCAGAGGAACGCGACGAGGGCGATGATCGCGCGCGGGCGCCACTTCGCGGCCAGGATCGGCACGCCGAGCGCCCCGACGACGGCGAGGATCTGGAACACCGACGAGCTCGCGCCGGACGACGCCTTCGAGAAGCCGATCTCGTCGTGCAGCAGCGTCGGGATCCACGCGGTGAGGGCGTAGTACGAGAAGGCCTGCCCGCCGAACGCCAGCGTGAGGCCCCAGGTGATGAGTCGACGAGCCGGACGGACGGGCTCGGCGGCCGCCAGCTCGGCGGCGCGCGCGGCACGGACGGTCCGGATCGCGCCGGTGTCGAGCACCTGGTCGATCGGGCCGGTCACGGGGAGCGGTTCCTCGGCGGCGGCGCGGGTCGGACGCATCCAGGCGGCTCGCGCACCGACGGCGGACGTCCACGCGACGCCGGCGATGACCGCGAACACGGCCCAGATCGCGATCGCGACCGGCCAGCCCCACGCGGCGGCGATCGGCGCGGTGCCGAGCGAGGTGATCATCGACCCGACGTTGAGCGCCGACGTGTAGACGCCGGTGACCAGGCCGACCCGCTCCGGCGAGGTGTCGCGGCGGATCACCACCGGGATCACGACGTTGCCGATCGTGATCCCGATGCCGATGACCGCGGTGCCGATCAGCAGCGACGCGGCGGACGGCATCGACCGGACGACGGTGCCGACGAGCACGATGACGAGCGACAGGGAGACGGCGCGTTCCGGGTCGGCCTTCGCGATCACCCAGCTGGCGAACGGCGTCGCGAGGGCGAAGCACAGCACCGGGATGGTCGTCAGCAGGCCGGCGATCGTGGCGGTCAGCCCGAGGTCGGCCCGGACGTCGCCGATCACCGGAGCCGTCGCGACGATCGGGCCGCGGAAGTTCAGCGCGATGAGGACGATGGCGGCGGGCAGGAACCACGCCGCGCCGCGCAGGCCCGTCGAGACGGCGCGGGTCACGGCAGCAGGATCGGCAGCAGGTCGAGCGGGGTCGCCGCGGTGGCGATCGTGCCCTCTGCCTCGGACGGCGAGCCGTACCCCCACGCGGCGAAGACGACCGGCACGCCGTGCACCGTCGCGCCCTCGACGTCGTGCAGGCGGTCCCCGACGAGCACCGGACGCGAGATGTCGAAGCCGCGGGCGTCGAGCCGCTTCAGTGCTTCTTCGACGACGTCGGCCTTCGAGCTCCGGACCTCGTCGTCGCTCGCCCCGGTGATGATGTCGATGTCCCCGGTGAGGCCGTAGTGCTCGAGGATGTACGTCGCCGGGGTCTCGGGCTTGCTCGTCGCGGTCGAGATCGGCAGCCCGGCCTGGTGCAGCGTGCGGAGCACGACGTCGATCCCGGGGAACATCTCGGAGTCGAGGGCGCCGTGCGAGAAGTAGTGCTCGCGGTAGACGGCGAGGGTGTGCTCGGCCTGCTGCTGGTCCATCCCCATGGCCGTCGTGAACGTGTCCATGATCGGCGGACCGACGAACGACATCAGGGTGTCGTGGTCGGGCACCGGCACGCCGACCTTGCGGAACGTGTACGTGAGGCTCTCGAGGATGCCCGGAGCGGAGTCACTGATGGTGCCGTCGAGGTCGAAGAGGATGGCGCTGAACGGGCTGGTCATGTCCTCCCCACCCTATCTGCGCGGTGGCGTGCCGACGTGGCGGAGTCGACCCGCGCCTCCAGGCCCGCCCTCGGAACCGGCGGGGCAGTCGGTGCTGCACCCGAGCCTGCTGCTCAGAACAGGCGGGTGTGGCCGCCCTCGATGCCGCGCATCGCGTCGTAGTCGAGCACCAGGACGCGGATGCCGCGGTCCTCGGCGAGGGTGCGCGCCTGCGGCGCGACCGTCTGCGCCGCCAGCACGCCCTGCACCGGACGGAGCAGGGGGTCGCGGTTCATCAGCTCGAGGTACCGCGTCAGCTGCTCGACCGCGTCGATGTTGGCGTTGCGCTTCATCTCGACCGCGACGCTCGCCCCGGCCTCGTCCCGCGCGAGGATGTCGACCGGACCGATGGCCGTCATGTACTCGCGGCGGACCAGGGTGTGCCCGTCGCCGAGGAGCTCGATCTGCTCGGCCAGGAGCTGCTGCAGGTGCGCCTCGACCCCGTCCTTCACCAGGCCCGGGTCGACGCCGAGGTCGTGGGTCTCGTCGGAGACGACCTCGTACAGGGACACGATGAGCTTGTCCTGCGTCTTCTTCTGCGTGACCGTCCACACCTGCGTGATGCCGGCGCTCGACTGCTCGTCGTCCGGCTCGGTGATCTCGATCGAGCACGGCGGGCTCATCCAGTTGAGCGGCTTGTAGCTGCCGCCGTCGGAGTGCACGAGCAGCGAGCCGTCGGCCTTCAGCATGAGCAGACGGGTGGCGAGCGGCAGATGGGCCGACAGCCGACCGGCGTAGTCGACGGAGCAGCGGGCGATGACGAGACGCACGCCGGGAAGCCTACCTGCGGTCGGCGGCGCGGTCGGACGTGGGCCGGTCTGCACGGTCGGCGCTGTCGGTCTCCTCCGTCCCGTGGGACCGGTCGGTCGCGTCGGTCCGGTCTGCGCCGTCGGCCTGGAGGCGCGGTCCGGCCCCGCCGTCCGCGTCGCGACCGCGACGGGTCGGCCTGGCGGCGGCGCCGGTCTCGCGGGCGGCTCCCGACGCCAGTCCGGCCGCGATGATGAAGACGAACACCACGAGCAGCGCACCGAGGAGTCCGACGTGCTCGCCCAGGAACCCGATGATCGGCGGCCCGGCGAGGAACGCGACGTAGCCGATCGTCGCGACGGCGCTGACCTTGAGTGCGGCGGTCCGCGGGTCGTCGGCCGCGGCGGACATCCCCATCGGGAACCCGAGGCTGGCGCCGAGACCCCAGAGCACGACGCCCACGATCGCGAGCGGCACGTTGTCGATGAAGATGAGCATGCCGAGGCCGACCACCGCGACGGCGGCGCTGATCCGCAGGATCGGCACACGACCGAACCGGTCGATGAGCGGGCTGCCCGCGACGCGGCCGACGGTCATCGCCGCCAGGAAGACGGTGAGCACCGCGGCGCCGGCGGCGTTGTCGAGCCCGTGGCCGTCGATCATCGCCAGCGGGAGCCAGTCGTTCGCTGATCCCTCGGCCAGTGCCATGCCGAGCACGATCACGCCGATGAGGATCGTGGACGGCTGCGCCCACACCTGCCAGCGGGTGACCTGCGTCGGCACCGGGCTGGTCTCCGTGGCGACGTGCTCGGCGTCGGCGAACCGGTGCTCGTCCTGGAAAGCGCGGACCGCCACGAGCATCGCGGCGCTGGTGACGAGCACGAGGACGATGAAGTGCCACGCGACCGGGATCTCGAGGGCTTCGGCCAGGGCCCCGAGGCCGGCGCCCGCGAGCGTGCCGAGGCTGAACGCGGCGTGGAACAGGGGCATGATCGTGCGCCCGCCGGCCTTCTCGGCCGCAGCACCGGAGACGTTCATCGACACGTCGCACAGGCCGTTGCCGAACCCGAACGCGATGAGGGCGATCCAGATCGCGGCGAAGCCCCACCCGAGCGTCACCGCGATCCCGGCGAACACCATGCCGAGCGCCAGGCAGGCTGCGGCGACCTGCACGCCACGACGGGCGCCGAGCTTCGAGACGATGTGCCCCGCGAAGGTCAGGCCCCCGATCGAGCCGACCGCCATGCCGAGCACGAGCAGGCCCATCTCGAACGTGCTCGCGCCGAGGGCGTCGCGGACGCTCGGGATCCGGCCGAGCCACGTGGCGATGTCGAGCCCGGACAGGGTGAACACGACGAACACCGCGATGATCCAGGCCCGTGTCGTCGGGGTGGTGCGGGCGGACGTCGTCGTCATGGTGGTCCCATCGTGCTTCGGTGCTGGTCGTGGCGGGGTGGTGCTGGTGTCGTGCTGTGCGTGCCGCTGCGCGGGTCGTGCTGTGAGTGTCGTGCTGTGCGTGCTGCTGCGCGGGTCGTGCTGCGCGGGTCGTGCTGTGCGTGTCGCGCTTCGGTCGAATCGATTCGACCGCTGGTTCCGGCTACGCTAACGGGCGATGGACGAACCGGCAACAGGACCCGGCGCGTCGCGGACGGAAGCAGCCCGTGACGGCGTCGCACGTCGGTCGCGCCCGACCCTCGCCGCCGTCGCACGTGCCGCCGGGGTCGCCCCGTCGACCGCCTCGCTCGCGTTCAGCGGCAGCGGCCCGGTGTCCGAGGACGCCAAGGCCCGCGTGCTCGCCGCAGCCGCCGAGCTCGGGTACGGCGGCCCCGACCCCCGCGCCCGCTCGTTGCGCCGCGGTCGATCCGGGGTGATCGGGGTCGTCATGGACGAACGCCTGAGCGACGCCTTCCGCGACCCGGTCAACGTCCTCACGCTCGACGGCATCGCCGAGGTCGCCGGAGCCGCCGGTGCCTCGCTGCTGCTCGTCCGGAGCCCGCTCGACGACGAGCAGGGCGCCGGTCCGATCGTCGACGCCCCGATGGACGCCGTCGTGCTCGTCGGGTGCAACGTCCGGATCGACCCCGCCGTCGCCGTCCTCCGCCGCCGGCAGATCCCCGTCGTCGCGATCGAGGCGGACGAGATCGAGGGCGCCGTGCCGATCCACCTCGACAACCGCGAGGCCTCGCGCCGGGCCGCCGCGTACCTGCGCGACCTCGGGCACACCTCGGTCACGATCGTCGCGCTGCCGCTCGACGCCGCTCGGCGTCGGGGCCCGGTCGACGCTGCGCGCGAGGCCGCTGGCGTCGCCCACACGACCCTCGAACGCCTGCGCGGCGTGCGCGGGGTCTACCCGGACGCCGTCGCGATCGAGACCGCGGGCAGTTCAGTGGAAGAAGGACGGATCGCCGGCGACGCCCTGTTCGCCCCCGGGTCGACGGTCCCGACCGCCGTCGTGGCGCAGAGCGACCTGCTCGCCGTCGGGGTGATCTCGGCCGCACTCGACGCCGGGCTCCGGGTGCCGGAGGACGTCAGCGTCGTGGGCTTCGACGGCATCACGGTGGACGACAGCCTGTTGCACCGCACGCCGATCCGGCACCTCACCACCCTCGTGCAGCCGTTCGCGCAGAAGGGCCGCGCTGCCGCTCGTGCCGCGCTCGCGATGCTCGAGGGGGACGAGCCCGTGCCGGCGGCGTTCCGGTCCGAGCTGCGGATCGGGGACACCACCGGGCCGGTGCGCGACCCTCGTCCGTGAGTCGAGCGAGTCGGGACCGGTCGCGCTCCGTCGCCGGGGTCGACGCGGCGGCTCAGAACTCGGCGAGCGACCCCGCTCGGCGCGCTCGTCGGAGCCCGGTCCGGAACGTCCACACGCCGACCGGCATCGCGACGAGGCACCACACCGCCAGGACGAGCAGGTCCGGGGCGACCGCCGAGACGCCGCCGTGCGAACCGAGCGTCAGGCGCATCGCATCGAGAGCACGGGTCGTCGGGAGCCACTGCGCGGTCGCGGACATCCAGGGCGGCAGGACCGACGTCGGGTAGAGCACCCCGGACATGAGGACCGTCAGCGTCGTGAGGACCCACGTGATCGGGTCGCCGCGCTTCGTGACGAGCAGGACGCCGCACCCCGCGAGGCCGAGACTGCCCATCGTCAGCACGAGGACCACGAGGACGAGCGCGGACGCCCAGACGTCGATGTCGAAGGGAACGTGGAAGACGAACCCGAACGCGACGAGCATCACCGCTGAGCTGACGACCGTGCCGACCATGCCGACGACGCCGTGGTAGATCATCAGGCGCAGCAGCGAGACGTTCGACACCACCAGCGACTCCAGCGTCCCGGACCGCTGCTCGTTCTGGACGAACCGTGAGAACGTGCCGAGCGAGATGTTCACGAAGCCGGTGAAGATCGATCCGGTGAGCAGGAACGAGAGGATGTCCCCGCCGTAGGCCTGCAGCCCGGGGAACGAGTTGCCCGCTTGCAGGAACTTGCCCATGATCGCGAACTGGAGGCAGCCGATGACGGCGGTCACCACGCCCAGCAGCATCGCGGTCCGGTAGGTCCGACGTTCCCAGACGGACCGCACCAGCACCATCCGCAGCTGCTCGAGGGCCGTCATACGAGGACCTCCGAGACGGGGAGCACGGAGGCCTCTTGGCGGGTGCCGATGCGGACCGCGCGGAAGCCGGCCGCGCCGAGCGTGGTGAGGAGCGGCGTGATGTCCTCGTCCGCGCCGACCATCCGGGAGAACCCGTACGAGGTGGTCGCCCAGCCGGGCACGAGCACTCCGGGGTCCGGTGCCGGTTCGGTCTCGACCATCACCGTCTTGCCGAGGACGAGCGCGGTGCGTTCGTCGGTCGTCGTGAGGCGCCCGTCGCGGAGCTGTCCGACGATGTCGACCAGGGACGCGACGCCGCTCGCCTCGTGCGTCGACAGGACCACCCGGTGGCCCGCATCCCGGAGCGAGGCGAGGTGCTCCACGACGGCGGTGGCGCTCGCGGAATCGAGGTTCGCGAGTGGCTCGTCGAGGAGGAGCGTGCTCGGCGTGCCGAGGAGCGCCCGTGCGAAGCCGAGCCGCTTCCGGAGTCCGAGCGACAGTCGCATGAACGGCAGCTCCGTGTGTTCCTCGAGTCCGGCGACGGCGAGCACGCGGTCCACCTCGGCGATCGCGTCGCGACGACCGAGCCCGCGGAGTGCCGCGAAGTAGCGGAGGTTCTGCCGCGCCGTCAGGCGGAAGTAGAAGCTGCGCTCGGGGTAGAGCGACACACCGAAGCTGCGCTGAGCCCGGTCGGGGTGCGCCACCACGTCGCACCCGTCGATCTCGATACGTCCGCTCGTCGGGCGGATCAGGCCGCACATGGCGCGGAGCAGCGTCGTCTTGCCCGCTCCGTTCGGCCCCACGAGCACCATGAGGGTGCCGTCCGGGAGCGCCAGGTCGACACCGGAGAAGACATCGGCCGGCGCCCCGGGGTACCGGACGGCGACGTCAGCGAGCTCGAACATCGGCCACCCCCGTGAAGACGGTCTCCGCGGGCGACGGGGCCTCCGCCGTGATCGACAGCAGGGCCGCCGCGACGCCGGCTGCACCCTGCAGGAAGCCTGCCGAGTCGAACGCGACGCCGTGGTGGTCGAGGTCTCGGAACCCGTACCGGCTTCCGTCGTCGTGATCGTCGATGATCTCGCCCACGAGTCGGTCGAGATCGGAGTCCGGCACCTCGAGGCCGGCGCGGCGGAGGGCACGGCCGACCAGCAGCAGCCCGGCCGTGCCGTGGCAGATGCCGGCGGCGGCAGTGTTCCGCGCCGCGCGGGGCCGGTCCACGCTGCTGCGCCACAGCTTCTCCGACACCCCCAGTTCACCGGCGTCACGTGCGCTCACGGCGAGGGCGAGGGCGACGCCCGGGCCCCCGTAACACCACGCGGTCCTGGCCGGCAGGTACTCGCCGTAGACCGCGGCCGTGCGTCGGTACGGGACGTCGGCACCCCATCTCGTGTCGATCAGGTCGGCCGTGAGCTCCGCCCGCAGGCGATCGACGGCGTCGTCGAGTCCGTCGACCGCGATCCCGGCACGACGAGCCCCGCCGAGCGCCGCGAGCACGCCGGGGACACCGTGGGCGTACCCGAGGTCGATGTAGCCGCTCGCGGCCTCCGGGCGGTGCGCCCGATCGAAGTCGGTCACCCCGGTCTGCGGTGTCCAGAGCCCCTCCGGCGCCGCCTGTCGGGCCCAGATCGAGAGGGCGGCCGCGGCTTCGGCGACCATCTGGTGCGCGCTCGGGTCGGAGCCGGCCGTCGTGAGTCCGGTCATGAGTGCGCCGGCCACGCCCGATGCCACGTCGAACGCCGCCGTCGGGAGGCCGCCACGGAGCGGACTCGACCGCAGGAGCGAGCGGAGGCGTTCCCGGAGCACCCGCTCCGCCTCTGCTTCGGCGCGCTGGTACCGCGCACCGCCTCGGCTGAGGGCCCGGAACGCGAGGAGGACCGCGCCGGTGCCGAAGACGCCCGGCCCGATCGGTCCGACCGAGCCGAACGACGCTCCGACCGCCGAGAGGTGCTGGTGCGCGCTCGAGTCCCATCCCGCATCCGGGTCGACCCGATCGGCGGTCGCGTACATGAACGCCAGGCCGAGGTCGCCCTGGTCGATGCTGAGCGGGTGCCATCGTGGCTCGACCCGTCCGGTGAACTCGTCGGGCGTCGGTCGGGACGCCCGTTCCGCGTCGTCCCTGATCCGCGCGACGGTGTCCCAGGCGATGCTCTGCGCGTCGCGGACGGCTGCCGTCCGCAGCCCGGCTGTGTCGGTCATCGAACTCCCCCTTGCTCCGTTGCCGCGCGGTGCTTCCGCGCAGCGAGCCCGTCCAGCAGGACGAGCACGATCTGGTACTCCTCTTGGCGGGTGAACCCGAGTCGGTTCGCCTGCATGTGCACGAGGCTGCTCAGCACCCCGAACGCCGTGTCGTCACCGGCGGCGAACACGTCGTCGACGATCGCGGGTCCGTCGTGGACGGCTGCTGCGGCGAGGGCGGTCGCCCCCGTCACGAGCGGCCCCGACACGAGCGCCCCCGGAGCGCCGGACTCCCGCGATGCCATGAGTGCGGCCAGCGCCGGTCGCCGGAGGGGACGCGCACGCTGCACCGCACGGCGGAGGGCCGGACCCTCCTCGGCGAACTCCATCGCGTACCCGGCCGCCATGCCCTGCAGGAGACCGCTGGACCGTTCGGCGCCGACACCGAGACCCTGCAGGAAGGCGTCGACCACGAACGCCCCGGCCGTCGTGCGGTCGCCGTCCTCGTCGTGCTCGCCGGGCAGCGCCGCGAGGAGCCCGACGGTGGCCAGCGACGTCCGGCAGAACAACGTCTCGCACCTCGGGAAGACCGCCCTGCCGCCGTACCGCTCGACCTCGCGGTCGTAGGACCGGAGTGAGACGTCCGACACCCGACCGGACGACAGGAGGTCACCGGCGCACGCGAACACCGGACCCGGTGCCGTCGTGGCACGGACGCGGAACCGGACGTGGTCCTCGGGATCGCTGTAGCGCACGAAGAAGAAGTCGGCACCGGCCGTCGTCGCGGCCGCGGTCATGGCGCGCAGGACGTCGTCCTGGTCCTTCCGTCGTCCGGCGATCCGGAACGACCACCACTCGACGCCCGGTGCGCATCGTTCGCGCAGGCCGCGCGCCGCGCTCGCCGCGAGTGGGTCGGCTCCGGGCGACGGCTGCGGGACGGACGTGCCGACCGATCCGCGTCGGGGCGGCAGCGGTGGGTGCGGCTCGACCGTCCGGCGCCGCAACGGCAGGACGATCTCGGCGAGCCGCGGCTGCCCGTCCGGTCCGGTGACGGTGGGGGAGTCGAGCGTCTCCGGACCCTCCTGCACCCAGGCGGCGCCTGCCCGGTGCTCGCGGAGGAGCACCTCTGTCTGGAGATCGTCCTCGAGGTCGACGAGCAGCCGGTTGTCGTAGACACCGACGTACACCCGGCGCGGGACGCCGTGCTTCGTCCGCCACGTGCGGAGCGCGGCCACGGATTCGTCGCGGTCCCCGGCCGTCTCCGGCAGCCGCCACTGTGCGGGAGCGATCGTGATGCCGTTGTGGACGATGCGTGGGAGCACGTCGACGTGCTCCTCGTGCGCACCCCAGGCCCAGCCCGGCTTCGCCGTGCCGTCGTCCGAGACGTCGAGCAGGAACCGGACGAGCCCCGGCTGCGTGACGCGGTTGAGGATGTTCGGGTTCCGCACGATGATCCGCGCGCCGGTGCTCGCACTCCGGAGGTGGAAGCCGTCGGCCCAGCCGACCAGGACGTCGGCGAGCGGGAGTGCGCCGGGGGTGCCCGCGTGGGCGGTGCTCGTCAGTGGGATGACCGTGTCGAACTGCTGTGGCGCGAACGCAACGTTGTTCATGTGGGGCCGTGGGTTGAGGTAGTCGACGTGGCAGAACCGGGTGTCGGTCTGCGCGGCGAGCTCGAGCTCGCTGCCGCCGTGGAGCACCGCGGTGACGTCGTCGAGGATCGCGTCGAAGCGACCGAACGCAGCGCCCGCCGGGGTGGTTGCCCCGACCGGCGCGATCGTCGCACCGTCCGGGTCGTCGGTGCCCCCGATCAGTGCGAACACGTCGAGCGACGCCGGCGGCCGGTCGCCGCGCGTGCGGAACGGCGTCAGGTCCGCGTCGAGGAGTTCGCTGTGCGGGATGCCGTCGACGACCTCGGCGCGGGTGGTCAGCCGACGCCGGAGGATCGCGAGGTCGGCCTCCCACCGCTCGTCGAACCGGGGCGGCGCGGGTCGGTTCGAGCCCGGGTACCCGTGCGGGAATCCGAGACCGACGAGTTCGTCGAGGAGCTCGGTGACGGGGACCTCCCGCCGGCCGTACCGCTCCTGGAACGCGAAGGCGTAGTCGCGCAGCTCCGGCGATCGGCCCGGTGCGGGCGAGAGGAGGGTGAGCGCCGTCGCCGCCGCGGTGATCCGGTCGACGAGGCGGCCGGACACGACTCCCTCGGTGGCTGCGGCGACGTCGACCTGGAGCATCTCCTGCGTCTCCGAGTCGACGAAGGGCCGGAGCGAGCGGAAGACGTCCTCGAGCGCGGCGTCGTCGAGTTCTCCGCGGTCCAGTGCATCCACCGTCCGTCGCAGGTCGCCGGTCGGTTCCAGGGGGGCGACGCGTTCCACTGCGCCGCTGTCGGTCAACGACGCACGGGCGCTCGAGACGAGGAAGCCGCGCCCGAGGAGCGTGCGGACGAACGACTCGACGCGAGTGCGGATCTCCCCGTCCCCGTCGCCGACGAGTGCGCGGATGAGGGCGTCTGCTCGGATCGGCCCGGCAGCGAGTTCGAGTGTCTTCTCGACCGCGGGCGTCCAGCGCACCGAGAGGAGGTCGTGCGCTGTCTCCCGGTCCTGTGCCGCGTTGACGAGGAGTTCCAGACGGTCGGACCTGCGGTGGACCGTCGGGTTGATCATGACCTCGAGCTCCTCCAGCGCCTCGCGCTCGGTCGCGAGGACGGCGCCCTGTGCCGCGCCGGAGCCGATCCGGTGCCGGCTCCGGAACCCGGTGGAGTGGACGGTCGTCACGGCGTCGTCGGAGCCGGTCTCGGTGGGGACGGTGCCCACGGCCGCGAAGGCGCCGAACGGTGTCGGTCGGCTCGACATCCGGATCGCGTACCGGAGGAGCGCGAGACCGACCCCGCGGAGCCGCTTGCCGGGTACCGCGGCGGTCGACGTCGCCCAGTCCGCGTCCGCGGCGAGTCTCGGGCTGCTGATGCGCACGGCCCGGCGGAAGTCGGGATCCTCCCACAGGACCGGCACGACCTCGTCGGGTCGATCGAAGCCGGACAGGGCCTCCAGCCGCCGTGTTGACCAGAACGGCATGCGGATCATCGCGATGCCGATCGACTCGAGTTCTGCGTCCGTCATGGCCAGACCGTACGGTCCACGATTCACACGACGATCACAGTTGGCAGACCCCGGAGGAACGAAGACGGCCGACCGCCCGTGGGCGATCGGCCGTCGTGCGCATCGCTGCCGTCAGGCGCTGGACGACGAGATCGTGCACCCACCGGTGCACGCCGCCGTGAAGCACGCGAAGCCGCCCGTCGGGCAACCCGGCGTACAGAGCGAGACGCTGGTGATCTGCGGCGTCACCGTCGCGTTGGTCGATTCGACCTGCAGGTCGAGATCGAAGTCGCTGTTGCTCATCTCCACCCCCCTTTCAACGAGGATTCCGACGGGCCGGTCGGCCCGTCGGAACCACTGTCGCGGCGATGGGTCGCACCCCCTTCACACCCCCATCACAGTTCCGCTCCGGACGTCACGAGGTCGCACCGATGCCGCGCAGGTACGCCGCGCCGAGCACGGTCGAGGCGACGTCCGGTCGAGCGCGACGGACGGCGTCCGCGAGCATCGGGTGCAGGACCGCTCGCGCCGCGTACTCGATCACGCGCTGGTCGCCCGTGGCCAGCGCCGCCTGGGCGACGGCGTTGTCGATCTCCGCACGGAGCGTCGCGGCGAACGGGCTCCCGCTCCGCGGGAGGAACGGTCCGCGGTAGAGACACAGCGCATCACTCGCGCGTCCGGCGGCCGAGAGCCGCAGCACGTCCACGACGTCGAGCGAGATCGCGCTCGTCAGGGCGTAGAACCCGGTGTACGGGTCGTACTCGACGGGGAGCCCGAGGAGGCGAGCGCGGTAGGCGAGCGTGGGGAGCGCCGAATCGGACGCTTCGCCTCCGTAGATGCCCGAGACCAGTCCGTCCCGGGAGTACCGGCCACCGGCGAGTGCCACCGCTGCGACGAGTTCCAGCGGCTTCGTCGACCGCACTTGCTTGGCGTTGACCGTCGGGCGGCCCAGCAGACGGACGTCGGGCATCTCGGACGGCCGCGGTGCGGAGCCGAGATCGAGGTCGAGCAGGTCGTCGGTCACGCGGCTGCCCGCCGTCCACACCGGGCGATCACGAACCACGCGAGGACCACGGCGGCGAGCATGACCGGGACCGTCAGGACCATCTGTGCTGGCGCGCCGAAAGCGCCCCACGACCACGGATCGACGGTCCAGAAGACCGTCCCGAGCCCGCTGCCGCCGATGAGCAGCGACACGAACGTGCCGACGATCCCCACGGCGAGTGCCACCACGCGCCCGACGGTCATCTCGAGGACGAGTTGCCAGGCGGACACCGCCAGGACGGCCAGACAGCCCAGACCGGCGAGCAGCAGCACCCGCGCCGGCCGCGCCTCGGCGAGGACGCCGAGCACCACGAGCGGAACGACGACGGACACGGCGGCGAGCACCGCGTTCGTGAGGGCGAGGGCGTGTGCGACCCGTTCGATCGGCACCGTCCGACTCGCGATCGCCCGCCACGCCGGCCGCTGCCGTCCCCACAGGACCATCGGCGCGACGAACGCGACGACGGGCACGACGAGCACGGGGACGATCACGAGGACTCGATCCGGCGCCTGCCACCGGGTCATGAGGAGACAGAGCGCGACCGATCCGACCGGGAGGATCCAGACCGGGGTGCGTCGCAGCGACGCGGTCACCGCACCGGCCGCGCTGGGACGCACTGCCCGGCGGCCGACCGCGCGTTCGACCGGCTCGGCTCCGCGTTCGCGGGCGTCGAGCGCCCGCGGTGGTGCCGTTGCGCCGGCTCCACCGGCGTCGGGCCGACGTCGACCGGAGCGGTGCGAGATCCCGGACGGGCGTGCCTGCGGGAGGCGTACGACGACGATCACGACGGCCAGCACGATGCAGGCGAGCGCGAGGGGGAGCGGCTGGATCGACTGCAGGGTGGAGGACTCCGGGAGCGGGACGCCGTTCGCGTGCGTCCCGAGGAGCGGGATCGTCGCGCGGACCGCCCACGCCGGGGGGACGAACAGCGCCGCGCTGCCCTCGGCGGCGAGGGCCCCGACGACACACCACACGACGCCGACGCCGAGCCCCGCGAGCACGCCGAGCCGTCGAGCCACCCGGAGACCGATCGCGGCCACGCAGAGCGACCCGGACCAGAGCACGACCACGACCGCGAGGACCCGGAGCACCGGCAACGCACCGCTGGCACGCGTCGCCCCGATGCCGAGGACCCCGAGGACCGCGAGCAGGTCCATCGCGAGGAGGAACACGGCTGCGACCGCGAGCTTCGCCACGTCCGCACGGAGGGCGTCGACCGGCCGCCACCAGGTCCCACCGCCGCGACACGTGCGATCGCCCGCGACGGAGACACCGACGACGAGCACGGCGAGCATCGGTCCGACGAAGACCGCCCACGGGTTGAGCCACGCCAGCACGGCGCCCCATCCCGGCCCGGCGTGGACTCCACCGGAGAGCACGCCGAGACCGGCGCCGATGACGACTCCGCCCAACGGCAGCCATGCGGCCACGTCGCGCCGCCACCGCAGTGCCTCGGCACCGACCACCCGCGGCAGGGGAGCGACACCGGTCATCGTGCTCACCGCACACCGCCAGCGGTGAGCGCGAAGTACGCCCGCTCGAGGTCGCCGTCGGGCGCGAGGTCCGTCAGTGACCCCTGGTAGACGAGCCGGCCCGCGGCCATGACGCCGATGTCGTCCGCGACTGCGGCGACCTCGGCGAGCACGTGGCTGGACAGCAACACGGTGCGACCGGAGTCCGCGATGCACCGCAGGAGCCGCCTCGTCGCGGCGATCCCCTCCGGGTCGAGCCCGTTCTGGGGTTCGTCCACGATGACGAGTTCCGGCTCGCCGAGCAGAGCCACTGCCAGCGCGAGGCGACTCTTCATCCCGAGGGAGAAGTGCCGGACGGCCTTCCGTCCGGTGTGCGCGAGGCCGACGATGTCGAGGGCCGTGTCGATCCCGCCCCGATCGAGTCCGAGCAGCTCCGCGTGCACGCCGAGGTTCTGCGCGGCGGAGAGGTGCTCGTAGAGACCCGGGCCGTCGACGCTCGCACCGATGCGGCCGAGTGCGGCGCGGTTCCACGGCTCCCCGAACAGGTCGACCCCGCCCGAGGTCGGCTTGAGGAGACCGAGCATCATCTTCAGCGTCGTGCTCTTGCCCGCGCCGTTCGGCCCGAGCAGGCCGTACACGGTGCCGGGTCGCACCACGAGGTCGACGCCGTCGACCACCACTGTCCGGCCGAAGCGCTTCGTGAGCCCGCCGGTCTCCGCGACCGGCTTCCCCACCATCGTCCCCGTGCCGCGCTCCCACCCCGTCGCTGCTGCATGGTCCACCGTGGTCCCCTTCCGTCCACGCTCGCTCCGATGCGAACTGCTACACAAAGTAGCAGATGGGGGTTTCGCCGGCGGGTTCGGGACGGCGGAACGCCAGGGGGCTCAGAACAGACGGCTCAGAACAGGAGGACGAAGAGGACGAGCGAGCCGAGGAGCAACACCGGCACGAGGACCCGCTCGACGGGGCGGCGAGCACGCACCGGCACGCACAGCGCTCCGACGCGCATTCCGAGGACGCTCTCCGCGCCGACGAGACCGGCCACCGAGACCGCCGTCCGCAGCCCGCCCACGCCGGCGTGCTCCATCGAACCGAGCAGCGCCGACGCGACCGCACGGTCGCCGACGCGTCGCCTCGCCGCATCGTCGGCCCAGAGTTCGGTCGAGACGACGAGGTCGTGCCGCATCGCCCGAGCACCGGGGATCCACCACCACGCGCGGAGCGCGCACCCGACGGTCCACTTGAGGAGCGGGTGGAGACGACGCTGGTGCGCGCGCTCGTGCGCGATGACTGCCGACGAGTGCGGACCGCGGAGTGTCGACTCCGTGATGTACACCCGTGGCACCACGAGGCCAGCCACGCACGCGGTCAGACTGTCGTTCTCGGCGATGAGGCGCAGTCCCCCTCGGCGACCGGTCTCGAGACGGGCGAGTCGGCACCGCGACACCACCACCTCGACGACACCGATCGCGAACGACACGAGGACGGAGACGACGGGCACGACCGCGAACAGCATGAGCACCAGTCCGACCGGCGACCGCTCGGCGTCGGCAGGCGGTGCGATCGCGATGCCCCAGGCGATGGGTGCGCGCCAGGGCAAGGCGTCGCGGAGCGGTGTCGACGGCTCGAACGGCACGAAGAGCGCCACGAGCGGCGCGATGGCGACGGCTGCGGTGACGAGTGCCCGCGTGGCGGGTGCGACGTTGGCGGCACCGCGGCGGGTCCACACGAACCACGCGGCGCGGAGGGCGAGGGGCCCCCAGAGCCCCAGCAGCACCTGCGGGTAACCGATCACTCCGAAGTCCATGTGCATCCCCCAACGCGCTCGGCGCCGTCTACTCCTCGGTCCGCCCGGCGACGGCCCGGAGCCGCGCGACCAGGTCGTCGAACTCCGGCGAGCTCGGATCGATCGCGTCCACGAAGCTGCTCACCGCGACACTGCCGAACCCGGCGAGGAGCTCGCGGCTCGACCGCTCCGCTGCGTCTCGGTTCATCTCGTCACGCGTCCGCGCTGCGCTGTACCGGTAGGCACGGGACTCCTTGCGCCGCAGGAGAAGCCCCTTCACGGTCATCCGCTCCATCACGGTCTTGACCGTCGTGTACGCCTGGCCACCGCTCAGTCGCTCGGCGCATTCGCCCACGGACGACTCTCCGCCGGCCCAGAGCGCTTCGAGGATCGCGAACTCGAGCGGCCCGAACTGGCCCGCGAGTCCGTTCGGCCCGACTGACATGCGACTCAACGTAGCAATCAGGACCACGCTCGGTCAACGAGCGGAAGAACGGCGGTGCGAACGATTCGTCACCTGTGCGGGGGCTTGCTGTCGTCGGGATCGCCTCTTGTGAGATGGACACGTGGAGAGTTCAGGCCGGGGAGCTGCAGCCACACGGGCACCCTCGCCTGGAGCCCGATGGAGAAGAACAGCGCGACAGCAACGACGCCACCAGCGACCCCGTAGAGCATCCAGACTCCTTGCCCGTCGACGACCCGGCCGTAGATGAACGACCCGATGGCCGCGAGCAGCAGCACCGCAACCGGAGCGGCGTACTTGTTGATCGCGAGCGCTCCCAGGACCGCTCCTGCGACCAGCGGCAAGACCACGCCACTCAAGGCGATCGCCGCGGCCGTGCGGCTGTACCAGTCAGGTGTCTGCGGGCCGTACTCGCCCTGGAAGAACACGTCGCCCAGCGCGCCCAGCGCGAACCCGAGGCCAGTTCCGACGAAGATCCACGCGATGAGACAACCGGTGACGACCTTGATGAACCGGTCGCTGTACCGGTAGTTGCTCCCCGCGTACCGCCCGTCGGCGTTCTTCTTCTGATCCCCAGGCATGGCGTCATGGTACGTGCGGGCAACTCCGCGGGATGGTGCGCGGGTCGATCGGCTCCCGGTCGTCCTGCGCGAGCATGACCCGTCCCTCGTCGCGGACTTCGCCCACCGCGTCGCTCGCCCGGAACCACCGGTTTCGTGGTTTCGGCAGCTTGCGAACGTCGGACAGGTGAGCTGCTGCTGGTGTTCCCTGTCATGGTCATCGCAACGGTGCTCATCTGAAAGACGAGACAGCGCTTCGCCGCGCCGGGATGAAAGGCCGCGTCGTCCTCTGATGACGCAGCCCCTCGCACGGCGCTCCGCCGGTCAGCCCTCGGCATCGCCTTCGACGCGCAGCAGCGTCGGCACGAACAGGCCGAGCGCCAGTGCGAGGAGCGCGACCGCGCCGGCCACCGCGAGCCACACGCCCCCGATGGACCCGGCGCCGCCGAACTGCGCGACCACGATGAACGCCACCGCCTGCGTCCCCGCCTGCACCGCGGCGAACCGCAGCGCCGACGGCAGGAGCGACCGGAGTTGCACGCGGGCGGTCGGCGGCGTCCACGCCCAGAGCAGGCTCGTGGCGAGGACGAGGTGCGTCGTGACGAGGAGCAGCGGCAGGCTCGTTCCGCTGAGCCCTGCGATCGCGAGCTGCACCACGAGCAGGGCGGCGAACGGACCGCGGGGCAGGAGTGCGGCGGCCACGGCGAGGAGGACCGCGACGACGAGCCACCCGCTCGCTCCGATGACGACGGCGGACCCGGTGATCCCCGCGACGAGGCCGAGCGCACCGATCGTCCACGCGGGGACGGCAGCGCCGATCGACGGCGCCCCGGCCCGTTCTGCTCGCGAGCCGAGCCTCATCCGGCCCGCCGAGGGCGACTGAGGAGCCGGAGCTGCACGGCGGGGGAGCCGTCGTCGCCGGTCTGCCAGCGGATCCGCTCGACGCCGGTGGCGGCCATCTCCGCGAGCCGGTCGTCGCGCTCGAGGGCGAGGAGCCGGAAGGACGCGCGCTCGTGTTTGCTCGCCCGGCGCAGGTCCGGCGTCGGCAGCACGTCCACCGCGACGACCCGGTGACCGGTGGCGGCCCACGTCATCGCCATCGAGGCGGCCTGGTCGTCGAGGAACGTCGACAGGACGACCACGAGCGACGCGGCCGGCACGAGGGGCATCCGTGCCGCCTCGGTCGCGTCGCCGGTCGGGGTCACCGAGGCGATCGTCGATCGGAGCCGTTCGAGGTGCCGTGTGCCGCCGCCGGGTTCGACCGAGCGCGCGGTACCGGCCAGACCGCGGAAGCCAACCCGGTCGCCGGCGGAGATGTACGCGGTCGCGAGGGACACGGCGGCCTCGCGCGCGAGGTCGAGCGACGTCGCGCCGTGCGCGCGGTGGCGGGAGCCGCCCCACTCCGTGACGTCGGAGCCGAGGTCGTCGCGGCCGTCGACGACGAGGACGACGAGCGCGTCCGCGGTGGCGAAGGTCCGTCGCACGTAGAGGTCCCCGACGCGCTCGGCGCGACGTGCGGTGCGCCGCCAGTCGATCCGTCGGAGGCGGTCCCCGGGCGCGAACAGGGCGACGTCGCGGAACTCACCGCCGTCGCCCGGTCGGGCGGAGTCGTGCGCGCCGGTGATCCCCGTCACGCGGTGCGGCATCGGCAGGTGCTGCATGCGGAGGTGCGGTGGCGGGACGACCGCCTCGGCGATCGGTCCCGCGGCGGGTACCGACACCGCGGTGCCGCCCCGTCCGAGCAGCGAGACGTGCGTCCGGAGGATCTCCTGGGGCCCGGAGTGCGAGACGGGGACGGTCCCGACGAGCTTCGCAGCCGTCCGGCGATCGACCACGACGACGTGTCGTCGGTCGCCCGCGACGCGGAGCTCGAGGGCGACGGCCTCGGCAGACGGCGGCAGTGCGATCTCCGTCCGGTAGCCGACGCCGCGGCCCGAGTCGGACGGCTCGAGCGTCGTCACCACCCGGAGGGGCGCTCGGCCGAGCCGCGGACGGGCGCCGAACCCGGCGGCCACGAGCGCCGGCAACGCCACGACGGCGAGCTCGGGGCGCCCCGTCACGAGCGCGAGACCGGCGAGGAACACCCCGCCGGCGAGCCCGAACACCAGCGCTGGGTTGCGCACCCAGACCGGCGCGGTGTCGGGGCCGGGCCGGTGCCGGGCGGGAGGTGGGTCGGGGACGCTCACCGCGCCTCCCGGTCGACCGTTTCGGACGGTCCCGACGCACCCCGGCCGACCACCGGCGGCCCCGGCACCTGCGCGACGATGCCCCGGACGATCCCCGCAGGGTCGACCCCGTTCGCCCACGCCTGCGGCGTCAGCGAGATGCGGTGCGCGAGCACCGCGACCGCGGTGATCTTGACGTCCTCGGGCGTGACGAAGTCCCGCCCGTCCATGACCGCCCGTGCACGGCCGACGAGCATGAGCGCCTGTGCACCGCGCGGCGACGCCCCGACCTGCACGTCACGGTGGGACCGCGTCGCGCTCGCGAGGTCGACGCAGTACAGGGCGATGTCGTCGTCGACGTGCACGCCCTCGACGCTCGCCTGCATCCGGAGCATCTCGGCCGCGCTGACCACGGCGGGGACCTCCGCCACCTCGTGTCGCCGGCCGATCCGGTTGAGGAGCACGCGTTGCTCGCCCTCCCGGGTCGGGTAGCCGACGGAGAGCCGCACCATGAACCGGTCGAGCTGCGCCTCGGGGAGCGCGTACGTCCCCTCGTACTCGATCGGGTTCGACGTCGCGATGACGTGGAACGGCCGCGGGAGCGGGAAGCCCTCACCCTCGACCGTGACCTGCCCCTCCGCCATCGCCTCGAGCAGCGCCGACTGCGTCTTCGGTGACGTCCGGTTGATCTCGTCGGCGAGGAACATGCCGGTGAAGACGGGACCGGGCCGGAAGACGAACTCGGCGGTCGCGGGGGCGTAGACGAAGGATCCGGTGATGTCGGCCGGCAGCAGGTCCGGGGTGCACTGGAGCCGACGGAAGTCGAGTCCGCACGCCGCGGCGAGGCTCCGCGCTGCGAGGGTCTTCCCGAGCCCCGGGACGTCCTCGAAGAGCACGTGGCCGCCGGCGAGGATGCTCGCGAACGCCAGCGCGAGCGGTTCGCGCATCCCGACGACGACGGCGCCGACCGCGTCGAGGACGTCACGAGCTCGCGCGGCGACCTCGGCGATCGGCATCGGGGCCTCGGTCTCGGGCTGTGTCACGGTCACGGATGCCTCTCGGTCGCGGTGCGGTCGGTGGGGGGTGCGAGCGCCTCGACGGCGGTGAGGACGGCCCCGAACGCGGTGAGGTCGAGTTCGGGCCGCCGTTCACTCCGCAGCACGGCGACGACGTCCGGCGGCAGGAGCGCCTCGATCTCGGGGCGGTCGTCCGGGTCGTCCAGGTCGAGCCGGTGGACGGTCCTGAGTCGGTGTCGAGCGACCGCGCGGGCGCGGCCGAGCGCCCGCTCCGGCACGCCGCCGCGGGACCGGAGCGACCAGGCGGTCTCGGACAGCCCGCGTCGTGCGCCGGGCGCGGATCGGACGGGAGGCACGGGCCAGGTCAGCGAGGGAGCGTCGCGGATCGCGGTCCACGTCAGTCCGACTGCGGCGACCACGCCGCCGACGGCGAGGGACAGTGCGACGCCGACGCCGAAGAACCAGACGACGGCGGACGCGATCACGGCGAGCACGACGACGCCGGCCGCGGCGCGGGGGTTCACGTCCGGCCCGTCGGGGCCACGGACCACTGCTGCTCCAGCGTCCGCAGGGCGGCACGGACCGCGTCGACGTCCGCGTCGGTGGCCGGTACGCCGCCGAACCGCACCGCGAGGTAGCACCGACGGAGGGTGCCGAGGGCGGTCTCGTCGACGTCGTGCTGCTGGAGGATGCGCGTGGTGAACTCGGTCGGCGTCTCCGCGGGGCCGCGGCGGAACCCGGCGTCCTCCGCGGACTCCTGCAGCCCGAGCCACGCCGCGGTGACGGCGTCGGACGGGTCGCGGTGGTCGGACAGCACCGCGAGCGCGCGGCTGAGCCCGCGGCGGATGTGCTGCAGCCCGACCTCGGCCGAGGGGTCCGTCGTGACGTCGACCGCGAGTCCGGCGACGTCGATCCGTTCCGGGCGCACACGGCGGCGCCGGTGACGGAGGACGTACAGCACCACGAGGACGCCGAGAGCGATGAGGACAACTGTCGCGACGACGAGGAGCCAGGTCGTGTCGACGTGCTGGGCGGCCCGTGCACCGAGCGGCTGCGGCTCGGCGGTGGCCGGTGCCGAGGCGTCGTCCGGCTGCGGCGGCGCGGTGGCCGGGGCGACGGTCGGGGACCACCGGGCGCCGGTCAGGATCGGACGGGCCCCCAGACCAGCCGCGGCGACGACGAGACCACCGAGCGCGAACGCGACGACCGGCACGACGGGGATGCCACCACGATGGGGACGGTCGTCGTGCGCCATGCGGCCACGCTACCCCGCGGCCCCGACGACGCCCGTCAGCGCGCCAACGCCTGCTCCACCCACCCCCTCCGGTGCGCCCGCACCCCGAGCGTCACCGCCCGCACGCCGATGTAGCCGAGCGCGAACGCCGCCCACAGCCCCGCGAGCGTCCCACCCGCCCACCACAGCAGCGGCAGGTACACGACGAGGTTCACCCCGCCGGCGATCGCCAGGTACCGAGCGTCCCCCGCACCGATCAGCACCCCGTCGAGCACGAAGACGTACCCGGCGACCGGCATCCCCACCGCGATGAGCACCAGCACGACGGGCAGCGCGTCCCGCACCGCGGACGAGTCCGAGAACACCGGCCCGAGCACCCCGCTCACGGCCAGGGTCAGCACCCCGAGCAGCACCCCGCCGACGATGCCGAGCAGCACGAGCCGCCGTGTCACCAGCCGCACCCGCCCGGGGTCCCGCGCGCCGAGTCCGTGCCCGACGAGTGCCTGCCCGGCGATGGCCAGGGCGTCGAGCGCGAACGCCAGGGTCGAGAACACCGTGAGCCCGACCTGCGTGGTCGCGAGCCCGGTGGTCCCGAGCCCGGCAGCGGCCCCGACGGTCGCGAGCATCGCGATCCGCAGCGAGGCGGTCCGCAGGAACAGCCATGCTCCGGACCGGAGGGCACGGACGACGCCCGAGGCGCCGGGCCGCAGTGGGGCCCCCGACGACCGCGCGGCCCGCACCGCGATCCGGACGTAGACGATCGCCATCGCCCACTGCACGATGACGGTGCCGGCGGCGGACCCTTCGACACCCCAGCCGGCGCCGTAGATCAGGACGGCGTTGAGCAGCCCGTTCGCGACGAACCCGACGGTCGCGACGACGAGCGGCGTCCTCGTGTCCTGCAGGCCACGCAGCAGCCCGGTCGAGGCGGTCACGACCAGGATCCCGGGCAGCCCGATGAGCGAGACCGTCAGGTAGGCGGTCGCGGTCGCCGACACGTCAGGTGAGGCACCGAACGGGTCGACGAGCGGTCCGGCGAGCGGCCACCCGACGAGCGCCAGGACCACTCCCAGCACGAGCGCGAGCCACATACCGTCGATGCCGGCGTGCACGGCGCTCCGACGGTCGCCGCCGCCGAGGGCGCGGGCCACGGCGGGCGTGGTCGAGTACGCCAGGAACACCAGCAGCCCGGTCACGGTCGACAGCACGGCACTCGCGAGACCGACGGCGGCGAGCGGCGTCGCCCCGAGGTGCCCGACGAGGGCGGTGTCGGTGAGCAGGAACAGCGGCTCGACCACGAGCGCGCCGAGTGCGGGCACCGCCAGCCGGACGATGTCACGGTCGACCGCGCGCCGCTCGGCGGTCGCAGCGGGTCTCGTCGGTCGGGGCACCGATCCATTCTGTCGGCGATGCCGACCCGTCGTGGCCGGCCGACGGGGTGGGCGTCAAGCCGGGACGGACTGGAGGCCCGTGGCGGCGCCGCTACGGGCCTCCAGTCCGGTGGTCCCACGTCGTCGGGCCGGACGCGCGTTCCGGCCGACCACTCGCGTCAGTCGGCGCGTGGTTCGGCGGGTACACCGCCGGTGGCGGCGTGCGCGGGGTCCGCTGCCTCGGTCGAGGGCTCGTCGGTGCCACGGGCCCGACCGATGACGTCCATCACGTGGTAGACGACGATCGCGGCGATCGTGCCGACGATGATGCCGCCGAAGCTCGCCTGACCGAACCGGAACGTGAAGTCCGCGATGCCGATGATGAGGGCGATGCCCGCGGTGAGCTGGTTCTTCGGCTTCGAGAAGTCGACGCGGTTCTCGACCCAGATGCGGATGCCGATGACGCCGATCAGGCCGTACAGGGCGGTGGTGGCACCGCCGAGCACGCCCGCCGGGACCGAGGAGATGACCGCACCGATCTTCGGTGACAGGCCGAGCAGGACGGCCGCGATGGCGGCGACCCAGTACGCGGCGGTGGAGAAGACGCGAGTGGCGGCCATCACGCCGATGTTCTCGCCGTAGGTGGTGGTGGCGGACCCGCCGCCGACACCGGCCAGGACGGTCGAGACGCCGTCGGCGAAGAGCGCGCGACCGGTGAGCGGCGTGAGGTCGCGGCCGGTCAGCTGCCCGACGCCCTTCACGTGCCCGACGTTCTCGGCCACGAGCGCGAGGACCACCGGCACGAACGCCAGGTAGATCGCGATCTGCCCCGGGTCGAAGGCGGGAGCGGTGAAGTCGGGCAGGCCGATCCACTTCGCCTCGCCGACCTTCGAGAAGTCGACCTGGCCGCCGATGAGCGCGGCGACGTACCCGACGAGCACGCCGATGACGATCGACAACCGGCCGATCAGGCCCCGGAACAGGACGGTCACCAGGATGATCGCCGCGAGGGTGATGAGCGCGACCACCGGGGCGGCGGTGAAGTTGTCTCGGGCCGCAGGCGCGAGGTTGAAGCCGATCAGGGCCACGATCGCGCCGGAGACCACCGGGGGCATCAGCCGGTCGATCCAGCCGGCTCCGGCCAGGTGCACGACGAGCCCGACGACCGCGAGCAGCACGCCGACGACGATGATGCCGGACAGGGCGAGCGGGATGCCGCCGATCTTCGTGGCCGCACCGATCGGGGCGATGAACGCGAACGACGACCCGAGGTAGCTCGGCAGCCGGTTGCCGGTGATGAGCAGGAACAGGATCGTGCCGATGCCGCTGAACAGCAGCGTCGTCGATGGCGGGAAGCCGGTCAGCAGCGGCACCAGGAACGTGGCGCCGAACATCGCGACCACGTGCTGGACGCCGAGCCCGATCGTCCGGGGCCAGGTGAGGCGTTCGTCCGGTGCCACGATCGTCGTCGCCGAGACGGTCTTGCCGTCCCCGTGCAGCTTCCACGGAAGTCCCATGCGACGACCGTACCGGCAGGGTGCGGCCCGTGACGGCGCCCGACCTGCTCGATCAGGGCGGCGGTGGCTATCGTGGACCGCATGACCGACGTCGCACGCACCTCCGGGATCCACACCGACGAGCTGGACGCCGAGGTCCGCCCCCAGGACGACCTGTACCGCCACGTGAACGGCTCCTGGATCGACGCCACACCGATCCCCGACGACAAGGCACGGTACGGCTCCTTCACGGTGCTGGCCGAGGCCGCCGAGATCGCGGTGCGGGACATCATCGAGCGCTCGCAGCTCGCCGCCCCGGGGACCGAGGAGCGGAAGGTCGGCGACCTCTTCACCTCGTTCACCGACGAGGAACGGCTCGAGGCCCTGGGCACCGCGCCGATCGAGCCCCTGCTCGCCGAGATCACCGCGATCGAGTCCGTCGACGAGGTCGTCCGGATGGTCGGGCGCTTCGAACGCATCGGACTGCCGAGCTTCCTGCAGCTCTTCGTCGACAACGACCCGGGCGACCCGGAGTCCTACGTCGTCTTCCTCGAGCAGTCCGGCCTTGGCCTGCCCGACGAGTCGTACTACCGCGAGGACCGCTTCGCCGACATCCGGACGAAGTACCGCGAGTTCGTCGCCGCGATGTTCCCCCTCGCCGGGTTCGCCGACGGCGGGCAGCGCACGGACAACGTGATCGCGCTCGAGACCGCCCTGGCCGCACGGCACTGGGACAACGTCACCACCCGCGACAGCCAGAAGACCTACAACAAGCTGCCCTGGGCCGAGGTCGCCGCGCTCGCCGCGGACGTCCAGCTGCAGCACTGGTGGGAGGCCATCGACGCGCCCGCCGGGGCCTTCGAGACCGTCGTCGTGCGCGAGCCGTCCTTCGTCACCGGCCTGTCGGAGCTGCTGCACGGCGAACCGCTCGAGATGTGGAAGGACTGGCTCCGCTGGCAGGTCATCCGCGGGTCGGCGGCCTACCTGACGAGCACGTTCTCGGCCACCAACTTCTCGTTCTACGGCACGGCGCTGACCGGTGCACCGAAGCAGCGCGAGCGCTGGAAGCGCGGCGTCTCCCTCGTCGAGGGCGCGATGGGCGAGGCCGTCGGGCGCGTCTACGTGCAGGAGCACTTCGACGAGACCTCGAAGGCGACGATGGACGACCTCGTCGCGAACCTCGTCGAGGCCTACCGCCAGAGCATCACCGCGCTCGACTGGATGACCGACGAGACCCGGGCGCGTGCCCTCGACAAGCTCGACAAGTTCACGCCGAAGATCGGCTACCCGGTGAAGTGGCGCGACTACTCGGCGCTGCCGGTGTCTGCCGACGACCTCATCGGCAACGTCCGCGCCGTCGCGAGCTTCCAGGTCGACCGCGAGCTCGGCAAGATCGGCAAGCCGATCGACCGCGACGAGTGGTTCATGACCCCGCAGACGATCAACGCCTACTACAACCCCGGGTTCAACGAGATCGTGTTCCCCGCGGCCATCCTGCAGTTCCCGTTCTTCGACGCCGGCCGTGACGCCGCCGCGAACTACGGCGCGATCGGTGCCGTCATCGGGCACGAGATCGGGCACGGCTTCGACGACCAGGGTTCGCAGTACGACGGCGACGGCCGGCTGCAGAACTGGTGGACCGAGGCGGACCGTGCCGCGTTCGAGGAGCGCACGAAGGCCCTCATCGCGCAGTACGACGCGCTCGTGCCGACCGAGGTGCCGGACGGCCACGTGAACGGTGCCCTGACCATCGGTGAAAACATCGGCGACCTCGGTGGGCTGTCCATCGCGTGGAAGGCGTACCTGCTCTCCCTCGACGGCCAGGAGCCGCCCGTGGTCGACGGACTCAGCGGTGCCGAGCGGTTCTTCCTGAGCTGGGCGCAGGCCTGGCGGATGGCGATCCGTCCGGAAGAGGCCGCACGCCTGCTCAGCATCGACCCGCACTCGCCGAACGAGTTCCGCTGCAACCAGGTGGTCCGCAACATCGACGGCTTCTACGAGACCTTCGGCGTGACCGAGGGGGACGCGATGTACCTCGATCCGGCCGAGCGCGTCGCGATCTGGTGATGACCGAGCCCGACGCGGCTCCGTCGTCCGAGCCGGGAGCGGCTCGACGGTCGCGTCGACGACAGCACGCCGGCGGGGCCGACGGTCGTCCCCACGGTCGCCACCGCGGGGGCGCCGACGACCGGTTCGCGTCCACCCTGGAGGCGCTGGGCACGATCGCCAGGGACGGTGCGTCCGTCAGTGCCTCCGTCATCGACACCTCGACCGGCAAGGCCCTGCTCGCGGTCGACGACACCCTCGTGCAGCCCGTGGCGAGCCTCGGACGGGTGCTGCTGCTCGTCGAGGTCGCGGCGCGGCTCGAGGACGGCCGACTGCACGGCGACCGGCTGCAGCGGATGGCGCGGGACACCGCGACCGGTGCCGGGCTGTGGCAGTTCCTGCAGGAGCCGACCATGCAGGTGCCCGACCTCGCGACCCTGGTCGGCGCGAGCGCGGACGCCTGGGCGACGAACGCGCTGCTGTCGACCGTCGGGATCGACGCCGTCCGCGAGCGTGCGGAGTCGCTGGGGATCGAGCGCACCGCCCTCATCGACCGGGTGCGGGACCGTCGCGGGCCGGACGACGCCCCGGACGCCTCGGTCGCGCCGACCGGCGAGCTCGCCTGGCTGATGCGCGGTCTCGCGCTCGGCGAGGTCGTCGACGAAGCGGTGTCGAACCGTGTGCTCGGCTGGCTGTCGCTCGCGAGTGACCTGAGCCTCGTCGCGGGGGCCTTCGGGCTCGACCCGCTGGCGCACCGGGCGCTCGACCACGGGCTGCAGGTCGTCTCGGTGACCGGGTCCAGCACGGGTGTGCGGGCCGAGGCGGGGATCCTCCGCGGACCCGGCTCGTCCGTGAGCTACGCCGTGACGGTGACGTTCGACGACGCCACGCTGCAGCGTCGGCTCGCCGTGATCGAGGCGCTGCGGACGATGGGCACCGAGGTGCTCGAGGCCGTGCACGCCCCCGCGAAGCGCTGAGTCGGGCAGCGCTGCGTCGCGAAGCGTCGGGTCAGCAAGCGCTGCGTCAGCGCGCGATCCGCCCGCCGATCAGCGTGCCGACCCAGCCGTCGAAACGCTCGCGCAGCAGGCGACCGTCGATCTCCGGCCGTCCGATCCCGGCGTAGTTCGGCGCCCAGGTCTCCACGTACGTGTCCGCACGAGCGGCGGCGACGACGTCCCAGGCGTGCACGTCCCGGACCCGGCGGTCCGCTGCTGCCTCGTAGGCCGTCAGGAACCGCTCGGCGGCCTCGGGGGAGCCGAGCAGCACGAGGTCCTGCCGACACCAGGCGAGGTCGACCCCGCGCGGCGCCGAGCGTGCGCCGGACCAGTCGACGACCCCCGTGAGCCGGTCGCCGTCCCAGACGGTGTTGCCGCTCCAGAAGTCGCCGTGGGTGAGCACCCGGTCGCGATCGGCCTCGCGCCAGGCCTCCTGCGCGATCGCGGCCAGGCGACCCGCTCGGTGCGTGGGCTCGCGGTCCTCGTCCGGCAGGCCGACCGGGTCCAGCCGGTGGATCGCCGCGAGGGCGACGCCGAGCTGCTCGCCGATCACGACCGGGTCGAGGGTCGGCGACGGCGGTCCGCCCGGGACGGCCTCGGTCACGATGACCCCGTGCCCGTCCAGGTCGCCGTGGGCCAGCGCCGCAGGAGCCAGGCGACCGAGGGGCCCGAGCCGGGCGAGCACCGCCAACTCACGGTCGACCGAGTCGTCGGCGCGCGGGAACGACCGCACCACGACGCGCTCCGCACCGTCGGCGGCCAGCAGCGTGCGGGCGTGCTGTCCGCCGGTGAGTTCGCGAACCAGGGTGAGCGGTCGTCCGAGCAGGCGTGCGGCGGCCTCGACGAGGTCCGGGATGGTGGGCTGGGACACGGCGACGAGCGTACTGTCACGGACGGCGCCGAGTCCTGACCTGACACCGCCGTCGACGCCTCAGCGAAGCAGCACGAATGACCGCAGCGGCGCCGGAGTCACGTCGTGCACCTCGGTGAACCCGCGCGACTCGTAGAACGCGCGCTGCCCCGGCTCGGCGTCGGTCAGCAGCACGGTCTGCCGGACGCCCGCGTACCGGTCGAGCACGGCGTCGAGGAGCGCACCGCCGACGCCGGCCCGCTGGTGTGCGGGACGGACGAGCAGGTCCTGCACGTACGCGATCGTGACCCCGTCGGACACGGTCCGCACCAGACCGACGAGCGACCCGTCGTCGATCCGTGCCGTCAGGACTGCGTGTGAGCCGGAGATCGCGTCGACGAGGGCGTCCGGTTCACGCGTGTAGGCGCTCCATCCGACGGCGTCGTAGAGCCCGACCAGCTCGTCCCGACCGGGCCGCTCGTCGGCGATGGTCATCGTCAATCGACGGCCTGCCCCTCAGCCACCAGACCCTGGACCTCCAGCACGCTCACGTCGGTGGAACGGCAGGCCGTGTAGTCGGCATCCTTGATGAACAGCGACTGCTTCGACCCGGGTGGGTAGACGCGGAACCCGTCGGGAGAGACCGGGTCGCATTTGCCGGCCGGGTAGTTCTCCGCGTTCGTGATCTTGAGCGGCGCGACCGCCTGCTGCCCGGCGGCGAGCGTCACGGTGGAGTGCGCGGACGCGCGGTCCTGCGACGCCGCGTTGCCGAGCTGCGTGCCGTTGGTGTCCCCGACGAAGGAGACCCCCGGCCAGCCCTGCAGCGTGCAGGTCGCCGAACCCGTGTTGCGGAGGACGAGGTGGACGTAGGTGCTCCCGGCCGCCCCGCCGCTGCCCGCCTCGATGCTGCCCGCGAGCGAGCTCGTCGCACACGCGCTGCTCCCGCCGCCCGCGCCCGATGCCCCCGCGGGCGTGGTGGCGCCGGGCGACGATGCACCGGCGGACGAGGGGGCCGTGGTCGGCGACGCCGTGACCGTCTCGGTGGCCGTCGCCGTCTCGGTCGGGGTGCCGGTCCCGCCCGACGAGCAGCCGGCGAGCAGGGCCGCGGCGACGATGCCGGTGCCGACGAGGACGGTGATCCGCGCGCGTTGTTGCATGATCCAACGCAACCACCGCACCGGGGTACACGACTCGGGCGACGTCCAGCCGTCACGAGCACACTCCGGAGCACGCGCGCGAGCGCTCGAGCAACGGAGGTCGACATGGCAGGCAAGCACGAACAGGCACGCGGCGACGAGGGCCGGTCGGACGGCGTCGAGCCCCGCGCCGGAGCCTTCACGGACAGCGAGATCCCGGGCGAGACGCCGGTGGGGACGAACGAGCCCGCTGGTGAGTTCGTGTCGAGCGACATCCCCGGTGAGGTCCGTCCGGAGGGCGGCACCGGCGAGGGTGAGTACGTCGAGTCGGACATCCCGGGCGAGGCCGAGCCCACTCCGGACGGCGAGGTCGGCCACTACACGGACCGCGACCAGGCCTGATCGCTAGTCGATGAGCTCCGCCGCCACCAGGCGGCGGAGCGTCTCCACGCCCGCCGGCGGGCACCGGTCCGCGTCCGCGGAGGTGACCCACTCGACCTCGTCCACCTCGGCCGAGGCGACCGGCGTGGCGGAGTCCAGCGTGCCTCCAGGCCGGACCAGGAAGAGCGCCATCGCGACCATCGTGCCGGGAGCCTGCCCGTGCGCGGGCTCGGTGACCGTGCCGAACGCGTCGACGTCGTCGGCGGTCAGCCGCAGGCCGGTCTCCTCGTGCGCCTCGCGGATCGCCGCCTCGACGTCGGTCTCGTGGGGCTCCGCCTTGCCGCCGGGCAGGTAGAGGACGTCGCGCGCTCGCGCGCGCACCATCAGGACGCGTCGGTCGCGCACCAGCAGCAGCGCACTGACGCGCAGGGTCGGCGGCACGGCCTGGAGGCTCAGCTCGCGTCCGCCTCGTCTGCCCGGTCCGCCACGGCGCGGTCGGGCGCGGTGCGCTCCGCGAGCGGCACGACGGGCGCGGGCAGCTCCGCCTCCGGCTCGGGACGGACGCCGAAGATCGCGTCGAGCGCTCCGACGAACTCCTCGCCGCGACCCGCGCGACCGAGCTCACGGGCGCGGACGGACGGCCGGTGCAGCAGGACGCCGACGAGGTGCCGGAGCGCGCGCTCGGTCTGCTCGACGGACTCGCCGTCGGCGTCGCCACGGCGCTTCGCCCGGTCGATCTCGTCGTCGAGGATGTCGAACACGTGCTTGCGGAAGGCCACGAGCGCCGGGGTGGTGGACTGCTCGAGGGCCTGGGCGCGGAACCGCGAGACGGCGTCGTCGACCATGGCGCGGGCCTCGGACTCGGCGTTCAGCTCGGCGACCGGGGCGTGGATGCTGATCGTCTCGAGGTCGAGGAGCTCGACCCCGTCGACGTCGGCGGCGTCCGGGTCGACGTTCCGGGGGAGGCCGAGGTCGATGACGATCCGGCGGACACCGTCGTCGAGGTCGGCTGGTTCGACGACCGGCACCTCGCTCGACGTGCAGGTGATGACGACGTCGCTCGTCGCGATCGCCTGGCGGAGGTCGCGCGCGGCGACGAGGTCGTGCTTTGCGGCGAACCACGACGCGCGGCCCGAGGGGGAGAAGACCTGGATGTGCACGGCGCCGCGGTCGCGGAGGGCGGCGATCGTCGTGGCGGCGTAGCTGCCGGTGCCGACGAGGAGCACGCGGGCGTGGCCCCAGTCGGTGATGCGGGACGACGCGAGCTCGAGGCCGAGTCGCACGAGCGAGCGGCCGGCGGCACCGATCCGGGTGCGGGTCTTCACGCCGCGGGAGGTGTGCGCTGCCTCTTGGAAGAGGCGCTCGAGGTCGGAGGTGGTGGTGCCGTTCGAGCGGGCGTCCTCGAGGGAACGCCGGACCTGCCCGGAGATCTCGGTCTCGCCGACGACGACGGACTCGAGGCCGCTCGACACGGCGAAGAGGTGCTGCACGACGTCCTTGCCGCCGAGCACCTGCACGGAGTCGAGGACCTCGGCGGGGTCGAGGTCGCTGGCGGTGGCGACGGCATCGACGGTGGCCGAGACGGCGGAGTCGCGGTCGTCGCCCGCGATGTCGAGGTAGGCCTCGAAGCGGTTGCACGTGGCGAGGACGACGGCCCCGTCCAGCACGTCGGAGTCCGTCACGAGACGGCTCGCGGCGGTCGGTGCGCCGATGCTCAGTCGCTCCAGGAGGTCGAAGCTGGCGTTGCGGTGCGACGCCGTGAGACAGATGAGCACGTGTTCCATGGTAACTCGCATCCGCTCGGTCTCCCGTCCGCATCGTGCGTGCTCGGGATACGCCCTGTTCGCCGATGGGAGAATCGTCCGGTGACCGACGCGCCGACCACCGCCCTGCCCGCCTCGCACCCGCTCGTCTCGGGGCGCACGTCGGGGTCGCCGCTCGTCCGGGCGCTGCGCGGCGACCGCCCGGAGACCCTGCCGGTGTGGTTCATGCGGCAGGCCGGACGGTCCCTGCCCGAGTACCGCGAACTCCGGGTCGGCACGGCCATGCTCGACGCCTGCCTCGACCCGGCGATGGCGTCGGAGATCACGCTGCAGCCGGTCCGTCGGCACGGGGTCGACGCCGGCATCTTCTTCAGCGACATCGTCGTGCCGATCAAGCTCGCCGGCGTGGACGTCGAGATCGTCCCCGGCCGCGGTCCGGTGCTCGGTTCGCCGATCCGCTCGGCGGCCGACGTCGACGCGCTCGAGTCGCTCGACCCGGCGGCGCTCGCCCCGATCAGCGCGGCCGTGGCACGGACGGTCGAGCAGCTCGGGGACACCCCGCTCATCGGGTTCGCCGGTGCCCCGTTCACCCTCGCCGCGTACCTGGTCGAGGGCGGCCCGTCCAAGGACCACATCCGCGCCCGCACACTCATGCACGCCGACCCGGAGACCTGGTCGCGACTGCTCGGCTGGGCGGCCGAGGTGTCGGGGGCGTTCCTCCGAGCCCAGGTGCTCGCCGGGGCCTCGGCCGTGCAGCTCTTCGACTCGTGGGTGGGCTCGCTGTCCCGCGCCGACTACGTGCAGTCCGTCGCCCCGCACTCCGCGGCGGCCCTCGCCCACGTCGCCGACCTCGACGTCCCGCGCATCCACTTCGGCGTCGGCAGCGGCGAGGTCCTGCACGACATGACGACGTTCGGCACCGACACGGTGGGGGTTGACGCGGTGGGCGTCGACTGGCGCCTGCCGCTGGACGAGGCCGTCCGCCGCGTCGGCACCGGCGTCACCGTGCAGGGCAACATCGACCCGGCGATGCTCGCCGCCCCGTGGGAGGTGCTCGAGGCCCACGTGCGCGACGTCGTCCGCCGCGGCGGTGCCGCGCGTGCCCACGTGGTCAACCTCGGCCACGGTGTGCCGCCGGAGACCGACCCCGCGGTGCTCACCCGCATCGTCGAGCTGGTGCACGGCCTCGGGGACGGAGTCCCGGCGTGACCGACGTCGTCGTGGTCGGCGGCGGGGTCGCCGGACTGGTCGCCGCGCGGGACCTGGCGAAGGGCGGGGCGCACGTGGTGCTCGTCGAGGGCTCCGGCGTCCTGGGCGGCATGGTCCGCCGGCACACCGTCGCGGGGATCGACCTCGACATGGCGGCCGACTCGTTCGCGACCCGGAACGACGCCGTCGGGCGCCTGGCCGTCGAACTCGGGCTGGGCAACGACGTCACCACCCCGGACCCGCGGGGCGCCTGGCTGATGACCCGCACCGGAGGCGTCCACCCGATCCCGCAGACCGGGCTGCTCGGCATCCCCGGCAGCCCGATGGCGGCGGACGTGATCGCGGTCGTGGGTCAGCAGGCCGCGTTCCGGGCACAGATGGACTCGCTGCTGCCCTCGCTCGTCGGCTCGAAGGCACCCTCGCTCGGCGAACTCGTCCGGAAGCGGATGGGGGAGCGGGTCCTCGACGACCTGGTCGTGCCGATCGTCGCGGGCGTGCACTCGACGCACCCCGACGACCTCGACCCGGACCGGGTGGCGCCGGGGCTCCGCGCCGCCCTGCTCCGCGACGGTTCGCTCGCCAGGGCCGTCCTCGCCCTCCGCGCCCGGGCCACCGCCGGGTCCGCCGTGCAGGGCATCCGCGGCGGCACCGTCCGGCTGGTGGACGAACTCGTCGCCGACCTGGAGACCTACCGCGTCGACGTCCGGCTGCACACCCGGGCGACCGCGATCGAGGAGCACGCGGTCGAGGTCCTCGGCGCCGACGGCGAGACCGAGCGCCTGCACGCCGACCACGTCCTCGCGTCGACGGCCGACCCGACCCGCAGTGCCGCTGCCGCGCGCACGGGCATCGAGCTCGTCACGCTCGTGGTCGACCAGCCCGAGCTGGACGCCGCGCCGCGGGGCACCGGGATGCTCGTGCACCCCGAGGCCGAGGGCGTCGCCGCGAAGGCGATCACGCACGCCACCGTGAAGTGGCCGTGGCTCGCCGAGGCGGCCGCTGGCCGACACGTCCTGCGACTCAGCTACACGACGGCCGCGACCGACCAGGCGGACCTGGCCACGAGCCTCCCGGTCGACCCCGCGGACGCCACCGGGACCCGCGCCACCCGCGACGCGTCCGCCCTGCTCGGCGTCCACATCGCACCGGACGCCGTCGTGGGCGCTGCCAGCGTCCGTTGGAACGGACCGGACGCGACCGCGGCCGGTCTGGCCGAGGGGGTCGTCGGCATCGGCGAGGCCTCGTCCGGGCGGGGGCTGGCGGGCATCGTGGCGGCGTCGCGCACGGCCGCTGGACGCATCCTGGATTCCTGAGCGGACCCCACCGGGGAGGAGGGCTACTGTTGCAGGAACGCCGGACGTATTCCGTTCGGCGCATGACCACGCACACTGACCCAACGGAGGATTCGCACATGCGAGGCAAGCTCCTGTTCGTCGCCGGCGCAGCACTCGGGTACGTCCTGGGATCGCGAGCCGGACGGGCGCGGTACGAGCAGATCAAGACCGTCAGCGGCAAGATCTGGAACAGCAACGGCGTCCAGAAGGGCGTCCACGTCGCCGAGGACTTCATCGCCGACAAGACCCCCGACGTCGCCGAGTTCGTCGGTGAGCAGACCAAGAAGGTCGTCCGCAAGGTCGGGCAGAAGAAGGACACCGCAACCTCATGACGGACACCCGCGACCGCAAGCCGCGTTCGCTGTTCGGCCTGGTCGGTGACGTCCCCAAGCTCGTCAAGGAGCTGGTCACGGGGGAACTGAACCTGCTCAAGGCCGAAATGCTGACGAAGGCGAAGATCTTCGGCCTCGCCGCGGGTCTGCTCGTGGGCGCGCTCGTCATCGTGCTGTACGCCATCGGCGTCCTGCTCACCGCAGCCGTGATGGGCCTCGCGACCGTGATGCCCGCGTGGCTCGCCGCGATCCTCATCGCCGTGCTGATGCTCATCGTCGCCGGCATCCTCGGGCTGCTCGGCTGGAAGCGCCTGAAGAAGGGGCTCCCGCTCACGCCGAAGCGCACGATCGACAGCGTCAAGAACGACGTCAACGCGGTGAAGGGCCTCGGCAAGAAGCCGACCCCGCCGACGCAGTACGGCGCCCGCAATCCGGACGTCGGCGGCCGTTTCTAGCCGTCGGCCGCTCGCTGCGGCGCCCGACCCCACCCACTCCCGGAGGAACCACGTGACCGATCAGCACGACGACCTGGCGGACCGCGTCGCGGCGACCCGAGCCCAGCTGTTCGACACCCTCGACGCGATCGAGGACAAGCTCAACGTGCCGAAGCAGATCGGCATCGCGGCGTCGAAGGTCAAGCGTGGGATCGATGAGAAGCCGGTACCGTACCTGGCCGGGCTCGCAGCGGGCGTGGCGGTGGTCGGGGGTATCGTCGTGACGGTGCTCCGACGGCGGTAGACCGCCCGATCGGTGGTCGCCGGTGAGGAGTGCAGGCTCCCTCGGCAGAGGGGGCGAAAGTTCCCCTGGCAACCGATAGGACAATGGATTCCATGAGCTCCACTGCGTCGTCCTCACCCGCGCCGTCGCCCGTCCACGAGACGGACCCGTCCTCGGGCATCGACCCGAACCTGCTGACCGCGTACGCGCTCTGGGCGGTGTTCCGCCGGCCGCTCGGCCCGATCCACCGCGTCGGTGACGACGCCGTGGCCGAGCTGGACGCGGTCGTCGCCGCCGCTGCCGAGCGTGGCGTCACGATCCGCGGCTTCTACGACGTCTCCGGTTTCCGCGCCGACGCCGACGTCATGGTCTGGCTGCACGGCGACGACGCACAGGCGATCCAGGCGGTGCTCCGCGAGATCCGCCGGACGGGCCTCTTCCAGGACGCCGAACCGGTGTGGCACGCGATGGCGATGCACCGCGAAGCCGAGTTCAACAAGCGGCACACCCCAGCGTTCCTGCGCGGCAAGGACCCCGAGGCGTGGATCACGGTCTACCCGTTCGTCCGCTCCTACGAGTGGTACCTGCTGCCCGAGGACGAGCGTTCGACGATGCTCCGCGACCACGGCGTCGCCGGCGCGAAGTACCGCCGCGTCCTGACGAACACGATCGCCACCTTCGCCCTGAGCGACTACGAGTGGATCCTGCCGCTCGAGAGCCCCGACCTGGTGGACCTCGTCGACCTGATGCGCGACCTGCGCTACACCGAGGCGCGCATGCACGTGCGCGAGGAAGTGCCCTTCTTCACCGGTCGTCGGGTGACGACCGCCGAACTCCCGGAGGTGCTGTCATGACCGACACCAGCATGATCACGAACGGCCAGGTCCTCGCCGCCACGCCCGCCGCCGCGTCCGGGCCCGAGCACGTCGAGGTCCCGACCGCGTACGACGCGATCCTGCTCGCCGGCTTCGGTGGCCCCGAGGGCCAGGACGACGTCATCCCCTTCCTCCGCAACGTCACCCGCGGCCGCGGCATCCCGGACGAGCGCCTCGAAGAGGTCGCCCACCACTACCGCCACTTCGGCGGCGTCAGCCCGATCAACGCGCAGAACCGTGCGCTGAAGGCGGCGCTCGAGGCCGAACTGGCGTCGCGCGGCATCGACATGCCGGTGCTCTGGGGCAACCGGAACTGGGCGCCCTACCTCGAAGAGGCCTTCACCGAGGCGGCCGACAAGGGCTACAACAAGCTCATCGCCATCGCCACGAGCGCGTACTCGTCGTTCTCGAGCTGCCGGCAGTACCGCGAGGACTACGCCCGCGTGCTCACCGAGACCGGCCTGGTCGACACGATCCAGATCGACAAGGTGCGGCAGTTCTTCGACCACCCCGGGTTCGTCCGTCCGTTCGTCGACGGTGTCCGCGACGGCATCGCCCGGGCGATCGCCGAGAACGACGGGCTCGACGTCGCGAGCGAGCTGCACGTCCTGTTCTCGACGCACTCCATCCCCTCGACCGACGCCGCCAAGTCCGGACCGGACTACCGCGGCTTCGACGAGCACGGCGCGTACGAGGCGCAGCACCTCGCCGTCGCCCAGGTCGTGCTCGACCAGGCGTGGGCCGAGCTGCTCGAGCAGCCGGAGCACGAGTCCCTGCGCGGCACGTCGACGCCCCCGTGGAAGCTCGTCTACCAGTCGCGCTCCGGGCCCCCCTCGCAGCCGTGGCTCGAGCCCGACATCAACGACTACATGAACGAGGAACTCGCGGGCGGCCCGACCCGCGCGGTGCTCATCGTCCCGCTCGGCTTCGTGAGCGACCACATGGAGGTCATGTGGGACCTCGACGAGGAGGCCACCGAGACCGCCGGTGAGCTCGGCTTCTGGTCGCTCCGCACGCAGACGCCGGGCGTCGACCCCGCGTACGTGTCCGGCCTGGTCGACCTCGTGCTCGAGCGCGTCAACGGCACGCCGACCGCCGAGCGTCCGGCCCTGACCGACATCGGCCCCTGGTACGACGTCTGCCGTCCGGGGTGCTGCGAGAACGTGCGCGCCGGGTTCAAGCCGGCCGCCGCCGGACTGGCACCGTGACCGACGACGGCACCGTGACCGACACCGGCCCGGCAACCGCTCCGATCCGGCTCGGCACGCGTGCCAGCCGGCTCGCGGTGGCGCAGTCGCAGGACGTCGCCGACCGTCTGGCGAAGGCGGCCGGTCGACCGGTCGAACTCGTCACGGTGACGAGCGAGGGCGACACGAACCGTGCGTCCCTCGCGAGCCTCGGCGGCACGGGCGTCTTCGCCAGCGCCCTGCGCGAGGCCCTGGTCGCCGGCGAGGTCGACGTCCTCGTGCACTCGCTGAAGGACCTGCCGACTGCGCCGTACCCGGGGCTCACGATCGCCGCGGTGCCGAAGCGCGCCGACGCCCGCGACGTGCTGGTCGCGCGGAACGCCGCCACGATCGACACCCTCCCCGAGGGCGCGAAGGTCGGCACCGGGTCGCCCCGCCGGGTCGCGCAGCTCAAGGCCAAGCGCCCCGACCTCGAGGTCGTGGACATCCGCGGGAACATCGACACCCGTCTCGGCCGGGTGGACGACGACCTCGACGCCGTCGTGCTCGCCGCTGCCGGTCTCGGCCGGATCGAGCGGCTCGACGCCGCGACCGAGCTGCTCGACCTCGGTTTCTGGCCGAGTGCCCCTGGTCAGGGTGCGCTCGCGATCGAGACGCGTGCGGACGAGACGGACCGGAACCTCCTGGCGGCCCTGAAGAAGATCGAGCACGCGCCGACCCGGCTGACCGTGACCGCCGAGCGCGAGGTGCTCGCCAAGCTCGAGGCCGGCTGCTCGGCACCGATCGGTGCGACCGCCATCGTCGACGCCGAGATGCTGCTCGTCTCGGCGACGGTGTACCGGCCCGACGGCTCCGAGTACCGCACGGCGTCACACGCCGCGGTGCTCGACGGTTCGGCGCAGGACCGACTCGACGAAGCGCTCGAGGTCGGCGGCCGTGTCGCCGCGGAGCTCCTCGAGAACGGTGCCGCCGATCTCGCCGACCTCGCGACGTCCGTCGCCGAGGACACCACGGACGGACCGCACACCGCGGGTCCGGGCCTCGCGACCCCCGCGGAGTAGGGCGGTCGCCACGCACCCCGACGCCGCGCAGCCCGCCGCCACACGCCCCGCCGCACGCCCGCCCATCGCCGCGGAACCCGCACGACCTCCGGTCGTCGTCGTCCCGCGGGGTGGCGCGTGGGGTGCGCGGGTCGCGTCGGCGGCACGGGACCGCGGGCTCGCCCCCGTGGTCGTCCCGCTCATCACGGACGCCGCACCGCTCGATCCGTCGCCCCTCGCCGCCGCGGTCCGTCGGCTGGTCGCCCAGGGCGGTGCCGGGAGGCACGGATCACCGCCCGACGCCGGTGACCCGACCGACGTGGCCGGGTACGGGTGGTTGGTGGTGACCAGTGCGACGGCCGTGCGGGTCGTCGCGGAACGCGTGGCGCGCCTCCCGTCCGACCTGCGGGTGGCGGCGGTCGGCGAGCCGACCGCGCGAGCCGCGCGCGCTGCGGGCTGGGTCGTCGACCTCGTGCCCGCCGAGGCATCCGCGGCGGTGCTCGCCGCCGCGTTGCCGGACACCACCGGCACCGTCCTGTTCCCGCGTTCCGACATCGCCGCCCCCACGCTCGTCGAGGGCCTCGTCGCCCGTGGGATCGACGTCGACGACGTCGTCGCGTACCGTACCGTGGGGACCGGCGACGAGCCGATCACCCTCGACCCACCGCCCGACGCCGTGCTCGTGACGAGCGGCAGCGTCGCTCGCCAGGTGGCGCGCCGGATGGCCCCGCTCGACCCCCGGACCATCGTGGCCTGCATCGGCCCCGGGACCGCCGACGACGCCCGCGCCGCCGGACTGCCCGTCCACGTGGTCGCGCACACGCGATCCGCCGAAGCCCTGCTCGACGCCGTCGTCGAGACCCTCGCACCATCCGCTCCCCAACAGGAAGGCCACCCGTGACCGGCCGCTTCCCCCAGGTCCGCCCCCGTCGGCTCCGTGCCACCCCCGCGATGCGACGACTCGTCGCCGAGACCCGGCTGCACCCGGCCGAACTCGTGCTGCCGATGTTCGTCCGCGAGGGGGCGACGTCGGCGATCCCGATCTCGAGCATGCCCGGCGTCGAGCAGCACTCGCTCGACTCGTTCCGGCGCGCGCTGAACGAGGCGGCGGCGGTCGGCGTGGGCGGCGTGAACCTGTTCGGCGTCCCGACCGCGAAGGACGCCACCGGGTCGGGCGCCACCGACCCGGACGGCATCCTCAACGTCGCCATCCGCATCGCGAAGGAAGAGGTCGGGGACGCGCTCGTCGTGCAGTCCGACCTGTGCCTCGACGAGTTCACCGACCACGGGCACTGCGGTGTCCTCGCCGCCGACGGCTCCGTCGACAACGACGCCACCCTGCTGCGCTACCGCGACATGGCCGTCGTGCAGGCCGAGGCCGGCGCCGAACTCGTCTGCATGAGCGGGATGATGGACGGCCAGATCGCCGCCGCCCGCGATGCCCTCGACGGCGCCGGGCACAGCGGGACGGCCCTCCTCGCCTACGCCGCGAAGTACGCCTCCGCGTTCTACGGGCCGTTCCGCGAAGCGGTCGACTCCTCGCTGCAGGGCGACCGTCGGACCTACCAGATCGACGCGGCGAACGGGCGCCAGGGCCTCCGCGAGGTCGCGCTCGACATCGAGGAGGGCGCCGACGTCGTCATGGTGAAGCCCGCGATGAGCTACCTCGACGTCCTCGCCGAGGCCGCCGCGACCTCGCCGGTGCCGGTGTGGGCCTACCAGATCTCGGGGGAGTACGCGATGATCACGGCAGCCGCCCAGAACGGCTGGATCGACCGGGACGCCGCCGCGATGGAGGCCCTCGTCGGCATCAAGCGTGCCGGCGCCGACGCCATCCTGACCTACTTCGCCGTCGACATCGCCCGGAAGCTCAACGAGGAAGCGGGACTCCGCACCTCGGGCAGCACGGCAGACGTCGCCGGCATCGCCTCGACCGGGAAGGCCCCCGAATGACCACCACGGCAGCGTCCACGAACGGCCAGCTCTTCAGCCGGGCGAAGAACAGCATCCCCGGCGGGGTCAACTCGCCGGTCCGCGCCTACGGGTCGGTCGGCGGGACCCCGCGGTTCCTCACCTCGGCGAAGGGCGCCTACGTCACCGACGCCGAGGGCCGCGAGTACGTCGACCTCGTCGCGTCCTGGGGTCCCGCGATCCTCGGCCACGCCCACCCCGGCACCGTCGAGGCCGTGCAGCAGGCCGCCGCGCGCGGGCTCTCGTTCGGGGCGTCGACCCCGGGGGAGACCGAGCTCGCCGAACTCGTGAAGCAGCGGGTCTCGGTCGACGGCGACGGGCCGATCGAGAAGATCCGCATGGTCTCCACCGGCACCGAGGCGACGATGACGGCCATCCGGCTCGCCCGTGGCTACACCGGTCGTGACCTGCTCGTGAAGTTCGCCGGGCACTACCACGGCCACTCCGACTCGCTGCTCGCCGAGGCCGGCTCGGGCGTCGCCACGCTCGCGCTCCCCGGCAGTGCCGGCATCACCGCCGAGACCGCGGCGCAGACGCTCGTGCTGCCGTACAACGACCTCGACGCCGTCCGCCGCGCCTTCGACGAGCACTCCGAGCGCATCGCCGCCGTCATCGTCGAGGCCGCCGCAGCGAACATGGGCGTCCTCGCCCCCGAGCGCGGCTTCAACCGGACGCTCGCGCAGATCACCCAGTCGCACGGGGCGCTGCTCATCGTCGACGAGGTCCTCACCGGGTTCCGGGTCGGTTCCGCCGGCTGGTGGGGGCTCGAGGCGTCGAAGGTCGTCCCCGACGGCGCCGGGTGGAAGCCCGACCTCGTCACGTTCGGCAAGGTCATCGGCGGCGGCATGCCCCTCGCCGCGCTCGGTGGTCGCCGCGAGGTCATGGACTTCCTCGCCCCGCTCGGCCCCGTCTACCAGGCCGGCACGCTGTCCGGGAACCCGCTCGCGGTCGCCGCGGGCATCGCGACGCTCCGGGCCGCGACCGCCGACGTCTACGCGCACCTCGACCGGACCGCGTCGACCATCGCCGCCGCGACGAGCGAGGCGCTCTCGGCCGAAGGCGTCGCGCACACCGTGCAGCACGCCGGGAACCTGTTCTCGTTCGCCTTCACGGACACCGCTCCGCGGAACTACGACGACGTCCGGGCCCAGGATGCCTTCCGGTACGCGCCGTTCTTCCACGCCATGCTCGACGCCGGGGTGACCCTGCCGCCGAGCGTCTTCGAGGCGTGGTTCGTCACGGCCGCCCACGACGAGCGCGCCGTCGGCCGGGTGCTCGAGGCGCTGCCGGCGGCGGCGAAGGCGGCGGCGGCCGCGACGGAGTAGCCCTCCGGGCCAGGAGCAGTCGGCTCGCTCAGTGGGTCGTCGCGACTCAGGAGCAGTCGGCCTTCGTGAAGGTGACGTCGAGCGTCTTCGACGAGTCGTCGAACGCGTAGGTGTACCGCATGTCCACGCCGTCGTCGAGGAGCTGCTTGGTCTCCTTCGTCGAGCACAGCGTCGGGCCCACGGCGTCGCGGACCGCCGACGTGGTGATCGACGCCGGGTCGACGTTCGCCGACACCGTGTAGTCGTAGTGGATCGCGGTGCCCTCGGCCTCGATGCCCGTCCACGTCGTCACGGAGTCGACCTGCTTCGGCAGGTCGCTCTCGTCGCGGATCTGCTCGACGGCCTTCGAGACCTTGTCCTCCGTGGAGCCGCCGAACGCCGCGGTGATCGCCTGGCGGACGAAGAACGCGACGACCAGGGCGACGACGACGCCGAGGATGCTGATGAGCACGCGCTTGCCGCGGGACTGCTTGGGCGGCGGGGTGTAGGGCATGCCGGCGGGTGCGGGCTGCGCGTACGGCTGCTGGCCGGGTGCGGGCTGCGCGTACGGCTGCTGCCCCGGTGCGGGCTGCGCGTACTGGGGCTGGCCGGGTCCAGGCTGACCGTACGGGGGCTGGCCGGGTGCGGCCTGCCCGTTCGGCTGCTGCCCGTTCGGCTGTCCGTTCGGCTGCTGGTCGGCGCCCTGGCTCGGGTACGGCGGCGGCGTGTTCGTCATGGGTGGTCCCCCCTCGTTGCGGTCCGCGGCGAGGCACCGGTGTGCGGTGCCGGAGCCCTCCCCCGACACGCGCCGCGGACACCTGGCGCGCCATTCAACCAGGTTCCCGGGCTCCGGGCAGCCGACGCCGCGCCCCTGGCGTCCGGCGGGCGCGCTGGCGTCCGGCGGGCGCGCTGGCGTCCGGCTGTCCGGCGGGCGTCCGGCCGCCCGCGGATCAGACGGCAGCGGGCTCCGACGGGACGGCCGTGCCGTACTCCCGCGACAGCGTGCGGTAGGACCGGCTCGCGAACGCCAGCGCCGCCGCGACGATCATCACGAGCCCGGCGAAGAAGAACACCACGGCGATGCCCCGCGCCTCGCCGGTGCCGAGCAGGGGCTCCCACGCGGCTGCCCCGGAGTCGGAACGGAGCGTCGGGATGATCCAGAACTCGGCGAGCGGCGCGATGAGGAACGCGGTGATCGGAGCCGCCGCCGACTCGAACGCCTGGGCGAACCCGAACGCACGGCCCTGGCGTTCGAACGGCACGACCTTCTGGATGACCGTCTGCTCCGCCGCCTCGACCGCGGGGATGAGCACGAGGTAGAGGAAGATGCCGACGGCGTAGAGCCACCACCACTCGCGGACGGTGAACAGGCTGCCGAGGGCACCCATCACCATCACGAGCATCAACATGGTGCGGATCGGGTTCCGCCCGAGCCCGAACTTCGCGATGAGCAGCCCGCCGACGATGAACCCCGTCGATGCGACGCCGAACACGATGCCCCACACCTCGACCGAGAAGAGCGTCAGGCCGTACGGGTCCATCAGCGCCATGTAGACCCCGCCGATGAGGTTGTTGAACGACGAGAACACGATCAGCGCGAACAGGGCGGGAACGGCCCGGACGGTGCGCAGACTGCCGGCGAGGTCGAACACCCGCACCCGCCCGGGTTCCCGCACCGGCTCGGCCTCGGGGATCCGGATCGTCAGCAGGTGCACGAACGCCGCGGCGGTCAGGACGAGGGCGATGACGAGCGTGCCACCCATGCCGAGCAGGCCGATGGCGAGCCCGGAGAACACGCTCGTGACGATGAACGCGACGCCCTGCACGGTGCCGACCAGGCCGTTCGCGTTGGCGTGCCGTTCCACCGGCACGAGCAGCGTGACCGTGGTCGACAGCGCGACGTTGCGCAGGTTCTCGACGACGGAACCGGCGAGCACCACGGCGGCGAACACCCAGAACCAGGGGCGTCCGAGGTCGGCGACGTCATCCTGCCCGGCTGCGAGGTAGACGACCGCGGCGACGGAGAACGCGACGAGGGTGATCACGCCGGAGAGCACCATCGCGCGGTGCTTGCGGTGCCGGTCCACGATGGAGCCGAAGAGGATCCCGAAGAACGCGACGAACAGCATGTACGTGCCGCCGATGATGCCGGTGGCCAGCACGGACCGTGTCTCGAGGTAGGCCCAGAACGTCAGCCCGAACCACAGGAAGCTCGTGGTGACGTTGGCGACCGCCGTGTTGACGAGGACCTGGTGGAAGGCACGGAGACGACGCACGTCGGTCGTTCCGGTCTCGGTGGTCTCCGCTTCGGTCACGCGGCGAGGATAGCCCCCCTGAGGGGTCGTACAGAAGTCGCCTTCTGCAACCTGTGGAGAACGGTCGAGACCGGGACGCGCGGGCCGGGAGGCGCGGGTCGGCTAGGACGCGCGGCGTGCGGCCCAGCGGCCCTCCGCACGCAGGATCGCGAGCGGGAAGTCGAACGCGTGGGACACGGCCGACGACGTGATGACCTCGTCCGAGGTGCCCTGGGCGACGGCTGCCCCGTCGCGCAGGAGCATCGCGTGCGAGGTGGAGGCGGGCAGGTCCTCGAGGTGGTGCGTGACCATCACGCTGCCGAGTTCCGGGTGTCGGTGCCGGAGCGCGTCGACCGTCTCGAGCAGGTGTTCCCGCGCGGCGACGTCCAGCCCGGTCGCCGGCTCGTCGAGCAGGAGCAGCTGCGGCTCGGACATGAGCGCCCGGGCGATGAGGGCGCGACCCCGCTCGCCCTGCGACAGGACCGGCCACCGGGCGTCCCGGCGGGGGTGCAGTCCGACGTCGGCGATGTGCCGCTCCGCACTGGCGATCTGCGCGGCCGTGGGCTCCCACCGCATCATGAGGTCGGTGGTGCCGGTCAGCCCGGTCAGCACCGTCTCGAGCACCGTGAGGGGCGAGAGCATCCGGTGCCGCGGGTCGACGTGCCCGATGTGCGTGCGGAGCTCCCGGACGTCGACGCGCCCGAGTCGCCGTCCGAGCACCTCGACCTCGCCGGCGGTCGGGTGGCCGTTCGCGCCGAGGACCGCGAGCAGCGTCGACTTGCCTGCGCCGTTCGGGCCGAGGAGCGCCCAGTGCTCCCCGCGCCGCACCGTCAGGTCGATGTCGTGCAGGAGGTTTCGGCCGGACCGGGTCACCCGGACGCCGGTGGCGCTGATCAGGACGTCGTTCACGGTTCCATGCTCTCGTACCGGGCGGCCACGTCGGCGATGTGCGACTCGATCTGCCGGTCGAGCCCGTGGCCGACCGCGACCGCGCTGGCCGGCGTCCGGTCCGCGGCGGCTGTGCGGACGGCGGCGAGGTACCCCTCGACGTCCCACTGCCGGAACTGCGGCGGGTGCTCGAGGATGTACGCGAGGCGCCCGATCGTGAGCCCGGCGGACGCGCGGAGGTACCGGTTCGGCACGTGCGCGGCGTAGAACTGCGTGAACCCGAGCATGGTGGCGGTGAAGGCGTAGTCGCGGGTGATGGACTCGCGGTGCGCCCGCTGGACCAGCGCGTCGAGGGTCGTCCGGGCGTCTTCGTCGAGCACCGGGATCGCCCAGCGCGCGCAGGCCTCGTGGATCGCCTGCAGGGACTGTTCGGCCTCGATCCAGTCGTGCACGTCCGGGTCGGTGATCCGCACGGTGGCGTGTTCGTCCGAGTCTTCGCTGGCGACGAGTCCGAGGAGTTCGAGTCGTCGGAGCACGGGTCGCAGCTCGGTCGGTGACGTCCGGAAGCGCGCCGCGACCTCGCGGACGCCGTAGGTCTTCGAGCGGGTGAACGTGCCGTCCCGCACCGCTCCGAGCACGTCGTACCAGAGGTCGTCGCGGTCCCAGCGGCCCCAGGTCGGTGCGCGGCCGGTGTCCTCGACCGTCCACTCGACGTCGGCGGTCGCGAGGTACCCGTCCCAGAGCCGGGCGAGCGTGTGCACGGCACGGGAGGCAGCGTCGGCATCGCGGTCGATCGCCGCGCGGAGGGACCCGGCGAACCACCCCTCCGAGTCCCACACCGTCCAGGGCACGACCACGCCGGGGCCGAACCGGAGGCGCTCGAGCGAGCGCGTGAGCTGCCGGGCCATCAGGCGGTTCGGCGTGGCTCCCGCCCAGAAACGGACCGTGTCGAAGAAGGCCGGGTCGAGCGCGGGGTCGCGGTGGGCGGCGGCCGTGCGGGCGGTGGTCACGAGGGAGCGGTACCGCTTGACGCCGGCGTCGTCGAGGACCGGCACGGCGGTGCGGACGGCGCTCTCCAGCCAGGCGAGGAGCTGCTGGCTGCTCTCAGTCCACTCGGCCCGGCTGAGGCGGGTGAACCGGACGGTGTCGTCCGCGCCGACGTCGACCAGCCCGGTGTCACCGAGTCGGTCGAGCGCGCGTCGCACGGTGGGGAGCGAGACGTCGAAGCGCCCCGCGAGCGCCACGGTGTCGTACGGGGCGCCCTCGACCAGGTCGCCGCTGCGGAGCGCCCCGAGGACCGCTCGGGCTGCGGGCTCGAAGGACGGACCCCAGCCGCCCTCCCAGTGCTCGGCCCCGGACCCGCTCACCGGGTCAGCTCCGTGCGGCGCGGACGGCCTCGATGTGCTGCTCGAAGTTCCGGGTGAGTGCGCGGCCGGCCTCGGCGGCGGTCTCGCCGTCGCGCTCGCCGAGTGCCTCGCGGAGGATCGAGAAGAACGCCTCCGACTCGTACTGCTCGAACGCGGGCGTCGGGTTGAGCGTGAAGCGCACGCGCTCGAGTGCTCCCTCGGCGGCGACCTGCACGAGCGGGTTGCCGGAGTGGGCGATGGCGAACTCGATGATCTCGGTCACGGCCCCGCTGAACCCGTAGTCACGGACCCGGCGCAGCCCGTCGGCGCGGTCGAGGAGCTTCTCGAGCGCGGCGACGTCGGCGTCGCTGTACTCGGGGACGCCCCAGCGCAGGCTGAGCTCGAAGAAGCCGGTCATGGCGCGGGTGGCGGTGACCCAGTCGTCGAGGGTCGGGGTGGCGACGCGGGTGTACCGGTTCGCCTCCATCTCGACGAGGCCGATGTCGACGAGCTTGGCGATCGCCTCGCGGATGGGGGTGCGACTGACGCCGAGCCACTGCACGAGCTCGTCGTCGTTCAGCCGTTCGCCGTGCTGCAGGGTGCCGTCACGGAGGGCGGCGAGCATCTTGTCGTAGACGACGTCGCGCAGCAGTTTCCGGGGGGAGTTCTCGACGGTGGACTTCGGGACCGGCATGCAGTGCTCCTCACAAGTCGGACGTGCGGAATTCCAACCCTAACGTGTCAATATGCAAGCGCTTGTGGAATAACAGAACATCAGTACATCACCTGGACGTGTCGACGATCGTCCGTCCGTGCACCCGACCGGCGACGATCTCCGGGCCGAGCGCGATCGCCTCCGCGAGTCCCACCGTGCGCGTCACTGCGGTGAGCAGGGCCGGGTCGAGTTCGGCGGCGAGCAGATCCCACGCCCGACGGCGGAGGTCCAGTGGGGCGTCCACCGAGTTGATGCCGAGCAGCGACACCCCGCGCAGGATGAACGGCAGGACCGTGGTCGGGAGCTGCACGTCCTGCGCCAGCCCGCACGCCGTGACGGCACCACCCCACCGGGTCGACGCGAGGACGTTCGCCAGGGTCGCACCGCCGACGCTGTCCACCGCTCCCGCCCACGTCGCCTTCTGCATCGGCTTCCCGTGCTCGGCGAAGGTCGAGCGGTCCACGACCTCCGTCGCCCCGAGGGCCCGGAGCGACTCGGCGTTCGCGGTCCGGCCGGTGGACGCGGTCACCCGGTAGCCGCGGCCGGCGAGCAGGGGGATCGCGACCGAACCGACGCCGCCGGACGACCCGGTCACCAGCACGGGTCCGTCGCCCGGCTCGACGAAGCGCGAGAGTGCCAGCACGCTCAACGCCGCGGTGAAGCCGGCGGTGCCGATCGCGGCGGCGAAGTCCTCGTGCACCGACTCGGGGAGCACCACGAGCGCGTCGGACGGCACCACTGCGTGTGCGGCCCACCCGCCGTGCCGGGTCTCGCCCAGTCCGGCGCCGTTGAGCGTCACCCGGTCGCCGATGCGCACGTCGTGCACCCCCGGGCCGAGCGCGGCCACGGTCCCGATGACGTCGATGCCGGGGACCAGCGGGTCGACCCGTGCGACGCCGGGGTCGCCCGCCAAGGCGAGCCCGTCCTTGTAGTTGACGCTCGAGTACGCGACGTCGACGAGCGCCTCACCCTCACCGGGATCCATGACGTCGATCTCGGTGAGGGTGGGGGCGGTGGAACTGGAGACGAGGACTGCGCGGGTCACGCGTCGGACGCTACCCGCGCCTCCAGGCTGCCGCCCGCCCCGGCCAGGCCTATCCGAACATGATGGCGGCCTCGTCGTACCGCGCCTGCGGCACGGTCTTCAGCTCGCCGAGCGCCTCGTCGAACGACACGTGCACGATGTCCGTCCCCTTCAGCGCGACCATCCGTCCCCACCGTTCCTCGATGACCGCGTCGATGGCCGCCAGGCCGAGCCGCGTCGAGAGCACGCGGTCGTACGCCGTCGGGGTCCCGCCGCGCTGGATGTGCCCGAGGGTGGTGGCACGCGTCTCGATGCCCGTCATCTCCTCGATGAGCGGCGCGAGGCGCTCGCCGATGCCACCGAGTCGCGGCCGACCGAAGGCGTCGAGCCCGCGCTCCGTGTGCGCGTTGTCCTCGTGGTCGGGGACGAAGCCCTCGGCCACCACGACGAGCGGTGCCCGGCCGCGGTCGTAGGCCGCACGGACCCAGCTCGCGATCTGCTCCATGCTCGTCTTCTGCTCCGGGATGAGGATCGCGTGCGCCCCCGCGGCCATGCCGGAGTGCAGGGCGATCCAGCCGACGTGCCGGCCCATCACCTCGGCGACCATGCAGCGCGAGTGCGACTCACCCGTGGTGCGGAGTCGGTCCATCGCCTCGGTCGCGATCGCGACGGCCGTGTCGAACCCGAACGTGTAGTCGGTCGCGCCGAGGTCGTTGTCGACGGTCTTCGGGACGCCGACGATCTGCAGGCCCGCGTCGGTGAGGCGCTTCGCGGCGGCCAGAGTGCCCTCGCCGCCGATCGCGACGATGGCGTCGATGCCGTGCCGCTCGAGCGTCTTGGAGATGTTCTCGACGCCGCCGTTCGGTCCCTCGAACGGGTTCGTGCGGCTCGTCCCGAGGATCGTGCCGCCCTGCTTCGCGATGCCCTGGATGTCCTTCCGGCCGAGGGGGACGATGTCGCCGTCGACCACGCCGCGCCAGCCGTCGCGGAACCCGACGAAGTCGTGGCCGTAGATCGCGATGCCCTTCAGCACGATCGCGCGGATGACCGCGTTCAGGCCGGGGCAGTCGCCTCCGGAGGTGAGGATGCCGATGCGCATGGGAACTCCGTCGTCGGGTGGTGGTGGGACAGCCCCATCATGACTGACGGTGGTTGCGCATTACCATCCCGGTGTGTCCCTGCTCGCCTCCGCCTCGTCGCCGACGCCGCCCGCCGACGGCCGTCCGGTCGAGACCGTGTACCGGCCTGGAGGCACGGTGGACGTGGCAGCGACCCTCCGGCCCCTGCAGCGCGGCTCCGGCGACCCGGCGTTCCGGGTGGTCGGCTCCGACATCTGGCTCGCCCTGCGCACACCGGCCGGCCCCGCCTCGGTGCTGGTCCGCCGGGTGACGGACGGCATCCGGGTGGCGGCGTGGGGCGACGGCGCGGACTGGGCCGTGGAGCACGCGCCCGACCTGCTCGGCCGCGGCGACGACTGGTCCGACCTCGACGTCTCCGGGCACGCGTTCCTGGCGGCGGCCCGGCACCGGCAGCCCGGACTGCGGCTGCTGCGGACGAACAGCGTGTTCGCGATGCTCGTGCCCGCGATCATGGAGCAGAAGGTCACCTCACGGCAGGCCTGGCGCGCGTGGCGGTACCTGCTCCGCCGGTACGGCACCCCGGCTCCGGGTCCCGCGCCCGTCGACATGTACGTCCCGCCGACCGTCGCGGGCTGGGCGGCGATCCCGAGCTGGGAGTGGCACCGGGCCGGCATCGAGCCCGGGCGCTCGGCGACGGTGATGCGGGCGGTGCGTGTCGCGCCCGCGCTCGAACGGACACTGTCGCTCGGCCGCGGCGGCTCCGTCGTGTCCTCGCGGTTGCAGTCGGTGCCGGGCATCGGCAAGTGGACGGCTGCCGAGACCGCGCAGCGTGCGCACGGCGACCCGGACGCCCCGAGCGTCGGCGACTACCACGTGCCGGCCCTGGTCGGGTGGGCGCTCACGGGTGGCCCGGTCGACGACGACGGGATGCTCGAGCTGCTCGAACCGTGGCGTGGCCACCGCGAGCGGATCGTGCGGCTCATCGGCGGGTCCGGCTTCCGGAAGCCGTCGTTCGGGCCGCGGATGACGATCCAGGACCACCGCCACCACTAGGTCGCCACCCGAGCCGGGGCCGCGCGGCTCGTCAGTGGCGCGTGCCGGCGCCGGCGAGGACCGCGCGGTAGCCCTCGCGGAACGTCGGGTACGCCGGTGTCCAGCCGGTGGAGCGGAGCAGGGCGTTCGTGAGCCGCTTGTCCCCACCGGCCTGGCGCCCGCCGCCCTCGCCCCGTGCCGGCTCCGGCAGGCCGAGCTCGGCAGCCAGGAACCGCAGCACGTCGTCGAGCCGAGCGGGCTCGTCGTCGGTGCCGAGGTACGTGGGGGCCGGGTCCGCGACGCCCGCCAGGTGCACGAGGGCGGCGGCGGCGTCGTCGCGGTGGATCCGGTTCGTGTGCGGCGACGTCCCCGGCGCCAGCCGAGCGGCTCCGGAACGGACCTGGTCGACGAGCCGTTCGCGACCGGGCCCGTAGATGCCGGACAGCCGGACGAGCACCGCACCGGGGGCGCGTTCGCGCAGCAGTGCCTCGGCCTCGACCAGGACCGCCGCGGTCGGGGTCCCACCGCGGGCCGGCGTCTCCTCGGTGACCACGCTGCCGTCGTCGACGTCGTAGACCGCCGTGGACGACACGACGAGCAGGCGGGGATCGGCGGCGGAGGCGTCGATGCCGTCCAGCACGTTGCGGAGCCCGTCGACGTAGGTGGCGCGGTACTCGTCGACGTCGCGGCTGCCGGCGGCGAACGCCACGACGACCACGGCGGTGTCCGGGGCGACCTCGGGGACCTCGCGCCGCAGGTCGGTGCTCCGCCCGACGATCGGCGCCGGGATCCGGTCGGCGTTCCGGCGGAGCCCGGTGACGGCGTACCCCTGCGCGGCGAACCGGAGGCCGGTCTCGGTGCCGAGATCGCCGCACCCGGCGATGAGGACGGACTGCTGGTGCTGCATCCCACGAGCTTGTCACGAGGCTCCGTCCCCCGGTTCGGTCACAGAACGGTAACGACGGCGAACTGCTCCAAACCCTTTCCCGAGGGGCGCCGAATCACCTGCATCAACCGGGAAACACCCGGAGCGCTCACCAGCCGCACGTTGCTGGTTCTCCACCCTCGCACGGGGTGTGTTCGGCGTGTCCACAGGGAAATCGCGCCGAGCGCGACACAGAAAAGGAATGAACCTCATGCGCAAGTCACTCAAGACCTCGATCACCCTCGCCACGACCGGCGCGCTCGTGCTCGGTGGTGCAGCGTTCGGTGTCTCGGCCGCGCAGGCCGACGGCTCCGTGCACACCGTGTCGTCCAGCTCGTCGAAGATCCCCGGCCCCGTCGCCTCGGTCCCCGAGGTCCTCGGTGGCGACACCGCGGTGAAGCTCGACTCGGGCTTCACGGACGCGCTGACCGCGTTGAAGCTGACCCCGGGTGTGTCCGGCAACGCCAAGCTCGCCGATGGTTCGGTGTCGTTCCCGATCACGTCGGGTTCGGTGACGTACTGGTCCCCGGACGGCAACTACCGTCCGTACGTGCAGGGCCTGCTGAACCACGACGACTCGGGGCTGACCCTCTCCGCCGGTGACACGACGGTGACGCTGGAGAACTTCGTGGTGAACCCGGGTTCGTCGAAGCTCTACGGTGACGTCCTGGTCAACGGCAAGGTCGCCGTCGCGAACGCGTACCTGTTCTCCCTGCACGGTGGCACGCTCAAGCCGCTGCAGCTCGAGGGCGACAACGCGATCCTGACCGGCACCACGGTGCACGTCTCCGCGGACGCCGCGAAGCTGCTCAACAGCACCTTCAAGACCGACGCCGTCAAGGCCAACCTCCTCGTGGGCGTCGCGACCATCACCGCCAAGATCAAGTAACACCCGTCCGACGACACGGCGCCACCCCGGCAACGGGGCGGCGCCGTTCGTCGTTCCCGGATCGGACCGCGCGCCCCGTTGAACGATCCGCACCCCCACCTCGTCGTCGGGGTATGGGACTCCGCACTCGCACCAAGGTCATCATCGGCATCTCCACCGGCGTCGTGGTCGTCGCGGCCGCCGCTGCCGTCGCCGGGCCGGTCATCTACGCGAACACCGTGAACGGCCAGGCCGCCGCGGCACCGACCCTCTCGCCCACCTCGTCCGCGACCCTCGCGCCCGCGGACGCCGACGGCACCTGGACCAGCCGGGGGACGTCGTTCGCCGGGTACCGGGTGCACGAGGTCCTGCAGGGCAATGATGTGAACGTGGTCGGACGCACGAAGGACGTGACGGGTACCGCCGTGGTCGACGGCGGCTCCCTCACCACGGCGACCGTCACGGTGCAGGTCGGGAAGATCAGCACCCCCGAGTCCGCCCGCGACGCCTACTTCCGCTCCACGGCGCTGCAGACCGACCGGTACCCCACGGCCACGTTCGAGCTCACGAAGCCCGTGGACGTCAGCCGGGCCCTCGACGGCTCGACGCAGGACGTCACCCTCACCGGCACGATGGACCTGCACGGCGTCGAGCGGCCCGTGACGGCCGAGGCCCAGGTCGCGGTCGGTACGGGCGGCACCGTGCAGGTCGCCGGCACCGTGCCGATCACCTTCGCCGACTACGGCGTCAAGGCACCCTCGCTCGGGTTCGTCACCGTGGACGGGAAGGGCGCGGTCGAGTTCTCCCTCGACCTCGGCAAGTGACCGTGACGAGCCGGTCCGCCGACGAGCTGCTCGCGACGCTGTACCGCGAGCACGGCGACGCGCTCACGCGCTACGTCCGGCACCTCACGCGGGACGGCTCGATCGTCGAGGACGTCGTCCAGGAGACGATGGTCCGTGCGTGGCAGCGACCGGCCGTGCTGGAACGCGCGCCGGACAGCGCCCGCGCCTGGCTCTTCACGGTCGCGCGGAACCTGGTGGTCGACGACGCGCGGTCCGCCCGCAACCGCCGTGAGCACGGCACCGACCAGCCCGTCGACCGGGTCGAGGCGGACCGCACGGACGCCGTGCTGGACCGGATCGTGGTCGCGGACGCCCTCGCGTCGCTGACCCCGGACCACCGCCGGGTGGTGGTGGACGCGTACTGGCTCGGCCACACCGTGCCCGAGATCGCACGACGACACGACATCCCGGAGGGCACCGCCAAGTCGCGGTTGCACTACGGACTGCGGGCCCTCCGGCTCGCACTGCAGGAACGAGGCGTGACCCGATGAGCGACGACCGGTACGCCGAGTGGGACGCGGCCTACGTCCTCGGGTCCCTCCCACCCGACGAACGACTCGAGTACGAGCGGCACCTGGAGACGTGCGACCGCTGCGCCGCCGCGGTCGCCGAGCTGGTCGGCCTGCCCGGCCTGCTCGGGAAGCTCCCGGCCGACCAGGCGATCGAGATCGCGGAACCGGACGGGAGGCGCGACGTGCGTTCCGAGAGCACCCTCGCCTCCGTCGCGCACCGCGTCCGCCACCGTCGCCGCAGTCGCCGGGTCTGGGTCGCCGCCACCGCGGGGCTCGCGGTCGTCGCCGCCGTCCTCGGCGGTCTCGCCGTCGGGACCGCTGCCGATCGTGGGTCCGTCCAGGCCGGTCCGGCCGCCACGGCACGGTCCGACGCCGACCGGTACGCGATGACCGGCGCGCAGGGGCTCGACGTCGACCTCGCCGTCAGCGGGGAGTCGTGGGGGACCCGGTTCGACTGGGGGTGCTCGTACGGCGGCAGGACGTGGAGCGCCGACGGGTCCGTGATGTACGACCTCGTGGTGGTCCGCACCGACGGCACCACGCAGACCGTGGCGTCCTGGACCGCGGCCGGCGCCGACGCGAAGGGGCTGTCCGCGTCCACCGACGTCCCGCGGACGGACATCGCGAGCGTGCAGGTCCGCCTCCGCGGGCAGGACGACGCCCTCGCGGCGGTCGACCTCTAGTCGCGGTCGGGGGACCCCGGCGACTGCGGCGGGTCCGGGTCGGGGCCGATGGCGTCCTGGACGCGCGCGGAGACGGACCGCAGCGTCTCGGCGTCGGTCCCCACGGGCCTCCAGAACAGGTCCTCGAGCGCACCCGTGTGCGCGCGGATCCCGGAGAGGACCGCACGACGCCCGTCCGGCGTCATCACCACCCAGCTGCCGCGCCCGTCCGTCGGACAGTCCGCGCGTTCCACGAGCCCGCGTGCCACCATCCGCGTCACCTGGTGACTGACCCGGGACTTCTCCCAGCCGATGCCGGCGGCGATGTCGCGCACCCGCAGGCGGTGCTCCGGGTCGCGGTGCAGGCCGATCAGGATCTCGAACTCCGGGATCGAGATCCCCGCACCCTGCTGGACGGCGTGGTCGAGCGCGCGGTCGAGCCGCCGCCAGACGTCGTGGTAGGCGTCCCACGTGGCCCAGTCGTGGCCTTCGGCGCCCGCGTTCGACATTGCGCCAGCGTATCCACCTCCGGACCCGGTCGCGGGGAGGATCATCCGTCCGGATGATGCTCGGGGCGCGCACGGCTGACTCCGAGGTGGGGTCGGGGGCTCGGCATACGATCGGAGCATGCCGAGCGCCCGACTGCAGGACTGCACCGACGACGCCGTCGCCCTCGTGCGCCGGTGGACGGCGGCGTCCGCCGCGTCCAAGCCGGAGCCCGGCGCCGCCCGGCTCGCGGCGGTGCTCCGCGACGAGCAGGGACTCGACTTCACGCGCGGGTTCGTCGACAAGGTGATCCGCCCCGAGGACCCCCGGGTCGCGGCCCGCAACCTCGAGAAGGTCGGCCAGGACGTCCCGGACGTCCTCGCCTGGTACCTCCGCGGTGCGGTGACCTTCGGCGGTGGGTTCGCGACCATGGCGCCGTGGGCGGTCGTGCCGACGGCGCGGAAGATCCTGCGCCGGATGACCGGGCACCTCGTCGTCGACGCGACCCCCGCGAAGCTCGGGCCCGCGCTCGCGAAGCTCGCCGGACCGGGCACGCGGCTGAACGTGACCCTGCTCGGCGAAGCGGTCCTGGGCAGCGCCGAGAGCGACCGGCGGCTGCAGGGCACGATGGAGCTCCTGGCCCGCGACGACGTCGACCACGTCTCGATCCGGGTGAGCTCGGTCGTGCCGCAGATGTCGATGTGGGCCTTCGACGAGACGGTCGAGCGCGCGGTGGACCGGCTCGTGCCGCTGTACCGGACGGCGGCGTCGAGCCCCACGCCGAAGTCCATCACCCTCGACGTCGAGGAGTACCGCGACCTCGACGTCACGCTCGCCGTGTTCCGGACGCTGCTCGACCGCGACGAGTTCACCGGGCTCCGGGCCGGCATCGCGCTGCAGGCGTACCTGCCCGACTCGGCCGGAGCGCTGGAGTCCTTGACCTCGTGGGCGCAGGCGCGGCGTGCCCGGGGCGGCGCGCCGATCACGGTCCGGCTCGTGAAGGGCGCGAACCTCGCCATGGAACGGGTCGACGCGATCCTGCACGAGTGGCCGTTGGCGACGTGGGGCTCCAAGCACGAGACCGACACCGCGTACCTCCGGATGCTCGACGCCGCCCTCACGCCGGAGCGCACCGACGCGGTCCGGATCGGCGTCGCCGGGCACAACCTGTTCGACCTCGCCACCGCGTGGGTGCTCGCCCAGCGCCGCGGGGTGACCGACGCGGTCGACGTCGAGATGCTGCTCGGCATGGCCACCACCCACGCCGAGGCCGTGCGCGCCGACGTCGGGCAGGTCCTGCTGTACACACCGATCGTGCAGCCGGACCAGTTCGACGCCGCGATCGCCTACCTGGCCCGGCGGCTGCAGGAGAGCGCCGCCCCCGAGAACTTCATGGCGGGCATCGCCGAGATCGACCACGACGAGACGGTCTTCGAACGGGAGCGCCGTCGGTGGCTCGCCTCGGTCGAGGCACTCGACGCGCCGGACCCCGTGCCGACCACCCACCGGACGCAGGACCGCCGCCCACCCGTCGGTGAGCCCGTGCACCGCGACGCCTTCCGGAACGTCCCGGACACCGACCCCGCGATCGCCGCGAACCGCGCGTGGGGACTCGACGTCCTGCGCCGCGTGCCGCGGTCGCAGCTCGGCGCGCAGACCATCCGCGGTGCCAAGACCGCCGACCGCGCGACACTCGAGCGCATCGTCGCCCGGACCGCCCAGGCCGGCGTCAACTGGGGGCGGCAGGACCCGTCGGACCGGGCCGAGCTCCTCGACCTCATCGCGCACGAGCTCGAGACGCGTCGGGCTGACCTGATCGAGGTGATGGCGTCCGAGACCGGCAAGACGCTCGCCGAGGCCGACACCGAGGTGAGCGAGGCCGTCGACCTCGCCCACCACGCCGCCGAGAGCGCCCGACGCCTGTCCGAGCTGGACGGCGACGGGGCCCGGTACGTGCCGCCGCGGCTCACCGTGGTCGTGCCGCCGTGGAACTTCCCCGTGGCGATCCCGGCCGGCGGGGTCTTCGCCGCGCTCGCCGCCGGCAGCGGGGTCGTGCTGAAGCCCGCACCGAAGGCCAAGCGCTGCGGCGCGCTCCTCGCCGACGTGCTCTGGGACGCCGGGGTGCCGCACTCCCTGCTGCAGCTCGTCGACCTCGACGAGAACGAGCTCGGCCGCGACCTCATCGCGCACCCGGCCGTCGACCGGGTCCTGCTGACCGGCTCGGCGGACACCGCCCGGTCGTTCCGCTGGTGGCGGGCCGGCCTGCCCCTGACGGCGGAGACCGGCGGCAAGAACGCCATCGTCGTCACGCCGAGCGCCGACGTCGACCTCGCCGTGCAGGACGTCGTGCAGTCGGCGTTCGGGCACGCCGGGCAGAAGCGCTCCTCGGCCTCCCTGGTGGTCCTCGTCGGGTCCGTGGGCGAGAGCGAACGCTTCCGTCGCCAGCTGGTCGACGCCACCCGCACACTCCGGGTCGCGTGGCCGGACGACCCGACCGCCCAGGTCGGACCGGTGATCGCCGAGCCGTCGGCCACGCTCCGTGTCGGGCTCACCGAGCTCGGCCCGGGGGAGTCCTGGCTCGTGCAGCCGGTGCCCCTCGACGACTCGGGGCGGTTGTGGTCGCCGGGCATCCGCGACGGCGTGCGCCCCGGCAGCGACTTCCACCAGACCGAGTACGCCGGCCCGGTCCTCGGCATCATGCGCGCGGAGACCCTCGAGCAGGCGCTCGCGATCCAGAACGGGACCGACTACGGACTCGCGGCGGGCATCCACTCGCTCGACGCCGACGAGGTCGCGGAGTGGCTCGCCGGGGTGCAGGCCGGCAACCTGTTCGTCAACCGCGGCACCACCGGTGCGGTCGTCGGGCGGCAGCCGTTCGGCGGCTGGAAGCGCTCCGCCGTCGGCACCGGAACGAAGCCCGGCGGGTCGATGTACGTGGCGACGCTCGGCCGATGGGTCCCCGTTCCACGGACCGTCCACAAGAGCATCCAGCTGCACGGGCTGCCGCCGCGGGTCACCGCCGTCATCGAGGCGGCCCGCAGCGGCCTGTCGTTCGAGGAGTTCGACCAGGTCCGAGCAGGGGCGCTCAGCGACGTGCGCGCGCAGGCGACCGAGTTCGGCGTCGCGCACGATCCGTCCGCGCTCGTCGTGCAGCGGAACGTGGTGCGGTGGCGGCCGCAGTCCGTGATCGTCCGGCAGGCCGAGGGCGCACCGATCGGCGACCTCGTCCGGGTGCTCGTCGCCGCGACCTCGGCCCGTGCCCACGTCCTGCTGAGCAGTGCCAGCCCGCTCCCCGGCCCCCTCACGCAGTTGCTCGCGTCGAGTCGGTCACCGCTGCACGTCGTCGACAGCCTGGTCGAGTCCGACGACGAGTTCCTGCGGCGCGCGGCGTCCGGGGCCGTGTTCCGCGAGTCGTGGTCGACCGGGGACGAGGAACCGCAGGACGCCATCGAAGCCGTGCTCTCGCAGGGGCAGGAACGCCCGTCCCACACGGCCTTCGGTGGACCGGGTGCCCGGATCCGCCTGGTCGGCGGCGACCCGCTCGCGCTCGAGGAGGCCCTCGGCGCGAGCGTCGACGTGGCGATCCACGACGCCCCCGTGGTCGAGGCCGGCATCATCGAGATGCTGCCGTTCCTCCGAGAGCAGTCAGTGTCCCTGACGGCGCACCGCTTCGGCGACCTCGACCCCGACTTCACGGAGCTCCGTGTCTGACCCGCGCACCCTGCACGCCGAGGGGCTGCACAACGGCCGTGACCTGGGTGGGCTGCCGCTCTGGCGCGGCGGGACGACCCCGTCGGGTCGGCTCTTCCGGTCCGAGGGCGTCGACCGGCTGACGGCCGCCGGATGGCAGGCGCTGTTCGACGCGGGCATCCGCACCATCGTCGACCTGCGTGCTCCGTCCGAGACCGCGAAGGACACCGGCGTCCGTCCGGACTGGCTGACCACCGTCGTCGTCGACCACGACGGACTCGACGCCGCGCCGTCGTTCTGGTCGGCGTACTGGGAGACCGGCCTGGTCGGGACACCCCTGTACTACGGGCCGCACCTCGACGAACTGCCTGAGCGCACCGGCGAGGCGCTGCGGGCGATCGCGCGCGCCGAGCCCGGCGGCGTCCTGTTCCACTGCGCCGGCGGGCGGGACCGCACCGGGATCGTGGCGCTCGCGCTCCTGACCATCGCGGGCGTCGAGCCCGAGGCGGTCGTCGCGGACCACCTCGTCACGGTCGAGAACGCACCGGCGCTGCTCGCCTCGATCGGGGTGCCGCCGAACGAGGGGAAGATCGAGGCCCTGTGTGCCGAACACGGCACCACGGTCGAAGGTGCGTTCCGCGGCGCGCTCGACGGGTTCGACGTGGACCGCTTCGTGGGCCGCTCCGGACTCGACGCTGACGACCTGGAGGCACTGCGCACGTTCCGCGAGCACCTCGCGTGAACCGTGCACGTCGCGTGAGCCGTGCTCGTCGCGTGAACGGTGCGTCCCGGACGCCGCCGTCGTCGGGCCCGGGGCGGACCGGGCGGGTCAGTCCTGCGCGTCCCCCGCATCCTCGTCCTCGACGCCGGTCTCGTCCATCCGGTCACGCAGGTGGTCGGCGATCGCGCCGGCGCCCTCGCCGTGGTGGTCGTGGTCGACCTGTTCGATGAGTCCGCGCAGCTTCTCGTGGTTCGTCGCGTCGGTGGCGCCGTCCATGACGGGCTCGGTCTGTTCCTTGTCGCTCATGCCGTGGACGCTACGCCGCGGTGTCCGGGATCACGTCCGTGCGTGCGCAGATCGGTAGTGCAGCTCGACGGCGCCGCCGCTGAACGGGGTCAGCCCGACGAGCTCGAACACTGCCGTCGGTGCGGCCACCGGCAGCAGGGGTGCGCCGGCTCCGAGCGCGATCGGCATCACCGTCACGCGGAGTTCGTCGAGCAGGCCGGCCGCCTGGTACTGGGCGGCGAGGAGCCCGCCGCCGACGACCCAGACGTCGCGGTCACCGGCGGCGCGCTCGAGCGTCGGCTGGTGGTCCGTGACCGTCCCGGCGACGAAGTGCACCTCGGCACCGTCCGGCACGGGCAGCTCGCGCGAGGTGAAGACCCAGGTGGGCACCGTCGGGTACGCCCAGGTGTCGTCGTTCGCCAGGAGCCACTCGTACGTGGTCGACCCCATCACGATCGCGCCGACGCCGGCGAAGAAGGCGTCGTGGTGCTCTTGGAAGGGTTCGAACCCGAACTGCAGGAGCCAGTCGAGGTCGTCACCGGGGGCGGCGACGAAGCCGTCGAGGGACGAGGCGACGGAGTAGGTGGTGGCCATGTCCGGACGCTACCGACGACCCCCGACAGGGCGCTCCTCGGTGTCAGGCGCGGCGACCGCGTCCGACCGCCGACACCTCGGCCACGGTGAGCGCCAGCGCGATCCAGGCCTGCCCGACGGCGAACCGCCGCCGTGTCGGGTCGAGGGCGAGCGGCACCATGGTCGCGCCGTGCACCGCGTCGACGACGGCGCTGAGGGTGTGCGCCTCGGCAGTGCCGGCGCGGAGCACCAGGGCGGCCTGCGTGAACTGCCGCACGCCGAGCACCCGGTCGAGCACCCCGTGCGGGTCGTCCGACCGGGTCGCCCGGGCCAGGTGCCAGACGCCCAGCCCGAGGCGGGCGACCTCGACCAGGCGGCGACGACTGGTGATCCGGCCGCCGCGCGCACCCCGGCTCATCGCCGACGTCCCGCCGCGAGTGCCACGGCGCCCACGGCCCCGGCCGCGCCGACGACCGCCCCGAGCAGCCCGTTGCCGAGCCGACGGTGCTCCACCCACCAGGTCTGCGGCGACCAGGCGTGCGCCGACTCGTCGAACACCCCGTGCGCGCCGTGGTCGCCCGGCACCGGCTCGTACAGGTTGTCGTGCAGCTCCAGGCCGTCCTTCTCCGGGTTCTGCTGCCCGGAGACCAGGGTCTTCGCGGCGTACCAGTCGGCGAACCGCCCGCTGATCCGGTTGCCGAGGATCGTGTAGACCGTCGACTCGCCCACCCACGTGCGGCGGCGCGGCCGTTCGGCGGTGGCGGCGATCGCGCGGGCACCGACCTCCGGCTGGTAGATCGGTGCGACCGGCTGCGGGTGGTGCGGCAGCTTCGACTTCACCCATTGGAACTGGATCGTGTTGAGCGCCGGCATGTCCACGCGGGACACCTGCACGTGGCTGCCCTGCTCGATGAGCTCGGAGACGACCGACTCGGTGAAGCCGACGATCGCGTGCTTCGCACCGCAGTAGGCGGCCTGTAGGGGGATGCCCCGGAAGCCGAGCGCCGACCCGACCTGGATGACCTGGCCGCGGTCGCGGGGGACCATCCGCGAGAGCGCGGCGCGGGTGCCGTTCACGAAACCGAGGTAGGTCACGTGCAGCGCGCGCTCGAAGTCCTCTGGTGCGGTCTCGAGGAACCGGCCGAACACGCCGACCATCACCCCGTTGACCCACAGGTCGATCGGCCCGAGCTCCTGCTCGACCCGGTCGGCAGCGGCCTCGACGGCGTCGCGGTCGGACACGTCGGCGACCAGGGCGAGCCCCCGGCGTCCGGCGGCCTCGACCTCGGCGACCGCGGCGTCGACACCGTCCCGCCCGCGTGCGAGGACCGCGACGTCCCATCCCCGTGCCGCGAGTTCGCGCACGGTCGCCCGTCCCAGTCCTGCGGATCCACCGGTCACCACTGCCACTCGAGTCATGGGCCCAGTTGTACGCAGGGGTGAGGCGGCACCACTCAGCCGTTGTCCCCCGACGGCCTGTGCCTGCGGACAGTGGCGAGCAAGATGGTCGCGTGGACACGCGAGGCGACCCCGTGGAACCCGAGCCGGACGCGGAGCCGCAGCCGCGCTGGATCCGCCGGGCGCCGATCCTCCCCGAGCAGTGGTGGGGTCCGCCGACGGCTCTGGCAGTCGGGGCGATGGCGATGGTGGCGTTCGGCATCTGGCTGCAGCGTCCCGCCCTGCCCGTGGTGATCCCGGTCGGTGTCGTGGGGCTGATCGCTGCAGTCGTGCTCGCGGTCGCCGGACGACGGACGTACTGGTACCCGAGTCGCGCGGCGGCGTGGCGCTTCCATCGCACCCGGGTCGTCGTGTGGAACGCGGTCGGCGTCGCGTTGGCGGTGTTCGCCTTCGCGGTGGGCGCGCGGACGCTCCTGATCGGGTACGTGGTCGCCGCGACGGGCCTGTACACGCTGCGGCGGGACGACCCGACGCGGTTCGAGCGGCGCGGTCGTGCGGTGGCGTCGGCAGCCGTCGCTGTGGTGGCGGCCGTGTACGCGGTCGTGGCGTTGACGGTCCCGGTCGTCGACGAAGCGCACGCGTCGATGTGGATCGGGTGGAGCATCCTGGTCATCCCGATCGCCGTCGTCGTCGCGGTGCTGAACCGGCGAGCCGCGTCGAGGACGGCGGACCCCGACCTCGACGGTGCGGAGGACGTCGGCGGTCAACCAGAACCGGGACCGGAGCCGCCGGGCGACGACCCGCTCAGCGCCCCCGACCGAACCGCGTCGTGACCCCCGGCGAGTAGAGCACCGAGTCCGGCTCGAGCTCCGTCAACCCGAACGGCAGCCCGGCGGCCCCGACCAGGTCGTCCCGCAACGACACGACCGAGGCACGGTGCAACGGCCACGACTCGTGCTCGTTCGGCCAGAACCGGGTCCGACCGAGTCGTCGCACGTGCATGCCCCACCGTGCCGTCAGGAACGTCTCGAGCGCGGTCGGCTCCGCGAGCTCCTCGCCGATCCGCACGTCGACGAGGGACCGCAGGTGCGTACCGTGCCGCCGCATCGCGTACCCGACGCGGCCGTCGCCGCTCCGCGACTCGGCGTCCGCCCACCAGTAGGGCAGCCCGGTGGCCACGCGTGCGCCGAGGGTCGGCAGCAGCTTGCCGGCGTCGAGCGACAGGAACACGACACCGTGCTGGCCCTGCTCGTCGACCGTGTAGACGCGGACGTTCACCTCGACGAAGTCGCCGATCGAGCCGGTCCGTCCCAGCGCCCCGAGGGGCGGGAACCGGGTGTCCTCGAACCCGAACGCGATGAAACCCACCCAGGTGGTCACGCCGTCGTCGGTCCCGTCGAGCGCCATCGTGTCGGGTCGCGTTCCGGCCGGCAGCAGCGGGGCCACCGCCGACACGTCGACGCGCCAGTGCACGAAGACGACGTCGAGCCAGTCCTGCGAGATCCAGGGGCGGCCCGGCAGGCCGGGGGCGACGGCCGGGAGGCGCGGCGTGCCCCCGGTGGGCGTGGTCGCGGTCACGAGGTGGTCGCCTCCGGGGCGATGTGCCCCGCCACCGGCGCGTCGTCCCACCCCTGCTGCGGGGTGTCGCAGGTCCCGCGGAACACGTACTGCGACGGACGCTTCCGCTCGCTCGAGGTCCAGTCGATCGCGGGACGACGGCGCTCCGGCGGCAGGTGGCCGATCCGGTAGACGGCCATCAGCTCGAAGGAGTCCGGCACGCGGAGCAGGTCCTCGATCTCCGCCCACGCCCCAGGGGTCTCCATCGGGAACGACACGAACTGGATGCCGAGGCCGAGCTCCGTCGTGGCGAGCCAGATGTTCTCCATCGCCGCCCCCATGCTGAACACCGAGTAGAAGCCGGACAGCTCCTCCTTCCGGTACTCGTGTCGGTCGAGCATCACCCCGAGCAGCAGCGGCGACCCGGCGACGAGCTTCCGGTTCTCCTCGCCGAGGCTCTGCGGCACCCGGAGCGTGTTCATGAGGAGCTGCCCACGCTTGGTGAACACCTGCTTCGTGAAGGGCTTGAGCGGCGCCGGCAGCTTGTCGAACAGCATCCCGTCGCGGCGCTCGTCCATCTCGGCCTGTGAGAACCGGAAGTACGGCTTGTACCGCTCGAAGAACGTCCCCGCGGCCATCGTCCGGGTCATCGAGCGGCCGCTGATCTCGGCGACGCGGTCGATCGTGGCGCGCTCCTCGACGAGCACGAACCGCCACGGCTGGCTGTTCAGCTGCGAGGGCGCCCGTCCGGCGAGTTCCATGAGGAGCCGCTGGTGCTCCTCGGAGACGGGGTCGGGCAGGAACGCCCCGTTGGTCGTGCGCCGCCGTCGGATCGCTTCGAAGAGCTCCACTGCTTCCCTCGTGTCTCGTGGTGGCGGTCAGCGCCTCGCGAACAGCGCCCCCAGGTAGGACGGAGCAGCGGCGACCGCGACTCTCCAGTGTGCTCCGGAGCGCGGGTTCGTGCGTGGAGCGACCGCCAAGGGAACGAGCGCCGGCAGCAGGAACAGCGCGGAGCGGTCCCGCGTCCACACGGGCGTCGTCGCGGCGACCCCGGTGAGCGTGGCGGTCACGACGAACAGGCCGTGGTGCACGACGCGGAGTTTCTTCGTCCGGATCAGCCGCACCGCGACGGCCGTGCCCCAGAGGCAGTTCGCCAGGTAGGCGCCGGACGCGGCGGCGACCAGACGGCGGGCCGCACGCGATCGTGTGGGAGGCCCCACGCGCCTCCAGGCCGTCGCCGTCCGTCCCATGTGCCGGACGCTACGCGGTCTCGCGACTGACCAGCTTGGAGAGGACGATCGCGGAGCGCGTGTGGTCGACCTGCGGCGCGAGGCGGACCCGGTCGAGCGCTTCCTCGAGTGCGGAGAGGTCCTTCGAGCGCATGTGCACGACGGCGTCGGCGCTGCCGGTGACGGTGCCGGCGTCGATGACCTCCGGCACGGTGTCGAGCAGGGACCGGAGCTCGTCGGGCGAGACCGTGCCGCGGCAGTAGAGCTCCACCCAGGCCTCGGTGCCGCGGTCCTCGACGGCGGGGTCGACCTTGATCGTGAACCCCTGGATGACCCCGTCACCCACGAGCCGGTCGACACGGCGCTTCACGGCCGAGGCCGAGAGTCCGACCACCGACCCGATGTCGCCGTAGCCGGCGCGGGCGTTCTCCCGGAGCTGGTCCAGGATGCGGTGGTCGAGCGAATCCATTGCACCCATCCTACGCGGGCTTCTTGCACGGTCCGTGGGTTCCGCGCACGAAACGTGCGCGCCCCGAACGGGTGCCACGGCGTTTCGCACTCGGTTGCTGCACTGTTCGGACGGTTCGTGCGAGGATCGGTCTCGGCGTCGACCTGGTCCGCTACGGCGAGTGAGCCTGCATCTCGCCGGAGCACTTCACCCCGTTGTAGTTTCGGTTCCTGGCAGGCTCGGGCCCCGGTCCCTCCAGGAGGACTGATGTCGAACACCGCACCCTCGACCACCGACGCACCGGCCCGTACCGCGACCAAGCGGACGATCCTCATGTGCAAGCCGGACTTCTACACGGTCAGCTACCGGATCAACCCGTGGATGCACCCCGAGGACCCGACCGACACGTCGAAGGCCGTCCAGCAGTGGCAGTCGCTCGTCGACGTGTACGAGGGCCTCGGCTTCGACATCTCCTACATCAAGCCGATCGACGGCCTGCCGGACATGGTCTACGCGGCCAACGGCGGCTTCGTGCTCGACGGCGTCGCGTACGGCGCGAAGTTCCAGTACCCCGAGCGTCAGCCCGAGGGTCCGGCGTACATGGACTGGTTCCGCCAGGCCGGACTGACCGTCGCCGAGCCCGAGGAGACCAACGAGGGCGAGGGCGACTTCCTGCTCATCGGCGACACGATCTTCGCCGGCACCGGATTCCGCTCGGACAGCACCTCGCACGAGGAGCTCGCCCGCATCTACGGCCGCGAGGTCGTCACCCTGAAGCTCATCAACCCGAGCTTCTACCACCTCGACACCGCCATCGCCGTGCTCGACCCGGAGCCCGACGCTTCCGGCCGTTCGAACATCGCGTACCTCGAGAGCGCCTTCGACGAGGCGTCGCTGACGATCCTGCGCGAGCGCTTCCCGAACGCGATCATCGCCACGGAGGAAGACGCCGCGATCCTCGGACTCAACTCCTACTCGGACGGGTACAACGTCGTGATCGCCTCCCGCGCGACCACGTTCGCCGAGCAGCTGCGCGAGAAGGGCTACAACCCGATCGGCGTCGACCTGTCCGAGCTCCTGCTCGGCGGTGGCGGCGTGAAGTGCTGCACGCTCGACCTGCACCCGGTCGGCACCGGCAACTCGGTCGCGCGGGGCGCCTGATGACCAGCGCGCTGGGGACGAACACCGCTGCCGCGCTCGCCGTCGAGGACCGTGCCCTTGCACACAACTACAGCCCGCTGCCCGTGGTCATCGCCTCCGGCGACGGCGCGTGGGTGACGGACGTCGACGGCAAGCGCTACCTCGACGGCCTCGCCGCGTACTCCGCGGTGAACTTCGGCCACGGCAACCCGCGGCTGCTCGACGCCGCGCGGGCGCAGCTCGACCGGGTCACGCTGACCTCGCGGGCGTTCGTGAGCGACCAGCTCGGACCGTTCGCCGCGGCACTCGCGTCGTTGACCGACACCGAGATGGTGCTCCCGATGAACACCGGGGCCGAAGCCGTCGAGTCCGCGATCAAGGTGTCCCGCGCCTGGGGCTACCGCGTCAAGGGCGTGCCGGCCGAGCAGGCGACGATCATCGTGGCGTCCGGGAACTTCCACGGCCGCACCACGACGATCATCTCGTTCTCCGACGACCCCACGGCCCACGACGACTTCGGGCCGTACACGCCGGGCTTCCGCACCGTGCCGTACGGCGACGCTGCGGCCCTCCGCGAGGCGATGGACGAGACCGTCGTCGCCGTGCTGCTCGAGCCGATCCAGGGCGAGGGCGGCGTGGTCATCCCGCCGGCGTCGTACCTGCCCGCCGTCCGCGAGATCTGCGACGAGTTCGGTGCCCTGTTCGTCGCCGACGAGATCCAGTCCGGGCTCGGCCGCACCGGACACACGCTCGCCGTCCAGCGCGTCGACATCCGGCCGGACCTCATCACGCTCGGCAAGGCGCTCGGCGGCGGGATCGTCCCGGTGTCCGCGGTCGTCGGGTCGGCGTCCGTGCTCGGGGTCCTGCGCCCCGGCGAGCACGGCTCCACGTTCGGCGGCAACCCGCTCGCGGCGGCCGTCGGCTCCGAGGTCGTGGCGATGCTCGGCGAGGGCACGTTCCAGCAGCGGGCGCTCGACGGCGAACCGCTCCTGCGCGGGCTGCTCGACGACCTGCTCGGTTCCGGGGTCGTGTCACACCGGGTCGCCGGACTCTGGGCGGGCATCGACATCGATCCCGCGCTCGGCACCGGCAAGGCGATCGCGAAGGACCTGGCCGACCGCGGCGTGCTCGTGAAGGACACCCACGGGTCGACGATCCGCTTCGCGCCGCCGCTCGTCGTCACCGACGACGAGGTGCGCCTCGCGATCGGCACCCTCGGCGAGGTGCTCGCCGCGCGCTGACGCGCCGCGGCGCGCGCCGCGCCGCCGCCGCGCGCGTTCCGCACGCCGCACAACCAAAGTCACCCCGAACCGCGCATCCGCGCAGTTCGGGGTGACTTCCGTTGTGCGAGGGACCATTCCGCCCGACCGCCCGACCGCCCGACCGCCCAGGTCCGACCGCCCCGACCGCCCAGCCCCGACCGCCCCGGCCGAGCCCGCCCCCGCCCGCGCCTCAGACCGCCCAGCGCTCCGCCAGCTCGTCCATCAGCGCGTCGAGCCGCTCGTCCACCACCTGCTCCTCGGGGTGCGCCTCGTACCAGGCGATCACCTCGCGCACCCCGTGCCGGTACGGCGTCCGCGGCCGGTACCAGGGCACGAGCGACCGGATCTTGCTGTTGTCGAACACCGAACTGTTCGCCTTGTCGCCCAGGAGCGCCGCGCCCCACTCCGGGTCGACGGCCGCGATCGCGTCCGCCGGCACGTGCACGATCCGCAGGTCGTCGACCCCGGCGGCCGCCGCGATCTCCTGCGCGATCGCGTTCCACGTCGGCGCCTCGTCGCTCGTGATCGTGAACGCCTCACCGATCGCCTCGGCCCGGTCGAGCAGCCCCGTGAAGCCGACGGCGAAGTCCCGGCTGTGCGTCAGGGTCCAGAGCGAGCTGCCGTCACCGGTGATGATGATCGGCTTGCCGGCACGCATCCGCGCGACGGCCGTCCACCCACCGGTGAGTGGGAGCTTCGTCTCGTCGTACGTGTGCGACGGTCGGACGATCGTCACCGGGAAGTCGTGCTCCCGGTAGGCCTGCACGAGCAGCTCCTCGCACGCGATCTTGTCCCGCGAGTACTGCCAGTACGGGTTCTTCAGCGGCGTCGACTCGGTGATCGGCAGGTGCGTCGCGGGCGTCTGGTACGCCGACGCCGAGCTGATGAAGACGTACTGCCGCGTCCGTCCCGCGAAGAAGTCCACGTCCGCCTGCACCTGGTCCGGCGTGAAGGCGATCCAGTTGACGACGCTGTCGAAGTGGCGGTCGCCGAGTGCGTCCGCCAGCGCGCTGCGGTCCGACACGTCGGCCTGGAGGCGCGTCACACCCTCCGGGATCGGCCTGCCCCCGGTGGTCCCCCGGTTGAGCACGGTGACGTCGAACCCCCGCTCGACGGCTTCGCGGACGCACGAGGCACTGATGACCCCGCTGCCGCCGATGAACAGCACGCTCGGTCCCGACATGGATGCTCCTTCGCTCCCGGCGGCGCACCACCGCGCCGCACTCCTTCCGATCCTGCACCTCCGGCGCTGGGCCGGGCGTCCAGCACCTGCGGCAGCCCGGACACACCGACCGCCCATCGCGCGGCGCTCGGATGGATCCATCCGAGCAGCTCGACGGCGTAGGCATGATCCCGGCGCAGGTCCCGCTCGTGGATCGGCTCGTGATGAGCTGCGCGGTTGCGCACGTAATGGAGCTGCTGCAGCCGGCGTTTCACTTCGTTGCGCCGCACGCGGAGATCGGCTGGGCCGTGCGGGAAGGCTCGGTGGAGATCCGGCACCCAGAGCGAGGTGTGGTACCTCGACTCAACCAGGTACCGCCAGAAGCCGAAGGTCAGCTCCGCCACCACGCGACCGTGCACCTCATCGCGGCGGCCCTTGCGGGACGCCCGAGATCGCGCTTTCGCGAGGTCGGCACGCCCCTGACCGTCAAGTGGAACCGCATCGAGCCACTGCCCCCCTTCCCGGTCGCCTTCCTGCCCACGCGTGCAGTTCGCGGTCGAGAGCGTTCCGAGTGATCACCTCGACCACGCCCGTCAGTCCCATCACGCTCGAGGCGGCCTTGATGTTCCACTCGTACAAGCGGAAGGCCCCGTCGGCGCTGCCCGACGACCGCGTGTACGAGGACAGGCGGTCCTCCGTGAGAAGACCAGCGAGTGCTGCTGAATCCCCTGACACCGGCCTCCTCGCCATCAGCCTCTCCCATGTAGACTCTTCATCGAAGACCCCGGAACGATCCCTGGCCCAGGCCACATCGCCGGGGTTTCGTCTTGCCCGGTCGGCCAACTGATACATCACCGTACCGGCTTCGCGACCTGATTTGGGAGCCGGGCAAGATCCGGGGACTACCGTCACGAACCGAGCCGCACCGATGCGGCCACGACAGGAGTGACACGCACATGGAGTACCGCTACCTCGGCAACTCGGGCCTCAAGGTCTCCGAGATCACCTACGGCAACTGGCTCACCCACGCCTCCCAGGTCGAGAACGACGCGGCCATCGCCTGCGTCCGGGCAGCCCTCGACGTCGGCATCTCGACGTTCGACACCGCCGACGTCTACGCGAACACGGGCGCCGAGACCGTCCTCGGTGAGGCGCTCAAGGGGGAGCGGCGCCAGTCGCTCGAGATCGCGACGAAGGTGTTCGGTCCGACCGGTCCGAAGGGCCACAACGACACGGGGCTCAGCCGGAAGCACATCCTCGAGTCCATCAACGGGTCGCTCGAGCGGCTGCAGACCGACTACGTCGACCTCTACCAGGCGCACCGGTTCGACTACGAGACCCCGCTCGAGGAGACGATGCTCGCCTTCGCGGACGTCGTCCGGCAGGGCAAGGCGCTGTACATCGGTGTCAGCGAGTGGACCGCGGAGCAGCTCCGGGCCGGCCACGAGCTCGCCGACGACCTCGGCGTGCAGCTCATCTCGAACCAGCCGCAGTACTCGGCGCTCTGGCGGGTCATCGAGGGCGAGGTCGTCCCGACGTCCGAGGAGCTCGGCATCTCGCAGATCGTCTGGTCGCCGATCGCCCAGGGCGTGCTCACCGGCAAGTACCAGCCCGGTCAGCCGCTGCCGGAGGGCTCCCGCGCCACGGACGACAAGGGCGGCGCGAACATGATCAAGCGGTTCATGCGGGACGAGGTCCTCACGGCCGTGCAGGACCTCAAGCCGATCGCCGACGAGCTGGACCTGTCGATGGCGCAGCTCGCGGTCGCATGGGTGCTGCAGAACCAGAACGTGGCGTCCGCGATCATCGGTGCGTCGCGTCCGGAGCAGGTGCACGACAACGCCGGCGCTGCCGGGGTCACGATCCCGTCGGAGCTGATGTCCCGCATCGACGACGCCCTCGGGGCCGTGGTCGAGCGCGACCCGGCGAAGACGAACGACAGCAGCCCGAAGACCCGCGAGGCCTGATCCCGGAGGCCGGCAGCCGGGCGCACCCCGTGCCTCCAGGCTGTCGGCCACGGCGCGGACGCGAGCCGCACAACCACAGTCGCCCCGAACTGCGCAGGTGCGTGGTTCGGCGTGGCTTTGGTTGTGCGAGCCGGCTCACGCCGGGCCAGGACGGGCGGACCGGCTCACGCGGACGCCGAGCCGGCCGCGCCGCACCACCCACGCAAAAAGGCCCCCTGCCGAAGCAGGGGGCCTTTCACCGTGGCTGGACACGGCATCGATCCGTGGACCTTTCGATTTTCAGTCGAACGCTCTACCAACTGAGCTATCCAGCCGTGGCGACCCTGACGGGACTTGAACCCGCGACCTCCGCCGTGACAGGGCGGCACGCTAACCAACTGCGCTACAGGGCCATGTTTTGTTATCAGTACTGCGAATTGCTGTCTTGCTCGGTACCGCTCTGCTTGCTTGCTCACTCCGAAGAGTGACCCCAACGGGATTCGAACCCGTGCTGCCGCCGTGAAAGGGCGGTGTCCTAGGCCACTAAACGATAGGGCCGCAAGCGGTGCTTCGCGCTACCGATGGACAAGCATACGGATGGTCCGCAGGTTTCACAAATCGGGGGCCGTGGCGGCGGAACCCCCGGCGTGTCGCGGTCGGGCGCTCGGCCCACAGGGCTTCACTCACCCTGGGGCACCAGGCCCCGATTCGTGCTGTCGATGATCGGATGCGACCATCGTCGTCGGTCCCGTACCCCTCGTGCGAGGGGGTGTGCGGGTGCGACACCTGTTGTTACTGTTGCGCTTGTTAACAGTGTTACGTGCGTGAGCCTTGCCGCGCTGTTACGAAATCGAGATGTATGTCGACCTCACCATCGCTCTCACTCCGTCCCCGCCGCCGCGTCATCGCCGCCGCGGTCGCCGTCGCGCTCGCCGTCGGCACGCTCGGGGCGCTGGCTCCGGTGACGGCGGCCAGTGCGGCGTCGTACCCGAGCTGGTCCGACGTCGAGAAGGCGAAGGCGTCGAAGTCGGCGCAGCAGGCGAAGGTCGCCGAGATCAAGGCGCTCATCGCCGACCTGTCGTCCAAGGCCTCCGCGGCGGAGAAGTCCGCGCAGGCAGCCGGCACCGCGTACCAGACGGCCCAGACGAAGTACGACGACGCCACCCTCACGCAGAAGAAGCTGCAGCAGCAGGCGGACGACGCCGAGAAGACCGCGGCGGCGTCCGAGGAGCAGGCCGGCCAGCTCGCCGCCCAGCTCGGGCGGGCGAGCGCGAACGACGTGACGACGGACATCCTCACGCACCCGTCGAAGTCGGGTGACCTGCTCTACGAGCTCGGCGCCATGTCGAAGCTGAGCGAGCAGGCGGACGGCATCTACTCGCAGGCGAGCCAGGACCGGGGCGTCGCGCAGGGCCTCGCCGACCGCGCGGACCTCGCGAAGAACGCCCTCGGCGCGCTCGCCGACGCGGCCCAGCAGAAGATGCAGGCCGCCCAGCAGGCAGCCGACGACGCGCAGTCAGCCGTCGACGCGCAGAGCGACAACCAGGCGCGGCTGCAGTCACAGCTGACGCTGCTGACCACGAACGAGGCGGACGTCGAGAAGCGCTACAACAAGGGCGTCCAGGTCGAGAAGGCCCGGCTCGCTGCCCTCGCTGCGGCGGCGGCCAAGGCAGCGGCGACCAGCGCGGGCGGCACCGGGGGCGGGACGGCGAACGCGTCCGGCTGGGTGCGTCCCGCCGGCGGCTACCAGACGAGCCCCTACGGCTACCGCGTCGACCCGTACACGCACTACCGGGCCCTGCACGCCGGCGTCGACCTGGCACCCGCCTGCTACGCCCCGATCTACGCAGCCCACTCCGGCACCGTGACCTTCGCGGCGAACGGCGGCGGCTACGGCAACGAGGTCGTGCTCGACAACGGCGGCGGGATCTCCACCGCCTACGGGCACATCGTCAACGGCGGCACGCTCGTGTCGGTCGGTCAGCACGTCGAGGCCGGCCAGCAGATCGCGAAGATCGGTTCGACCGGCTGGTCGACCGGATGCCACCTCCACTTCGAGACCCGGATCAACGGTTCCGCCGTCGACCCGGTCCCCTTCATGGCAGCGCGGGGGATCTCGGTATGACCGTGTGCGCGCCCGAAAGGCCCTGACCCTCGTGAAGCACTCCGCTCGCACCCTGTCCTGCGGGATCGCGGTGATCGCCGTCCTCGGGATCGGCCTCACCGGCGTGATCACCGGCCCCGCCCAGGCGGCACCCTCCGCCCCGAGCTGGGACGACGTGCGAGCGGCGAAGGCGGACGCGGCCGACGCGCAGTCCACCGTCGACGAGCTGAGCACCCGTCTGCAGTCACTGCAGGACGCGGCCGACGAGGCACAGGTCGCCGAGCTGCAGGCCGGGCAGACCTACTCCCTGGCGGCGTCGCAGCAGCAGGACGCACAGTCCGCGCTCGACGACCTGACCGCGCAGGGGAAGCGCGCGAAGGAGAAAGCGGACGACTCCGCGAAGCAGGTCGCCGGGCTGGTGGTCGAGCTGTCCCGCACGGGTGGCGGTGACCTGTCGACGTCGATGCTCGTCGACTCGTCCGACGCGAAGGACCTGCTCTACCGGGTCGGCACGATGTCGCACCTGTCCGAGCGGTCCGCGACGGTGCTCGCCGCTGCACGCGCCGACCAGAACACCGTCGACTCGATCGCCGCGCAGCAGGCCGCCGCGACGAAGGCGCTGACCAAGGCCACCGACGCCACCAAGCGCGCGCTCGAGACCGCGAACGACACGGCTGCGTCCGCGCAGACCCGCGTGCAGCAGCAGCAGACGAAGCAGGCCGAGGTCCTCGAGCAGCTGGCGTTCCTCAAGGGCACGAGCGTCGCCACGGAGACGGCGTACTGGAACGCCGAGCAGGCGAAGCAGGCCGAGGCGCAGCTGGCAGCGCAGACGGCGACGTCCGGCGGGGCCGGCGGCAGCGGCACCACCACCGGCTCCGGCGGCACCACCGGCAACGGCGGCACGGCGGGCAACGGTGGCACTGCGGGCAACGGTGGCGGCGGGACCGGCACTGGCACCCCCGCCAAGCCGAGCACGCCGGCCACCCCGTCGAAGCCGAGCACCCCGGCCACCCCGTCCCAGCCGAGCACGCCGGCGAAGCCGAGCACCCCCGCGAAGCCGAACCCGCCGGTCACCACGCCGACACCCCCGTCGGCACCGAGCACCCCCTCGCGGGCCGCCGGCGCCATCGCCTACGCCCGTGCCCAGATCGGCGACGCCTACGAGTTCGGCGGCGCCGGCCCGACCACCTGGGACTGCTCCGGCCTGGTGATGATGGCGTACAACTCCCAGGGCATCACCACGGGCGGGCACAACGTCGTCTGGCAGTACAACTACTTCAAGTCGATCGGCCGCCTGGTCCCGCTGTCGCAGCGGCAGCCCGGCGACATCCTCTTCTACTCGAGCAACGGAGCCGCTTCCGGCGGGTACCACGACTCGATCTACACCGGGAACGGTCGCATGGTCGAGGCGGCGAACGTCCGCGTCGGCGTCGTCGAGCGGGCGATCTGGACCCCGGGCGACCTCCTGCCGTACGTCGCCCGTCCGAGCGGCTCGCTCTAGACGCCGCACCGCAGCCCGCAACGAACAACGCGCCCCGTCAGGACGGGGCGCGTTGTTCGTACGGGGGTGCGATCCCGCGGCGGGCGAGCAGCCCGCAGCGCGAGCAGCCCGCAGTGCGAGCAGCCCGCAGTGCGAGCAGCCCGCAGTCGGTCAGTGCGAGCCGGGCACGTACGCGGCCTGGCCGGCCGTGACGATCGCCTCGGCCTCGGCGGCGTCGCCCCAGCCCTCGGCCTTGACCCACTTGTTCGGCTCGAGGTCCTTGTAGCGCTCGAAGAAGTGCGCGATCTCGGCCTTCGTCTGCTCGTCGACGTCCGAGATGTCCTGGATGTGCGCCCAGCGCGGGTCCTTCGCGGGGACCACGAGGACCTTCGCGTCGTTGCCGGCCTCGTCGCTCATCTTGAAGACGCCGACCGGACGGACCTTGACGCCCACACCGGGGAACGTCGGGTACTCGAGGAGGAGCAGGGCGTCCACGGGGTCACCGTCGTCGGCCAGGGTCTTCTCGAAGAAGCCGTAGTCCGTCGGGTACACGAACGACGTGAACAGCACGCGGTCGAGGTAGACACGACCGGTCTCGTGGTCCACCTCGTACTTGTTGCGGCTGCCCTTGGGGATCTCGACGACGACGTCGTACGCGGCCATGTGTGCTCCTGGTCTGTCGGTTGAACGGAAAGCGCGGCTAACGTTACCGGGTGAACTCTCCGCGTCCCCGGCTGGATCCCGCGGTCGCCGACGCCCGTCGCGCGGTCCGGATGCTCCTCGCCCAGGCCATCGACGAATCGGTCGTCCGTGCGGGTGACCTGGTGCTCGTCGCGCTGAGCGGCGGACCGGACTCGCTCGCGCTCGCCGCGGCCACCGCGTTCGAGGCACCCAAGCAAGGACTGCGAGCCGGCGCCGTGGTGGTCGACCACGCGCTCCAGGCGGGCTCCGAGGCGGTGGCGAGCCGCGCCTCCAGGCAGGCATCCGAGCTGGGACTCGCACCGGTGACGGTCCGCCGGGTCGCCGTCGGTTCCGCGGGTGGTCCCGAAGGGGCCGCCCGGGAGGCACGACACGCGTCGATCGCGGACGTCGCCTCCGAGACGGGGTCACCACTCGTGCTCTTCGGGCACACCCTCGACGACCAGGCCGAGTCGGTCCTGCTGGGCCTGGCCCGCGGGAGCGGGCCGGACTCGCTGTCCGGCATGGCGCCGCTGACGCGACGCGACGCCGGTCCGGCGTACGGGCGGCCGCTCCTCGGGCTCCGTCGGCACACCACTCGCCAGGTGTGCGCCGCGGCCGGACTGGTGCCGTGGGACGACCCGCAGAACGGCGACCCGGCGTTCGCGCGGGTCCGGGTGCGGAACACGCTGATGCCCGCGTTGGAGCGCGAGCTCGGTGCCGGCGTCCCCGAGGCCCTCGCCCGGACGGCGGACCAGCTCCGCGAGGACTCCGCGGCGCTCGACCACTTCGCCGAGGAGATGGCGGAGGACATCGCCGAGCACTCGGAGGCCGGCATCTCGCTGTCCGCCCGGGCACTGCACGCGAACCCGCCGGCGCTCCGGCAGCGGCTCGTCCGACTCGCGGTGGAGAGCGAGTTCGGCGTGACGCTGTCCCGCGTCCAGACGCTCGAGGTGTGCCGGCTCGTCACGGACTGGACCGGGCAGGGGCCGATCGACCTGCCGGGCGTCCGGGCATCGCGGACCGGCGACCGCCTGCAGTTCAGCGCCGGGGAGCGCCCCGCCGGACAGTGACGTCGGGGCGGTTAGGCTGGGGTGGTGGAACTCTCCGACGTCCAGGCAGACCTGTCCGAAGTCCTCTTCACCCCCGAGCAGATCGACGACAAGCTCGCCGAGCTCGCCGCGGTGGTCGACCGTGACTACGCGGGGCGCGATCCCCTGCTCGTCGGTGTCCTCAAGGGCGCGGTCATGGTGATGGCGGACTTCTCGCGGCACCTGAAGATGCAGGCCCGGATGGACTGGATGGCGGTGTCGTCGTACGGCTCCGGCACGAAGTCGTCGGGCGTGGTGCGGATCCTCAAGGACCTCGACACCGACCTGCACGGCCGCGACGTGCTCATCGTCGAGGACATCATCGACTCCGGTCTGACGCTGTCGTGGCTCAAGCAGAACCTCGAGTCCCGCGGTGCCGCGAGCGTCGAGATCGTCGCGCTGCTCCGCAAGCCCGAGGCCGCCAAGGTCGAGGTCGACGTGCGGTACGTGGGCTTCGACATCCCGGACGAGTTCGTGGTGGGCTACGGCCTCGACTACGACGAGCGCTACCGCAACCTGCGCGGCGTGGGCGTCCTCGCCCCGCACGTCTACTCGTAGGCGGCTCGCGGCTCCGCGCTGGGTCGCGGGGAACGGGGAGTTCGCCCGCAGAGGACACCCATTCTCGCCACAGAATCGCAGCCGTATGCTGATCAGCACGCAACTTCGGCAGAGAAAGGTGTCGGGCGCTCTGCCCGGATCACATGGACTTCAAGCGCATCCTCCGCGGGCCGTACATCTACGTGCTCATTGCGATCGTGGGGATCTGGATCGGCTGGGCCGTGATCAGCCAGTCCGGCACACAGCAGATCGACACGCAGAAGGGCCTCGAGCAGCTCTCCGACGGCAAGGTCTCGTCGGTGGTGGTGAACTCCACCGAGCAGCGCGTCGACCTCACCCTCAAGGACGGCAACGCGCACGAGCAGTTCTACTACTCGACGCCCCGCGGTGAAGAGGTCATCCAGGCCGTCAACGACGCGAACCTGCCGAAGGGCTACAACGACACCGTCCAGCAGGGGAACTGGTTCCTCTCGCTGCTCGGCATCATCCTGCCGTTCCTCATCATCGGCGCCCTCTTCTGGTTCCTCCTCTCGAGCGCCCAGGGCGGCGGCTCGAAGGTCATGCAGTTCGGCAAGTCCCGCGCGAAGATGAACAACAAGGAGAACCCGCAGGTCTCCTTCGCGGACGTCGCCGGTGCGGACGAGGCGATCGAGGAGCTCCAGGAGATCAAGGAGTTCCTCAAGGAGCCAGCCAAGTTCCAGGCCGTCGGCGCGAAGATCCCGAAGGGCGTGCTGCTGTACGGCCCTCCCGGAACGGGCAAGACGCTGCTCGCACGTGCGGTCGCCGGCGAGGCGGGCGTGCCCTTCTACTCGATCTCCGGTTCGGACTTCGTCGAGATGTTCGTCGGTGTCGGTGCGAGCCGTGTCCGTGACCTCTTCGAGCAGGCCAAGCAGAACTCCCCGGCCATCGTCTTCATCGACGAGATCGACGCCGTCGGTCGTCACCGCGGTGCCGGCATCGGTGGTGGCAACGACGAGCGCGAGCAGACGCTCAACCAGCTCCTCGTCGAGATGGACGGCTTCGACGGCAAGACGAACGTCATCCTCATCGCCGCGACGAACCGTCCCGACGTGCTCGACCCCGCGCTCCTCCGTCCGGGCCGCTTCGACCGCCAGATCGGTGTCGACGCCCCCGGCCTGCAGGGTCGCAAGCAGATCCTCGAGGTGCACGCGAAGGGCAAGCCGCTCGCCGCGAGCGTCGACCTCGAGCTCCTCGCCCGCAAGACGCCCGGGTTCACCGGTGCCGACCTGGCGAACGTCCTCAACGAGGCCGCGCTCCTGACGGCACGGTCGAACGCGCAGCTCATCGACAACCGCGCGCTCGACGAGGCCGTGGACCGCGTGATGGCCGGCCCGCAGCGCCGCACCCGGATCATGTCCGACCAAGAGCGCCTGATCACCGCGTACCACGAGGGTGGCCACGCGCTCGCGGCGGCGGCGATGCGGCACACCGACCCGGTGACGAAGATCACGATCCTGCCGCGCGGCCGTGCCCTCGGGTACACGATGGTGCTCCCGCTCGAGGACAAGTACTCCGTCACGCGCAACGAACTGCTCGACCAGCTCACCTACGCCATGGGTGGCCGCGTCGCCGAGGAGATCGTCTTCCACGACCCGACCACGGGTGCGTCGAACGACATCGAGAAGGCCACCGGCACCGCGCGCAAGATGGTCACCGAGTACGGCATGAGCCGTGCGGTCGGGTCCGTCAAGCTCGGGTCCGGGTCGAGTGAGCCGTTCGTCGGCCGCGACATGAGCGGCGGGACCAGCCGCGACTACTCGGAGAACATCGCCGAGACCGTCGACGCCGAGACCCGTGCCCTGCTCGAGGCCGCGCACGACGAGGCCTACCAGGTGCTCAACGACAACCGCGACATCCTCGACCGCCTGGCCGGCGAGCTCCTCGAGAAGGAGACGCTCGACGCCCCGGAGCTCGTGGAGATCTTCAAGGACGTCCGGAAGCTGCCGGAGCGCCCGCAGTGGCTGTCGAGCGACAAGCGCCCGGTCAGTGACCTGCCCGCGATCGGCGTCCCCGGCAAGGCCGCGTCGACTGCCGCGGAGCCCTCCGACACCGAGTCGTCGAAGCCCCGTCGCCGTCCCTTCGGCAACCCGGGTATCGCCCCCGCGTAGGCCGGCATGACCGACCTGCCGACGAGGCGGTCGCGTCGGCTCGCCGAGGTGAGCCAGGCGCGTGCCGCTGCCGCAGAACCGCCGACGGTCGCGATCGACCTGCGTGCACCGGCACCGGTGCCGGAGATCGTGACCGGCCGGCGGCGGGACCGCGACCGCGGGACCCCGACGTCCGACGGCACCCGGGTGATGGGCATCCTCAACGTCACCCCGGACTCGTTCAGTGACGGCGGCCTCCACCAGGCGTACGACGCCGCGGTGGAGCACGCCCGTGCCCTCGTCGCCGCCGGTGCCGACCTGGTCGACGTCGGCGGCGAGTCCACCCGTCCCGGTGCGGACCGCGTCCCCGTCGAGGTCGAACATCGTCGGGTCCTGCCGGTCGTGCAGCAGCTCGTCGCCGAGGGCATCGCGGTGAGCGTCGACACGATGAACGCCGCCACCGCCGAGCGCGCGGTCGACCTCGGCGCCGTGATCGTGAACGACGTGTCCGGCGGTCTGGCCGACCCCGACATGGCCCGCGTCGTGCGGGACACCGGCACCGGCTTCGTGGTGATGCACTGGCGCGGACACAGCGACCGCATGTACCGGAACGCCGAGTACGCGCACGCCGTGGAAGAGGTCCGGCGCGAGGTCGAGCTCCGCGTCGCCGAGCTCATCGTGCTGGGCGTGCGCCAGGAGCAGGTCGTCATCGACCCGGGCCTCGGGTTCGCCAAGCAGGGCGCGCAGAACTGGGAGATCCTGGCCGGCTACGAGCGGTTCGCCTCCATCGGGCTGCCCGTCCTCGTCGCCGCGTCACGGAAGCGCTTCCTCGACGGGATCGGCAGCGCTGCCGGTGCCCCGGCGAAGGACCGCGACCTCGCCACCGCCGCCATCAGCCTGCTCGCCGCCGAACGCGGCGCGTGGGGTGTGCGCGTGCACGACCCGGCACCGACCCGTGCCGTGCTCGACGTCTGGGACGCCTGGAGGGCAGCTCGATCGTGAGGGACACCATCCGACTGACCGGGGTCCGTGCCCGGGGACACCACGGCGTGTTCGACCACGAGCGCGCCGACGGCCAGGACTTCGTCGTCGACGTCGCGGTGGAGGTCGACGCCCGCGCGGCGTCCGGCTCCGACGACCTCGACGCCACGGTGCACTACGGCGTGCTCGCCGAGCAGGTCGTGGCCGAGATCGAGCGCGACCCGGTGGACCTCATCGAGACCCTGGCCGAGCGCATCGCAGCCGCCGTGCTCACGCACCGTGCGGCCCTGGCGACCGAGGTCACGGTGCACAAGCCGCAGGCGCCGATCACGGTGCCGTTCACCGACGTCTCGATCACCGTCCGACGCACCCGCGGGGGCTCCCTGCCCGCCGACGGCGCGGAGGAGGAAGAGTGAGCCGCGCCGTCGTCGCCCTCGGCGCCAACCTCGGCGACCGGGGCAGCACGCTCCGCGCCGCGGCGTCCGCGATCGCCGCGCTGCCGGGGGTCCGTCCGGTGGCGTCCAGCCGCGAGGTCGAGTCGATCGCCGTCACCCTCGACGGCCCCGACACGACGAAGCCGCGCTACCGGAACGCCGTCGTGGTGGTCGACACCGAGCTCGAGCCGCAGGAGCTCCTGGACGCCCTGCACGGCATCGAGGACACGCACGGCCGCACCCGCGAGGTGCGCTGGGGCGACCGGACGCTCGACCTCGACCTGGTCGCGTTCGACGAGCTGACCCTCGACACCGACACCCTGACGGTCCCGCACCCGCGCGCCGGGGAGCGGGCCTTCGTGCTGGCGCCGTGGCTCGACGCCGACCCGGACGCCGTGCTGCCCGGCGCCGGACCGGTGGCCGACCTGCTCGCCGCGGTGGGGGACGACACCGAGCGCGTCGACGAGCCGCGCCTCTTCGAGGAGCCGACCCGCGCCTCCAGGCCCGCGCCGGCCGCGCCCGCCGCAACCGCGACGCCCGCCGACCGGACGCAGGCCCGCCCGTGAAGCCGACCCGCGCCTCCACCCTCATCAGCGTCGCCGTCGTCGCGGCCGTGGCCGGCTTCGCGCTCGACGCCGTCCTGGCCTCGCGCCAGGCGCCCACGCTGTTCCTCGCGACGCCCCTCGGCGTCACCCTCGCCCTGATCGGCATCGCCGTCGTCCTGATGGCGCGCCCGGTCCGCCGGCACGCCCGCGACGGCGCGACCCGACAGCGTCCGGTGGACCCGCTCTACGCGATCCGCGTCGTCGTGCTCGCGAAGGCGTCGAGCATCGCCGGAGCACTGTTCGGAGGGTTCGCCGTCGGGCTCCTCGTGTACCTCCTGACCCGCTCGGCGTTCCCTTCGCTAGGCTCGGTCCTGCCGAACGCCGTGGCGGTCGGGGGTGGGCTCGTGCTGACGGTGTGCGCCATCGTGGCGGAGCGGATGTGCATCGCACCGCCCGGTGACGATGACGACGACGACCTCCCCCGGGGTGGCACGACGCAGGCGCACTGACCCGGTGCGTCGTCCGACCAGACCGCAGGAGACCCGCGATGCCGCGTGAACGACTCGACGAGCCGGGCCTCGGCCTGACCGGGACCACCTGGACGCGGGTGTCGCCGAAGCTCGTCTGGACCGAGCTCATCACCACCGCGGTCATCGGCCTCGTCGTCACCGCCGGTTGCGTCCTCATCGGGGTCGTGAACGGCGGCTTCGAACGCACGGCCGGCACCGTCTGGCTGTCGATCGCGATCGTCGTGTTCGTGATCGCGGCCGTCACCGCCGCCCTCACCCCGCGCCGTGTCCGGGCGATCGGGTACGCGCTCCGCGACGACGACCTCGTGCTCCGGCGCGGCCTGATGTGGCAGCGCTTCACGGCCGTGCCGTACGGCCGCATGCAGCTCGTGGACGTCAACCGCGGACCGCTCGACCGCGTGCTCGGCATGAGCGAGCTGAAGTTCGTGACGGCCGCCGCGTCGACGAACGTCCGGATCCCGGGCATCCCCTTCACCGACGCCGACGAGCTGCGCGATCGACTCGTCGAGCTCGCCGAGTCCCGCCGGGCCGGGCTGTAGGGGTCGACGTGACGTTCCGACCCGGTCCGCCGCCGCCCACGCCGCCGTCCGCGCGGGGCAACGCCGCCGCCGCCGCGCCGCTCACCGACGGCGAGTGGCACCGGCTGCACCCGCTGACACCGCTGCTCAAGGGCGGCATCTTCCTCATCGTGATCCTCGGGTACGTGCTCAACAGCCTGCGGGACCAGCTCGTCGAGTTCTTCATCCCGGGCAGCGGCCCCGAGGACGACGGCGACCCGGTGCGCTACGTGTACGAGCACGGCGTGGTCGGCTGGGTCCTGCTCGGCATCGTCGTGCTGCTCGTCGTGCTGATCGGCCTGTTCTACCTGTCGTGGCGGATGCACGAGTTCCGCGTCACGGGCGAGATCGTCGAGGTCCGCTCGGGCGTGCTGTTCCGCACGAACCGCAAGGCCCGGCTGGACCGCATCCAGGGCATCAACATCTCGCGCCCGCTGGTCCCGCGGATCTTCGGCACCGCGAAGCTCGAGATCGCCCAGGCCGGCAACGACGCGAACGTGCAGCTCGCGTACCTCGGCACGACGGCGGCCGACGACCTGCGGCAGCGGATCCTCGTGCTCGCCTCCGGCGCGAAGGAGGACGAGGCCGACACCGGCCACGGGCCCGCGCGCGCCTCGAACGGCCGGTTGCAGGACCGGGTCGACCAGGTCTTCGCCCCCGAGCTCGACCCGTCCGCCGTGCACGCGACCCGCATCGTGAAGGTGCACCCGGGGCGGCTGATCGCGTCGATGCTGCTCTCCGGCACGACGATCTTCATCCTGCTGGCCGTCGCGGCGATGATCGTCAGCGTCTCGCTCACCGGCGAGTACGGGATCCTCTTCGGCCTGTTCCCGGCCGTGATCGGTGCCGGCGGGTACTACGTGCGGAAGTTCTCGCGCTCGCTGCAGTACACGATCGCCGAGACCCGGGACGGCATCCGGATCGGCTTCGGCCTGGTGTCCACCTCGAACGAGACGCTCCCGCCCGGTCGCATCCACGCCGTGAGCGTCGCGCAGCCGCTGCTCTGGCGGCCGTTCGGCTGGTGGGACGTGCGCATCAACCGTGCGACGAACGCCGGCAACGGTGCCTCGAACAACCAGCAGGTGTCGTCGATCGTGCTGCCGGTCGGCACCGCGACGGACGTCCGCGAGGTCCTCGACATCATCCTGCCCGGGCTCGTCGGCACCGCGGTGATGGGGGCGTCGGCGTCGCAGGAAGAGCTCCGCGAGGGCTCCTCCGAAGCGGTGAACGTCGTCGACGAGAGCCTCACGACGACGGGTGACCGGGGCGGCTTCGTGCACTCCCCGCGCCGCGGTGCGTGGCTCCGACCGTTCGCCTTCCGCCGCAACGGCTACCGCTTCGTGCCGGGTGCGGTGCTGCTCCGGCTCGGTGCCGTCTGGCGGTCGCTCGTCATCGTCCCGCTGCCCCGCGTGCAGAGCATCAAGGTGTCCCAGGGGCCGCTCGAGCGTGCGCTCCGGCTGGCCTCGGTGCACGTGCAGACGGTCCAGGGTCCGGTGTCCGCCAGCGTCGGTGCGCTGGACGCGCGGGACGCGCAGCGTCTGTGGGCGGAGACCGCGGAGCGCGCCGTCGAGGCCGCTGCGGCCGACACGTCCCACCGGTGGCGCGAACGGGAGGCCCGGCAGCGGCCCGGCGCGCACGCCGCGGTCCCGCAGGACGCCGCGTCCACCGCCCCCGCCGGTTCCGCGCCGACCGGCACGACCGCCCCCACCGGGGCCGACCCGGCGACGCGCGGAGCCGAGCCGACCCCGTCGACCGGCACCGTGCCTCCCGACTCGCCCTGGGGTGCCGTCCCGCCACCGGGAGCCGCGCGGTGAGGGCCGGACGGCTGGGTGTCGGCGTGGTCGGCGCCGGACGTGTCGGACCCGTGCTCGGCGCCGCCCTGGCGAACGCGGAGCACGCCGTGGTCGGGGTGACCGCCGTGTCCGACGAGGGCCGCGACCGCGCCGAGGCGATGCTGCCCGGTGCCCCCGTCCTCGCCACCCCGGACCTCGTCGAGCGGAGCGAGCTCGTGCTCCTCGCCGTGCCGGACGACCAGCTCGCCGGCCTGGTCCAGGGGCTCGCAGAAGCGGGCATCTGGCAGCCCGGACAGCTCGTCGTGCACACCAGCCCGGACCACGGCGTCGGGATCCTCGCCCCGGCCATGGCAGCCGGTGCGATCCCGCTCGCGATCCACCCGGCGATGGCCTTCACGGGCACGAGCGTCGACCTCGCCCGACTCCGCGACGCCTACTGCGCCGTGACCGCGCCGTCGCCCGTGCTGCCGATCGCGCAGGCGCTCGTCGTCGAGATGGGGGCCGAGCCCTTCGTCGTGACCGAGCAGGACCGACCCGCGTACGCCGACGCCGTCCGTGCCGCGGTGAGCTTCTCGACGGCGATCGTCGACCAGTCCGCGGGGACGCTCGAGGGCATCGGGGTGGAGCACCCCGGCCGTGTCCTCGGCGCACTGGTGCGCTCGGCGGTCGAGAACGCCCTGGCCGCCGCCGACGGGCAGGCGACGCTGTGAGGACGGAGCCGTTCCGGATCCTCGGCGCGCAGGCGAAGGTCGGCTACGTCGTCGGTGCCGTCGTCATCGAGGTGCTCGGCATGCTGCTGCTCGCCGCGCTCGGCGTCCCCGGTGCGCTCGTCCCGTTCATCGGCGCCCTGTGGTCCCTGGCGATCGTCGTCGTCGGCGTGCGCGTGTTCCGGGGGCCGGACGAACCCGTCGAGCCGCCCCGTCCGTGGTGGCGGATGACCGCCGGCCCGGTGGTGGGGTTCCTGCTCGCCGCGTACTTCCTCGCCGACGCGGTCGTCGCGCGCGGGCTGACCACCTCGGCGGTCGACGTCGGTGGACTCGTGACGTCCGTCCTCATCGCGGCCGCCTACGCCGGCTCGTCGGTGACGCTCCTGGTGCTCCGCGCCCAGGGGCGGCCCGCGCCGGGCTCCGTTCGTCGACGGATTGGAGACGCTCCGCGTTCTTCCTGACTCGGTTGGGGCGTCCACTTGCTGCGGGGCGGTGCTCATCGTCATTCGAGTCAGCTGGCGACGACGGTCAAGTGCGATGGTCGGCTCGACGACAGAAGCGACCAGATCGAGCATCGTGGTCAGAACCGAGTGCGTATTCACAGCGCCGAGGGGCGCCGGTGCCAGAACGAGCATCACAAAAAGGCATAAGAGCTTCACCTCATTTCCTATGCACCGCGACTACACGCCTGAACACCGGCGTCGGATCGCAGTCCTCCGGACTGCGTTCGATTCCCATCGCGACCGACCGCTGGGGGCCGCGGGTAAGCACTCCCAGGGAGTAGTCGTGACGGCTACCGAAACGCCGCCGTCGCACCCCCGGTTGCCGATCCACAGTTCGGCGAGTTGCGTGCTAGTTGTTCACTCGTCGGACCACCTGCCGGCGCGTCGCGAGATCCCTCTCGATTCCGGGTCCGACCCCGCGCGCGGGTAGCATCGACGCGACCCCCACGACCATCGGAGCCGCACCAGCATGAGCGAAGAGACCGCCGCAGACGTCCTGTCAGCCGAGGAGACCAGCGAGCAGCGCCAGGTCCGGCTCGACAAGCGGGCGAAGCTCCTCGAGTCGGGCATCGAGGCCTACCCGGCCGAGCTCCCGATCACCACGACGATCCCGGCCGTCCGGGCGCAGTACGCGCACCTCGAGACCGGCGAGGAGACCCAGGACGTCGTCGGCGTCGCCGGACGCATCGTGTTCTCGCGCAACACGGGCAAGCTCTGCTTCGCGACCCTGCAGTCCGGCGACGGCTCCCGTGTGCAGGCGATGGTGTCCCTCGCCGAGGTGGGCGACGAGTCCCTCGCGCGCTGGAAGGAGTTCGTCGACCTCGGTGACCACGTGTTCGTGCACGGCCGGGTGATCTCCTCGCGCCGCGGCGAGCTGTCGATCATGGTCGACGAGTGGGCCATCGCGGCGAAGGCGATCCTGCCGCTCCCGAACCTGCACAACGAGCTCAACGAGGAGACGCGGGTCCGCCAGCGCTACCTCGACCTCATCGTGCGCGAGGACGCGCGGGCCACCGTCCGCGCCCGTGCCGCCGTGATGGCGTCGCTCCGCGAGACGTTCGCCGGACACGAGTACCTCGAGGTCGAGACGCCGATGCTGCAGACCCAGCACGGCGGGGCCTCGGCGCGCCCGTTCGTCACCCACTCGAACGCCTTCGACACCGACCTGTACCTGCGCATCGCCCCGGAGCTCTTCCTGAAGCGCGCCGTCGTCGGCGGCATCGACCGGGTGTTCGAGGTGAACCGGAACTTCCGCAACGAGGGCGCCGACTCGACGCACTCGCCGGAGTTCGCGATGCTCGAGGCGTACCAGGCGTACGGCAACTACGAGCAGATGGCCGACCTCACCCAGGAGCTCGTGCAGAACGCGGCTCGTGCGGTGACCGGCGGGCCGCTCGAGGTCACCCTGGCCGACGGCAGCGCGTACGACCTCGGCGGCGAGTGGCCGCGCATCGACATGTACGGCTCGCTGTCCTCGGCCGCTGGTCGCGAGATCACCCCGGAGACGCCACTGTCCGAGCTGCAGGCGCTCGCCGCGGCCGAGGGCGTCGAGGTCGCGCACGCCACCCACGGCAAGTACGTCGAAGAACTGTGGGAGCACTTCGTCATCGACTCGCTCGACCGCCCGACGTTCGTGATGAACTTCCCGGTCGACACCTCCCCGCTCACCCGCGAGCACCGCACCCGTCCGGGCATCGTCGAGAAGTGGGACCTCTACGTCCGCGGCTTCGAGCTCGCGACGGCGTACTCCGAACTCGTCGACCCGGTCGTGCAGCGTGAGCGCTTCGTCGACCAGGCGCGGCTGGCGGCCGGGGGCGACCCGGAGGCGATGCGCGTCGACGAGGAGTTCCTGCGGGCGCTCGAGCACGCGATGCCGCCGTCGGGTGGCATGGGCATGGGCATCGACCGCCTGCTCATGGCGATCACCGGGCTCGGCATCCGCGAGACGATCCTGTTCCCGCTCGTGAAGTGACCCCAGCCGGGCGAGGTACCATGCTCGGGTGCCGCATGGAGTCGTGACCGGGATCATCTTCGCCCTGACGCCGACCGTCGTCGTCGGCCTCATCTTCTGGTTCGTGATGCGTGCCATCATGCGGGCCGACCGCACCGAGCGTGCCGTGTACGCCAAGGTCGAGGCGGAAGAGCGCGCCCGGTTCGAGCGTGAGCACGGCGTCCCCGCGCCGGCACCGGCCTCGGCCGAGTAGCGCCGCCGGGCAGGGTCCACCCGTCGAGGGTTCACCCGGCGTTCACTGCGCGGTGTGACCCTGGCGCTCATGCGCGCCGCACACGACCCTGCCGCGATGGATCCTGCCGCGACGGATCCCGCCGGGCCGGTCGACGACCTCGACGCCGACGACGCCTTCGGGCACCCGGTGATCGCCGACGCCGCCCGCGACGACGCCGTGTGGTCGGACGGCGACGAGGACGACATCGACGTCTGACCGTCCGGGGCTCGTCACCGGCCGTTCACCCGGACGACGCGTCGCGGGGTGACGATCGTCCGCATGTCCATCACGCAGATCCTCGCCGGCCGGAGCGCCGTCGTCAGCGGCGGGAGCGCCGTCGGTACCGGCCGCGGCACCGTCTTCACCGGCCGGAGCCTGGTCGGCGACATCGAGAGCGAGTACGACGAGTTCGACCGCGACGCCGATCTCGAGGTCTCGAAGCGCCGCGAAGGGTGGCTCGAGCCCTCCTGGTGACCCCCACCCGTTCCACTTTCGGGGTACGGCGACCGGATCACACCGATCCGGGCCGCCGTACCCCGTTCTCGTGTCCAGAGGACGCAAGCGTGCGGGGTACAGGTTCGGAAACGCTGCCGAAACACGAGAGCAACGCCGGAAACACGGCGAATCCGGCTTGATCTCCGGCCGGATGGGGGACCAGACTGTCGTTGTGGCGTACCCCGTGGGGGACGGTTCCGATGGTGAAGCACGGAGATGCCTGAGAATCGATCGGATCGGTTTGTGGGGTACACCTCGTGACCGCTTTACTCGTGATCACCCCACCGAGGCCAACACCGTCGAACGCAGGGAGAGTCATCATGACGATCGCGACCGCAGCACCGAAGACGACGACCACTGGCACCACCGCGCGCCGGACCACCAAGAAGACGGCAGCATCGAAGACCTCCGCCGCCACGAACGAGACCACCACGCTCGACACCGAGGTCGAAGCCGACGAGCAGCTCGCCGGCGTCCGCGGTGCCTCGGTCGACCAGGTCGGCGACTACCTCCGCCACATCGGCCGTCTCTCGCTCCTCACCGCTGAGGAAGAAGCCGAGATCGCCCGCCGCATCGAGGTCGGGCTCTTCGCCGAAGAGAAGCTCAACACCGAGAAGGACCTCGCGAAGACCCTGCAGCGCGAACTCCGCTGGCTCGTCCGCGACGGTGAGCGTGCCAAGGAGCGCATGATCACGTCGAACCTGCGTCTCGTCGTGAGCATCGCCAAGCGCTACTCGCAGCGCGGCCTGCCCTTCATGGACGTCATCCAGGAGGGCAACCTCGGCCTCGTCCGTGCGGTCGAGAAGTTCGACTTCACGCAGGGCTACAAGTTCTCGACCTACGCCACCTGGTGGATCCGCCAGGCGATCTCGCGTGGTCTCGCCGACAAGGCCCGGACGATCCGCATCCCGGTCCACACCGTCGAGCTGATCAACAAGATCTCGCGCACCGAGCGCGACCTGACCGTCGACCTCGGCCGTGCGCCGATGCCCGACGAGGTCGCCGCCGAGCTGAGCATGAGCGTCGAGGAGCTCGTCGACCTCAAGGGCCGTTCGCACGAGCCGGTCTCGATCCACACCGTGGTCGGCGACTCGGACGACAGCGAGCTGGGCGACTTCATCGAGGACGAGGACGCCGCGAGCCCGAACGAGCTCACCGAGACGACGCTCCTGCACCGCGACATCCGCTCCATCGTCGCCGAGCTCCCGAGCGATGAGGCGAACGTGATCCGCATGCGCTACGGCCTCGACGACGACAAGCCGATGACGCTCGACGAGATCTCGAAGATCGTCCACACGACCCGCCAGGCGGTCAGCCGTGTGGAGTCCCGCGCCAAGCTCCGTCTGTTCGCCAAGGCGGTCTCGCAGGACATGCAGCTGTACCTGACCGACTGAGGTCAGAACGCTTCGGCCGGCGCGTGAGTGCTGGCTCGGGGAACCGGGTCGTTCCGTGGGAAGGCGGCTCGGTGGGGTGATGGGACGGCCCGCTCAGGCACTGCCTGGGCGGGCCATTCACGTCTCCGGGCGACCGGAACGCGCCGGGGCGTCCCACCGCCACGGAGAGCGGGCACGGAGAGCGGTCACGACGCCCGGCGCGCGGGGACCCGACCGGCGCGGAGCAGGCCGACAGACCGCACGGCGATCGTGCCGACCAGCACGGTCGCCGCAGCCACCACGACCCAGGCCGCCACCGTCCCGACGCCACCGAGCCCGGTGGTCGTGAGGACGCGGACCCCGTAGGTGGCACTCGCAGCTGCGGTGAACGTCATCGCCCAGAACCCGATCGCGAAGCCGGTGCGCAGGTACCGCCGGACCAGGAAGACGTGCGGCAGCAGGAACGCCACCATCGTGGACACCAGCACCGTGTCGATCGTCGACCACGCGCCGTCGGTGATCGTCCACCACGCGTTACCGGCGACGGCCGGGGGTGCCGACAGGATCGCCAGGGTCGGGAAGAGGGGCGGCGGGAGCGCCGGTCCGGTGGCGAGCCGGCCGAGCAGCACGGCGCCGATGAGCAGCCAGAAGAGGATCCCCGCGGCGAAGAACCCGAGTGCGAGCGTGTGCTGTCCGATCACCGCGAGGGACTGCGCGGTGAGGAGCGACGCCGCGACCGTCGGCAGCAGGTAGCCGCCGTGCAGCGTCCCCGGCTCCCGGGGTGCGGTGAGCAGCGACGCGACGAACCAGGCACCGAAGGCGGTCGACAGGGCGGCGGTCGCCCAGACCCCGACCGCGCCGACGACCGGCAGCCACCCGGCAAGGTGTGCGCTGAGCAGGGAGCCGACGGCGGGCACGAGTGCGGCGAACGGACCGAACACCGGGTGCCGCAGGTCATCGCGGATGCCGCGCAGGCCGCCGGCGCGGACGGCGTACCGCACGATCGTGGTCAGCCACACGACCGCGGTCACGATCCAGAGGGCCTCGCCGACGGCCTGCGGGGCGTGGAGCTCGACACCGGCCGCCGTCCACGTACCGGCGATCCCGGCCGTCCCGAAGGCGATGCCGAAGGTGTTGAGCGCGAGTTTCGGACGGGTCGAGCCGGTGCTGGACATGAGTGCCTCCTCGGGCGTGTGTCCGAGGAACCAAACCACCCAGGACGGTTATTCCCCTGCTACTCCTCGACCTCGCGGCCCAGCTTCTGCCGGAGGTCCTGCGGGATGAGTTCGATGAGCTGGTCCGGCCGCACCGGCAGGTCGAGCAGGCTCAGCTTCACCCGACCGGTCCGACCGTGCCGTTCGGCGTCGAGGCGGACGACACTGCCGGCGTCCTTCCGGAGCCGGACGTCGAGCTGCGCCCCGGTGGCCACCTCGCCGACGACGAGCCCGTCCACCTCGAGTGCCGCGCTGCGGGTGCCCTCGGCGATGTCGAACCGGTAGCGCTCGCGGGCGGCGAGCACCACCGCGCGGTCGATCCCCGCCATCGGCGCGACCGGGGTCACCACGGAGCCGGACAGCGCGGGGGAGAGCACCGGACCGCCGGCGGCGTAGTTGTACGCGGTGGACCCGGCCGGGGTCGCGGCGACGATGGCGTCGGCGCGGTAGTAGCCGTAGCCGAGCCCGCCGACGCTGAGGTCGGCCGACACCTGACCGGCCCCTGGGCGCCGCACGATGGTGAGGTCGTTGAACGCGAGGTAGTCCGTGCGTGCCCCGCTCCAGAACAGCCGGGCCTCGAGGGCGTGGTGCGGCTCGAGCTGGTACTCGCCGGCGGAGAGGCGTTCGAGTGCAGCCTCGAGTTCGGGCGGTTCGATCTCCACGAGGAACCCGACGTTGCCGTAGTTGACCCCGAGGACCGGCACCGGACGCTTCGCCACGAGCCGCATGGCGCCGAGCATCGTGCCGTCGCCGCCGAGTGCGACGACGAGGTCCACCTCTTCCGTGAAGTCCTCGTCCCCGATGACGTCGACGCCGCCGCCGATGCGCTGGGCGTCGGCGCGACGGGCGACGAGACGCCCGCGGCCGGACGCGTTCCAGCGCTGCAGGGTCCGGACCGATTCCTGCACGTTCTTGGTCGGGTGGACGACGAGGCCGACGACGGGCTGCTCCATGCCGGAATCGTACCGACCTCGTCCCGAACGCCCCTGGTTCTCATCGCAGATGTGCGATATTCTGCATGCATGCAGATCGCCACGCTCTCGGTCCCCGTGCCCACCCTCCGGCACGGCCGCGAGATCGTGCTCCTGGCCGAGCAGGAGTCGCGCCAGACGGGCTTCGGGTTCCTCGACGCCGAGCACCTGCTCCTCGCCGCCGTCACCCTCTGCGCCGGGATGCCCCGGTTCCGCCCCGTGCTCGACGCGCACGGTGTCTCCCCGGCACGGGTCCGAGCCGCCAGCAGCGCCTTCGTCGGGGCTCGCGGCGCCACACCGCAGGAACCCGACCGGATCGCCTGCACACCCGCCGCCGCTCGTGTGCTGGCCCGTGCGGCGCAGCTCTCCGGAGCGGACGGACGAGTCCGGCCGCACCACGTGGTCCTCGCGGTCCTCGACGGCATCGACGACCCGTTCACGGGGGCCGCGCACGACGTCCTCGAGCACCTCGGCGTCGAGCCGCGCCGGTTCCGACGGGCCGTGCGTCGCGCGGCGCGGCAGGCGTAGTCGACGCGACCAGGACACGGCCTGGAGGCGCGTGGCGGGGCCCGCCACGGGCCTCCAGGCCGCCGTTCCGTCCGCTCACTGCGCACAACCCGCAACGAGGTCACGCCCACGGCGAACAGGGGCAGCCACCGGGGTGAGCGCTGGTTACTCTCGATGTACGTCACCGGTCTTCCACGAGTCCGGCAAGGGAGAGCACATGTTCGAGAGATTCACCGACCGAGCCCGTCGTGTTGTCGTCCTCGCTCAAGAAGAAGCGAAGATGCTCAACCACAACTACATCGGCACCGAGCACATCCTCCTCGGCCTCATCCACGAGGGCGAGGGCGTCGCCGCCAAGGCGCTGGAGTCGCTCGGCATCTCGCTCGATGCCGTCCGCGAGCAGGTCCAGGACATCATCGGGCAGGGCCAGCAGCAGCCGACCGGGCACATCCCGTTCACGCCGCGCGCCAAGAAGGTGCTCGAGCTGTCCCTGCGCGAGGCGCTGCAGCTCGGCCACAACTACATCGGCACGGAGCACATCCTCCTCGGCCTCATCCGCGAGGGCGAGGGTGTCGCAGCCCAGGTGCTCGTGAAGCTCGGCGCCGACCTCAACCGGGTCCGCCAGCAGGTCATCCAGCTCCTGTCCGGCTACCAGGGCAAGGAAGCGGTCGCCGTCGGCGGCGAGCAGCAGCAGAACGCGCAGCAGGGTTCGCAGGTCCTCGACCAGTTCGGTCGGAACCTCACCCAGGCGGCGCGCGACGGCAAGCTCGACCCCGTCATCGGGCGCGAGAAGGAGATGGAGCGGGTCATGCAGATCCTCTCCCGCCGCTCCAAGAACAACCCCGTCCTGATCGGTGAGCCCGGCGTCGGCAAGACCGCCGTCGTCGAGGGCCTCGCCCAGGCGATCGTCAAGGGCGACGTGCCCGAGACGTTGAAGGACAAGCAGCTCTACTCCCTCGACCTCGGGTCGCTCATCGCCGGCTCCCGCTACCGCGGTGACTTCGAGGAGCGCCTCAAGAAGGTCACGAAGGAGATCCGCACCCGCGGCGACATCATCGTCTTCATCGACGAGATCCACACGCTCGTCGGTGCCGGTGCTGCCGAAGGTGCGATCGACGCCGCGTCGATCCTCAAGCCGCTCCTCGCCCGTGGTGAGCTTCAGACCATCGGTGCCACCACGCTCGACGAGTACCGCAAGCACTTCGAGAAGGACGCCGCACTCGAGCGTCGCTTCCAGCCCGTGCAGGTCAACGAGCCGTCGCTGCCGCACGCGATCAACATCCTCAAGGGTCTCCGCGACAAGTACGAGGCGTTCCACAAGGTGTCCATCACCGACGGCGCGATCGTCGCCGCGGCGAACCTGGCGGACCGCTACGTGCAGGACCGCTTCCTGCCGGACAAGGCCATCGACCTGATCGACGAGGCCGGCGCACGCCTGCGTCTCTCGATCCTGTCGGCGCCGCCGGAGCTCCGCGAGTTCGACGAGAAGATCTCGGCGGTCCGCGGGCAGAAGGAAGCCGCGATCGAGGAGCAGGACTTCGAGAAGGCCGCTTCGCTCCGCGACGAGGAGAAGAAGCTCCTCGGCGAGCGTCTCCGCCTCGAGAAGCAGTGGCGTGCGGGTGACGTCGCCGCGTCCGGCACCGTCGACGAGGGCATCATCGCCGAGGTCCTGGCGCAGGCCACGGGCATCCCGGTGTTCAAGCTCACCGAAGAGGAGACCTCGCGTCTCGTCTTCATGGAGAAGGCCCTGCACGAGCGCGTCATCGGTCAGGAAGAGGCCATCTCGGCCCTGTCCAAGACCATCCGCCGTACCCGCGCCGGCCTCAAGGACCCGAACCGCCCCTCGGGCTCGTTCATCTTCGCCGGCCCCACGGGCGTCGGCAAGACCGAGCTCGCCAAGGCGCTCGCCGAGTTCCTGTTCGACGACGAGGGCGCGCTGATCTCCCTCGACATGTCGGAGTTCGGCGAGAAGCACACCGTGTCCCGCCTGTTCGGTGCCCCTCCCGGGTTCGTCGGGTTCGAGGAGGGCGGCCAGCTCACCGAGAAGGTGCGCCGCAAGCCGTTCTCCGTGGTCCTCTTCGACGAGATCGAGAAGGCCCACCCGGACATCTTCAACTCGCTGCTGCAGGTCCTCGAAGAGGGTCGTCTGACCGATGGTCAGGGCCGCGTGGTCGACTTCAAGAACACCGTCATCATCATGACCACGAACCTCGGTTCGCAGGGCATCGCCGGTGGCCCGGTGGGCTTCCAGGTCGAGGGTGACTCGGGCGTCGGCTACGACCGGATGCGCGGCAAGGTGAACGAGGAGCTGAAGAAGCACTTCAAGCCCGAGTTCCTCAACCGCGTCGACGACACGATCGTGTTCCCGCAGCTGTCGCAGCCCGAGCTGCTGCAGATCGTGGACCTCTTCGTGAAGCGTCTGTCGGACCGTCTGCTCGACCGCGACATGACGGTGGAGCTCACGCTCGCCGCCAAGGAGCAGCTCATCAAGGTCGGGTTCGACCCGTCCCTCGGTGCTCGCCCGCTCCGCCGCGCGATGCAGCACGAGGTCGAGGACCAGCTGTCCGAGCACATCCTGCAGGGTGAGCTCAACGCCGGCGACCATGTGAAGGTCGACTTCGCCGACGGCAAGTTCGAGTTCGAGACCGGGCGTCAGCCGGGTCGCGAAGAGGTCCTCGCCGGGGCAGCAGCGGTCGAGGCCGCAGACGCCCCGCAGGGCGAGATCGAGTCCTAGGACCCGTCCGAACAGGAGGCGCGGTGCCAGCTGGCACCGCGCCTCCCGTCGTTCCCGGGTCCCGTGTGCGCGTCGTGTGTCCTCCGACCCCCTTGCGGGGGTACGGTGATGACTGCGCGAGGCGTTCCCCCCAACACCTCGCGCACAGCGATCGACCGGTTCCCCCCAACGGGTCGAGACGCCGGCGGCCCCGGTCTCTTCGGAGACCGGGGCCGTTGCTCGTTCCCGGGGTTGCGGCGTCAGGCCTGCAGGGTCGCGGCGAACTCGCGCACCGCGGTCTCCCAGCGCTCCGGGTCCTCGTTCCACTCGAGCGTGTGCGGTGCCGTGCGGAACGTCACCGCGCGCACGTCACGGCGTCGGGTGAGCCGGGTGACGTCGTCGGCCGCGACCAGCGCGTCCGCCTCGGAGTGCAGCACGAGGGTCGGGGTCCGGGTGTCCTGCCACGAGGGCGTCCCCACCGGCTGTGCGGCGCCGGCCAGCCGGGAGGCCACCGGCGTCGTGGCGATCCGCGCCGCCACGGTGCCGACGAAGCGGGGGAGCCGCGCGGCCCCGACCGCGCCGCGCAGCGCCGACCGGACGTCCAAGAGCGGGGAGACCCCGACTATCCCGTCGACCGGTTCGCGCGACGCGGCCACCGAGCACGCCAGCGCACCGGCGGACCACCCCTGCAGCACGACTCGGGCGACACCCCGGGCACGAGCGGCCCGGACGGCGGCGACGATGCGGTCCACCGCGACGGGGTCCAGCGAGCGGAGCGGGAGGTCGGTGGTGTCGAGCACCTCGGACGTCGCCCCGAGGCCACGCCACACCCCGAGACCGCGCAGGACCTGACGCGGCCCGAGGGACTGCCCGTGGACGTGCACGACGTGGGTGTCGCCGGTGGCGGGCTCGGTGCCGGGGGCGTCCTCGGCGTCGTCGAACAGCATCGCGTCCCAGGTCCACTCGCCGGTGGCCGCCGTGGCGTCGGTCCGCCGACGGACCCCGTCGGCGTCGGAGCCGAGGACCTCGCCCACACGGACGTCGTGCCCGTCGCGCGTGAGGCGGTAGGTGCCCGGCAGGCGGGTGTCCCGCGTCGCCACGAGGTCGACCTCGGTGGCGGAGGAGCTCCGCACCGTGGCAGTCGCGGTGTACGGCGTCGGGACGATCAGCCGCCGTGCCACGAGGGCGCCGAGGCCGAGCGTGCCGGCCGCGCCGACGGTGGTCCCGAGTGCGGCGAAGCGTCCGCCTGTCATGTGGTCTCCCTGGTGCGTGCGGTGGTGCCTGCGGTGGTGGTGGATGCGGCGACCGCCGGGACGTCCTGCCCGGCTTCGCGCGCGCGGTCCTCGATCTCGACGGACAACCGGTGCAACCGGCTCCGCCACTGGCGACGCTGCCAGACGATCGTGAAGTACAGGCCGTGGTTGCCCGACTGGGCCTCCAGCCGGCGGAGCTCCGGTTCGAGCACCCGGAAGCGCCGGCGGGTCCGGCGCCAGTCGCGGAACTCCCGCGCGGCGTCGGGCAGCACTCCGCCCGCGGCGCCGACGGCGAGGAGCACCATCGACGTCAGGAACACCGGGGCGTAGACGGCCGAGAGCACCCTCGTGGCGGCGTCCGCGCCCAGGACGTGCACGGCGTCGAGGCCGATCGCGATCACGGCGAGGAGCACCATCGCACCCGCGCCGACGACGAACAGCCAGTACATCCGACCGAGGTCGCCCGTCCGGAACGCCCGGAGGACCGCCAGTGCCGACCGTGCGATGACGATCGCGATGTAGGTCATCTCGACGGCGGAGTAGAGCGCGGTGGGCCACTGGTCGCCGTACTCCGCCATGAACGACGACGTCGGGTGCGGGGCGTCGATCAACGAGAACAGCACGACGAGCGCGACGAGGACCGCGACGCAGCCGATCAAGCGGCTCGGCCGGAGCAGGTTCGCGGAGCTCGCGGCGGCCTCGACCGACTGCGCGAGGGCGAACAGGCCGCAGACCATCAGGCAGCGGCCGAGCAGGTCGGCGACGTTCGGCTCGTGCGTGACCGTGGCGAGGAAGTCCAGGACGTCCGCCTGGTTGATCGTCAGCCCCACCGCGACGAAGGCGCAGCACACCATGAGCCACGTCACGCTCGCCGACTGCGTCCGCACCAGCAGAAGCCGTGCGACGAGCACGACCAGGATGAACCACACCGGGAGCGAGCCCCAGACGTGCAGCGTCACCGGAAGATCCCGGGCTGCTGGCCGTCCGGGTCGAGCAGCCCGATCCGGAGCGCGAGCTGGTCGGCGACGAGCTCGACCTCGTGCTCGTGCGGGGTGTCGAGGGAGCGGGTGAACGCGGTCCGGCCGGTGAGCAGCCCCGTGTACGCCTGGTGGTCGCACCCGCGGTCGTCCATGAACACGTGCGCGAGCTCGTGCAGGACGCACGCGACCCGCGACCGCTCGGAGAGGTCGGGCCGGGTCTCGAGCAGGGCGTGGTCCGCGCGCTGGATCAGCCGCGCCGACAGGTCGCCGGGCAGGTCTGCGGTGCGGACCCGGATCGGCTTGCCGAGCGCTGTCTCGGCCCGCTCGACGAGTTCGGGCAGGGACAGGCGGCGGGGGAGTCCCAGGCGCTCCACCCGCCGGCGCGCCTCGGTCTGCCGGCGGATCGCGCCGAGCCGGTCGCGGAAGGCCGTCACGACGCACCCCCGGACTCGTCGAGCCGTCGGACGTGTTCGGTGAAGTCGCGGATCTCGTCAGCCGTCGCGAACTCGCCGAGGCGCCGGGTCGCGAACGCGACGACCTCGCGCTTCCGCAGCTCGAGCACGAGTTCGAGTTGCGCCTGCACCCGCTCGGGCACGTCCGTGCTGCCCGCGGGGTCGGTCAGGTACTCCGCCGGCACGCCGAAGTAGTCGGCGAGGGCGGCGAGGAGCCGTTGGTCGCGGACGGCGGGTCCGTTGCCGCCGAGCATGTACCCCCAGCGCGGCCGGCTCATCGAGACGCCCTGCGTCTCGATCTCGGCGGCGATCTCCTTGTAGGAGGGTCGCTGGCCCGAGTTCGCCTCGACGACGTCCATCAGGAGCTGGAGCTTCCGGGAGAGTTCGCGCCGGTGCGCGTCGTCGTCGTTGTACTCGATCACGTCGTCCCACCCTTTACATCTGTCTCAGACATGATAAAACTGGACCAGCGCGACGGCCAGTCCCGACCACTCTGCCAGGGTCCGGCCCGCCCGTCAGGTCGGCATTTCGTGGGGGGATGCCGAACCCGGGTACGCGATCCGCGCGCAGTGGGCGGGACCGGTGGACGGACTGGAGGCGCGGTGCCAGTGGACTGGTCCCCGGTTCTTGGACTGATTAGTCGGTTCGAGATCCGGGGATGGTTCGTGTGGGTGGTACCGCGTCGT
>NZ_SNVW01000004.1 GCF_004361695.1 Curtobacterium flaccumfaciens | reverse complement strand
CGTTTTATCTCCGTTTACCTTTCCTTCCTGGGGATTTTGGTGGGGGGTGTTCGGGGGTCGGGTCTCTGGGCCTCCCCCCCCCCCCCGCGGGCGGGGGGGGGGGGGCCCCGGGGCCCCCCCGCCTCCAGTCCGTCGTGGGGTCGCGTCGCGACGTTCCTGCCCATCGCACGCGGCATGGAAGGCAGAATCGCGCGTGGTGGGTCGGAAGGAACGACCTCCTACGAGCGGAACGACCTCCTGCGAGCGGAACGACCTCCGACGAGCGGAACGACCAGGGACGCGTGGAACGATCTGCCGCGGGTCAGAGGGAGTCGCGCAGCTCCGTGACCAGGTGCCGCACGACGGCACGCAGGTCGCCGCCGTGCTCCTGCGCGACCTGCAGCTGCCGCTGGTACGACGCACCCCGCTCGATCATGGTGTCGAGGTGGTGCAGTTCCTCCTGGCAGCCGAGGCGTTCGGCGATCGGGTCGAGCCGCTGCACCAGGTCGTGCACCTCGTCGGTCACGAGCCGCTCGTCGCCGGCGACGTTGGTGATGATCTCCGCCTCCATGCCGTAGCGGGCCGCACGCCACTTGTTCTCGCGGATGAACCACGGCTGCATCGTGGGCAGGGTCTCGCCCGCGTCGAGCCGGTCCGAGCAGGCGGTGACGAGGCACTGCACGAGCGCGGTGACGGCGCCGACCTCGTGCAGGGTCGAGATGCCGTCGGACACCCGGTTCTCGAGCGTGCCCCACTTCGGCGACGGGCGGATGTCCCAGCGCAGGTCCGCGACGCCCTCGACGACGCCGGTGTGGGTGAGGTCGCCGACGACCTCCTCGAAGTTCGCCCAGGCGCCGAGCTGCGGGGGCAGGCCGCCGGTCGGGAGCTGCTGGAACATGAGCGCCCGGTTCGACGCGTAGCCGGTGTCGGTGCCGGCCCAGAACGGGCTCGACGCGGTGAACGCCTGCAGGTGCGGGACGTAGGCGAGCATCGCGTTCATGATCGGGACGGCCTTGTCGCGGTGGTCGATGCCGACGTGCACGTGGACGCCCCAGATGAGCATCTGCCGTCCCCACCAGCGCGTCCGGTCGATGAGCGTCGTGTAGTGCTCGCTGTCCGGGGTGATCTCCTGTTGGTCCCACTGCGCGAACGGATGCGTCCCGGAGCACATGACGTCGGCGTCGAGCGGATCGGCCGCGTCGATGACCTCGCCGATCGTGTCGGACAGCTCCGCGGTGGCACCCCGCACGGTGTCGTGGACGCCCGTGACGACCTCGACCGTGTTGGTGAGGAGCTCCTCGGTGACCTTGTCGTGGTCGCCCAGTCGCTCGTGCACGGCGGCGATGACGGCGGGGGCCCGTGGGGCGAGGTCGCCGGTCGCGCGGTCGACCAGCGGGAGCTCCCACTCGACGCCGATGGTCGACGGGCGGGACTCGGTGAAGCGGATGTCCATGCTGTACATCCTGCCCGGATCGTTGTCGGACACGCACAACGAACCCCGGTCCCGGTCGTCGGGATCCGATTCCCAGGAGATCCACACCGGGCGTACCGTGGAAGCGCTAACAGGGAAGAGGTACGCATGCAGTTGGTCGTGCGCGGGACGTCCGCACCGCTCGTCGGGGAACTCGACATCCCGGTCTCGAAGTACCACGCGCACCGCGCGCTGGTGCTCGCGTCGCTGGCGAAGGGGACGAGCATCGTCTCCGGCATCAGCGCCACCCGGCAGGTCGAGTGGACCGTCGGGACGCTCCGAGCGCTCGGGGTCGACATCAAGCGGCGGGGCAACGAGTACCACGTCACCGGGCTCGGCGGCCGGTACGAGGCCACCGACGTGGTCGACCACGGGTCCCGCGGTGCCGACGGCGTCCTCAACATGGGGTCATCCGGCACGACGCTCTACTTCATGACCGGCCTGGCGTCCCTCGCGGACAAGCCGATGACCCTCTCCGGCATGAAGTACTTCCAGCGGCGCCCGATCAAGGCGCTGCTCACCTCGCTCGCCCAGATGGGCATCGAGCTCGAGGCCACGAACGACTGCCCGCCCGTCACCGTCCAGCCGAAGCGCCCGCGCGGCGGGGACGTCCAGATCGCCGGCACCCTGTCGCAGTGGATCTCCGGCCTGCTCCTGGTGGCACCGTTCGCCGAGCAGGAGACCCGGATCCACATCACCGGCGGACGCCTCAACGAGCAGCCCTACGTCGAGCTGACGGTCCGCATGATGCGGCAGTTCGGCCTGACGGTCGAGGTCTCCGACGACTGGCTCGAGTACCGGATCCCGGCGAACCAGCAGGCCACCCCGCACGACTACGTCATCCCGCCGGACATCGGCTCGGCCGCGTTCGGCATCGCCGCTGCCGGCATCCGCGAGTCGAACGTGCTGCTCCGCGGCATGACGGCGTTCACGACCGCCGAGACCGACCACCCGGAGAGCGAGTTCCTCGACCTCGCCACGGCGATGGGTGTCCCGATGCGGATCGACGAGGAGACCGGCTTCGTGCGCATCGAGCACGACGGTTCGCCGCTGCGGCCCCTCGACATCGACTGCCAGCCGATCCCGGACCTGCTGCCCGTCCTGTCGACGATGGCGACCTTCGCCGAGGGCACGACCCGGCTCTGGAACGTGGCGCACATCCGACTGAAGGAGTCCGACCGCGTCGCGGCGATGCTCCAGCTGAACCGGATGGGCGGCCGTGCCGAGCAGGGCGCCGACGAGCTCCGGGTGACCGGTGTCCGACCGGGCGAGCTGCACGGCAGCCCGATGTCCTCGTTCAACGACCACCGCGTGCTGATGTCGCTCGCGGTCGCCGCGTCGAAGGCCGAGGGCACGTCCTCGCTGACCTATCCGCGCGCGTACCGGATCTCGTACCCGACCTTCCTCGAGGCGATGAACGCCGTCGGGCTCGACATGGAGGTCGGCGACGGCCTGGCGGCCCAGGTCGCCCGCGACGACCGGATCGACGCGGCCGAGTCCGAAGCGCCCGAGCGCACCGACCTGGGGGAGTCGCGTGACGCCCCGGTGGCGCCGCAGGACCGCCCCGCGGCCGTGCTGCCCGAGCTCACCGGTGTCGACGCGGACCCGCTGGTGCTCAGCGAGAAGGTCCGCGCCCTGTCCGAGCAGGACCCGGACGGCCTGGCCGTGATCGAGGTCGGCGGCCCCGAGCCGGTGAACACCACGTGGAAGCAACTGCAGGACGAGGCCGACAAGGTCTCCGCGCTGCTCCTCGAGCTCGGTGTCCGGCGGGGCGAGTCCGTGGCGATGCAGCTGCCGAACTGGCGCGAGTTCGTGTCGATCACCCTCGGCGCCATCCAGATCGGCGCCGTCGCGACGCCGATCATGCCCGTGTTCGGTCCCCGTGAGACCACGATGACGCTCGCCCGGTCCCGGGCCCGCGTGGTGTTCCTGCCGAACCTCTTCCGGAAGCGCCGTCCCGCGCTCGAACTCCTCGACGTCATCGACGAGGCGCAGGCGCAGCAGCGTCGACTCGCCGTCGAGCACGTCATCGTGCTCCGTGCCGAGGCCCGGGGGATCGCGGACAGCCCGACGAACCAGGCACCCCTGCCGGCCGACGCCGCCGAACGCGTCGCGGCGAGCGACTGGAACTGGCGCTACTTCGACACGGCGCTCGAGGCGGTGCAGGTGGACGTCGACCAGATCCGGTCGCACGCCCCGGGCCCGGACGACGTCTGCCAGCTGCTGTTCACCTCCGGCACCACCGGCGAGCCGAAGGGCGTGCAGCACCCGCACCGCACCCTCGGCCTGGCGACCGCCATGCACGTCGCCCAGTCCGGCCTGACGAGCGAGGACCGGATCTACATCCCGTCGCCGCTCGCCCACCAGACCGGCTTCCTGTACGGCATGCTGCTCGCGTTCCGGCTCGGCGCCCCGCAGGTCATCCAGCCGGTGTGGGACGGCACCGTCGCGCTCGAGCAGGCGTTCGGCGCCGCGGGGGCGACCTTCGTGCAGTGCGCGACGCCGTTCCTGACGGACCTCGTCGACCTGGTCGAGGCCGGTGCGCCGCAGCCGGAGTCGCTCCGGATCTTCGTGCCGACGGGCGCCGCGGTGCCCCGGGCGCTGGCCCAGCGTGCGAGCAGTGTCCTCGGCAGCGCGATCCTCGGTGCGTTCGGCACGAGCGAGACCTGCCTCGGAGCCCTGTCGAGCCCGTCGGACGACCCGGCGGACGCCTACGGCCACGACGGCCGCGCGCTGCCCGGCATCTCGATCCGCATCGTCGACGACGAGGGTCACGAGCTGCCGGCCGAGACCGAGGGCAACTTCGAGCTGTTCTCGCCGACGATGTTCGACGGGTACCTCGACCGGCCCGACCTGACCGACGACGTCTTCACCGCGGACGGCTGGTACCGCACCGGCGACCTGGCGAAGGTCTCCGACAAGGGCTTCCTGTCGATCACGGGGCGCATCAAGGACGTCATCAACCGCGGCGGCGAGAAGATCCCGGTCGTCGAGATCGAGAACCTGCTCTACCAGCACCCGCTCGTCACCGACGTCGCGATCGTCGCGATGCCGGACGCCCGGCTCGGGGAGCGTGCCTGCGCGTTCGTCGTGCCGGCGGCGGGTGCCGAACGGCTCGACTTCGCCGGGATGCAGCGGGCGCTCGACAAGGCGGGCGTGAGCAAGTACTACTGGCCGGAACGACTCGAGTACATCGCCGAGCTGCCGCGCAACGCGGTCGGCAAGGTCCAGAAGAACGTCCTGCGCGAGCAGGCAGCCGCGCTCGTCGCGACGAAGGAGAACGAGACACGATGACGCTGGTCACGGAAACGGCAACCGAGCAGGACTTCCAGCAGCTCAAGACCGAGGTCACCGAATGGGTTCGCGGTCGCGGCGAGGAGTGGGCCGAGGAGATCGAGCGCACCGGACAGGTCGCGCCCGAGCTCTTCCAGGAGCTCAAGGACAAGGGCTGGCTGTCCCTCGCGGCGCCGACCGAGCTCGGCGGGCGCGACATCCCGTTCTCGCGCTACCTCGAGGTCATGGAGATCGTGTCGCGCTCGCACGCGTCGATCCGCATGCTCGTCCACGTCATCAACGGCACCTGGCGCGCGATGCAGCCGTACGCGACGCCGGAGCAGATCGAGCAGGTCGTCAAGCCGAGCGTCGCGGGGGACAAGCTCGTCGCCTTCACGCTGACCGAGGCCACCGCCGGCACCGGCGCGGACATCCGCACCACTGTCCGGCGCGAGGGCGACACCTACGTGATGAACGGTGAGAAGCACCTCATCACGTTCGGCGTGAAGGCGGACTACTGGCTCATCGCCGCGCGCCTCGAGGGCACCAGCGGCCAGGACGGCACGGTCGCGTTCCTGATGCCGAACTCCGGCCTGCCCGGGGCCGAGGTCGTCGACGACTCCGACACGATGGGCATCCGCGGCACTGACCACGCGATCCTGCGCTTCACCGAGACGCCGATCCCGGCCAGCGCCCGCCTGGGCGAGGAGGGCCAGGGCCTCGAGGTCGCGCTCGGCGGGTTCCTGCTGCCGAGCCGCGTGTCCGTCGCGATGAGTGCCGTCGGCCTGGCCGAACGGGCGAACGAGCTCGCCGTCGAGTACGCGAACAAGCGCGAGACCTTCGGCAAGAAGCTCTCCAGCCGGCAGGCGATCCAGTTCTACCTCGCCGAGAACTACGCGGACATCGCCGCCGCCCGCGCGCTGGTGCTCGAGGCCGCGCGCGCCTACGAAGAGGGCCGTCCGGACGCCGGCACGCTCTCCAGCGCCTCGAAGATGGTCGCCGTCGACATGCTCGCCCGCGTCACCGACAAGGCGCTGCAGGTGCACGGCGGTCAGGGCTACTGGAAGCGCAACGCGATCGAGCGCGTCTACCGCGACGCGCGCGCGCAGCGCTTCGAGGAGGGCACCAACGAGATCCAGAAGCTGGTCGTCGGCCGTGCCGTCGTGACCGGCCAGGCCGGGTTCTAGACCGCAACCCAGTACCGGACTGGAGGCGCGGTGCGGCCCCGCACCGCGCCTCCCGTCCGTCACCCACTCCCGCAACGCAACCCAGAAGGACCGACGTGACCGACAGCACCACCGCCCCCATCGCACTCATCACGGGCGCCTCGCGCGGCATCGGACGACTGCTCGCCCAGAAGCTCGGCCAGCGCGGCGTCACCGTCGTCGTGACGTACAAGGGCAACGCGGACCTGGCCGAGGAGTCACTGGCCGACGTGAAGGCCGCCGGTGGGGACGGCATCACGGCGCAGGTCGACATCGAGCAGCCGGAGTCGATCGACGCGCTCTTCGACCTGGTGCGGGACACCTACGGTCGGCTGGACTACTTCGTCGCGAACGCCGCCGCCAGCGCGTTCAAGCCGGTGAAGGAGCTCAAGCTGCACCACCTCGACCGCAGCTACGCGACCAACGCGCGCTCGTTCGTGCTCGGCGCGCAGCGTGCCGCCGAGCTGATGGACCGGGGTGGCCGCATCGTCGTCGTCACCTCGTACGGGTCGCTCCGCGCGTTCCCGACCTACGCCGCGCTCGGTGCCGCGAAGGCCATGAGCGAGTCCTACATGAAGTACATGGCGGTCGAGTTCGGTCCGCGGCAGATCACCGTGAACGCGGTCAACGGCGGCCTGATCGACACCGACTCGCTCGAGTACTTCTACACGAAGGTCCCCGGCCAGGCGCCGATCGAGTCCGTGTTCGAGAAGCTCCCGCTGCAGCGCCCCGGCACGGCCGACGACATGGCCGACGCGGTGGACTTCCTGCTGTCCGACAAGGCCGGCTACATCACCGGGCAGGTGCTGTCGGTGGACGGCGGCCTGACCGTGATCGCGCCGCCGTTCTGGGCGGACACGACGTCGCCGCTCCGTGACGCGGTGCTCCCCGCGGCAGAATAGGCGCATGAGCAGCGTCGCTTCCGCCCCCGTCGTGCCGGACTCCCTCCGGACCGTCTCCTCGCCGTGGACGCTCGGCCCCGTGACCATGCCGAACCGGGTGGTGATGGGGTCGATGCACACCGGGCTCGAGGTGCACGACGACGGCGGGGCCGGGATGGCGGCGTTCTACCGCGAGCGTGCCGCCGGCGGCGCCGCGTGCATCATCACCGGCGGCATCGCCGTCAGCGACGAGGCCCGCGGCGGTCCGGACTTCGCCGTGTTCGGCGTCGGGGGATCGGACGAGCGGTTCCGTGCCGCGGTCGAGGCCGTGCACGACGAGGGGTCCGTCATCCTCGCGCAGCTCTTCCACGCCGGCCGGTACGCGCTGGCGTCGGGGATGGTCGACCGCCACGGCGACCCGCAGCGCGTGGTGGCGCCGTCGGCCCTGCCGTGGGCAGCCGCCCGCGGCGTGGTGCCGTCCGCGCTCACGGTCGCCGAGATCGAGCGGACCATCGAGGACTTCGCCGCCGCCGCCCGCTCCGCACGGGACATCGGGTTCGACGGCGTCGAGATCATGGCGTCCGAGGGCTACCTCATCAACCAGTTCCAGTCGCCGCTGACGAACCTGCGCGACGACGAGTGGGGCGGTTCGCCCGAGCGTCGGCGGCGGTTCGCGGTGGCGGTCGTCGCCGCTGTCCGTGCGGCGGTGCCCGACCTGGCCGTGACGATCCGGCTCTCCGGCGCCGACCTGATGCCGGGGTCCTCGACGGACGACGACGTCGACGCCCTCGTGCACGACCTGCTGCCGCTCGGGCTCGACGGGATCTCGGTCGGCATCGGCTGGCACGAGTCCCGCACGCCGACCGTGCAGGCCGCGGTCCCGCACGGCGCCTGGCTGGCCTACGCCGCGCGCATCGCCGGGGTCGTCCGCGCCTCCCCGTACCCGGACGTCCGGGTGATCGCGTCGAACCGGATGACGGACCTCCGCGACGGCGAGGCCGTGCTCGCCGACGGGCTCATCGACGCGGTGGCCCTCGCCCGGCCGTTCCTCGCCGACCCGGCGATCGTGTCCCGCTCGCTCGCGGGCCGGTTCGCGCTGGTGAACACCTGCATCGGCTGCAACCAGGCGTGCCTCGACCGGTCGATCATCGGCCAGCCCGTGTCCTGCCTGGTCAACCCGCGCGCCGCCCGCGAGGTCGCGTTCCCGGCACGCCCGACGACCGACCCGAAGCGCGTCGACGTGGTCGGCGGTGGGCCGGCCGGGCTCGCGGCGGCCGTCGACGCCGCGCGCCGCGGGCACACCGTGACGCTCTGGGAGGCCACCGACCGGCTCGGTGGCCAGTTCGACCTCGCCGCCCTCGTGCCCGGGAAGGAGGACTACGCCGCGACGGTCCGGTCCGCCCGTGCGGAGCTCGAGGAACGCGGCGCGACGATCCACCTCGGTCGGGCCGCGACCGCCGCCGACCTGGCCGGCAGCGACGCGGTCGTCCTCGCCCCCGGCGTGGTCCCGCGCACGGTCGACATCCCCGGGTCCTCCCTCCCGCACGTCCGGACCTACGAGCAGGCACTGCGGGAGGGCGTCCCCGCGGGCACCGTCGCGGTGATCGGCGGCGGGGGGATCGGCGTCGACACGGCGGCGTTCCTCACCGAGTCGCCCGACGAGGCGCACCGTGCGACCCAGTTCGCCGCCCGCTGGGACCTCGACGTGTCCGAGGTCGTCGTCGGCGACGTGCCGCAACGGCTCCCCGCGGCGACCCGCACGCTCCGACCCGGCGGCGACGTCACCGTGCTCCGGCGCTCGGGCAAGTTCGGCCAGGGGATCGGCATCACGTCGCGCTGGGTCGCGATCGGCCGGCTCCGTGACACCGGCGTGCACCTGGTCGGCGGCGTGCAGGAGTACCTGCGCATCGAGCCGGGCGCGCTCTGGATCCGCGACGAGCACGGCGACGAACGGGCGGTGCCGGCGGACCACGTCGTGCTCTGCGCCGGGCAGGAGCGCGGGCCCGTCGACGGCCTCGTGGCGGCCCTCGAGGACGCCGACGTGCCGCACGCCGTCGTCGGCGGTGCCCGGGACGCCCGGAGCGTCGACGCGGTCCGTGCGACCTCCGAGGCACTCGAAGCCGTCCGACGACTCGCCCCGTAGCGAGTCGACTCGCATCCCGGCCGGGAATCTGTAAGAATGAACGGTCGAATCGCGCCTGCTCGACCCTCTATCCAGCTGTGCGCGACTCATTCCGAGCTTTCACCGTGTGTGCCCCCACGCCCGCGGTTCCGGTTCAACCACAACATCACGCAACAGGAGTAATTGTGGCTGTCAAGATCCGTCTCAAGCGCCTCGGCAAGATCCGTGCGCCGTACTACCGCATCGTCGTCGCCGACTCGCGCACCAAGCGCGATGGTCGTGTGATCGAGGAGATCGGCAAGTACCACCCCACCGAGGAGCCCTCGTTCATCGAGGTCAAGTCCGACCGTGCGCAGTACTGGCTCGGCGTCGGCGCGCAGCCGACCGAGCAGGTCGCGGCGCTCCTCAAGCTCACCGGCGACTGGGCCAAGTTCAAGGGCGAGAAGGACACCGAGTCCAAGGTCAAGGTCAAGCAGCCGAAGGAGCCCTTCGTCGTCGACTCGTCGAAGAAGGCCGTCCTGAAGCCGAAGTCGGAGAAGAAGGCCCCGGCCGCTCCGGCCGAGGCCGACGACGCAGCAGAGACGACCGAGGCGTAATTCCTTGCTCGCTTCCGCGCTGACGCACCTCGTCAAGGGGATCGTCGATCACCCTGACGACGTGCGCGTCGCCAGCTCCACCTCCCCACGCGGCGAGGTCCTCGAGGTGCGCGTGCACCCCGAGGACCTCGGCCGCGTGATCGGTCGCGCCGGACGGACCGCAAAGGCGCTGCGCACCCTCGTCTCGGCTCTGGCCGACGGCAAGCGGGTGCGTGTCGACGTGGTCGACACCGATTCCTAGGGAGACGACCCAGCTCCGGGTGGGTCGCATCACGAAGGCGCACGGGCTCAAGGGCGGCATCAAGCTCGAGCTCTACACCGACGACCCGGATCGTCGGTTCAGCCCGGGCGCCACCTTCACGCTCCAGGTCCCCGACGACTCACCGTGGTCGGGCAAGACCCTCGAGCTGGACGAACTCCGCTGGTACAACGGTCACCCCGTCGCGTTCTTCGCCGGGATCGACGACCGCACCGCGGCTGAGTCCCTCGCGCGCATCATCCTCTGGGTCGAACAGGACGCCGACGCCGAGACCGGCGAGGACGACGCCTGGTACGACCACCAGCTGGTCGGGCTCCGCGTCCTCCGCGACGGCGTCGAGGTCGGCACCGTCGCGCGGGTCGACCACCTGCCCGCGCAGGACCTGCTCGCGATCGACACCCCGTCCCGCGGCGAGGTCCTCGTGCCGTTCGTCTCGGCGATCGTGCCCGCGGTCGACATCGCGGCGGGCACCGTCACGGTGACGCCGCCGACGGGCCTCTTCGAAGAGCCCGAGGACACCTCGCGTCCGGAGACGGTCACACCGCCGGCCACGCCCCCGGTCACGCCCCCGGTCTCGTCGCCCGACGAGGACTGACCCGCGTGCGCATCGACATCGTCACGATCTTCCCCGAGTTCTTCTCGGTGCTGGACGTGTCCCTGCTCGGCAAGGCCCGGCAGGACGGCCTGCTCGACGTGCACGTGCACGACCTCCGCTCGTGGACGACGGACCGGCACCGCACCGTCGACGACACCCCGTACGGCGGGGGAGCGGGCATGGTCATGAAGCCCGAGCCGTGGGCGCTCGCGCTCGAGTCCATCCTGCGACCCGACGGTTCCTCGACCCTGGTCGTGCCGACGCCGGCCGGCACCCCGTTCCGGCAGTCGACCGCGCGGTCGCTGGCGTTCGAGCCGCACCTCGTCTTCGCCTGCGGGCGGTACGAGGGCATCGACGCCCGGGTGTTCGAGTGGGCCGCGTCACGCTGCTCCGTCGTCGAGCTCTCGCTGGGCGACTACGTGCTGAACGGTGGCGAGGTCGCCGCGATGGCGATGATCGAGGCCGTCGGGCGGTTGGTCCCCGGGGTCGTCGGCAACCCCGAGTCCCTCGTCGAGGAGTCGCACGAGGACGGTCTCCTCGAGTACCCCTCGTACACGAAGCCGGCGTCGTGGCGTGGCCTCGACGTGCCGGACGTGCTGCTGAGCGGGCACCACGCGCGTGTCGGTGCCTGGCGGCACGAGCAGCAGATGGAGCGGACGCGGCGCGTCCGTCCGGACCTGCTGCCCGACGCGTAGCGCGCGGCGCGCGCGTCGCGACCGTCTACCGGTCGCGCTCGTCTGCTGGTCGCGCCTGTCCGCCCGGTTCGCGAAAGCGACAGATGGCCGCGGAAGATCCGCGGCCATCTGTCGCTTCGGCGGTCCTGTCGCGGCGCGACCCACGGGATCCGTCGCGGTGACGGGGTGGTGGCGACGTGCAACGGACTGGAGGCGCGGTGCGGGCTGGCACCGCGCCTCCTGGCCCGCTACTGGTCGCGCTGGGCGCGACGGAGGGTGAGCACCTCGGGACCGGTCTCGGTCACCGCGACCGTGTGCTCGACGTGGGCGGCACGTGAGCCGTCCACGCTCCTGAGCGTCCAGCCGTCCGCGTCCTGGTAGAGCTCGTCGGTGCCCTGCATGAGCCACGGCTCGATGGCGACCACGAGCCCCGGCCGCAGCTTGAGCCCGCGGCCCGGACGACCGTCGTTCGGCACGTGCGGATCGCCGTGCATCGTGTGCCCGACGCCGTGACCGCCGAACTGCAGGTTCACGTCGTACCCGCCGTCGTGCGCCACCCGCCCGATCGCGTACGAGACGTCCCCGAGCTTGTTGCCCGGCCGGAACTGCGCGATGCCCGCGACGAGCGCGCGCTCCACGGTGTCGATGAGTGCCTGGTCCTCGTCACGGGGCGTCCCCAACTGCACCGAGACGGCGGAGTCGGCGACCCAGCCGTCGACGCTCGCGGCGAAGTCGAGACTGACGAGGTCGCCGTCCACGAGCGTGTAGTCGTGCGGCAGCCCGTGCAGCGCCGCGTCGTTCACCGAGGTGCAGAGGTTCTTGCCGAACGGCGACTTGCCGAAGGACGGGTGGTAGTCGACGTAGCAGCTCTCGGCGCCCCGGTCGGCGATCATCCGTGCGGCGACCCGGTCGAGGTCGAGGAGGTTCACTCCGACGTCGACGGTGTCGAGCAGCTCGTCGAGGACGTCGGCCACGAACCGGCCGGCGACACGCAGGCCGTCCAGCTCGGCGGGGGTGCGGAGTTCGATCATGCGTCCATCCTCGCGTGTTTTGCGCCGGCGGTCGTCTGTGGCAAGATGGGGAGCTGTGCCCTGGCTGGACTCTGCCACGGGGGAGTCGCCGACACCGGGCACACCACCACTTACCGAAATCGATCCGCGGCGACCCGTGTGCGTCCGCAGAGAGTGACCCAAACATGAGCCAGCTCCTCGACCACGTCGACGCAGCATCGCTGCGTACCGACGTCCCGGACTTCCGTCCCGGCGACACCATCAAGGTGCACGTCAACATCATCGAAGGCACGCGCTCGCGTGTCCAGGTGTTCCAGGGCGTCGTCATCGGCCGCCAGGGTCACGGCCTCGGCGAGACCTTCAAGGTCCGCAAGGTGAGCTTCCAGGTCGGCGTCGAGCGCTGGTTCCCGGTGCACTCGCCGATCATCGACCACATCGAGATCGTCACCAAGGGTGACGTCCGTCGTGCGAAGCTCTACTACCTCCGCGAGCTCCGCGGCAAGGCGGCCCGCCGCAAGATCAAGGAGAAGCGCGACAACTGATCGCCTTCACAGCGAGCGTCCGCGAGCCGGACAGCGCTGTCGGCCCCTCGTCCATGTACGGTTGTGCATCGACGGGGGGCCTTCTTCGTGCTGGCCCTTCGTGCTGACCCTTCACGGGTCTCGCGGGGTCGTGGCGGCTCCTCGAGGGTTTGTGGTGTGTGAACGAGAGCGGAAATGACGGACACGACTGACGAAACCGGGCAGCGGCCCCGGATCGAGAAGCGGCGCAACGGTGTCCTCACCTTCATCCGCGACCTCGTCATCATCTTCCTCGCGGCCCTCCTCGTCTCGTTCCTCGTCAAGACGTTCCTGATCCGCTCGTTCTACATCCCGTCGGCGTCGATGGAGAACACGCTGCAGATCAACGACCGCGTGATCGTCAACGAACTCGTCCCGAACGTGGTGTCGCTGAAGCGCGGCGACGTCGTGGTGTTCAAGGACCCGGGCGGGTGGCTCACCGGCTCCGAGGTGCCGAGCGTGACGCCCGACACCCAGCCGGCGAAGGCCATCGACTGGCTCCTCACCCAGGTCGGTCTCGGCACCGGCGACAGCGACGACCACCTCATCAAGCGCGTCATCGGGTTGCCCGGCGACAAGGTGTCCTGCTGCAACGACCTCGGACAGATGTCCGTCAACGGCGTCCCGATCAAGGAGCCGTACCTCAAGCTGCCCGCCGGTGCCCCCGCGTCGGCGACCGACTTCTCCGTCACCGTGCCGAAGGGCACCATCTGGGTGATGGGGGACAACCGGAACGACTCGAAGGACTCCCGGTACAACGGCGACACCCCGTCGAAGGGCTTCGTCCCGCTGTCCGACGTCACCGGTCGGGCGTTCGTGATCTCCTGGCCGTCGAGCCGGTGGACCTGGCTCGACGACCACCCCGAGGTCTTCGCCGGCGTGGAGGAGAAGGACCAGTGACCGCGGTCCGGCCGTCGCTCCGGCTCGAGAAGAAGCTCCTCGGCGAGGGGCGTCTGACCGTGATCGGCATGGACGAGGTCGGCCGTGGCGCGATCGCCGGCCCGGTCGCGGTCGGTGTGGCCGCGGTGACGATCGACATCGGCCGGGTACCGCAGGGGCTGGCCGACTCGAAGCTGCTCACCGCGCAGCGGCGCGAAGCACTCGACCCGGTCGTGCGTCGGTGGACCCGGACCGCGGTGGGCATGGCGTCCGCCTCCGTCGTCGACGAGCAGGGCATCATGCCGGCGCTCGGGCAGGCGGGTGCCGCGGCGCTCCACACCCTCGTCGACGAGGGACTGTCGCTCGAGGGCGCCGTGGTCGTGCTCGACGGTTCGTTCGACTGGCTCACCCCCGCCGTTCCGCTCGCCCTGCGGACGCTGTCCGATCCGCTCGAGGTCGTCGTGCGCGTCAAGGCCGACCGGGACTGCGCCTCCGTCGCTGCCGCCTCGGTCGTCGCCAAGGTCACGCGCGACGCCCTGATGACGGCGGCGCACGACGAGGCCCCGCACTACGCCTGGGCGTCGAACAAGGGCTACGGGTCGACGGCGCACTACGACGCGATCCGGTCGGTGGGAGCGCACGCGCTGCACCGGAAGAGCTGGCTGCACCAGGCGTCGAGCGTCGCGCTGGACGGGTTCGCCGAGTTGGACGCGCTCGCGGGCTGAGCGGGGCGGGGTCGTTCGGCGCGGGCGCGGGTGCGCGCGTGCTGGCGCGGGTGCGGGTGCGGGTGCGCGGGTGCGCGGGTGCGCGCGGCTGCGCGGGTGCGCGGGTGCGCGGGTGCGCGGGTGCGCGCGGCTGCGCGGGTGCGCGGGTGCGCATGTGCGGGTGCGCGCCGGGCAGGTGCGGGTGTGCGCGGGGGTTGTGCCGCGGGTGCCCGTGTCGCCGTAGACTGTGGGCGCGATGGATGACGACGAATTCGACGACTACGACCGCGAGGTCGAACTTGCCCTGTACCGCGAGTACCGCGACGTCGTGTCGCAGTTCCGGTACGTGGTCGAGACCGAGCGGCGTTTCTACCTGGCCAACGAGGTGGAACTCGCCCGCCGGGACACCGAGCACGATTTCTACTTCGAATTGACGATGAACGACGTGTGGGTCTGGGACGTCTACCGTTCCGATCGATTCGTGAAATCCGTGCGTGTGCTCACGTTCAAGGACGTGAACGTCGAGGAACTCACCTCTCGTGAACTCGAGCTGCCGAAGGAACTCGCACTCGACGAGTGATCTTCACTTCTAATGCAATCACGGGGAATCGCCGAGGATCGGTGACCCGGAATGCATTGTCGCGCTAATGTGGTGGGGATTTCCGTCCCCGACCCAGGAGTACGCCATGGCACAGAAGGTCACCGTTCAGCTCGTCGACGACCTCGACGATTCGCCCATCACCCCCGGTGAAGGCCGCACGGTCGAATTCGCGTTCGACGGCTCGTCCTACGAGATCGACCTGACGGACGACAACGTCGACAAGTTCCGCGAAGCGATCTCCGACTACGTCGCCGCGGCGCGCAAGGTCTCCGGCCGCCGTTCCTCCGGCGGTGCTTCGGCGCCGAAGTCGGCCCCGAAGCGCGGCAACTCCGAGGAACTCGGCAAGATCCGCGAGTGGGCGAAGGAGAACGGGTACGAGGTCTCGACCCGTGGCCGCATCTCCACGCAGGTGCAGGAAGCGTACGCAGCCGCGCACTGAGTGCGGTGCTGGAGGACCCGGACGACTTCGGTCGTCCGGGTCCTCTGCTTTGTGCCGCTCCTTCGTCTGCTTTGCGTGCGCGGCTCCGTCTCCTTTGCGCGCGCTGCTCCCTCCTCCACAGAAACCGATATCGGAGCCACTCTCCACAATCCTCGACGCTGCGCCCCGTCGCTCGTCCCGCTGCGCGAACCTCGCAGCGGAGGCAACGACATGGAGCAAACACCGCTGCGGAACGGCAGTCTCGGACGGTTCGGTGAAGACCGAGCGGCTGAATGGTTGGAGGAGCGCGGATTCCGTCTGGTCGAACGCAATTGGCGATGTGCCCGGGGAGAGGTGGACATCATCGCGTGGCACTCGTGCACGCTGGTGTTCATCGAGGTGAAGACCCGCTCGGGCATCTCGACCGGGCACCCGTTCGAAGCGATCACCGCATCGAAGATGTCCCGGCTGCGACGGCTCGTGCCGGCGTGGTTCGACGATCACCCCGAGGTCTCGGCGCGCGCCGTCCGGATCGATGCCGTCGCGGTGCACGTCGACGGGGACCGGGTCGTGGTCGAACACCTCGAGGGCGTCCGGTGACCGGCATCGGACGGGCCGCAGCCGTCGCGCTGGTGGGGGTCTCCGGTCGGCGCATCGAGGTCGAGGCGCACCTCACGAGCCAGCTCCCGGCGTTCAGCATCATCGGGCTGCCGGACACCTCGCTCGGTGAAGCCCGCGAACGGGTCCGGGCTGCCGCGGCGAACGCCGGGTGTCCGCTGCCGGCGCGGCGCATCACCGTGAACCTGACGCCGGCGGCGATCCCGAAGCGGGGGTCGGGGTTCGACCTGGCCATCGCGATGGCCGTCCTGGCCGGAGCGGACGTGGCGCCGAACGTCTCCGAGCGGATCGTGTACATCGGTGAACTCGGGCTGGACGGGCGGGTCCGACCGGTCGCCGGGGTCATCCCGATGGTGGTCGCAGCGCGCGACGCCGGCGCCGAACGAGTGGTGTTGCCGGTCGGGAACCTCGCCGAGGCACGCGTCGTCGGGGGCGTCACCTTGACCGGGGTCGACTCCCTGCGCGCCGCGGCCATCGACGCCGGTGCGCTCCTGCCCGGCATCGAGGTGGACGCCGTCCTGCCGATCGCCGCACCGCCGGAACGCCGTCCGGTCGCCGAGCTCGCGGACGTCGTCGGCAACCCGATCGGCGTGCGCGCGGTGATCGCCGCGGCGGCGGGTGGTCACCACGCGCTGCTCCTCGGGCCGCCGGGGGCCGGCAAGACCATGCTGGCCGAGCGGCTGCCCGGGCTGCTGCCCGACCTCGACGAGGACGCCGCGCTCGAGGTCGCGACGGTCCGGTCGATCGCCGGGCACGGCGCGGCGTCCTGGACCACGCGGCCCCCGTGGGAAGCACCGCACCACTCGGCGTCCACCATCGCGCTCGTCGGCGGCGGCACCGGTGTCATCCGACCGGGCGCGGTGTCCCGGGCGACCCAGGGCGTGCTGTTCCTCGACGAGGCGCCGGAGTTCCCGCGGTCGGTGCTCGACGCGTTGCGGCAGCCCCTGGAGTCCGGTCGGATCACGGTGCACCGCGCTGCCGGAGCCGCCGAGTTCCCGGCGCGGTGCCAGGTGCTCCTCGCCGCGAACCCGTGCCCGTGCGGGAACTCCGGCGACCGGCTCCACCCCTGCGAGTGCACCGCGGCCACGGTGCGGCGGTACCTCGGGCGGATCTCCGGTCCGCTGCTCGACCGCATGGACATCCGTGTGCGGGTCCCGCGGGTCACGACCGGGCACATCCGGAGCTCGGATGGCTCGACCCCGACGACCGCAGAGGCCCGTCGGGTCGTCGAGGACGCACGCGCCCGGATGCGGGAACGACTGCGGGGGACCGGCTGGTCACGGAACGCCGAGGTCGCCGGGTCCTGGCTCCGCGGTGCCGGGCGCGCTGAACCCGGCGCGACGACGGCCCTCGACTCAGCGCTCGACCACGGTGCGTTGACGATGCGCGGGTGGGACCGGGCGATGCGCTTGGCGTGGACCCTGGCCGACCTGCAGGGCGCGGAACGGCCCGGCGACCGGCACGTCAGGGAAGCACTCGCGCTCCGGGGCGCACTGTGACCGGCCGTGGCGGCGATCTCCTCGGTGCCCTGCGGACGGCGCTCGGGTCGATCGGGTCGGAGGTCGACCTCGTGCAGGCGGCATCGCGGGTGGCGTGGTCGTCGATCGCCGAACCGGGCGATGCCGTGGCGGGGGAGCTCGTGACGGTGCTCGGCGCGGAGCGGGCGCTCGGGCTCGTGCTGCGGGTGGTCGACGAGGACGGCCCGGACGCGATGGTCGCGGCCTGCGCCGAGGCCGGGGTCGCGGGCTCGGAGGCCCCGGACGAGTTCCGGCCCGTCGTGCGCGCCGCACTCGACCGCTGGCGCCCGCGGCTCGGACGATCGGACGTCGGGGACGTGCTCGCGGCGGCGCGGAGCGTGGGTGCGCGACTGCTCGTCCCGGGTGCGGACGGGTGGCCCGACCGGGTCGACGACCTCGGTCCGCACGCCCCGATCGTCCTCTGGACACGGGCCGCGGCCTCCGAGGCGCTGCCGTCGCTCGCCGTCGTCGGCTCCCGGGCGAACACCGTCGCCGGTGCCGAAGCCGCCGCCGAGATCAGCTCCGTGGGGGCAGACGCCGGCTGCGCGATCGTCAGCGGCGGCGCCTACGGGATCGACGCGGTGGCGCACCGGGTGGCCATCGCCGCGGGTGCTCCGACGATCGCGGTGCTCGCCGGGGGCATCGACCAGCTGTACCCCGCCGGCAACGTCGACCTGCTGCGGAACGTCGCGCGGCAGGGTGCGCTGCTCGCCGAGTCGCCGCCCGGCACGCGGCCGACGCGGTGGCGGTTCCTCGCCAGGAACCGGCTGATCGCGGCACTCGCGGACGCCACCGTGGTCGTCGAGGCCGGAGCCCGCTCCGGCGCGCTCAACACCGCGCACCACGCGGGGCAGCTCGGACGCCCGGTGTTCGCGGTGCCCGGGGCGTTCTCCTCGTCGGCGTCGGTCGGGTGCCACCGACTGGTCGCGCAGGGCCGCGCGCAACTCGTCGTCCACCCGCGGGACCCGGCCGACGCGGTGCTGGCCGGCGGACTCGGTGCCGGTGGCGCAGTCGTCGACGAGCCGCTGGTCGGCGCGCGGCACGACCCCGAGGTCCTCCGCGTGCTCGACGCACTCGGACGGCGGGCGATGAGCGACCACGACGTCGCCGTCCGGTCCGGGATGTCGCTCGCCGAGGTCGCCGACGCCCTCGCCCTCGCACAGCTCCAGGGACTCGTCGCGCAGACGTCCGGCGGGTGGGCGCGGGCGTGACGGGGGCCGGACCTACGCTGGGGCCGTGGCGGAGCGGACAGACGGACGGTTGGCGGTGGCGGTGGACGCCTTCCTGTCGCACGCCCGCCACGGACGCGGCCTCAGCGAGCAGACCGTGCGGGCGTACGCCAACGACCTCGAACAACTCGTCGCGTTCGGTGCTGCGCGGGGCGTGGAGTCGGTCGACGACCTGGGGCTCGAACTCCTCCGCGACTGGCTCTGGGACGCCGACCACCGCGGGCTCGCGCGGTCGACCATCGCCCGGCGGTCGTCGTCGGTCCGGGCCTTCACCCGGTGGGCGAGCGAGTCCGGCGTGCTGGCCGTCGACCCGGGCGCACGACTCCGTGCGCCGAAGGGGGCGTCACACCTGCCTCGCGTGGTGTCGGCGGATCAGGTCCGGTCGATCCTCGACGGTCTCGCGGGCCGTGCCGCGGCGGACGACCCGGTGGCGTTGCGCGACCTGGCGGTCGTCGAGCTCCTGTACGCGGCGGCCATCCGGGTGAGCGAACTCGTCGGCATCGACGTGCTCGACGTCGACCGTGGGCGGCTCACCGTCCGGGTGCTCGGCAAGGGTGGTCGCGAACGGGTCGTCCCGTTCGGGGTGCCGGCCCGCGACGCGCTCGAGGCGTGGCTCGACCGGGGCCGTCCCGCGCTGCTGGCACGCTCGGAGCAGCCGGAGACGCGCGCGCTCTTCCTCGGCGACCGGGGCGCTCGGCTCGGTGTCCGCGGTGCGTACCGGATCGTGGCGCGGGTGCTGCAGGACCTCCCGGGTGAGGGGCCGAGCGGCCCGCACACCTTTCGGCACACCGCGGCGACGCACCTGCTCGACGGGGGAGCGGACCTCCGTGCCGTGCAGGAGCTGCTCGGGCACGCGAGCCTCGGCACGACGCAGATCTACACGCACGTCTCCTCGGCACGCCTCCGCGAGGTCTACCGGACGGCGCACCCGCGCGCCTGACCCGGCCCGTGACCGTGCGGTGGTCAGCCGGTCCAGGTGCTCTCCGGCAGCAGGACTGGCCACTCAGCGGCCGGCAGGTACGGCGTCGGGTCGACGTACCGGCCGTCCACCCGTGCGCCGAGGTGCAGACACGGCTCTGACGCGGGGCAGTGCCCGACCGAGACGGAGCCGACCACGTCGCCCTGCGCCACGACGTCCCCGGCGGCAACCGACGGCGTGACGGAGTCGAGCGTGCTGACCAGTCCGTCGCCGTGGTCGACCGTCACCACCTGTCGCCCACCGACCGAGCCGGCGAACGCCACGGTGCCGTCGTCGACCGCCGCCGCGCCCGCGCCGAGCGCCGCCGGGACGTCGATGCCCCGGTGGCCCGCCGCGTAGTCGTCCGCGGGGGCTTCCCACGGTCGTGCCACCACTCGGGTCCCGGTGGGCCACGCCCACGGTGCGGCCCCGGTGGCCTGTGCGGCGACGAGCGCACCGGTACTGGATGACGACACGGGCCCGGCGACCGCACCCGGCGGCACCGGCGCGCACGACACGACCGTGCACGACACGACGAAGCACGACACGGCGCGGCACGACACGGCGAGGCGCGACCGAACCGCGCGTGGCGCGAACCCGCGCGACCGAACCGCGCGTGACACCACCGCGCGGGCACCGGCGACGAAGAGCACACCCGCCCGGGGTGGAGGTCGTGAGTCGATCCGCATGGAGCAAGCGTCGCGCGGTGGGCCGCGGGCGGGGGCGGGGGTGGGCGGATCTGTGGGTGGTGGGTCGCGCCTCCAGGCCTGTGGAGGAGGCGCGTGCGCAACGGACGACAACGCCGATGTCGCACGACGACGACCGTGTCGTCACCCCGCGGCTGCAACCGTTGCGGACGCGCGGTTGCGACACGATGGTTGTCGTACGACGTCGACGGTGTCGTTCCGAGTCGCCAGAGCGCACCCGCACCCGCACCCCGCCCCGATTGCACCCCCGCCCCGAACGGGGAGTACAGTCAGGGCCGCTCCGGAACACGCAACGCCGCTCGGACGGCGAACCAGCCGACCGCCGGGGCAGCGTGCGCCCAGCAGCACGGCGGCAGAACCCAGGAGCATCGTGTCGAACGCGACCACGCAGCACGGCGAAGACCGTGCGTTCAAGGGGAAGGTCACGCTGTTCGCCATCGCGGCAGCGGTCGGCGGGTTCCTCTTCGGATTCGACTCGTCCGTCATCAACGGTGCGGTCGACGCCATCAAGGGGGAGTTCGACCTCTCCGAGGGCGCGAGCGGCTTCGCCGTCGCCTCGGCCCTGATCGGCTGCGCGTTCGGCGCCTACTTCGCCGGTCGGCTCGCTGACCGCTGGGGTCGCACCCGGGTGATGTTCTGGGCGGCGGTGCTCTTCCTCGTCTCCTCGATCGGGTCCGGCTTCGCGTTCGCCACGTGGGACTTCGTCCTGTGGCGCCTCGTCGGCGGTCTCGGCATCGGCACCGCGTCGGTCATCGCGCCGGCCTACATCTCCGAGGTCTCCCCGAAGGCGATCCGTGGGCGGCTGGCCTCGTTCCAGCAGCTCGCGATCACGCTCGGTATCTTCGCCGCCCTGCTCTCCGACCAGTTCTTCGCGGTCACGGCGGGCAGCGCGTCCGCCGAGGTCTTCGGCCTGCCGGCCTGGCGCTGGATGTTCCTCGTCGGCGTGATCCCGTCGGTCGTCTACGGCATCCTGGCGATCACGCTGCCGGAGTCGCCGCGCTTCCTGCTCGCGAAGGGGCGGACCGATGACGCGCGTGAGGTGATGACGAAGATCGTCCCGCGCGACACGGTGAACACCAGCCTCGAGGAGATCCAGGACGGCATCAAGAAAGAGGCGAACGAGAAGAAGGGCTCCATCCGGGGCAACCGCTTCGGCCTCCAGCCCATCGTCTGGGTCGGCATCATCCTGGCCGTGCTGCAGCAGTTCGTCGGCATCAACGTGATCTTCTACTACTCGACGACGCTCTGGCAGGCCGTCGGGTTCAAGGAGAGCGACTCGTTCCTCATCTCGACGATCACCTCGGTCGTCAACGTGGCCGTCACCTTCATCGCGATCTTCCTGGTCGACAAGGTCGGTCGGAAGCCGCTCCTGGTGGCCGGTTCGGCGGGCATGTTCGTGTCGCTGACGATGGTCGCGATCGCGTTCTCGCAGTCCACCATCGTCGACGGTGCGCCGAGCCTGCCCGGCTCGTGGGGCGTCATCGCGCTGATCTTCGCGAACCTCTTCGTGGTGTCGTTCGGCGCCACGTGGGGTCCGCTCATGTGGGTCCTGCTCGGCGAGATGTTCCCGAACCGCATCCGTGCGACCGCGCTCGGAGTCGGCTCGGCGGCGAACTGGATCGCGAACTTCATCGTCACGATCTCGTTCCCGGTGCTCTCCGGCTTCAACCTCACGGTGACGTACGGCATCTACGCCCTGTTCGCCCTGCTCTCCCTGTTCTTCGTCATCGCGAAGATCCCGGAGACGAAGGGCCGCTCCCTCGAGGAGATGGGCATCACTGCCGAGGGCGAGACGGTGAACGCCAAGTCCTGACACACCCAGATCACCGGCCTGGAGGCCCGGATCACGTGAGCCGATCGGCGCACGTGATCCGGGCCTCCCGTCTGCTACGATTTCTCCAGCAGTGCGCTGATGCGCGCTGACTTCGCGTGTCCACTGAGCTGACGACGGAGCGACGTCTTCAGCTTGGCCCCGACCACCGGTCCCGCTCTCACGAGCGGGCGGTCGTGTGCCAGGGCACCAGGGATCACGACCTCCGGTCGTGCTCGACACAACCGCAACAGGGGCACAGTTCAGCTGTGCGCCGAGAACACAGAAGGAGGACGGCACATGGCCGTCGTCACCATCCGCCAGCTGCTCGACAGCGGCGTCCACTTCGGACACCAGACCCGTCGGTGGAACCCGAAGGTGAAGCGCTTCATCCTCGCCGAGCGCTCGGGCATCCACATCATCGACCTCCAGCAGTCGCTGGCCTTCATCGACCGTGCGTACGACTTCGTCAAGGAGACGGTCGCGCACGGCGGCACCATCCTCTTCGTGGGCACCAAGAAGCAGGCGCAGGGCTCCATCGCCGAGCAGGCGACCCGCGTCGGCCAGCCGTACGTCAACCAGCGTTGGCTCGGCGGTCTGCTCACGAACTTCCAGACGGTCTCCAAGCGCCTCGCGCGCATGAAGGAGCTCGAGGAGATCGACTTCGACGACACGACGAAGGGCTTCACCAAGAAGGAGCTCCTCATCAAGAAGCGCGAGCTGGACAAGCTCCACAAGACCCTCGGTGGTATCCGCAACCTCACGCGGACCCCGAGCGCGCTCTGGATCGTCGACACCAAGAAGGAGCACCTCGCCGTCGACGAGGCGCAGAAGCTCGGTATCCCGATCATCGGCATCCTCGACACCAACTGCGACCCGGACGAGATCACCTACCCGATCCCGGGCAACGACGACGCGATCCGCTCCGTCGGCCTCCTCACCCGCATCGTCGCCGACGCCGCGGCCGAGGGCCTGAAGACCCGCCACAACGGTGGCGACGACGAGGCAGCGGCCGAGCCGCTCGCCGAGTGGGAGCAGGAGCTCCTCGGCGGCGAGACCGCGACGCCGGCCGCCGACGCAGCGCCCGAGGGTGCGACCGTCGAGGGCAGCACCGTCGCAGAGAATGACGCTGACGCGCAGGTCGCCGCGAAGGAGATCGGTGAGCCGATCCCCGACGAGGCGAAGAACGCCGAGCCCACGGCCGAGGCCGAGGCTGCAGCGGAGACCACCCCCGCCGAGTGATCACCGGGGGCGTCGGGCCGATCGGTCCGGCGCCCCTTTCCTCTCTCGCGAACGCACAGTTCGCACACCGAACGCTCAGTCCAGAAAGGACTCCAGTCAATGGCCAACTACAGCCTTGCTGACGTGAAGAAGCTCCGTGAGGACCTCGGGGCCGGCATGATGGACGCCAAGAACGCCCTGGTCGAGGCCGACGGCGACTACGACAAGGCCGTCGAGCTCCTCCGCATCAAGGGCGCGAAGGCCGTCGCCAAGCGCGACGACCGTGCGACCTCCGAGGGTGTCGTCGTCGCGACGACCGAGAACGGTGCCGCCACCGTCGTCGAGCTCGCGAGCGAGACCGACTTCGTCGCGAAGAACGAGCGCTTCACCTCGCTCGCCGACAAGGTCGTCGCCGCGGTCGCCGCCGCCGGTGCCGCCGACGTCGCAGCCGGCAACGCCGCGCCGCTCGACGGCAAGACGGTCGCCGAGGTCATCGACGAGAACGCCGCCGCGCTCGGCGAGAAGCTCGAGCTCCGCACGGTCACCCGTGTCGAGGGCGAGAACTTCGAGGTCTACCTGCACAAGACCAGCCAGGACCTCCCGCCGCAGATCGCCGTCGTCATCGCCTACTCGGGCTCCGACGCCGCCGAGGCACGCTCGATCGCGCAGCACGTCGCGTTCGCGAACCCGACGTACCTCACCCGCGACGAGATCCCGGCCGAGGCCATCGAGAAGGAGCGCGCGACCGTCGAGGCGATCACGCGCGAGGAGGGCAAGCCCGAGGCCGCCCTGCCGAAGATCGTCGAGGGCCGCCTCAACGCGTACCGCAAGCAGGTCGCGCTCCTCGAGCAGGACTACGCGAAGGACAACAAGATCTCCGTCGCGAAGGCCGCCGAGAACGCCGGCATCACGATCCAGGGCTTCGCCCGCGTCAAGGTCGGCGCGTAACGAACCCGTGACGGGGTCAGGAACCAATCGGTTCCTGGCCCCGTTTTCGCGCCCCGGCTGGGCCGCGAGTAGATTCCCACGAGACATCCGACGAAGGGCATGGACCACATGACGAACGAGAAGACCGGCCGCCGCCGCGTCCTGCTGAAGCTGTCGGGGGAGGCGTTCGGCGCCGGATCGCTCGGGGTGAACCCGGACGTGATCAGCACCATCGCGAAGGAGATCGCGGTCGCCGCCCAGGAGGTCGAGGTCGCGATCGTCGTCGGCGGCGGCAACTTCTTCCGCGGTGCCGAGCTCTCGCAGCGCGGCATGGACCGTGGCCGCGCGGACTACATGGGGATGCTCGGCACGGTGATGAACGCCCTCGCCCTGCAGGACTTCCTCGAGCAGGCCGGTGCCGCCACGCGCGTGCAGTCGGCGATCAGCATGACCCAGGTGGCCGAGCCGTACATCCCGCGGCGCGCCGAGCGGCACCTCGAGAAGGGCCGCATCGTCATCTTCGGCGCGGGTGCCGGCCTGCCGTACTTCTCCACCGACACCGTCGCGGCGCAGCGTGCGCTCGAGATCGACGCGCAAGAGGTCCTCGTCGCGAAGAACGGCGTCGACGGCGTGTACACGGCTGACCCGAAGAAGGACGCCACCGCCGAGAAGCTCCACCACGTCACCTACCAGGACGCACTGCTCAAGGGCCTCAAGGTCGTCGACGCGACGGCCTTCTCGCTCTGCATGGACAACGGCATGCCGATGCACGTGTTCGGCATGGAGGGTGACGGCAACGTCGCGGCGGCGATCCGGGGCGAGCGCATCGGCACCGTGGTCAGCAACTGACCCCCGCCGCTGACTAGACTCGACGCCAGTACCGAAGGAGAACCACCGTGATCAGTGATGTCCTGACCGAAGCCACCGAGAAGATGGCGAAGGCGGTCGAGGTCGCCAAGGACGACTTCTCGACCGTCCGAACCGGCCGCATCAACGCCGCGCTCTTCCAGAAGATCCCGGTCGAGTACTACGGCACGCCGACGCCGCTGGCCCAGCTCGCGTCGCTGCAGACGCCCGAGGCCCGCACGCTCATCGTGACGCCGTACGACAAGTCGGCGCTCAAGGAGATCGAGCGCGCGATCGCGACGTTCCCGAACCTCGGCGCGAGCCCGTCGAACGACGGCGAGATCGTGCGCGTCACGATCCCGGAGCTCACGCAGGACCGCCGCAAGGAGTTCGTCAAGCTCGTGCGCAGCAAGGGCGAGGACCACAAGGTCGTCATCCGCAACATCCGGCGCCGCGCCAAGGACGACCTCGACGCGCTGAAGGGTGAGATCTCCGACGACGAGATCTCGCGTGGCGACAAGGACCTCGAGGCCCTGACGAAGAAGCACGTCGATCAGATCGACGACGCGCTGAAGAAGAAGGAAGCCGAACTCCTCGAGGTCTGATGCCCCGTCCAGACCAGGGCGGCGATGACCGCCCCACAGCACAGAAGCGTTCCGCCAAGGGGCTGCGCCAGGACTTCGATGCGCGGGCACGAGCTGCCCGCACGGACTTCGAGGCGCAGCTCCGGCAGCGGAAGGCCGACTTCGGCGCCCGCAACGAGGCGCTGACCGCTCGCACCGGCCGCAACCTGCCGGCGGCGATCGGCATCGCGCTGGCGTTCGCCGTGGTCATGCTCGGGTCGCTCCTCATCTGGACCCCGTCGTTCATGGTCGTCGCGGCGTTCCTGCTCGGCGTCGGCGTGTACGAGCTCGCGAGCGCCATGCGGTTCGCCGGGCGGGACGTCCCACGGATCCCGAGCGTGCTCGTGGCGGTGGGCGTCGTGCCGGCGGCGTTCCTCGGCGGACAGATCCCGGCGCTCTTCACGCTGCTCGGCGGCATCGTCTTCATCAGCCTGTGGCGACTGGTCGAGGTCGCGTTCACGCGCCCGAAGCCGCCGGCGGGCAACGTCTTCCGCGACCTGACGAACGGGCTGTTCGTCCAGGCCTACATCACGCTCCTCGGTGCCTGCGTGGTGCTGCTCTCGGCCCAGCGCGACGGCCAGCTCTGGGTGATCGCGTTCATCCTCGTCGTCGTGGCCGTCGACACCGGTGCCTACGCCACGGGGCTCAACCTCGGGAAGCACCCGATGGCGCCCCGGATCAGCCCGAAGAAGACGTGGGAGGGCTTCGCCGGCTCCGTCGCGGCGAGCATCCTGGTCGGCATCATCGTCGTGTGGCTCATGCTCGGGCTGCCCTGGTGGACCGGCATCATCCTCGGCGTGCTCATCTCCGGGTCCGCGACGCTCGGCGACCTCACCGAGTCGATGATCAAGCGCGACCTCGGCATCAAGGACATCTCGTCGTTCCTGCCCGGGCACGGTGGCCTGCTCGACCGGATCGACAGCATCCTGCCGTCGGCCGCGGTCGCCTACGTGCTGTACCTCGTCGTCAACCACTGACGGGTCGGTCGTCAACCACTGACGGGTCGGCACCGGCGGACTGGCACCGCGGAGCTCTCACTGCGGGGCTGAACGGCTCGCACCGCGCGCCCAGGTCATGCCCGGGTCCGGTCCTGGCAGAATGTCGCCGTGGCCACCACCTTCCCGAACGCAGACCGCTCCGCCCTCGGATACGACGTCGACGAGGTCGAGCGTTTCCTCGAGGACGCGCGTCGTGCCTACACGGCGAACGACAGCGCTCCCGGGATCGAGGCGGCGAAGATCCGCGCGACCGCGTTCTCGATGCGGAAGGGCGGGTACTCGACCGCGCACGTCGACGCCGCCCTCGAACGCCTCGAGGACGCCTTCGCCGCCCGCGAGCGCGACCGTGAGATCGCCGACGTCGGGCAGAAGGCCTGGTACGCCGAGGCCCGGGCGAAGGCCTCGGACGTCGTCGCCCGGCTGGAGCGCCCGGACGGCCAGCGGTTCAGCCGCGTGAGCTTCCTCGGCACCGGCTACCACCCGAAGGACGTCGACGCGTTCGCGAAGCGCCTCGCCGGCTACTTCAAGGAAGGCAAGGCCCTCAGCCTGACCGAGGTCCGCTCGATCGTCTTCCGACCGAAGCACGGCGGCTACCGCGAAGCGCAGGTCGACGCGCTGCTCGACGCCGTCGTCGAGGTCATGCTCGCGGTCCGCTGACGACGCGCTGGTCACGGGTGCTTCGCTTTCCGTGATCGTTCCGTTATCCTGGTCGAACTCATGGGCAGGCACACGGCAGACATCAGCTCCGACCGCGACACCAACGAGCACCTCGGCCTCACGGCCGCGGGTGAGCGCCGCGCGGCACTGAACCGAACCCGCACGGCGGAGAACTCGGTCCTCCCGGCGAACCCCGACGTGGTGACGGCATCGGTGCCGACCGCCCCGGTCAGCGCCCCCGGACCGCGCAGCGCTTCCGAAGGGCACAGCGTCTCCGAAGCGCACAGCGTCTCCGAAGCGCACAGCGCCCCAGAACCGCACAGCGCTCCCAAGTCGGTCGCCGCCGACCGCGTGTCGGACACGTCGACCCTCGCGGCCCGCGCCGCGACGCCTTCGGACCCCCGCATCGTCAAGCAGCGCCGCACGCGCGCGATCGCAGCGCCGTCGAAGCCGACCGCTGTCCGCGGCGTCAACTCCTTCATGCGCAAGCGCGCGACCATCCCGGCGCTGTCGTTCTTCGCGGTGTTCGGGTTCGTCGGCGGCTCGCTCTTCAACCCGATGCAGCCCGACGTGGCGCAGGCCGCGGTCTCCGCGCCGGTGCTCGTCAAGGCGCCGGCCGAGCCGCAGCAGTACACCGCGCACGGCACCTACGCCGCGTTCGACGTCACCCGTGACGCGTACGGCGTGACCCTGCCGAAGCCGAAGGTCGTCGAGAAGCCCAAGGTCGAGGCGACCACCGACACCGACGACGCCACCACCACCGACGAGCCGGTCAGCGCGTCGAACACCCTGGCTGCCGCGGCTGCGACGCCCGACCCGGGCAGCGCCCAGGCGATCGCGCAGCAGATGGTCACCGCCCGTGGGTGGGGCGCGGACCAGTACAACTGCCTCGTCTCCCTGTGGAACAAGGAGTCTGGCTGGCGCGTCAACGCGTACAACCCGAGTGGCGCGTACGGCATCCCGCAGGCTCTGCCCGGCAGCAAGATGGCCTCGGCGGGTGCCGACTGGCAGACGAACCCGGCGACGCAGATCACCTGGGGCCTCAACTACATCTCGGGTGTGTACGGCACCCCATGCGGCGCCTGGGGTCACAGCGTCGCGAACAACTGGTACTGATCGGCACGTCGAGTGCCGCGCAGCAACCGGCCGCGGCGCCCTCGCGGCCGCGTCTTCGGTCCTGAGGAGGAGCCAGCCGGTCTCGACCGGTTGATGAGCTCCTGGAAGCGCACCGAGGTCCGTCGGGGGCGCGAGTACCTGGTGCAGCCGATCTCGGCGGCGTCGGCGCAGAAGGAGTACATCTGCCCGGGCTGCGGCGGGACGGTGATGCCCGGGGTCGCGCACGTGGTCGTCTGGCGCGCCGACGGGGTCCTGGGCGACGAGGCCGACCTGGCGTCGCGCCGTCACTGGCACAACCACTGCTGGAGCATCGCATGAGCACCCGGACGACGTCGTGAGCACCGAGCTCGAGGAGATCCGTTCGAACACGGAGCTGCCCGCCCGACGCACCGAGGTCGAGCTCGTGACCGACGATCACCTCACCCTCGTCGGGGAACTCGCGGAGCCGCTCGACCGACCGGCTCGCGGCACGATCGTCACCCTCCACCCGCTGCCGACCGCGCACGGGTTCATGGACTCGCACGTCCTCAAGAAGGCTGCGGCACGGTTGCCCGCCCTCGCCGACATCGCGGTGCTCCGCTTCAACTTCCGGTCGGTCAGCTCACCGCGTGGCACCTCCGAGGGCACCTTCGGCGACGGTGTCTCCGAGGGCTTCGACCTCCGAGCCGCCGTGGCCGACGTGGTCGACCGCGGGCTGCCGACGCCGTGGCTGGTCGGCTGGTCGTTCGGCACCGAGGTGGTCCTCAAGCACGCGCTCGAGCACGTCGAGGCCGGTCACGTCGCCGGCGTCGTCCTGCTGTCCCCGCCGCTGCACCGCACCACGGACGAGGAGCTCGCACGCTGGGCCGACGTCGCCGTGCCCGTCGTGGCGCTCGTACCCGAGCACGACGACTTCCTGCAGCCGGACGAGGCCGCCCGACGCTTCGCGGCGGCGCCGAACGTCCGCGTGGTCCCGGTCGAGGGCGCCAAGCACCTGTGGGTGGGGGAGCGGTACGTGCGCATCGTGCTCGACGCGATCGCCGACCTCGTCGTCCCCGGCAGCGCGCCGTTGCCGACGCACCTGCCGTTGTAGAGCGGGCCGCTTCGGGCCGCGGGCCGACCTGGAGGCGCGGGGCCGCCCTCCCGGGGTCGGTCCGGTCAGCGCGTGGTCGCTGCTGCGTCCTCGTCGGCGTCGTCGTCCGCCGCGGCGCCCTCCGGCGCGGTGCCGAGCAGACCGGTCGCGTGCGTCAGCACACCCCGCAGGTTCTCGAGGTAGCCGGCCACGGCGTCGCGCTCCGTGCGGATCGCCGCGAGGCGGTCCTCGGACTCGGCGAAGATCGCGGCGGTGCGCTCCTCGGCGTCGGCGACCATCCGGTGCACGCGGTCCTGCGCGTCGGCGACGATCGTGCGGGCGTGCTCCTGCGCCTCGGTGGTGCTGGTGCGCTCGAGGTCGTCGGCCTCTTGCTGCAGGCGTTCGGCGCGCTCCCGGGCCTCGCTCGCCCGGCGCGTGGCCTCGGCCAGCTGCAGGTTCGCCTCGTCGAGGTACTTCTGGGTCTCGGTCACGGTCTCGTGGTGCTTCTGCAGGTAGTCCTGCTCGGCGTCGTCACGGCGTGCGGCGAGCTCGGACTCGAGCGTCGTCCGCGCTTCGTCGCGCTCACGGGCGATCTCGGAGCGGACCTCGTCGCGCTCCTTCGCCAGGTCGGCGCGGGCGGTGTCGATCTCCTCGCGCAGCGCGGACCGCTCGGCCTCGAGGGCGCCGAGTTCGGCGGTGCGACGGTCGGCGATCTCGGTGTCGACCTCGGCGTGCTCGCGGTCGCGGCGGGCGGCCAGTTCGTTCTCGTGCTCGCGGGCGGCCCGCTCGGCCTCGGCGTCGGCCTCGGCGCGTTCGCGTTCGATGCGGGTGGCGTGCTCGTCGAGCTCGCGCGCGATGCGGTCGGCGGTCTCCTGCACGAGACGCTCGTTCTCGGCGCGGGTCTGCTCCTCGTCGACGCGGAGCTGGGCCCGGGCGGCCTCGATCTCCTGCTCGAGCGCGGTACGGGCCCCGGCGAGCTCACGGTCCCACTCGGCGCGGGCGGCGGCGAGTTCCTCGTCGAGCACACGACGGCGGTCGGCCAGCTCGGTCTCGAGCGCGGCACGGCGACCGTCGACCTCGGATGCCAGGTCGGCACGACCGGTCTCGAGGGCGAGCGCGTGCGCATGCTGCTCCTCGTCGCGTTCGCGGTGCCAGGCGGCACGGCCCTCGGTGACCTCGCGCTCGAGGGCGTCGCGGCGCGTGCGCTCCTCGTGGTCGAGGTCGTCGACCCGTCGGGTGTGCTCGGCCTCGAAGACGCTCCGGCGGTGCTCGGTCTCGCGGTCGAGGTCGGCCGCGGCCTGGCGGGCGTCGGCGGACTCGCGCTGGGCGAGTTCTCGGAGCTCGGCGACCTCGTGCTCGACCTGGGCGCGGAGCGCGTTGGTCTCGCGGATGGCGACGGAGCGGACCTCGGCCGCCTCGGTCACGGCGGCCCCGCGGAGGGCTGCTGCCTCGTTGCGGGCGTCCTGCACGAGCAGACCGGCCTCGGCGCGGGCGCGCTCGATGGTGTCGGCCGACTCGGCACGGGCGCGGGTGAGCTCGTTGGTCGAGCGGGTGCGGGCGTCCTCGAGGGTGTCGCGGGCTTCCTCCTGCGCCTCGCGCAGGGTGCGCTCGGCCTCGGCCCGGCTCGAGGCGCGGAGTCGCTGCGCGTCGATGTCGGCCTGGCTGATGAGGCGGGTGGACTGTTCCTCGGCGACGCGGAGGGTGGACTCGAGGCGCGTGCCGAGTCCGCTGTACGTGGGGGTGCCGGCCTCGTCGAGCTCACCCTGGAGCTCGGAGACGCGGGACTGCAGGAGACGGATCTCCTTCGCGGCGTCGGCACGGTCGTTGTTCGACTTGATCAGCTCGCGGCGCAGGTCGTTCAGTGCACGGTCCACGTCGTCGCGGCGGTACCCGCGCAGCTCGTTCCCGAACTCGGCCTCGTCGTTCGCCACGTGTTCGCTCCTGGGTGCTCGGCGGAGGGCCCGATCCGGCCCGGGCACGATTGTAGTGGCGGCCGCGGACGGGCGGCTGTGACCGCGGACAGCGGTGGGGGATGCGCCGTCCAGGCTCGCTCGCTATCCTGGGGCGCTGATTCGCGCGCCGTCACCCCCACCCCGGCGCGGTAGGGAGAAGATCCGTGCGATTCGTCCTGGCGATCGTCAGTTTCGTCATCGGTCTGCTGCTGGTCGCGCTCGCGGTCGGGCAGCGGACGGTGTTCGAACCACCGTCGTCGCTCGTCGCGGCATCGTCCTCGAAGAGCTCGGCACCGGTCACGGTCATCCCCGGCTCGACCCTCAACGCGAACCCCGGCTACCAGCGCATCAACGTGTCCGGCTCCGGCAAGGTGTTCGCCGCCTACGGCAAGTCCAGCGACGTCGACGCCTGGGTGGGCGACGCCGAGCACACCACGATGCGCTTCGACGCCGAGCAGGACCGCCTCGTCGGCAAGACGACCGGCAGCGAGTCGAGCGTGCCCGACCCCGCCGGCAGCGACCTCTGGTACCAGGAGTACGACGGCGCCGGGCAGTTCACCGTCCGCCTGCCGAAGGACGTCTCCGTCATCATCGTCGGCGACGGGAAGTCCGCGGCGCCGAGCGACGTCTCCGTCACCTGGCCGCGCGACACCGCGACCCCGACCGTCGGGCCGCTCCTGGTGGCCGGCGGCGTCTTCCTCGTGGGCGGACTCGTCCTGCTCGTCTGGGCGTTCGTGCACCAGCGCCGTGGCCGTGGCCCGCGCCGCCGGAGCGGAGGATCGCGCCCGCCGCGCGTCCGCGCCTCGCGCCGTGCCGCAGCGGCCGGCGCGCAGGTGCCCGCCCGTGGCCGTCGCGGTCGTCGTGCCTTCGTGGCCGTCCCGGTGCTCCTCGTCGCCGCCCTCGGCCTCGCCGGGTGCTCGTCGGACTACTGGCCACAGGGCAGCTCGGCCGCCACGCCGACGCCCACCGCCACCGCGACCGGTGCCGCCGCGCAGACCGAACCCACCGCGGCGACGAAGCAGCAGATCGCCCGCATCGTCGACCGGGTCGCCGCCGTCGCGAAGCAGGCCGACGCCGCACGCGACGCGAAGGTCGCCGGCACCCGCTTCACCGGTGCCGCGCTCGAGCTGCGCGAGGCGAACTACACGATCCGCGGCAAGGACGCCGACGTGGACGCCCCGCCGGCGATCTCCGCCGAGCAGGTCTGCGTCGCGCTCCCGCAGCAGACCGACTCGTGGCCGCGCACCGTCTTCGCGGTCGTCGCCGAGGACTGCGACGCCAAGTCCGCGCCGCAGGCCCTGACGCTCGTGCAGGACTCCGCGCGCGACGACTACAAGGTCGCGTACGACGTCTCGCTCGAGGCCGCGGCGAAGATCCCGAGCCTCGCCCCGACGTCGATCGGTGCCGCGCTGCTGGCGCCGAACACGAAGCTGCTCTCGATCGCGCCCGACCAGATCGGCAGCGCGTACGGCGACATCCTGTCGAAGGACAAGGACAGCTCGTACGCGTCGGTCTTCCAGGCCGACGGCGACGGACTCCGCTCGACCATCGGCAAGGCGTACAAGGACAAGAAGTCCGAGTCGCTGCCGGACACCGCGAAGATCGAGTACTCGTCCGAGGTCCCGGAGGACAGCGCCGTGGCGATCGCGACCGACGGCGCCGGTGCACTCGTGTCCGCCGAGCTCAACGAGATCGAGAAGGTCACGCCGACCGCGGCCGGCGCCGAGGTGAACACCGAGGGTGCGGTCAAGGCGCTCTCCGGCGTCGACTCCAGCACGAAGGGCATCACCGCCACGTACGGCGTGCAGCTGCTCTTCTACGTGCCCCCGGTGGGCACCGATGACAAAGTGGTCCTGCTCGGCTTCACGCAGGGCCTGACAGCAGCGAGTGAGGTGCAATGACCAACGTCCCCCCGACCCCGTCCGGTCTCCGCGGAGCGGTCGACCTGTCGTCCCTGGTCGACCGCGCGCAGCGGCCGCCGCAGCCGTCCGCCGGTCCCGCGGGTGCTCCTGCCCCGGCCGGCGTGCCCGGTACGCCCGGCAGCGAGGGCGCCACGGACCTGACCGTCCCGTCGCTCGTCCTCGACGTCACCGACCAGACCTTCCAGGACGTCCTCCAGCTGTCCACGATCGTCCCGGTGATCGTCGACATCTGGGCCGAGTGGTGCGGGCCGTGCAAGCAGCTCTCGCCGATCCTCGAACAGCTCACGGCCGAGTACGACGGCCGCGTCCTGCTCGCCAAGGTGGACGCCGACACGAACCCGCAGCTCGTGCAGGCGTTCCAGGCGCAGTCGATCCCGACCGTCGCCGCGCTCATCGGCGGACGCCCGCTCGGGCTCTTCGTCGGCGCGCTGCCGGAGGCACAGGTCCGCGACGTCTTCGAGCAGGTGCTCGTCGCCGCCGAGCAGAACGGCGTCTCCGGTCGCGTGACCGTCGACGGTGCTGCCCCGGCCGACGCCGTCGAGCAGGGTGAGCCGGAACCGGAGCCCCTGCCGCCGCACCACCAGGCCGCGTACGACGCGATCGAGCAGGGCGACTACGCCACGGCGATCACCGAGTACAAGACCGCCATCCTGCAGGACCCGCACGACCAGATGGCCGTCGCCGGGCTCGCACAGGTGTCGCTCCTCGACCGGTTGAACGGCCACACCGCCGACGACATCCGTGCGGCTGCCGCCGCCGGGCCGTCGGACGTGACGGCGCAGCTCGCCGTCGCGGACCTCGACATCTCGGGCGGGCACGTCGACGACGCCTTCGGGCGGCTGCTCGACCTGGTCCCGACGGTGTTCGGGGACGACCGTGAAGCCCTGCGCGTGCGGCTCGTCGAGTACTTCGAGCTGATCGGTGCCGAGGACCCGCGCGTCGTCGCGGCCCGCCGTCGCCTGGCGAGCGCCCTGTACTGACCGCCTGGCGAGCGCCCTGTACGAGACGCACGCCCAGAACGGACGGGAGGCGCGGTGCCAGCTGGCACCGCGCCTCCCGTCCGTCTGTGGCCGCGTCGCGGGCCGCAGCCGGCCTACCGGGCCAGCTTCAGCCAGACCGCGCCGAGCGGGGGCACCACCACGTGGGCCGAGGCCGGGCGGCCCGCCCACGGGGTCTCGTCCGCCGTGACGACGCCGAGGTTCCCCACACCGGACCCGCCGTACTCGGCGGCGTCGGTGTTGAGGACCTCGTGCCACGCCCCGGCCGCAGGGAGCCCGAAGCGCCGCTCGACCGGCACGCCGGAGAAGTTCACGAACACCGCGAGGCGGTCGTCCCCGTCCTTCCGGAGGAACCCGAGCGTCGAGTGCGGCGCGTCACCGCCCTCGATCCACTCGAAGCCGTCGGAGGTGGCGTCGTGGGTCCAGAGCGCCGGGGTCTCGCGGTAGACCCGGTTGAGCGAGGCGACGAGGTCCTGCACGCCGCGGTGTCCCGGGTCGTCGAGGAGCCACCAGTCGAGCCCGCGGGCCTCGGACCACTCGGTGGGCTGGGCGAACTCCTGGCCCATGAAGAGCAGCTGCTTGCCGGGGTGCGCCCACATGAAGGCCAGGTAGGCGCGGACGTTCGCGCGCTTCTGCCACTCGTCGCCGGGCATCTTGCCGTAGAGCGAACCCTTGCCGTGCACGACCTCGTCGTGGCTGATCGGCAGCGTGAACTGCTCGCTGAACGCGTAGACGAACGAGAACGTGATCTCGTCGTGGTGGTAGCTCCGGTACACCGGCTCGCGCTCGATGTACTGCAGCGAGTCGTGCATCCAGCCCATGTTCCACTTCTGGCCGAAGCCGAGCCCGCCGGCGCTCGTCGGCTGCGTGACGCCGGGCCACGAGGTGCTCTCCTCGGCGATCATGACGATGCCGGGGTAGCGCTTGTAGGCCGTGGCGTTGGTCTCCTGCAGGAACGAGATCGCCTCGAGGTTCTCGCGACCGCCGTGGACGTTCGGCAGCCACTCGGTCCGTGAGTAGTCGAGGTACAGCATCGACGCGACGGCGTCGACGCGGAGCCCGTCGATGTGGAACTCCTCGAACCAGTACAGGGCGTTCGCGACGAGGAAGTTCCGCACCTGCGGCTGCCCGAAGTCGAACACGTAGGTTCCCCAGTCGAGCTGCTCGCCGCGGCGGGGGTCCGGGTGCTCGAACAGCGCGTGGCCGTCGAACTTGCCGAGCGCCCACTCGTCCTTCGGGAAGTGTCCGGGGACCCAGTCCATGATCACGCCGATGCCGGCCGAGTGCAGTCGGTCGATGAGGTACCGCAGGTCGTCCGGGCTGCCGAACCGGGAGGTCGGCGCGTAGTAGCCGGTGACCTGGTAGCCCCACGAGCCGCCGAACGGGTGCTCGGCGAGCGGCAGGAACTCGACGTGGGTGAACCCGAGGTACTGCACGTGCCCGATCAGCTGGTCGGCGGCGTCGCGGTACGACAGCCCCGGGCGCCACGAGCCGAGGTGCACCTCGTAGACGCTCATCGGGCGGTCGTGCGTGGTGGTCTTCGCCCGGTGCTCCATCCACTGCGCGTCGCCCTCGGACCACGTGTAGTCGGAGCGGGTGACGACGGAGGCGGTGAGCGGCGGGACCTCGGCGCGGCGTGCGAACGGGTCCGCACGCTCCACCCAGCCGGCGTCCGTGAGGATCTGGAACTTGTACCGCTGTCCGACCATCGCGCCCGGCCAGAACAGCTCCCAGACGCCGAGGTCGGTGAGTCGGCGCATCGCGGTGGTGCGGCCCTCCCAGCCCTCGAAGTCGCCGAGCACGCGGACGGCCGTGGCACGCGGTGCCCAGACGGTGAACGCGACCCCGTCGACGCCGTCGACGGTCTTCGCGTGCGCGCCCAGGTGGTGCCAGAGCTGCTCGTCGCGGCCCTCGCCGAAGAGGTGCAGGTCGAGCTCGCCGATCGTCGGCGGGAAGCGGTAGGCGTCGTCGGTCGTCCAGGTGATGTCGTCGGTGTCGATCGTCGGGTTCTGGTCGTAGTCGGCCTCGACCCGGTAGCGCCCGAGCGTGCCGACGGTGGCGCCGGCCCAGAGACCGTCGCCCTCGTGCGTCAGCTCGATGTCGTCGCCGTCGAGACGGACGATCCGGACCGCGGTGGCGAGGTGCCGGACGACTCGGACGCTCGTGCCACCGTCGACCGGGTGCGGCCCGAGGACGTCGTGCGGCTGCGACCAGCGTGCCTCGGCGACCTGCTGGCGGAGCCACTCCTCGACCGGAGCGGGGCGCGGCTCGACAGTGCCCGTGCCCGTGCCAGTGCCCGTCGACGGGGTCGTCGCACGGCCCGCTGCCGCGCCGCCGGTCGCTGCGAGCGGACTGCCGCCCTCGCTGGTCGGTGCGTCCGCACCGTCGCCGGGTCCGGCGGAGGCCTCGCCGGACGGTTCGCCGGACGGTTCGTCGGTTGGTTCGTCGGCCGGGCGCTCGGCGGGCGCGTTCGTCCGCACCGCCTCGACCGCGATGTGCCGGGGGTGTTCGGCGTCCGCCGCGTGCCCGGCGAGCGTCGCCGACTCCGGCACGTCGCGGTCGGGCGACTCACGCTGGGCGGGAGGCGCTCCGGGCAGGTCCTCGCCGGGGCCGGACACGAGCGGCTCGTACCGCGGTGCGGCCGCCTTCGGAGCGGGCACCTGTGGCTGGGCGGCGGCGTCGGGCGCGACGTGCTGCGCGGGATGGGTCGGCCGGGGCGTGTCCGCCGGCATCCGACGCGGGAGCACGGGCGGCGGGGGCGGGGGGACCGGCGGCACACTGGGGCCCTGGCCCCGGTCCGTCGGCGCTGCCTTCGGTGCGTCGTCCTCGGGGTGGGTGTCGGTCATCGGTGGGGTCCCTCCACGACGAGCAGGTGCACGGGTTCCTGGAACGCGTCCAGGCGGACGTAGTTCGACGATCCCCAGACCCAGCGCTGGCCGGTCACGACGTCGCGGACGTCGAACTGCTGCTCGGGGTCGAGCCCGAGCGCGGCGAGGTCGAGGTGGACCGTGGTCTCACGGGCCGAGTGGGGGTCGACGTTGGCGACGACGATCACGGTGTCGTCGCGGCCCGACCGGATGAACCGGCCGGGCAGGTGCTTCGAGTAGACGACGACGGCCGGGTCCTCGGCGTCGTGCACGTGCAGGTTCCGGAGCTGCCGGAGCGCGGGGTGCGCCTGCCGGAACCGATTGAGCATCGTGACGTACGGCGCCAGGCTGGCACCCTCGGCCTCGGCCAGGGCGAAGTCGCGCGGCTTGTACTCGTACTTCTCGTTGTCGATGTTCTCTTCCGAACCCGGACGGGCGACGTCCTCGAAGAGTTCGTAGCCGGAGTACATGCCCCACGTCGGAGCACCCGTCGCCGCCAGCGCGGCACGGATCTTATAGCCGGCACGACCGCCGAACTGCAGGTACTCGGTGAGGATGTCCGGGGTGTTCACGAAGAGGTTCGGGCGCAGGTACGCGCTCGTCTCGTGCGACAGCTCGTCGAAGTAGTCGGCGATCTCGTCCTTCGTGTTCCGCCACGTGAAGTACGAGTACGACTGCTGGAAGCCGACCTCGGCCAGCGCCCGCATCATCGCCGGGCGGGTGAACGCCTCGGCGAGGAACACGGTGTCGGGGTGCTCGTCGCGGATCTCGCGGATCACGCGCTCCCAGAACCAGAGCGGCTTCGTGTGCGGGTTGTCGACGCGGAAGATGCGGATGCCGAACGCGATCCAGTGCCGGAGCACCCGGAGGACCTCGGCGACGATGCCCTCGGGATCGGTGTCGAACTGGATCGGGTAGATGTCCTGGTAGCGCTTCGGCGGGTTCTCGGCGGTCGCGATCGACCCGTCGGCCCGGACCGTGAACCACTCCGGGTGCGCGGTGACCCACGGGTGGTCGGGGGAGCACTGCAGCGCGAAGTCGAGCGCCACTTCCATGCCGGTGTTCTTCGCCGTCTCGACGAAGTCGCGGAAGTCGTCCTCGGTGCCGAGGTCGGGGTGGATGGCGTCGTGGCCGCCCTCGGGGCCACCGATGGCCCACGGGCTGCCCGGGTCGTGCGGGCCGGGCGTGAGCGTGTTGTTCGGCCCCTTCCGGGCGGTCGTGCCGATCGGGTGGATCGGCGGCAGGTAGACGACGTCGAAGCCCATCCGTGCGACCCCGGGCAGCCGGCGGGCCGCGGTGCGGAAGTCGCCGCTCTTCCACGAGCCGTCGGGGTTCTTCTTCGCGCCCTCGCTGCGGGGGAAGAACTCGTACCAGGCGCCGACGCCCGCGCGGGTGCGCTCGACGTCGAGCAGCTGCGTGGGGGAGTGCGTCCGGAGCGAGGTGAGCGGGGCGTCCTCGACCTCGCCGGTGATCCGGGGGTCGTCGACCGCGGCGAGCCGCTCGGCCGGGTCGAGGTCGGTGTCGCGCACACGTTCGGCGGCGCGGCTGGCGGCGGGGGAGTCGGTCTCGTCGGCGAGGCGGTCGAGCAGCAGTGCGCCGTCGAGCAGGGTCGCCTCGGTGTCGACGCCGGCCGCGATCTTCAGGCGTGCGGCGTGCAGCCACGTCGCCCAGTCGTCGGAGTAGGACTCGACGTGCCACGTCCAGACGCCGACGTGGTCGACCTGCACGGTCGCTTCGTAGCGGTCGGTGCCCGCGGCGACGAGGACCATCTGCACGGTGCGCGTGCCGCCGTCCGGGCGCTCGATCACGAGGTCGGCGCCGATGACGCCGTGCCCTTCGCGGAAGACGGTCGCACCGAACGTGATCACCTCGCCGTCGAACGCCTTGCCGGGGAATCCGTTCGGGGTCGTGGGGGCGAGCTCGGTGATCGGGATGCGCCCGATCTTCGGACGGCGGGGTCGGTCTGCGGTGGCCACGGAGCCGACGCTACCCGGCGAGCGCCTCCACGTTCCCCGGAATCCGCCCTCTGTGGAGGGCCGGGCGTGCCGTGGAGCTGTGGAGGGACGGCCCGGAAGCACGTTGCGGACCCGGCCACGCACCTCCAGGCCCGGTGGTGCGGCGAGGCGGACGCGAGCCGTCTTACGCGATCTCGAAGACGTGGATCCCCGGCCCGTAGGCCGTGAACACCTGCCCGGCGGGACGGAGCCGCTCGTGGTCACGGTGCTTCTCACTCGACCAGACCAGCCGGTAGCCGACGACGTCCTCGCGAACGGGCAGGGTGAGGTCGCGCGTGCGACCGCTGCCGTGCACGACGATGAGGACACGGTCGTACGGCTCGTGCTCCGGCGTCGACTCGACGAAGTACTGCAGCGCCCGGTGGATCGGCTGGTCCCAGCCCTCGAGCGTCATCGGGTGCCCGTCCGGCCCGTACCAGGACATCCGGGACGCCCCTGGCGTCTCCTGCCCCTCGACGCCGAAGCGCGTCGGACGGAGCGCGGGGTGCGCGGCCCGCAGCCGGACGAGGGCGGCGACCACCTCGGTCATGGCGTCGGCGTCCTCGTCGTCCGACCAGTCCACCGGCGTGAGGTCCTCGGACACCACGTACGCGTTGTTGTTGCCGTGCTGCGTGCGGCTCCGCTCGTCGCCCGCGGTGAGCATCGGCACCCCGGCGGAGAGCAGCAGCGTGCCGAGCAGGTTCCGCATCGAGCGGCCGCGGGCGGCGCGGACGCCACGGTCGGCGGTGTCACCCTCGATCCCGTGGTTGAACGACCGGTTGTCGTTCGAGCCGTCGCGGTTCTCCTCGCCGTTCGCCTCGTTGTGCTTGTGGTCGTGGGCGACCAGGTCGAGCAGCGTGAACCCGTCGTGCGCGGTGACGAAGTTGATGCCGGCGAGCGGACCGCGGGCGGTGCCGAACAGGTGCCGCGACCCGGTGAGGGCGCCGGCGAGCGCGCCGATGCCGGTCGCGGGGGTGCCGTTGCGGCGTTCCTCGGCGATGTCGGTGAGCCAGAACTGCCGCACGGTGTTGCGGAAGCCGTCGTTCCACTCGCTCGTCCGTTCCCCCGCGGCGCCGAACGAGCCGGTCTTCCAGCCGTCGGGCCCGACGTCCCACGGTTCGGCGATGACGAGCGTGTCCTGCAGGTCGGGGTGGTTCCGGATCCGGTCGAGGAGCGGGTGCTGCGGGTCGAAGACGTGGTGGGCGTCGCGCGCGAGCGCGGCCATCAGGTCGAAGCGGAACCCGTCGACCTGCACCTCGCGCGCCCAGTAGGCCAGGCTGTCGACGATGAGGTCCGCCGTGGCCCCGTCCGAGGTGTCGAGGGTGTTCCCGCAGCCGGTGGTGTCGAAGTACGAGGCGGCGTCGGGGTCGTCACCGGCCGGCGCCCACCGGTACCGGTTCGCCCCGTCGATGCCGCGGAGCGACGAGGTCGGGCCGCCCAGGCCCTCTTCGGCGGTGTGGTTGTATACGACGTCGAGGACGACCTGGATGCCGGCCTCGTGCAGCAGCCGGACCATGCCCTTGAACTCGCGGAGGACCGCCGAGGCCCCGGCCGCTCGGGCGCCGGCGGAGGCGTGGGCCGCGTGCGGGGCGAAGAACCCGAGGGTGTTGTAGCCCCAGGCGTTCTCGCGGCCGGCGTCCTGCAGCCAGTGCTCGGTGTCGAAGGCGTGCACGGGCAGGAGCTCGAGCGTCGTCACGCCGAGGCGGTGGAGGTGCGCGATGGTGCTCTCGTGCGCGATCCCGGCGTACGTGCCGCGCAGGTCCTCGGGCAGGTGCGGGTTCGCGGCGGTGAGGGTGCGCACGTTCGCCTCGTAGACGAGGGTCCGGTCGAGCGGGGTGCGCGGCTTGACCACGCCGCCCCAGTCGAAGGACTCGTCGACGACGACGCTCGTCCAGTGGGCGGGCGGGCGCGCCGGGCCCGTCCCTGCTGCGCTCGTTGCTTCCGTGCCGGTCGTTCCTGCGCCCGTCGCGGCGCGCGCGATCCCGCGCGCGGCCGGGTCGAGCAGCGGCCGGGTGGCGTCGAACTCGTGCCGCGGCCCGGTCGGCCCGTCGACGAGCAGGTGGTACGTGTCGCCGGGTTCGACCCCCGGAACGTCAGCCGCCCAGGTGTCGCCCGTCCTGGTCAGCGGGAAGGATCCGCGCCCGTCCACCACCACGGTCACCGAGGTCGCCGACGCCGACCGCACCGAGAACCGCGGCTCACCGGCGCCCAGGTGGAACCCCGGGACCTCGTCCACAACCGTCTCGCGCATGAGGACCAGGGTACGAGGACCCGCGGGTATCCTGGAATCGCTCGTTCGGGAGGGTGCAGCTTGACGGTCTACCTCGACCACGCCGCGACGACGCCGATCCTGCCGGAGGCGCTCGCCGCGTTCACGGCTGCGCTCGGCACCGTCGGCAACCCGTCGTCGATCCACAGCGCGGGGCAGCAGGCGAAGATGCTGCTCGAGGACGGCCGCGCCGCAGTCGCCCGGTCGATCGACGCCGACCCCGTCGAGGTGGTCTTCACCTCCGGTGGCACCGAGAGCATCAACCTCGCGGTGAAGGGCCTGTTCTGGGCGCGGCAGCAGGACCGCGCGCGTCCACGCATCGTCGTCCCGGGTGGCGAGCACCACGCGACCGTCGACACGGTCGAGTGGCTCGAGCGCCACGAGGGCGCCGTCGTCGACGTGGTCCCGTTGGACGCGCAGGGTCGCGTCGACCTCGCCGGCCTGGAGGCGCGACTCACCGACGCCTCGGACGTCGCCCTGGTCACGTTCCTGTGGGCGAACAACGAGGTGGGCACCATCCAGCCCGTGGCGCGGATCGTCGAGCTCGCGCACGACGCCGGCGTGCCCGTGCACAGTGACGCGGTCGCCGCGTACGGGCAGGTCCCGGTGTCGTTCGCCGCGTCCGGCCTCGACGCGCTCAGCGTCTCGGCGCACAAGATCGGCGGGCCGGTGGGCATCGGCGCGCTGGTGCTCGGCCGGAAGGCCACCGTCGAGCCCCTCATCCACGGCGGTGGGCAGCAGCGGCAGGTCCGGAGCGGGACGCAGGACGCCCCGGCGGCCACGGCGTTCGGCGTCGCGGCCGGCGCGGCCGTCGCCGAACCGATGCCGCACCCGTCGCTCGTCGCCCTGCGTGACCGGCTCGTCGCCGGGGTGCGCGCGGCCGTGCCGTCCGCGGTCTTGATGGGGGACCCCGTCGACCGGTTGCCGGGCAACGCGCACTTCACGTTCCCGGGGTGCGAGGGAGACTCGCTCCTGTTCCTGCTCGACGCTGCGGGGGTCGCGGTGTCGACCGGTTCGGCGTGCCAGGCCGGCGTGCCCGAGGCGTCGCACGTGCTGCTCGCGATGGGGCTGTCCGAGCAGGACGCCCGTGGCGCGCTCCGGATCACGCTCGGGCACACCACCACCGATGCCGACGTCGACGCGTTCCTGGCGGCGCTGCCCGATGCCGTCGCGCGGGCCGGTGCTGCGGGGATGGCGTCGCGGGAGCCGCTGCTGGGGCGGTAGCCGCGGCGTCGTCCGTGGCCGCGGAGGGCTCGGGTCGTCCGTGGCCGCGGAGGGCTCGGGTCGTCCGTGACCGGGGCGCGCTCGCGTCGTCCGTGGGCGTGGGCGTGGCGTCCTACAGGGATCGACCGTCGGTCGCGCTGTCGGGCAGGACGTTCCCCGGGTTCCGCGTCACCAGCCGCACGACCAGGAGCACCGCGGCGACGAGACCCGCCGCCGCCACGACGGCGAGCGTCCCGATGACCGGCGCGCCCCCCGGGACCTGCCCGGCGAGATCGCGCAGGCCCGCGACGGTGACGGTGAACCGCTTCTCCTCGTAGAACCCCTGGTACGCGACCGAGAACCCGTAGACGGCCATCGCCGCCGACGTGATGACGAGCGCCGTGCTCACCCGCGCACGACCGTCGAGCGGCACGAACCGACGCCAGGCGAGGGCGCTGAGGCAGACGAGCGCCGCGAGGGCGACGAAGTAGTACCGGCCCTGGATCCCGGCCGGTTCGGTCGTCCGGACGTACGTCGTCCAGTTGTTCTGCAACCCTGCGACGAGCGTGATGAGCGGGAGCGTCACGAGCACCCACGCGGACCGGTCCGTCCGGCGGAGGCCCCAGACGAGGACGACGGCGAGGCAGACCACGGTCAGGGTGGCGATCACGAGGGGGCTCGACGGGTAGGCCAGGTCGCCGTAGTTGCCCCAGAAGGAGTTCGTGACCCGGGTCCAGAACGTGTTCGCGAAGCCACCGAGGTCCGGACCGCTCCCCACGGGCCACACCGCCTCGACGGTCGACCGTGGCAGGCCCGCGGGCTGCAGCGTGTGGTAGACGATCAGGTTCCGCACCCACCACCACGAGGTCAGCAGCACCGGGACCACGACGGCCAGTGCCGCCCACGGCCAGCGCCACCGTCCGCGCACCGACACGACGAGCGCGATGGCGGCGAACGGCACGACCGGGAACGCCGTGGCCTTGAACGCGATCGCGGCCGCGGCCGCCAGGACCAGCATCGACAGCGTGCGGACCCGTCGATCACCCGTGAGGACCCGGCAGACGAGCCAGGTGACGACCGCCCCGAGGACCACGACCGGTGGGTCGTTGTTCGCGGTCGCTCCGTTGTACGCCGCCTGCGGGACGAGCAGGAGCACGCTCGCTGCGACGACCGCTGCCCGGGGGGAGCGCGTCAGCCGACGGACCGCGGCCCAGACCAGCGCGGGCATCGTGGCGAAGACGACCGCGTTCAGGAGCCGGACCGCGAGCAGTGCGTCGTTCCACTGCAGGTCCTGAACGTGCAGGAGGCGCAGGAGGCCTGCGGCGATGAAGTACCAGGTGGGCGGGTGCTGCGACATCTGGTTGGTGAGGGCTCCGTCCGTACCCGGGTGCGCCACGAGCAACGCGCCGACGGACGAACGCGCCGAGGAGACCAGGTCCGCGGCCTCTGCGTGCATCTGCACGCTCGCGTTGAGGAGGTGCATCTGGAGCGGCGGCGGCCATCCGCCCCCGAGGGCGACCTGCAGGACCGCGTCGAAGTGCAGCCACTCGTCCGGTGCGTCGAACGCGGGGGTCAGGAACGCCCACACCACCAGCACGAGTGCGAACGCGCACGTCACCGCGATGATCGCGATCCGTTCGACCCGGCTGACGACGGGGTACGGGTCGGAGCGCATGCAGTCATCCTGCCGTACCCGGTGGGCGCGGCGGGGAGGACGGCGACCGGTCGGTCGCGCCGGTAGGATCGGTGACCATGGTCGAACTGGACTTCAACGAGCAGATCTCCGCCCTTCGCGAGACCTTCGGGAACATCCGCTCGGTGGTCGACGTCGACCGCCTGCAGCGCGAGATCGCCGAACTCAGCGAGCAGGCCGGTGCCCAGGACCTCTGGGACGACGTCGAGCACGCGCAGCAGGTGACGAGCGCGCTCTCGCACCGGCAGTCGGAACTCAAGAAGATCACCGACACGGAGCAGCGCATCGACGACCTCGAGGTGCTGGTCGAGATGGCGAACGAGGCCGAGGACCAGGACTCCGCCGACGAGGCCGTCGCGGAGCTCAAGGCGATCCAGAAGACGATGGGCGACCTCGAGGTGCAGACGCTCCTCGACGGCGAGTACGACGACCGCCCCGCCGTGATCACGATCCGCGCGGGCGCCGGTGGTGTGGACGCCGCCGACTTCGCCGAGATGCTCATGCGCATGTACCTCCGGTACGCCGAGCAGCACGGCTACAAGACCACCGTGATGGACACCTCCTACGCCGAAGAAGCGGGCATCAAGTCCGCGACCTTCGAGGTCGACGCCCCGCACGCCTTCGGCACCCTGTCGGTCGAGGCCGGCACGCACCGCCTCGTCCGGATGTCGCCGTTCGGCGCCGCCGGCAAGCGCCAGACGTCGTTCGCCGCGGTCGAGGTCATCCCGCTCATGCCGGAGACCGCCGTCATCGACATCCCCGAGAACGACATCCGCGTCGACGTGTTCCGCTCGTCCGGCCCCGGCGGCCAGTCGGTCAACACGACGGACTCCGCGGTCCGCCTGACCCACCTCCCGACCGGCACCGTCGTCTCGATGCAGAACGAGAAGTCGCAGATCCAGAACCGCGCCGCGGCCATGCGCGTGCTGCAGTCGCGCCTCCTGCTCCTGAAGAAGGAAGAGGAGAACGCGAAGAAGAAGGAACTCGCCGGCAACATCACGGCGAGCTGGGGCGACCAGATCCGTTCCTACGTCCTGGCGCCGTACCAGATGGTGAAGGACCTCCGGAGCGAGCACGAGGTGAACAACCCCTCAGCCGTGTTCGACGGCGACCTGGACGGCTTCATCAACGCGGGCATCCGGTGGCGGAAGCAGTCGGTCGAGTCCTGAGCCGCGCGCCTCGGTTGACTTCGAGGGCGGGCGACCTACCCTGATCCGGTCATGATCAAATTCGACCAGGTCACCAAGGTGTACTCGGGCAACCCGAGTCCCGCCCTCGACGCCATCTCCCTCGAGATCCTCAAGGGGGAGTTCGTCTTCCTCGTGGGTGCATCCGGGTCCGGCAAGTCCAGCTTCCTCCGCCTCGTGCTGAAGGAGGAGAAGCCGTCGCGCGGGCAGATCCACGTGCTCGGACAGCGCCTCGGTTCCCTGTCCTCGCGCAAGGTCCCGTACTTCCGCCGGAACCTCGGCGTGGTCTTCCAGGACTTCCGGCTCCTGCCGAACAAGAACGTCTTCGACAACGTCGCGTTCTCGCTGCAGGTGATCGGCAAGAGCAAGGGCTTCATCAGCGAGGCCGTCACCGACGTGCTGAAGCTCGTGGGCCTCGCCGGCAAGGCGACCCGCATGCCGCACGAGCTCTCCGGTGGTGAGCAGCAGCGTGTCGCGATCGCCCGTGCGGTCGTGAACAAGCCGGCGATCCTCCTCGCCGACGAGCCCACAGGCAACCTCGACCCGACGACCTCGGCTGGCATCATGGCGCTCCTCGAACGCATCAACCAGGGAGGCACCACCGTGCTCATGGCGACCCACGACGCCAGCATCGTGAACCAGATGCAGCGTCGCGTCATCGAGCTGTCGAACGGCACGATCCTCCGCGACGAGCAGTCCGGCGGCTACCAGACCCAGGCGGTCCCGATCCAGCGCGGCTCGGGCGTCTCGAACACCACCGGCATCCAGACCATCCCGGGGATCATCCGATGAGGCTCGGGCTCGTCATGTCCGAGGTCGGCTCGGGCCTGCGCCGCAACGCGTCGATGGTCGTGTCCGTCGTCCTCGTGACCTTCATCTCGCTCACCTTCGTGGGCACCGCGATCCTGCTCCAGATGCAGATCAACCAGATGAAGGGGTACTGGTACGACCGGGCGCAGGTCGCCGTCTACCTCTGCACTGACACCGACACCACGGGCAACTGCACCGGCGCGAAGGCGACGGACGACCAGCGCCAGCAGGTGCAGCAGCAGCTCGACTCGTCGACCCTCAAGCCGTACATCGAGAAGACGTACTACGAGGACCAGGACCAGGCGTACGACCGCTTCAAGCAGCAGTTCAAGGACTCGCCCGCGACCGAGTTCGTGAAGCCCGAGTACCTGAACGAGACCTTCTGGGTCAACCTGAAGAACCCGTCGCAGGCCGACGTCCTGGTGGAGAGCCTGTCGAAGGTCGCCGGCGTGCAGAGCGTGGTGGACCAACGCGGCTACCTGCAACCGATCTTCAACCTGCTCAACGCGTCGTCGTACACGGCGATCGGCATCGCCTCGCTGATGCTCATCGCGGCGGTGCTCCTCATCGCCACGACCATCAGGTTGTCCGCCTTCAGTCGACGGCGAGAGCTCGGCATCATGCGACTCGTCGGGGCGTCGAACCGGTTCATCCAGACACCGTTCGTGCTCGAGGGGGTGATCGCCGCGGCCATCGGGGCGGTCCTCGCGGGTGGCGCGATCGTGGCGGTGGTCTGGTTCTTCGTCCGGAACTACCTGTCGCAGCGGTTCTCCGGGACGGCGTTCATCGGCATGGGTGACGCTGCCATCGTGGTGCCGGCGGTGATCGTCATCGGGGTCGTCCTCGCGGCGCTCTCGGCGCTCATCGCGATCCGTCGCTACCTCAAGGTCTGACCCGGACGGTGTCCGGTACGCACTCGTGCACGAGGGGCGGCGCGCCGGGAAGGTGCGCCGCCCCTCGTCGGTTGAGTAGTCTGTAGGGCTGGCAACACCGCCGGTCGACCAGCACCGGGCAGCGAGAGGAGACACGCATGGCGAAGGAACGCGGCGAGAAGATCGTGGCGACGAACCGTCGTGCGCGTCACGACTACCTGATCGAGGACACGTACGAGGCCGGCATGGTCCTGTCCGGCACCGAGGTGAAGTCGCTCCGCGAGGGGCGAGCGTCCCTCGTCGACGGGTACGCCTTCATCGACGGTGGCGAAGCCTGGCTCGACGCGGTGCACATCCCCGAGTACACCGAGGGGACGTGGAACAACCACGCACCGCGGCGGAAGCGGAAGCTGCTCCTCCACAAGCAGCAGATCGTGAAGATCTCGCACAAGACGGCGCAGGGCGGGTACACGCTCGTGCCGCTGCAGATCTACTTCCACGACGGTCGGGCCAAGGTCGAGATCGCGATCGCGAAGGGCAAGCGCGAGTTCGACAAGCGCCAGGCCCTGCGGGAGAAGACCGACAAGCGCGAGGCCGAACGGGCGATGCGCACGCGGAACCGCGTCGGCGAGTGAGCCTGGCGTGTCCCGCCTTGGTCGACTAGACTGAGGGACTGCTCCTCCGGGGGCGTATTGGAAACTCAACAGTGTGACAGCGGCTCGCACGTCCGGCCCGCATGGGGATGATCGGTTTCGACATTGCCTGTGTGCCGACGGGAAGCGGGCCGAGGACCCACGGTCATCTCGTCAACGATCCGTGGAAAACAACAAGTGCCAATTCCAAGCGCACTGACTTCGCTCTCGCTGCGTAAGCAGCCCAGCACATGAAGTCCGTCGGCCAGGTGATCGTCTTCTAACCTGAGTTCCGGCGTCATCCAGAGGACTTGCTGCACGGTTGCGCCTCAGGGCCGTGCGGGACTTGCACTGAGACTGGGCCCGTCGTCCTAGAAGCCGGTAGCAAAGGACGGGGCCGAGCAGAACGAACTATCCGGATACGCCCGTAGAAGACGTCGAATTGCAGCGATGGACGGGGGTTCGATTCCCCCCATCTCCACCATTCGCCGGTCGTCGAGCCGCTGTCACACTGAACGCCCCGTCATCGTCCTCCGGACGAAGGCGGGGCGTTCGTCGTCGTGTCACGTCGGGGGACTACGCTCCGGGTCAGGCGCGGGAACTCGCTCGCGCCGATCGGCGAAACGAGAGGTCCGCACGTGGTGCAGGAGATCGCGATCCGTGTCCGTCTGCGCGAGCAGGAGCGAGTGGGGCTCGCTGAGTACGAGCGGATCGTGGGGTCCGTCGCCACGGTCGCCGCGGTGATCGCCTGGCTGCCGACGCCCGACGCCCGGTTGGTCGTCCGTGGGCGCGGTGCCGAACCGGTCCGCCTCGAGACGCTCTCGTACGGGTCGACGTTCGAGATGCTCGTCGTGCTCGACCAGCGGAGCGCTGCGGTCGAGCGTGCCGGTGCAGCGGTCGCGGCGCTGATCGAGTCCGTCCGCCACGAGCACGTCGAGGACGACGTGTCCGGGATCGCCGGCGAGCTGGACCGGCTCGACCGCTCCGCGCCCCGTGGTCGTTCCGTCGTCGAGCGGGCGCTCCGAGCGTTCCTCGAGGGTGCGCGTGCCGATGTGCTCGCCCGGAGGTCCACGACCCGGCTCCGCGCGGCCCAGGCGCTGCTCCGACTGGCTGAGGACGGGGCGGAGCTCGTCGTCGAGCGAGTGGACGACGCCCTCGCTCCGGTGGTCGAGGAGCAGCCGGTCGACGTGCTCGAGGACACCGGCAGTGCGGTCGTGGTCGAACCCGTCGACGGGCTGTCGCTGCCTGATGACGCCGACGCGGACGACACGGAGCAGCCGCGCAAGCAGAAGTCGTCGTCCAAGAAGAAGGAGTCCGAGAAGAAGGAGTCCAAGAAGAAGGACGCCAAGAAGGACGCGAAGAAGAAGGACGCCAAGAAGAAGGCGTCCAAGAAGCAGGACGCCAAGAAGGGCAAGTCCTCCAAGAAGTAGGCTGAGTGCTTGTACAGCACCATTGTTTCCATCGTGTTAAACAATCCGGCCAATCGGCTGACACGGTGCCAGAGTCGATGAGCGCGGTTCCTGTTCGCGGGGCCGCGCTCACTCGACAGGAGCAACAGTGGCTACAACGACACAGGCGCTGCCGGACTCCGGCCTCAAGCGCAACGTCGGCTTCATCGGGCTCATCTGGGCCTCGACGGGGTCGATCATCGGCTCCGGCTGGCTCTTCGGGTCGCAGGAGGCCCTGAAGACCGCCGGACCCGCCGCGATCATCTCGTGGCTCATCGGTGGCGTGGCGATCCTCGTCCTCGCACTCGTGCACGCCGAGCTCGGCGGCATGTTCCCGATCGCGGGCGGCACGGCGCGGTTCCCCCACATCGCCTTCGGCGGGATCGCCGGGGCCTCGTTCGGCTGGTTCTCGTGGCTGCAGTCGGTCACGGTCGCCCCGATCGAGGTCGAGGCGATGATCAAGTACGCGCAGCACTGGCAGTTCGCGCACCCGTGGCTGCACACCACGACGGTCGACGGCGAGACGCAGCAGCTCCTCACCGGCGCCGGCATCGCGGTCGCCGTGCTGCTCATGGCGGTGGTCACGGTGATCAACCTGCTGAGCGTCAAGGTCCTCGCGAACACGAACTCGGCGGCGACGTGGTGGAAGGTCGCCATCCCCCTGCTGGTCATCATCGTGCTGGCGTTCAGCGGCTTCCACGGCTCGAACTTCACCGCCGCCGACGGCTTCATGCCGCAGGGCGCGAAGGGCATCCTCGCGGCCGTGTCGACGTCGGGCATCATCTTCGCCTTCCTCGGGTTCGAGCAGGCGGACCAGCTCGCGGGCGAGGCGAAGAACCCGAAGCGCGACATCCCGCGTGCGGTGATCGGCTCGGTCGTCATCGGCCTCGTGATCTACCTGCTGCTGCAGATCGTCTTCCTCGGCGTGCTGCGCTCCGACGCGATCCAGGGCTCGTGGGCGACGGCCGACTTCACGAAGTACACGGGACCGTTCGCGGACATCGCGATGGCGGCCGGCCTCACCTGGCTGGCGGTGATCATCTTCATCGACGCGATCATCTCGCCCGGGGGCACCGGCCTGATCTACGTGACGGCGACGTCGCGCATCTCCTACGGGCTCAGCCGGAACGGCTACTTCCCGAAGGCGTTCGAGTGGACGACCAAGCAGGGCGTGCCGTGGGTCGGCCTCATCACGGCGTTCGTCGTCGGCTGCGCGTGCTTCGCCCCGTTCCCGTCGTGGCAGGGGCTGGTGAGCCTCATCACGAGCGCGTCGGTCCTCATGTACGCGGGGGCACCGCTGGCACTCGGCGCGTTCCGGAAGCGCATCCCCGAGATCGAGCGTCCGTACCGGATGCCCGCCGCGACCGTCCTGTCCCCGATCGCGTTCATCGTCGCGAACCTCATCATCCTCTGGACCGGGTGGGACACCGACTGGAAGCTCGGCGTCGCGATCCTCATCGGCGCCGTCGTGATCGTCCTGAACAACGTGTTCCGCGGCCGGACGAGTGTGCAGCCGCGCTGGGACTGGAAGGCGGCCCAGTGGCTGCTGCCCTACCTGATCGGCATGGGCCTCATCGTGTTCCTCAGTGACTTCGGGCCGCTGACGCACCCGGTGTTCCCGCTGTGGATCGACATCGTCGTCGTTGCGGTGTTCTCGCTGGTGATCTACTACTGGGCGATCAACTCGGCGTCCCCGCGCGAGGAGATCCTGCGCACCGCCGAGGACGTCCGCGACGTGGAGGAATCAGGAGTGGTCGAACCGGTCCACCACTAGGAGTCGAACCGGTCCACCACGAGTCGAACCGGTCCACCACTAGAAGTCGAACAGGTTCGCCCGGATGCCTCCGGCGCCGTACTCCCGACGGAGGAGCCCACGGCGCCGGAGCACCGGCACGAGGTCCCCGAACATCCGGTACACCTGCGCGGGGTGCAGGTCGCCGGAGAAGATGATGCCGTCGTTGTCGGCGTCCGTGCCGAGCTCCTCGATGAAGTCCGCGAACTCGTCGGCGGTCCCGACGAACCCCTCTCGGGAGGACACCCGCCCCTTGCGGGCCTTGCGCTCCAAGAGCGCGCGCAGCGGGGCGTCCGGGGTGTCGCCGACCAGCCCGCGGATCGTGCCCGCCGAGACGTGGTCGCCGAACGTGCCAGCCGGGATCGGCGCGTCGAGGTCGAGCGCGAGCAGGTCGGTCTCGGAGTCGCTCGACCACGCGATCGCCGCGGTGCGGAGGTCGTCGTCGGACGGGTGCCGGGACGCGTCGACGATCCGGTCGGCCTCGGCCGGCGACGACACGATCTCGGGCTTCAGGACGAACAGGATCCGGAGGTCCGCTGCGGTCCGCCCGGCCGCAGCGGCGGCGTCGACCACGCGAGCGCGGTAGTCGCGCACGGCGGCTGCGGACAGCGGCGCGAGGGCGAGCTGCACGTCCGAGTGCGTCCCCGCGAAGCCGAGCCCCCGCCCCGAGCCGCCGGGGGAGACGACGATCGGATCGGCGTCCATCGGCAGCGCGTTGAGCGGTCCGTCCGCGGTGAAGTACGTGCCCTCGTGGTGGAAGGCCTCGAGCGCGTCACCGTTCGCGAAGTGCCAGTCGTCACGCGAGCCGACGAACCCGTCGGGCCCCCACGAGCCCCACAGTCGACGGAGCAGGGTGATCCACTCCTCGGCGCGGTCGTAGGCCTGGTCGTGCGGCAGCGGCTCGAGGCCGGCGTGCCGTGCGCTGCCGGTGTCGGTCACGACGTTGATGCCGAGGCGCGACCCCGACAGGTGCGCCAGCGTGGCGAACTGCCGGGCCGCGAGGTACGGCGGCGTGATGCCCGCGTTCACGGTGGGCGCGATGCCGATGTGCGACGTCGCCGCGAACAGGTACGGGGCGAGGAGCAGCGGGTCGTGCTTCGGCCCGCCGTACGCCTGCCGGATCCGCAGGTCGAGGGTCGACGGGTTGCCGAGCGAGATCGCGTCCTCGGCGATGACCAGGTCCATCCCGGCCTGTTCGAGTGCCCGGACGGACTGCTGGTACAGGTCCGGCTTCGTCCAGTCGTGCCCCCAGTCCCAGTCCGCACGGCCCCACGCCTGCGGGCCGAACCCACGCGAGAAGAAGTACCCGAAGTGCTGCAGTCCGGCCATCGTCAGAGTTCCTCGGCGATGACGTGGTCCTGCGGGACGGCGTGCGTCAGGGACGCGCGTTCCGTGGCGGGGTCGACCCGCGCCTCCAGGCCGGATCCGTCTGCACGACCGCCGGCGCCGGCGGCACCGCGCACCGCGGCGAACCCGCGCTCCAGGTCGCGGACGAGGTCCGCGACGTCCTCGATGCCGACCGACAGCCGGATGAGGCCGTCGTCGATGCCCTGTTCGGCGCGCTCCTGGGCGGTGCGGCCGGCGTGCGTCGTCGTGGCGGGGTGCAGGATGAGCGACCGGACGTCGCCCAGGTGGGTCATCCGGCTGAAGAGCTGGACCGTGTCGATGAAGGTGCGCGCGGCGGCTTCGCCGCCCGCCAGCGTGAACGCGAAGACGGACCCGGCACCGCGCGGCAGGTAGCGCTGGGCGAGGTCGTGGTACGGACTGGAGGCGAGACCCGCGTGGTCGACGCTCGTCACGTCCGGCTGCTGGTCCAGGAACTCCGCGACGGCCAGCGCGTTCGCGCTGTGGCGTTCCACCCGCAGGCTGAGCGTCTCGATGCCCTGGCGGAGCAGGAAGGCGTTGAACGGCGACGGGGTGGGGCCGATGCGCGAGGCGACGACGTCGCGCGCGAACACGATGTACGCCCGGTTGCCGTAGCGCTCGACGTAGCTCTGCCCGCCGAGGGAACGCTCCGGGCTGGTGAGGTGGGTCCAACGCTCGGGGGAGGCGGACCAGTCGAAGGTGCCGCCGTCGACGACCACGCCGCCGAGGCCCGCACCGTGCCCGGAGAGGAACTTCGACGCCGAGTGCACGACCATGTCGGCACCGTGCTCGACCGGCCGGACGAGGTACGGCGTCGCCAGCGTGTTGTCGACGATGAGGGGGACCCCCGCACGGTGCGCGGTGTCGGCCACACCGGTGATGTCGAGGACGTCGTTCTTCGGGTTCGGGATCGTCTCGGCGAAGAACGCCTTCGTGTTCGGACGGACCAGGCGCGCCCACTCGTCGAGGTCGCGCTGGTCGGCGACGAAGTCGACCTCGATGCCGAGCCGGCCGAGGTTCTGCACGAGCAGGCCGCGCGTGCCCTCGTAGATGCTCCGCGCACTCACCACGTGGTCGCCGGCCTGCAGGACACCGAGGAACGCGATCGTCGCCGCCGCCTGGCCGCTGCCGACCAGGATCGACTCGACACCACGCTCGAGCAGGGCCACCCGGCGTTCCACGTCGGCGTTCGTCGGGTTGCCGAGGCGCGTGTACGTGTAGCCGTCGTCGGTGCCGGCGAAGCGGTCGCGCGCCTGGTCGAAGTCCTCGAACAGGAAGCCCGACGACATGTGGATCGCGGGGACCCTCGCGCCGTGGCCCGCGTCGGGCTCGAACCCGCCGTGCACCTGTTCGGTCGCGAAACCGTGCTCGTCCGCCATGGGACACCTCCTGCCGTCGTCGTCCCGGTACTCTCGCAGGCTTCGCCCCCGCCGCTCCTGATTGCGGCGTCCGGTTACGAGCCGGGCCGATCGGGGTTCGGCGGATCGGGTCCTGCCGATCGGGCGCCGGCCGAGCCGGGCCGATCGGCCCTGGTCGGCGGCGCGTCCTCGGTCGGCGCTCTGCCACCATGGAGGCATGGTGGACGAAGACGCGACCCTGCTCATCCGCGACGTGCGACCGTGGGGAGGGGACCCGGCCGACGTCGTCGTCGCCGGCTCCCGCATCGCCGCCGTCGCCGCTCCCGGCACGGTCCCCGACGGCACCGCGACCGTGGTCGACGGCCGCGGGCGGCTCGCGCTCCCCGGGCTCGTGAACACGCACGCGCACGTCGACAAGAGCTGGTGGGGCCACCCGTGGGAGTCCTACGGCGGCGAGGGCGGCACCGAGGGACGCATCGCCCACGAGCGCGCCCGCCGCGACGCGCTCGGCATCCCCGGCGAGGCCGTCGCCACCCGGGTCCTCCGCGAGTCCCTCCGCACCGGCACCACGCGCGTCCGCACCCACGTGGACGTCGACCTCGGGGTCGGGCTCCGCGGGATCGAGGCCGTCCGGGCCGCCGGCGCCGCACTCGACGACGCGGTCGAGCTGTCGATCGTCGCGTTCCCGCAGGACGGCGTCCTCCGTCGGCCCGGTGTCCTCGACCTGCTGCGGCAGGCGGCGCTCGCCGGTGCGGACCACATCGGCGGGCTCGACCCGTCCCTCATCGACCGCGACCCCGTCGGGCAGCTCGACGGTCTCTTCGCGATCGCCGCTGACACCGGCTGCGGCATCGACGTGCACCTGCACGAGCCCGCCGAGCTCGGTGCGTTCTCGTTCGACCTGGTCCTCGACCGGGTGGAGCGCCTCGGCATCGCGCCCGGGAAGGTGAACATCGCGCACGGCTTCGCGATCGTCGACGTCGACCCCGTCCGGCGCCGTGACCTGCTCGCCCGCATGGCATCGCTCGGCGTCACGATGACGACCGTCGCGCCGGTGCGGCTCAAGCAGCTGCCACTGCACGAGTTCGACGCGGCCGGGGTCCGCTTCGGGTTCGGCACCGACGGCATCCGCGACCTCTGGAGCCCCTACGGCGACGGGGACCTGCTCGGCATCGCGTGGCAGTACGCGCGTGCCGGCGGGGTCGTCCGCGACGAGGACCTCACCCGGGTGGTGCAGATCGCCTCGCGCGACGGCGCCCGGTTCGTGACCGACGAGGAGCACGACATCGTCCCCGGAGCCCGCGCCGACGTCGTGCTCGTCGACGCCGAGAACCCGATGGACGCCCTCGTCCGGCGGGTGCCGCGGTCGCTCGTCGTCGCCGGTGGCCGGGTCTTCGACCCAGCGGAGCTGGCGCAGCACCCCTGGGAGTGACGCAGCACCGCTGGCACGGACCGCAGCACCCCTGGGAGTGACGCAGCACCGCTGGCACGGACCGCAGCACCCCTGGGAGTGACGCGCGGAACGTCCCACGGTGCGCACCGACGGCCTGGAGGCGCGTGGCGGGGCCGCCACGTGCCTCCAGGCCGTCGTCAGTCGCCGGACGCGACCGAGCGGACCACCGCGGCCAGGCGTGCCGAGAAGCCGTCGGGCACGGTGTCGGGCAGCGCGTCGAGCGGGAACCACCGGACGTCGTCGCTCTCGTCGCTGACCGTGGTGGTCGACGCCGGGTCGGCCAGGGCGACGAAGCCGACGTCCCAGTGCGCGGCGCAGGCGAAGCCCCCGTGCAGGTCGTGGCGGTCGAGGTCCACGACGGCGCCGTCGAGAAGCTCGAGGTCCACGATGCCGGACTCCTCGCGGGCTTCGCGGCGGGCGGCGTCGGCGAGGTCGAGGTCGTCGGGCTCGAGGTGGCCGCCGAACTGCACCCAGAAACGGCCCTTGCGGTGGAGGCAGAGGAGCACCTTCCGGAGGTCCGGCGACAGCACGAAGCACGATGCCGTGAGGTGCTCGGGGCCGCCGTCGCGTCTGAGGGCAGCGTCGCCGTGGGCCCGCACGAAGGACTCGAAGCCGTCGCGGTTCGGGGTCGTCGTCGCGGCGAGGGCAGTGGTCACGGCGTCGAGGTGCACAGTGTCATCCTCGCAGGGCTCGTGCGTCGCTCGCCGTACCACGCGTCGTTTGCGACACCGCGCCCGTCGATCGACGCGTGCCATGTCGACTCATGCACGTGCACACGGTGCGGACGCAAGGTTCGACACGATGCCGGTCGATCGACGATCGTGACGTCGAACGGTACACGTGCATCGGGGCGCGCCACCTGCGGGGTGGTGCGACAAGGCCGTTGTCGTACGACAGCGGAGTCGTCGTTCCCGCGCGCCTGCAACTGTTGTGCGCGCCGTGGTGCGACAAGGTCGACGTCGTACGACAGCGGAGTCGTCGTTGCGAGTCGGAACCCGCGACCACCGCAGCAGCAACCGGCTCACACGCCCGCGCGCGGGTCAGAACAGCGCGCGCACGCCCGCCGCGACCGTCGCCCACACCTCGAGGAGTGGGCCGCGCGCGAGCCACACCGCCACGGCGTTGACCGCCACGAACAGCACGAACCAGAGCGTCGCCGGCACGCGCATCTCCGCCGCCGCGATGTGGAAGTCGGTCTGCACGCGGGCACCGGTCAGCAGCCACCGCGCGACCTGCACCACCGAGCGCAGCCCGTCGACCACGAAGAACGCCCCGACGGCGGCGACGACGAGCACCGTGGTGTCCGAGGGACGGAGCGCGACCCAGAGCGCGAGCACGTCGAAGCCGATGACGACCAGGAGCCCGAACCAGTTCCGGACGAACGCGAGCGCCACGAGCCCGACGACGCCGAGCACCACGACGGGCAACCACCGCGACCCGTGCAGCACCCCGGTGACGAGGAGCACCCCGGCCCAGAGCGGTGCGCTGTAGCCGGCGTACAGGTTGAGGACCCGGACGAGCCAGCGGATCCCGCCCGGCACCCGGCCGAGATGCACCCACGCCTCGCCGGACCCGTCCGGGTGCAGCTCGATGCGCTGGATGCGGCCGCCGAACGGCACGACGACGACGGCGTGGCCGACCTCGTGGGCGATGGTCGCGGCGATGCGCGCCACGCGGCCGACGACGGGCACGAACGGCAGGACCGCCCCGACCAGGAGCGCGACGAACACGAGTGACGGGGCGACGAGGGAGGGGGCTGCGGTGGTCAAGGGACCATGATCGCAGCCCCCTCCGGGGAGGAGCCGAGGACGCTCGGGACGCTCAGGGTGCTCAGGAGGTCCAGGACGGCACCAGCGCCACCGCGATCACGACGATCGTCGCGATGATGGCGAGCGCGGTGAGGACGGCGAGGAACACCGTCAACCGGTTCATGCGGATGTGCCTGGCTATTCGACCGTCACCGACTTCGCGAGGTTCCTCGGCTTGTCGACGTCGCAGCCGAGCTGCAGCGCGAGTTCGCGGGCGAGCATCTGCAGGGGGACGACGGCCTCGAGCGGACCCCACGGTGCCGTCGCACGGCCCCAGGCGAGGTCCCCGGCGGCACGTCGACCGAGCGCCGGGATGTCCGACCCCTCGCCGCCGATGGTGATGACGAAGCCGCCGCGGGCCCGGACCTCGGCGATGTTCGCCTGCAGTCGGGGTTCGCCGTGGTCGATGACGACGACCGGCGTGCCCTCGTCGACCAGGGCGAGCGGTCCGTGCTTCAGCTCGCCCGCCGGGTAGGCCTCGGCCCACCGGTAGCTGAGCTCCTTGAGCTTCAGGGCACCCTCGGCGGCGTACGGCAGCCCGGCACCGCGGCCGAGGAACAGGAAGCCGGTGGCCTCCCGGACGCTCGACACCAGGAGCGGGATCCGGTCGGCGGCGATCTCGGCGGCGTGTTCGATGCGGGCCGGCAGGTCGGTGAGCTCGGCCACCAGCGCGGCGGCCCGGTCGGCGTCGATCCGGCCGGACGCGACGAGCGCGGAGATCATCGCGGCGACGCCGACGACCACCTGCGCGGTGAAGGTCTTCGTGGCGGCGACCCCGATCTCGGGGCCGGCGTGGCAGTCGAGCACCGCGTCGGCACGGCGGGCGAGCGACGAGTGCACGTTGTTCGTCAGCGCGAGCACCGGGTGCCGGTCCTCGAACCGGTCGAGCGCACGGAGGACGTCCGCGGTCTCGCCGGACTGGCTGATGGCGACCACCAGGGTGCCCGGGCCGAGCACGACCTGCTCCGCCTCGCTCGCCACGACGATGTCCGTCGGCACGCCGCCGATCCCGCGGAGGGCGGTGGCGATCACCTGACCGGCGTTGAGCGAGGTCCCGCACGCGACGATCGCGAGGCGGTGGAAGCCGGGCAGCCCGAGGCCGACCCACATGCTGCCGTCGGCGGCACGGCGGGCCACGCGGTCGAGGATCGAGGCGACCACGGCGGGCTGCTCCTCGATCTCCTTCGCCATGTGGTCGGGGTGGTCGCCGAGGTCGAGCGCGGCACCGGCGAACGGCGCGGGCGTCGGGAACGGCACCGGCACGGTGACGCCGGCGGACGACCATGTCCACGCCTCGCCGAGCTCGACGACGTCGCCGTCGCGGAGGGCGACGAACGTCTCGCACCACTCGGCGATCGCGCCGATGTCACTGGCGACGAAGTCACCGCGGGCGGACCGGGCCACGACGAGCGGGGAGCGGTCGGCGGCGGCGACCATGCGGCCGTCCCGGGCGTCGAGGACGACGATCGCCCAGGACCCCTCGAGCTGCGCGGTCGCGATCTGCACCGCGAGCATGAGGTCCGGGTCGACGGCGAGGGCCCGCTCGACGAGGTGCGCGATGACCTCGGAGTCGACGTCGGACGCGAACACGTGTCCCTGCCGCTCGAGGTTCGCCCGCAGACGGTCCGCGTTCTCGATGATGCCGTTGTGCACGATGCTGATCCGTCCGGAGCAGTCGGCGTGCGGGTGGGCGTTCGCCTCGCGGACGATGCCGTGGGTGGCCCAGCGCGTGTGGCCGATGCCGGTGCCGGTGAGGGCGTCCCCCGACCGTGCGGCGACGAGCGTCCGGAGGTCACCGACACGCGACACGGACCGGATGGTCTCGGTGCCGCCGGTGGCGGTCCGGACGGCGACCCCCGCGGAGTCGTAGCCGCGGTACTCGAGGCGTTCGAGTCCGTCGAGCAGGTAGGGCGTCGCGTCGTCGGAGACGCGGGCCGCGATGATGCCGCACATCTGGGGTCCCTTCGGGTGGGAGAGCAGCGGGGGTGTTCGGGGAGTTCGGGGGAGTGGTGCGGCACCGACCGCCGTCGGGTCTGCCGTGCGTCCGGGGCCGGCGACCGGGGCCGGCGCCCGTCCTCGGATCAGGCGAGGACGGACGTCGGCTTCCGCGGCCGACGGTTCGGGTACCGGACGGGGTACCACGGGCTGTCCCCGGGGGAGGGGAACGGCGGTCGGTGCAGGAGAAGCCTCACCCGGGGAAGGTGACACGGCAACAGTCGTCGACCGCTCTTGCGGTTCCCCGCGCCCGGGGTGCGATCCGGTGCGGCCGCGTGCGGACTCCCGCAACCACCCGCGCGCGGCCCGTCGGGTGGGTGCGGACGCACGGAAAAACGGACTGGAGGCACGGTGCCAGCTGGCACCGTGCCTCCAGTCCGTCGTGGAGTCGCGTTCAGATCACGTGAGGAGCGCGACCAGGTGCGAGCGCGACCGCGCCCCCACCTTCCGGTAGATCTGCGTCAGCCGCAGCTCCACCGTCCGCTGCGACATGAACAGCGACGAGGCGATCTCGCGGTTGCGGTACCCCTCCGTCACCTTCTGCACGACGGCGCGCTCCTCCGCGGTCAGCGAGGTGAGCACCGTCGACGCGTCCGGCGCACTCCGGGGCGTCCCGGGCATCGACGCGGACAGCACCGGGCCGGAACGGAGCGACGACTGCAGCCCGAAGGACGGCATCGCCGCCGACGCGACCGGAGTGGCGAGCGGACGCCGGAGCCCCGCCGCCTCGTACGCCGCCGCGGCAGCCGCACCGAGACGCGGACGCTCGTTCACGCTCCCGACGGCCGCGAGGGCCGCGAAGGTGCGAGCCCGCTCGAACTGCGAGTCGTGCGGCTGGAACAGCTCCAGCGCACGCCGACGCGCGGTCTCACGGGTCGTGTCGTCGGCCACCAGGGCCAGGCTGCGGGCCAGCACGAGCGCACCCCAGCGGGACGGCCGTGCGTGGTGGTCCGCCGCCAACCGGGCCGCGACGGTCCGGGCGTCGTCGATCCGGTCGAGGCGCGTGTACGCCTCCACCAGGTCGCCGAGGTGCCGGAGCACCGCGGGGTTCCGCAACGACCGGCCGATGGCGTCGGCGGCCTCGAGGGACGCGGCGGCCTCCTCGAGCCGGCCGTCGAGCAGCAGCACCCGCCCACGGAGGGCGTGCAGCTTGGCGGTGGCACCCCACAGGCGGTTCGTGGACCGCTGCGCCAGGCACCGGTCGACGACCTCGAGGGCCTCGGGGGAGCGCCCCTCGGCGAAGTGCCGCCACGCGATCGCGATCGCACGGGACGGCTCACGGAGCCGCTCGACGACCGACGAACCGGCCTCCCACACGTCGATCGCGCGGAGCGCCTGCCGGAAGTTCCCGGAGCGCACCTCGTTCTCGGCGGACAGGTAGCGGGCCGCCTCGGTCCACACCGGCTGCGCCTCCTGGCCCCGTGCGAGGACGAGGGCGAAGACCCGGCGTGCACTGCGGTACCGCTCGGCGATGCTCAGCGCGTGGGCGAGGAGCAGCAGGGCGGGGTCCGACATCGCGACGAGCGTCGTGGTCGACAGTCCTTCGTGCAGGTCCGCGTCGGCCGGCAGGGACCCCTCGACGGCGGCGATCAGCTCGCGTGCCGTCTGGGTGATCTCAACCGTGTGCACCGACGCGGAGCGACGGAGCGGCTCGGCACGGGCGAGGAGGTCCTTCGCCTGGTCGAGCTCCCACGCCTCGGCACGGAAGCAGGCGACCATCGCGAGCAGACCACCCACGGCGTCCGCCTCGGCGGCGTCCGTCGGGTCGACCGGCACGAGGAGCTCGTCCGCGTGCACGGCGTCACCGCTGAGGTACTGCACCGAGTACTCCAGGCGGAGGCGACGGGTCTCGTCGGCCATCGCCCGGAACGGTCGGATCGCGGCGAGGTACCGCGCGGCGAAGCCGAGCAGCCGGTTCGCCAGCAGGGCCTCGGCGACCCCGAGCAGCGCACCGTGCTCGTCCTCGGTGCCCCCGCCGATGTGCAGTGCACGCTCGGTGAGGACGACCGCGGCCTGGGCGTTGCCGTCCACCACGTAGGACCGAGCGGCCCGGAGCAGCGCGACCACGTCCGGGACGTCGTCGACGAAGCTGCGGTGCCAGGCGGCCGCACGCGGATCGCAGTCGGCGCTCGCCGCGGCCATCTCGGTGTGCGCAGCCCGCCGGTCACGTGCCGGCATCCGCCAGTACAGCGCGGAGCGGACGAGGGGATCGCGGACGGAGACGGTCTGCCCCTTGACGGACGTGAGTCCGGCGTTGGCCAGGTCGTCGAGTTCGTCCCGGTCCCACCCGGTGGTCTTCGCCACGGGGACGAGCGCCAGTCGTGCGAGGACGTCCAGATCGCGTCCCGCGACGGTGCCGAGCGCCAGGGCCGCGATGGCCTCGGTGGTCGGCGTGGGGCGGAGCGGCAGCACGAGCGGCTCGGAGCCGTTCAGCTGCTCGCGGCTGAGCACGGCGAGCTGCTCGCGCAGCGCGCCGGGGTTGCCACCGGTCTCCTCGGCGAGGACGGCGAGGACGCCGTCGTTCGCCTCTTCCGGAGCCATGGCACGGGCGAGCACGAGTGCCTCGTCCGCGGGCAGCGGTTCGATCCGGAGCATCGGCAGGGCCGCGAGCGGACCGTTCGACGGCACCGTGCGGACCGTTGCCACGACGCGGAGTGCGGTCCCGGCGAGCCGGCTCGCCAGGAACGCGATGAGCTCTTGGCTCTCCACGTCCATGCGGTCCAGGTCGTCGATGAGCACGAGCGTCGGCGGCAGGGTGAGGGCGTGCACCGCGTCGAGGAAGTCGTGCGCCGCCGCGAGTCCCGGCGTCTGCCGGTCGGCGGGCGCGTTCCCCTGCAGGAGGTGCGCGATGTGGGCCGTCGCCCGGGGGTCGTCGAGTGCGGTGAAGAGCGACGCCACACCGGCCAGGGGCCAGTGCGATTCGCTCCCGTTCACACCGACGCGGACGACGGGGAGGGAGACGCGGTTGGACACCGCGTCGAGGACGCTACTGCGTCCGGAACCAGGGTCGCCGACGACGACCATCGCGGACTCCCGAGGGAGTACGGCGAGGGTCGCGATCCGGTCGACCTCGAGACGGCGACCGGTGAGTCCCATGACTCACCGGCCTCCGGGTCCGGAAGCGGATGCAGCGAAGGAGGAGAGCCGGAACGTGGCGCGGCCGTTGGGCACGCGCAGAGCCGGACGAGAAGCGGCGAGGGTACGCGCGCCAGAACGGTCAGATCGGATTTCGGAATGCGGATGACGAGTGAGGGTGCACTCGGTTCCGCTCGGGAACGATGAAGTCATCGTCTGTATCACCCCTCGGGTTAGGGTCTTCGGACGAAGCACGACCGGTCCTGCTGTTGCCCGGATCTAGGGAATCCGAGACGTCGCTTGACCTGCCGCCTGGGAGCACGATAACTCAGGTTCGGACGCGGATGGCCGGTCTCCGCAATCCGATGTCACCCCCTCCTGACCCCAGTCCGGGGGGCCACGTGCCCCCCTCGGGGGGCGTTCGGGGGTGATCCGGTCATCGGTGGTCGGAGACCGTGGTACAGGAACGGGGTACAGCCCGGTTCGGACCGGTTCGGCCCGTTCCGTGTAGCACGGAACCTGATGTCCAGCGCCGATCCGACCGCCCCGACCGACTCCCGCCCCGACGACCGCACCCGGTGGCGGGCCTTCGCCGTCTGCGTCGCCGTCGCGGCGCTCACCATCCTCGACCTGTCGAAGGTCAACGTCGGGCTGCCGTCGATCGAGCAGTCCCTCGGCGCGACCAGCTCGTCCCTCCAGCTCATCGTCGCGGGGTACGCGCTGGCGTTCGGGCTCGCGCTCGTGCCGGCGGGCCGGCTCGGCGACCTCAAGAGCCGTCGAGCGCTGTTCATCGTCGGGCTCGTCGCGTTCACCACGTCGAGCCTGCTGTGCGCGATCGCCCCGAACATCCAGGTCCTCATCGTCACGCGCATCCTGCAGGGGTTCGCCGCCGGTACCCAGATGCCGCAGGTGATCGGGCTCGTGCAGCAGCTGTTCCGCGGGCCCGAGCGCGGCCGGGCCTTCGGGCTGTTCGGCGCGATGATCGGCATCTCCACCGCGCTCGGCCCCACCATCGGTGGTGGCCTCATCGCGATCGGCGGTGAGGAGTCCGGCTGGCGGCTGCTGTTCTGGATGAACGTGCCGCTCGGCATCGCGGCGCTGGTGTTCGCCCTGAAGCTCCTGCCCCGCGGGTCGCAGGGCCGCCCGAAGGACCGGGAACTCGACATCGTCGGCATCCTGCTGCTCGGAGCGGCGATCATCACCCTGATGCTGCCGTTCGTCCTCACGACCGGCGCCGGCGACTCCCAGGCGCGGTGGTTCTGGCTCGTCGGCTTCGCCGTGTTCGTCGCCGCGTTCGTCCGGTGGGAGAACCGCTACAAGGCGCAGGGCAAGTCGCCGGTCATCCACTTCGAGCTGTTCCGGCTGTCGTCGTACCGCAACGGGCTGTCGATCGTCGCGGTGTACTTCGCCGCGCTGCCGGCCTCGTTCCTCATGGTGACGCTGTACCTGCAGGAGGGCCTCGGGCTCGCGCCGCTGTTCGCCGGCATGGTGAGCATCCCGTTCGCCGCGACCAGTGCCGTCGGCTCCTACATCGGCGGGCGCATCGTCGACCGGGTCGGTCGGGCGCTCGTCGTCGCGGGGCTCGGCTTCGTCGTGATCGGGTTCCTGCTGCTCGTGCTCGCCGCGACGCTCACCCCGCCGGACGTGACGCCGTGGGCCATGGCCGGCGCGTTCCTCGTCGGCGGGCTCGGCGGCGGGTTCGTCGTGTCACCGAACCAGACGCTCACCCTGGCCGAGGTGCCGATCGAGCAGTCCGGTGTCGCGGGGTCGATGCAGCAGCTCGGGCAGCGCGTCGGGACGGCGATCGGGACCGCGGTGGCGACGAGCATCTTCTACGGGATCGTGCGCGGGGAGACGGCGGGGGCCAGCGGGGCCGCTCGCCTGGATGCGTACCACGACGCCTTCCGGAGCGGGACGACGTTCACGGTGTCGCTCATGGCGCTGGCGCTCGTGCTGGCCGTCAGCGACCTGGTCGTGCGGCGGCGGGCCGCGAAGCGGGCGGCGTCGGCGACGGCCTAGCGGCGGATGACCTCGACGACGGCGTCGTGCACCAGACCGTTGGTCGCGAGCGCGCTGCCGTGCCACGGCCCCGGGTCGCCGTCGAGCGACGTGAAGCGGCCACCCGCCTCTTCCACGATGGGCACGAGCGCCGCGATGTCCCACGGCTTGAGGTCGGGCTCGCCGGCGACGTCGAGGACCCCCTCGGCCACCATCATGTACGGCCACATGTCCCCGTACGCCCGGGTCCGCCAGACCTTGCGGGACAGGTCGATCAGCGGCTGCAGCCGGTCGTCGTCGTCCCACTGCTGGATGCTGTTGTAGCTGAGGCTGGCATCGGCGAGGGTGTCGACGCCGGACACCCGGAGCGGTCCGTCGAACGAGTGTGCGCCGAGGCCGTCCGCCGCCCACCAGCGCTTGCCGAGGGCGGGGGCGCTGACCACGCCGAGCACTGGGCGCCCGTCGACGGCGAGGGCGATGAGGGTCGCCCAGACCGGCACCCCGCGCAGGTAGTTCGCGGTGCCGTCGATCGGGTCGACGACCCACTGCCGGTGGCCCTCGCTGACGGCCTCGGCACCGGTGTCGGCCGTGGTCTCCTCGCCGAGGAACGCGTCGTCCGGACGCTCGGCGGCGAGCCGTTCGCGGAGCGCCCGCTCGACGGCCTGGTCGGCGTCGGTCACGTGCGTGCTGTCGGCCTTCCGGGACACGTGCAGGTCGGCCGCCCGGAACCGTTCGAGGCTGATCGCGTCGGCGGTGTCGGCGAGGGAGCGGGCGAAGTCCAGATCGGCACTGAGGTCCACGACGGTCAGCGTACCGGTGACGGCGTCAGGCGGCGACGACCTCTTCCTCCTCGAGACGGGTGACCTCGCGCTCGCGGGCGATCCGCGTCCGACGGGCGACGAGCCCGTGCACGACGACGCAGAGGAGCACCGCGACGGTCAGCCAGAGGGCCAGCACGAGTGACGGACGTCCGAGCGAGGCGCCGGGGAAGTACAGCAGGTCCTGCGCGGCCCGCAGCCAGGCGGCGCCGCTCCAGAACGTGTTGAGACCGGCGAAGAACCCGGGCTGGAAGGCGGGCTGGAAGATGCCGCCGGAGGACGTGAAGTTGAGCATCACGAAGAGCATCGTGAGGACCGGGGTCGTCCAGCGGCCGAGCAGTGGGTGGAGCCCCACGCCGAGGGCCACGATGATCGCGTCGTACATCCACGCGAACAGGAAGACCTCCCACTGGTGCGTCGTGATGATGCCGTAGATCGGTCCGGCGATGACGACGCCGATGCCCGCGACGACGCCGGCGGTGACGAGGCCGACCGCGGCGGTCCACAGCGGGCGGAGCCGGGTCGCGAACGCGGCGACCGCGATGGCCGACGCGTAGCCGCCGACGCTCAGCGCCACGAGCAGGAAGAAGAGGCCCTGTCCGGTGGTGTCCTCGTCGCCGGTCGGCACGACGTCCTGCACGGTGAACGGCAGGTGTGCCTGGTAGGCGATCGGCATGAAGATCTTCTGCGCCGCACTGGCGGTCGTCTCCGAGGCCGCGGTCGACACGTAGAGCGTCGCACCGGTGGCGCCGGGGGCGTACACGGCGGCGAGGTCGCGGTCGCGGACCTGCTCCCTCGCCTCGGCTGCCGAGCGGACGACGTGCGCGACGAGGGCGCCGTCGGACTGGTCGGTCACGGTCTGCGCGAACACCTGGGTCGCGGCGCTCTGGCCGACGATGCCGACGGGCAGGTCGTGCGGGGTCGGGGCGTGGAAGGCGCCGAGGTAGGCGAGCCCCATGCCGACGGCCAGGAAGAGCGGCACGAGGATGTGCGAGCCGAAGGACAGCAGGACGCGACCGAGTCCCTGCGGGCGGACGACCGACGGGCCGATCGGCTGCCGGCTCGACCGCGGCGTGCGGGGAGCGGCGTGCGAGTGCTGGTGCGCCTGCACGTGCGGGTCGGCAGGGGAGGAGGACGGAGCGTCGACGGCGGGGGTCGGCGCAAAGTTGTACTTTGCAACTTCTGACACGACGGGCAACTGTACAACCACGATGCACACTTGTCGACTCCGAGTCCGGCGCTCGGCCAGTTCGCCGACGCCGAGATCGCACTTCGGCGGGCCTCGACGTCACCGACACCCGCCGAAGTGCGATCTCGGCGAGCGGGGTGCCGGGACCGCTGGCGCGAGTTCGTCGCCGGGCTGGCGGCGTCGAGCGGGCACGACGTGCCGCGTGCGGTGCGCCGAGATCGCACGAAGTGCGGTGCGTGGGCGCTGAGCGTGACGTTTTGTGCGATCTCGGCGAGACCGGTCGGCGCGCGGCACGGGCGCGGCACGGGGGCGGCGAGCCCGCGGCGTCGAGCGAGTCGCCGCGCCGGCGCTGCCGAGATCGCACGACACGCCGCGTGCGTCACGCCGAGGTCGCAGAACGTGCCGCTCGAGCGCGCCGAGCGCGACGTTTTGTGCGATCTCGGCGGGCACCACGGGTGCGAGACGGGTCGGCGGGCGCACGGCGGCGCGCCCGCACCGCGGCACGCGCGCGGGCGCGGCGCGGCGCGCGGCCGCGCGGGCTACTCCGTGCCCGGGTCGGACGCGCCCATGCCGGTCAGGAGCGCCCGGAAGGAGTCGAGCCGCTCCACCCCGGTCGGCCCGAGCTCGCCGGCCTGCACCCGGTCGACGATCTCCCAGTCGTGCGCCTGGTCGAGCGGGATCCCGCTGTCCGACGGTACGACGGTGATCGCGTGCGAGGCGAACGCCCGGAAGACGTTCGCCGGGTCGACGTGCCCGAGGCCGAACGACCGCACGCCCGGGGTGTCGATGATCCAGCCGCCGTCGCGCACCCGCAGGGCGATCGACGACGACGAGGTGTGCCGGCCGCGCCCGGTGACCGCGTTCACGACACCGATCGCGCGCGTCGAGCCGGTCAGGGCGTTCACGAGCGTCGACTTGCCCACGCCGGAGTGCCCCACGGTGACCGTGACCTTGTCGTCGAGGACCTCGTGCAGGGCCTCGAACGGCACGTCGTCGGAGCGACTCGTCACGATGCGGAGGTCGAGGCACGCGAAGTGCGCCAGGAACGGTGCCGGGTCGGCGAGGTCGGTCTTCGTGATGCAGAGGACCGGGTCGAGTCCGGCATCGAAGGCCGCCACCAGGTAGCGGTCGATGAGTCGCGTGCGGGGCTCGGGGTCGGCGGCCGCCACGACGATGAGCATCTGATCGGCGTTCGCCACGATGACGCGCTCGACCTCGTCCGAGTCGTCGGCGCTCCGGCGCAGCAGCGTGGTGCGGTCGGCGACCTTCACGATGCGGGCCAGGGACCCGGCGTCGCCGGAGACGTCGCCGGCGAGGGACACGTGGTCGCCCGTGACGACGGACTTCTTGCCGAGCTCGCGTGCCTTCGTGGCGGTGATGACGTGCTCGTCCGGCGTTCCGGAGCCGACCAGCACGCCGAATCGCCCGCGGTCGACGTTCGTCACCCAGCCGACCGGAGCGTCGTCGTACGTCGGCCGGACCTTCGTGCGCGGCCGGTTGCCCTTCGGGTTCGGACGCACCCGCACGCTCGACTCGTCGTACTGCCCGTACGGCTCGTCGACGTCGGAGACGTCACCGTCGGCGTCCTCCCACCAGCTCACGGGTCAGTCCCCACTCGTCGAGGAACCGACCAGCGCGGCCCAGAGCTCCGGGAACTGCGGCAGCGTCTTCGCCGTCGACCCGATGTCGTCGACGGCGACGCCGTCGACGACGAGGCCCACGATCGCACCCGCCGTCGCCATCCGGTGGTCGTCGTACGCGGCCCAGTCGCCGCCGTGGAGCGGAGCCGGCTCGATCCGCAGGCCGTCGTCGAGTTCGCGGACCGCGCCTCCAGACCGGTTGAGGTCGTCGGCCAGGGCGGCGAGCCGGTCCGTCTCGTGCCCACGCAGGTGGCCGATGCCGGTGACCTCCGTCGGGCCGGCGGCCAGCGCCGCGAGCGCGACGAGCGCGGGGGCGAGTTCACCGCCGCGGCTCAGGTCGAGTTCGAGCCCCGGAAGGGAGGCCCCACCCCGGATCCCGACGCCGCCGTCGACGACCAGGTCGTCACCGTCTCGGACCACGGTCGCCCCCCACAGGGGCAGGAGCGTCTCGAGGTCGGCGCCGACCTGCGTCGTCTCGGAGGGCCAGGTGCGGATGCGGACGGAGCCGCCCGCGACGAGCGCTGCGACCGCGAACGGCGCGGCGTTCGACAGGTCCGGCTCGATGGTGACGTCGCGGGCGGCGATCGGACCGGGGTGCACGACCCACTCGCCGACGGCCGGCTCGTCGACGCGGACGCCGCGGGCGCGGAGTGCCGCGACCGTCATGTCGATGTGCGGCAGGCTCGGCAGCCGCTCGCCGACGTGGGTGAGGTGCAGCCCCTCGTCGAAGCGCGGCGCGGAGAGGAGCAGGCCGGAGACGAACTGGGACGACGCCGAGGCGTCGATGGACAGGGTGCCGCCGCGGACGGACCCGGTGCCGGTGAAGGAGAACGGCATCGCGCCGGCGCCGTCGTCCGTCACGTCGACGCCCAGGTCGACGAGCGCCCGGATGATCGCGTGCATCGGGCGCTTCCGGGCGTACGGGTCGCCGTCGATCGTCACCGGACCGACCGCCAGCGCGGCGAGCGGCGGCAGGAAGCGCATCACGGTGCCGGCCAGCCCGCAGTCGACGCGGACGTCGCCGTGCATCGGCGCGGGCGTGATCCGGAGGTCGGGGCCGTACGGGTTCGGCTGCTCGCCGGACGCGGGGACGACCTCGTCGATGCCGACGCCGAGCGCGCGGAGCCCCGCGATCATCAGTGCTGAGTCGCGCGAGTGCAGGGGCAGCCGGATCGTGGCGGGACCGTCCGCGAGGGCGGCGAGCACGAGCTCGCGGTTGGTCAGCGACTTCGAGCCGGGGAGCGACACGTCGCCGCGCAGGGGACCGCGCGCGACCGGTGCGGTCCAGGGGTCGGTCCGGGGCTGGGAATGCGTCGTGGCTGCCATCGGTTCACAAGGGTACTGAACGCACCGGGAGGATCAGTGGCGACAGCAACACTCGCACGAGAGCGGACAGCCGCGACCAGCGTGCTGACCGCCGTGCCGACGACGCTCGGCGGCCCACTCGGCGCTGCGGCGCACGGCCCGCTGGGCGCTGCGGAGCGGAGCCCGCTCGGCCTAGACTTGGCGGCGATGACGACCGACGAACCGCACGCCGAAGTACCGAACGACCTGGTCGAGGAGACCGAGGCGCAACTCGACGCGGTCACCGAGGAGCACGAAGCGCTCGAGGACGACGAGGCGGCGGACGACGCCGCGGCGGACGACACCGAGGCCGACGTCGTCGACGCGAAGACCGTCTCCGAGGGCGAACTCCGGTCCCTCTTCGAGGACCAGGCGCTGCCGTTCATGGACCAGCTCTACGGCGCTGCGATGCGGATGACCCGCAACCCCGCCGACGCGTCCGACCTCGTGCAGGAGACCTTCGTCAAGGCGTTCGCCGCGTTCCGGCAGTTCAAGCAGGGCACGAACCTCAAGGCCTGGCTGTACCGGATCCTCACGAACACGTTCATCAACACGTACCGCAAGAACCAGCGGAACCCGTACCAGGGCACCATCGACGAGCTCGAGGACTGGCAGCTCGGCGGCGCGGAGAGCGTGACGCAGTCGATCTCGGCGCGTTCCGCCGAGGCCGACGCCATCGATCACCTGCCGTCCTCCGCCGTGAAGGACGCGCTCCAGGCCATCCCCGAGGACTTCCGGATGGCCGTGTACTTCGCCGATGTCGAAGGGTTCTCGTACCAGGAGATCGCCGACATCATGAAGACCCCCGTGGGGACGGTCATGAGCCGCCTCCACCGTGGTCGCCGACTCCTCCGGGGGCTCCTGGCGGACCACGCACGTGAGACCGGCATCGTCCCGGACGCAGCGTCGACGGCGACGATGCGCGGGCGGGGCCGGAAGGTTGCCGCGACCTCGGGTCGCGTCGAAGGGAAGGAAGCACGATGAGCGGCTGCGACTGCTCGAAGGCGAAGGCCGAGCTCGAGGAGTTCCTCCACGACGAGCTCCGCCACGAGGACGCCGCGGACATCCGCGAGCACATGGAGGGGTGCGAGGACTGCACCACCGAGCACCGCGTCGGTGTCGTGCTCATGGAGACGGTCCGTCGTGCCTGCAAGGAGACCGCTCCGGACCAGCTGCGCGGCGAGATCCTCGCGCGCATCCGGCTGGAGCAGGCGACCCACTGAACGTCCTGGCAGCCGTCGTCACACGGCCGGACCGGTCGGTAGTGTCGCGGGCATGACCCTCTCCGTCGAGTCGATCACCGCCTGGTCCGACACGGACGTCGCCGACGTCACCGCTCTCGTCCGCCTGCTCGGCCACGTGGTCGACGAGTCCGCGATGCGGGCCCGCCTCGAACGGCTCACGCCCGAGGCCGGGCACCGCACCTGGCTGATCCGCGACGACGACGGCCGTGCAGTCGCGGTCGCGGGCGCGCAGGTCACGTGGGCCTACGCGAGCGACGAACCGACGGCGCAGCTCCTCCTGCTGGTGGTCGACCCGTCAGCCAGGAGGCTCGGCACCGGTTCCGCACTCATCGGCACCTTCGAGACGTGGGCCGTCGAGCAGGGCGCGCGTCGCCTCAGCGCCGTCAGTGCAGCCGCGACGGACAGCGCGCACCGCTTCTACCAGAAGCGCGGGTACCACGACGCCGGGGTGCGCTACACGAAGATCGCGTAGCAGTCACGTTCCTCGCGAACGTCGAAGCGCCCCGTGCAGGAGTCCCTCGGACTCCCGCACGGGGCGCTTCCTGACGCTCAGGCCGACGCGCCCAACGCCTTCGCGATGACCTCGGCGGCTTCCTGCGCCGAGCGCTTCGACGAACCCGTCGCCGGCGCGGCACTCGCGGCACGAGCGGCGACCGTCAGCGGCCGACCGCCCAGGTGCGGCCCGAGGTTCATGCAGACGAACGGCCACGCGCCCTGGTTCTCGGGCTCTTCCTGCGCCCACACGACCTCGGCGTCCGGGTAGCCGCCCAGGACGTCGAGGATGCGGTCGAGCGGGAGCGGCGCGAGCTGCTCGAGCCGGACGAGGGCGACGTCGGTGGCCCCGCGCTTCTCGACCTCGGCGCGCAGGTCGTGGTGGACCTTGCCCGAGTGCAGGACGACGCGGCGCACGGCCGACCGGTCTGCCACGCGGTCGTCGTCGAGGACTTCCTGGAAGGTGCCGTTCGTGAAGGCGTCCACGCCGCTGGTGGCCTGCCGGAGCCGCAGCATGGCCTTCGGGGAGAACACGACGAGCGGCTTCTGCGGCTTCGCCCACGCCTGACGACGCAGCAGGTGGAAGTACGACGCCGGGGTCGACGGCCGCGCCACCACCATGTTGTCCTCGGCGCAGAGCTGCAGGTACCGCTCGATGCGGGCCGACGAGTGGTCCGGCCCCTGGCCCTCGTAGCCGTGGGGGAGCAGGAGCACGAGGCCGGAACGCTGCCCCCACTTCTGCTCGGCGGACGAGATGAACTCGTCGATGACGGTCTGGGCGCCGTTCGCGAAGTCGCCGAACTGCGCCTCCCAGAGCACGAGGGCCTCGGGTCGCTCGACCGAGTAGCCGTACTCGAACGCCATCGCCGCGTACTCGCTGAGGAGCGAGTCGTAGATGTAGAGCCGGGCCTGGTCCTCGGTGAGGTTCGCGAGCGGCAGCCACTCCTGGCCGTTCACCCGGTCGTGGAACACCGCCTGGCGCTGCACGAAGGTGCCACGGCGGGCGTCCTGGCCGGCGAGACGGACGGGCTTGCCCTCGACGAGCAGCGAACCGATCGCCATGAGCTCGGCCATCGCCCAGTCGACGCCGCCGTTGCGCGTCATGTCGGTGCGCTTCGTCAGCAGCTGCTGCAGCTTCGGGTGGATCGAGAAGCCGGCGGGCGGGTTGCTGTGCGCGTCGCCGATCGCCCGGACGAGGTCCTCGGACACCGCGGTGTCGTGCACCTCGTGCTCGGAGTCGTCGCGCTGCGCCGCCGGGCGTTCGAGCCCCTGCACGGCACCGTCGTCGTCGACCTGGATCACCGGGATGGTGCCGGTCTGCGCCTCGTGCGTCTCGGCGAAGGCGCGCTCCAGGCGGTCCTGGAAGTCGCGGTGCGCCTCGTCGTACTCCTCTTGCGTGATGTCGCCGCGGCCGACGAGGGCCTCGGTGTAGAGGGTGCGGACGGAGCGCTTCGCCTCGATGAGGTTGTACATCATCGGCTGCGTCATCGAGGGGTCGTCGCCCTCGTTGTGGCCGCGGCGGCGGTAGCAGATGAGGTCGATGACGACGTCGCGCTTGAACTCCTGCCGGTACGCGAACGCCAGCTCGGCGACCCGTGCCACGGCCTCGGGGTCGTCGCCGTTCACGTGGAAGATCGGCGCCTGGATCGTCTTCGCGACGTCGGTGGAGTACACCGAGCTGCGCGCCGACTCCGGCGGGGTGGTGAAGCCGACCTGGTTGTTGATGACGAGGTGCACGGTGCCACCGGTGCGGTAGCCGCGCAGCTGCGACATCTGCAGGGTCTCGACCACGACGCCCTGCCCGGCCATCGCCGCGTCGCCGTGGACCAGCACGGGCAGCACGCCGAAGGTGCCGGGCGCCTCTCTGTCCTGCTTGGCGCGGACGATGCCCTCGAGCACGCCGTCGACGGCCTCGAGGTGGGAGGGGTTCGCGGCGATCGTGACCGGGATGGCCGTGCCGTCGCTGGCGCGGAAGACGCCCTCGGTGCCGACGTGGTACTTCACGTCGCCGGAGCCCTGTCCGGAGACGGCGCCGGGGAGCGAGGAGCCCTCGAACTCACGGAAGATCTGGCCGTAGGTCTTGCCGGCGATGTTCGTCAGCACGTTGAGGCGGCCGCGGTGCGCCATGCCGATCGCGACTTCGTCGAGGCCCGACGTGGCGGCGTGCTGGATGAGGGTGTCGAGGAACGGGATCGTCGACTCGCCGCCCTCGAGCGAGAAGCGCTTCTGCCCGACGTACTTCGTCTGCAGGAACGTCTCGAACGCCTCGGCCTCGTTGAGCTTGCCGAGGACGCGGAGCTGCTCGTCCTTCGAGGGCTTCGAGTACGGGACCTCGATGTGGGCCTGCACCCAGCGGCGCTGCTCCGGGTCCTGGATGTGCATGTACTCGATGCCGACCGTGCGGCAGTAGGCGTCGCGCAGGATCCCGAGGACGTCGCGGAGCGGCGCGTTCGTGGTGCCGGCCAGACCGCCGGTGACGAACTCGCGGTCGAGGTCCCAGAAGGTCAGCCCGTGGCTCTCGATCTCGAGGTCGGGGTGCGTGCGCTGCCGGTACTCGAGCGGGTCGATGTCCGCCATCAGGTGCCCGCGGACGCGGTAGCTGTTGATGAGCTCCTGCACGCGCGCGGTCTTGTTGACCCGGTGCGCCAGGTCGACGTTGATGTCGTTCGCCCACTGGATCGGCTTGTACGGGATCCGGAGGGCCGCGAAGATGCCCTCGTAGAAGCCGTGCTCGCCGATGAGGCGCTCGTGCACCTTCTTGAGGTACTCGCCCGACCCGGCGCCCTGGATGACGCGGTGGTCGTAGGTGCTCGTCAGGGTGATCGTCTTGCCGATGCCGAGCTCGACGAGGGTCTTGTCGGCGGAGCCCTGGAACTGCGCCGGGTACTCGAGGGCGCCGGCGCCGATGATCGCGCCCTGGCCCTTCGTCAGCCGCGGGACGGAGTGCACGGTGCCGATGCCGCCCGGGTTGGTGAGCGAGATCGTCGTGCCCTGGAAGTCCGTCGGCGTGAGCTTGTTGTCGCGGGCGCGCTTGACGAGGTCCTCGTAGGCGGAGAGGAACTGGCCGAACGTCAGCGTCTCGGCGCGCTTGATGCTCGGGACGAGCAGGGAGCGCGTGCCGTCCTTCTTCGGGACGTCGATCGCGATGCCGACGTTGACGTGCGCCGGCTGCACCACGAAGGGCTTGCCGTCGCGCTCCTCGTAGAAGACGTTCTGGCTCGGGAAGTCCTTGAGCGCCTGGACCATCGCCCAGCCGATGAGGTGCGTGAACGAGATCTTGCCGCCGCGGGCTCGGCGCAGGTGGTTGTTCACCACGATGCGGTTGTCGATCATGAGCTTCGCCGGGATCGTCCGCACGCTCGTCGCGGTCGGGACGGTCAGCGAGGCGTCCATGTTCGACGCCAGGGTCTTCGCCATGCCCCGGAGCGGGGTGGCGACGTCCTCGTGGGTCTCCTCGTGGTCGTCGGCCTCGTCGTTCGCCTCGGCCGGGATCGGCTGCGGGGTCGGCTGGCGCGACGTGGTCTTCGCCTGGATCGGGCCGGACTTCGCCTCACCGGGGACGTCACCGGTGGCGGGCTGCTGCGTGGACGACTGCTCCGCGGGGGCCGTTCCCGAGGGTGCCGGAGCAGGAGCACCAGTGGCGGGAGCCGGAGCGGCGGGAGCGTCAGGGGCCTGGGTGCGGTGGTAGCTCTCGAGGACCGGCCACCAGGACTTGTCGACCGACTCCTTGTCCGCGACGAACTGCTCGTAGAGCTCGTCGACGAGCCACTCGTTCGCCCCGAATTCGCCCGCGGTCTCGTCCGTTCCGGTCAGATGGCTCGACACAGCCGATCGCCCACTCTCCGTCGATAGATGCTCGTGTGTGTCGTGCGCGGCAACCCTGCCCCGCACAGGTCCCCAGCCTAGCCGCTCGCAGATGTCCGTTCGGTGTCAGGCACGACGCGAGTCGGGCCTCCAGGCGGGGGTGCCGCGTGTCGCGCCGGAGGCGTGCCGGACCGTCCAGACCGGCCACCCAGCAGAGCCGTACAGTGGGGGCCATGAGGTTCTACGAGACGCGGCCGACACACGACCTGACCTACTCCGACGTCTTCCTCGTGCCCAGCCGATCCGCGGTCACGAGCCGCTTCGACGTGGACCTCCGGGCGAACGACGGTTCCGGCGCCACCATCCCGATCGTCAGCGCCAACATGAACTCCGTGACCGGCCCGCGCCTCGCCGCGACCCTGGCCCGCCGCGGTGGTCTCGGGGTGCTGCCGCAGGACATGCACCTGCAGGACCTCGACGCGGCCATCCGCTGGGTCAAGGACCAGCCGGTCGACTTCGACACCGCCTACGACATGGGCGCGGACACGACCGTAGCCGAGGCGAACGAGCACCTCCTGCCCGTCGCCGGACGCGGGGTCGTCGTGCGCGACGCCGAGGGGGAGTACCTCGGCTGCGTGCCCGCCGGCCGACTCGGCACCGCCGGGCCGGACGCCACGCTCCGCGACCTGCTGCACGGTCCCTCCACGGCGATCGACGCCGAGGACGCCGGCACGCCCCGCCACGTGTACGACGTGCTCACCGCCGCCGGGGTCGACTTCGCCCCGGTGACGCGCCACGGCAAGGTCGTCGGCACCACCAGCCAGACGAGCGCGATCCGCTCGGACATCTACACGCCGGCGGTCGACGCCTCCGGACGCCTCCGGGTCGCGGCCGCGATCGGCATCAACGGCGACGTCGCCGCGAAGGCAACGGCCCTCGCCGCCGCCGGGGTCGACGTCCTCGTCCTCGACACCGCGCACGGCCACCAGGAGGGCATGCTCCGCGCGCTCCGGACCGTCGCCGCCCTCGGGCTCGACGTCCCCCTCGTCGCGGGCAACGTCGTCACCGCCGACGCGGTCGCGCACCTCGTCGACGCCGGAGCCGACATCATCAAGGTCGGCGTCGGCCCCGGCGCCATGTGCACCACGCGCATGATGACCGCCGTCGGGCGTCCGCAGTTCTCCGCCGTGCTCGAGACCGCCGCCGCGGCGCGTTCGCTCGGTGCGCACGTCTGGGCCGACGGTGGCGTCCGGTACCCACGCGACGTGGCGCTCGCGCTGGCCGCGGGTGCGTCCGCCGTGATGATCGGCTCGTGGTTCGCCGGCACGCTCGAGGCGCCGGGAGTCCTGCGTCGCGACGCCGCGGGCAAGGCGTACAAGGAGAGCTGGGGCATGGCCTCCGCGAAGGCCGTCCGCGAGCGCTTCGAGCGGCTCGACCCGTACGAGCGGGCGCGCAAGGCGCTCTTCGCCGAGGGCATCTCGTCGTCCACGATCTACCTCGACCCGGAGCGCCCGAGCGTCGAGGACCTGCTCGACATGATCACCACCGGCGTCCGGAGCTCCGCGACCTACGCGGGCGCGTCGTCGCTGGCCGAGTTCTCCGAGCGTGCCCTGGTCGGCATCCAGTCCGCCGCCGGGTACGAAGAGGGCAAGCCCCTGCCCGTCAGCTGGTAGCGCGCCGGCCTGGAGGCGCGTGGCGGGCTGACACCGCGCCTCCAGGCCCGTCGCCGCTCGCCAAAGCGACAGATCCCTGCGGAAGGTTTGCAGGGATCTGTCGCTTTGGCGGACCTGACGGGGCAGCGCCGGTGCGCCCTGTCGCTTTAGCGGACCTGACGCGGCAGCTCCGCGCGTCACCGGCGCCGGGTGGCGTCCTCGACCTCGCCGACGAGCTCCTCGAGGATGTCCTCCAGGAAGAGCACCCCGACCGTCCGCCCGTCGGCGTCGAACGCCCGCGCCACGTGGCGACCGGCGGCACGCATCGTCGCCAGGGCGTCCTCGAGGTCCATGGCCGTGTAGAGCGAGATGAGCTGCCGGATGCGCTTCGGCGGCACCGGCTCGTCGTACTCGTCCGGGCGCAGGTCGATGACGTCCTTCACGTGCACGTAGCCCGTGGGGTCACCGTCGTCGCCGACGAGCACGTAGCGCGAGAAGCCGCGCTGGGCGACCGCACGCTCGACGTCGGCGGGGGTGGCGTCGTCGGGCAGCGTGACCAGTTCGGCCATCGACACGGCGACGTCCTTGACCTTCTTCTCGGTGAACTCGAACGCCATCGCGAGCTTGCCGTCGTCGGTGAGGGTGCCCTCGCGGCGGGACTGCTCGACGATCGTCTGGACCTCTTCCACCGTGAACGCGCTCACCGCTTCGTCCTTCGGTTCGACGCGGAACAGCCGGAGCACGCCGTTGGCGACCTCGTTGAGGCCCACCACGACCCAGTGCAGGCCGTGGCCGATGTACCAGAGCGTCGGCACGAGGAGCAGTGCTGCGCGGTCGGGCATCGAGAACGAGATGTTCTTCGGCACCATCTCGCCGAACACCACGTGCAGGAACGACACCAGCAGCAGCGTGAACACGAACGCGACGATGCCGATGACCTCGGCGCTCCACCCGGTGAGGTGCAGCGGGACCTCGAGCAGGTGGTGGATCGCCGGCTCGGAGACGTTGAGGATGAGCAGCGAGCACACGGTGATGCCGAGCTGCGTGGTCGCGAGCATGCGGGTGGCGTGCTCCATCGCCCACAGGGTCATCTGCGCGGCGCGCGACCCCTCTTCGGCTCGGGGCTCGATCTGGGAGCGCCGCGCGGAGATGACGGCGAACTCGGCGGCGACGAAGAACGCGTTCCCCGCCAGCAGCACGAACAGCCAGAAGATGCCCCACCAGTCCGAGCTCATCGGGTGGCCCCCTTCGTCTTGGTCGCCGGGATGATGATGCCCGTGACGGGCGCGGACTCCGGAGTCGGTTCCGGTGGGGTCGGGGTCCAGCGGATCCGGTCGACCCGACGGCCGTCGAGCCGTTCGACGCGGAACACGCCGCCGTCGAGCGCGACCTCGTCGCCGACGACCGGCAGCCGGCCGAGCGTCGACATGACGAACCCGCCGACGGTCTCGTACGGCCCGTCCTCCGGCACGGTCACACCGGCGCGGTCCTCGAGCTCGTCCGGGCGCAGGAGCCCCGGGAACGTCAGCCAGTTGCGGGAGCGCACCACGTCGATCCGGGCGCGGTCGTGCTCGTCGGAGACCTCGCCGACGAGTTCCTCGACGAGGTCCTCGAGCGTGACGACCCCGGCGGTCCCGCCGTACTCGTCGACGACGATGACCATCTGGTAGCCACGGCCACGGACCTCGGCGAGCAGGGCGTCACCCGGCATCGTCTCGGGGACGCGCTCGGCATCGGTCATGAGCGCCCCGACGGGCACCTCCGGACGCTTCTCGCGCGGCACGGCGACGGCCTGCTTGACGTGCACGATGCCGACGACGTCGTCCGCGTCCTCCTCGATGACGGGGAAGCGGCTGAAGCCGGTGCGGCGGGCGAGGGCGATGACGTCCTCTGCCGACTCGGACACGCGGATCGTGGAGAGTCGGGGGCGCGGGGTCATCACGTCGCTGGCGCTCAGCTCGGAGAACGAGATCGTCCGTTCCAGGAGCGTCGCGGTGTCCTGCTCGAGCGAGCCCTCGGACGCGGACCGGCGGAGCAGCGAGGTGAGTTCCTCGGCGCTCCGGGCGCCGGACAGTTCCTCCTGCGGTTCGATGCCCATCGACCGGAGCACGGCGTTCGCGGTGCCGTTCAGCACGGCGACGGCCGGCTTGAACACCGTCGTGAAGGCCACCTGCAGCGGCACGACGAGCTTCGCGGTCTGCAGGGGGAGCGCGAGCGCGAAGTTCTTCGGCACGAGCTCGCCGAGGATCATCGACAGCAGCGTCGCAATGACGAGCGCCACGATCGACCCGACGGTCTCGACGACCGCCTCCGGCAGCCGCATCGCCAGGAACGGTGCTTCGAGCAGCGTCGCGATGGACGGCTCGAGCAGGTAGCCGGTCAGCAGCGTCGTCAGCGTGATGCCGAGCTGCGCGCTGGACAGGTGCGTCGAGGTGACCTTCAGCGCGCCGATGACGGGCGCGAGGCCGGCCTCACCGCGGTCGCGCCGGGCTTCGACGTCGGCGCGGTCGAGGTTGACGAGCGCGAACTCGGACGCCACGAAGACGCCCGTGCCGAGCGTCAGCAGGATGCCGCCGACCAGCATGACGATGTCGATCGGACTCATGATTCACCTCCCGCAGGGCGCGAGGCAGTGCAGCTCACCGAGTGAGCGGCGGATGAGTGAGGCGAAGAACTGTTCGGGGGATCGTCCACAGTGGGACCAATCGTACTGCGTGGGACGCGACCAAGCCGAGAATCCGTACAGAACGCGAGTCGCGCCTCCCGGCTGGTCGCGGTGACCGCCCTGGAGGCGCGACTCGCGCCACACGGACCGGCCTACGCCGTGACGCGCGCGCGGTGGTACTGCTGCGGCTCGTAGTCGATCGTCACGCCGAGCTCGACGGCGGCCCGCAGGGGGAACGCCGGGTCGCGGAGGAACTCGCGACCGATCATCACGACGTCCGCCTGGCCGGTGGCGACGATCTGCTCGGCCTGGAACGCGCCGGAGATCATGCCGACCGCGATCGTGCCGATGCCGGCGTCGCGCTTGATCGCCTCGGCGAACGGCACCTGGTAGCCCGGGCCGACCGGGATCGGGGCGCTCGCGACGTTGCCGCCGGTCGAGACGTCGGCCAGGTCGGCGCCGTGCTCGGCGGCCCAGCGGGCGACCTGTGTGGTCTCCTCGAGGGTGAGGCCGCCCTCGACCCAGTCCGTCGCTGAGAACCGGACGACGACGGGGAAGCCCTCGCCGACCTCGGCACGGACGGCGTCGACGACGTCGAGCAGCGCGCGGGCGCGGTTCTCGAGCGAGCCGCCGTACTGGTCGGTGCGCCGGTTGCTCAGCGGCGAGAGGAACTGGTGGAGCAGGTAGCCGTGTGCGGCGTGGATCTCGACGAGGTCGAACCCGGCCTCGACCGAGCGCCGTGCCGCGGCGGCGAACGCCAGCGCGACGACACGGATGTCCTCGGTCGCGAGCTCGCGCGGCTCGGCGTAGGCGTCGAAGGCCACCGCGGAGGGTGCGACGGTGCCCCACCCGCCCTGGTCGGTGGGGACGGAGCCGTGCGCGGCCTCCCACGGGCGGAACGTCGACGCCTTGCGGCCGGCGTGCGCGAGCTGGACGCCGGCGGCGGCACCCTGCGCGTGGATGAAGTCGACGATCGGCCGGAAGGCGTCACGCTGCTCGTCGTTCCAGAGGCCCAGGTCCTGCGGGCTGATCCGCCCCTCGGGCACGACGCCCGTGGCCTCGACCACGACCGCGCCGGCACCGCCCTTCGCGAACCCGCCGAGGTGCACGAGGTGCCACGGCGTCGGGACGCCGTCCTGCGCCTCGACCGAGTACTGGCACATCGGGGAGACCCAGATGCGGTTGCGGACGGTCAGGTCGCGGATGGTGATCGGTTCGAACAGGGCGTGCGTCACGCGGGCTCCTCAGGGGACGGGCGCCGGGGCGGGCTGCTGGCTGAGGTCCTGGAGGAACGTCCGCAGGCCGTCCGGCGACGTGTAGTGGTGGCCGACCGCTCCGATCGCTTCCGCGCCGGCGGCGTTCTCGGCCCTGTTGTCCACGAACACCATCTGACCGGCGTCGATTCCCAGACGCGTGCAGGTGTCGCGGTAGATGGACGGAGCGGGCTTGAGGACGTGCTCCTCGGCGCTCACCACGACGGTCTCGAACAGGGACCCCATCGGCGATCGGCGGTACGGGTCGCCGAAGTCGAAGCCGGCGTTCGACAGCAACGCCAGGCGGGTGCCGGCGTCGTGCAGCTCCTCGACGATCGCGAGGGTCTCCGGTTCGACCTCGAACCAGCCGGTGAAGTCGATCGCCCAGAACCGGTGGATCTCCGCCACGCTCCAGCTCCGACCGGTGCGCTCGGCGATCGCGCGCCAGTACGCCACGACGGAGAGGTCGCCGCGGTCGAGGTCGTGCCGGAGCTCCTGGTAGACGGGGAACAGCTCGTCGGCCGGGATCCCCGTCGCGTCGACCAGGGCGTCGCGGGAGGCGTGCGGCGTCCGGCTGATCACCTCGCCGTAGTCGAAGACCACCACGCGACCAGGCAGGAACAGGCTCATGCGGTCCACCGTAACGTGGCGGTCGTGAACGACTTCGTCCCCTTCGCCCCGACCGACGCCGCCGCCTGGACCACCGCCCCGGACGGGCGGTCCACGAAGTACCGCCGGGGCGTGCTCGGCGTCGCGACGGGGTCCGACCAGTACCCGGGAGCCGCCGTGATGGGCGTCGACGCGGCGGTGCACACCGGCGTCGGCATGGTCCGGTACGTCGGGCCGTCGCGGGCGTCCGACCACGTGCTCGCCCGCCGGCCCGAGGTGGTGGCCGGCATCGGACGGGTGCAGGCGTGGCTCGTCGGCTCGGGGATCTCGGCGTCGTCGTTGGACGACCTGGACGACACGACGGCCTCGGGGTTCACCCATGCCTCGGACGACGGGGTGCCGGTCGTGGTGGACGCCGGGGCCATCCCGCTCGTGGAGCTCGGGCCGCTCGCGGTGCTGACGCCGCACGCGGGGGAGCTCGCCGGCGTGCTCGACGTCCCGCGCGAGTCGATAGAGCGGGACCCGGCAGCGGCGGCGGTCCGTGCCGCGGCGCAGACCGGCAGCGTCGTGCTCCTCAAGGGTTCGGCGACGCACGTGGCGACGCCCGACGGGTCGGTTCGGCTGGTGGCCTCGTCGGCGACGCCGTGGCTCGCGGCCGCCGGTGCCGGGGACGTCCTCGGCGGGGTGCTCGGGGCGCTCGTCGCCGCGCGGCAGGGGGCGGCCGAGGCGTCCGGTTCGACGCTGTCGCCGTCCGACCTGGCGCACCTGGCAGCGTCGGCGGCGGTGGTGCACGGGATCGCGGCGCGGCGGGCGTCCGGTGGTGGGCCGTTCACGATGGCGGCGTTGATCGCGGAGCTGCCGGGCGTGGTGCGGGACCTCGTGGTCGAGGGCGACGCGCGCGAGTAGTGGGCGGGGCGTGGACGGCGCGCGGACGCGACCGGGGCCGGCCTGGAGGCGCGGGGCGGTGCCGCACCGTGCCTCCAGGCCCGCGGGTGGTGCGTTGCGGACGGGGCCGCCCCCGCGGCCGGCTACGAGGCGGGCGTCGCGTGCACGAGGAACTCCACGGCTCCGGAGTCGTCCACCTTCACGAAGCCGAGGTCCGGGGCCTGCACGCCGTAGTCCGAGAACGTGATCGGGATCGAGCCGGAGATGTCGACGCCGTCGCCGTTGAGGCCGACCTCGACGGTGGCGGTCACCGGCTTCGTGACGCCGTGCAGGGTGAGGTTGCCCGTCGCCTCGACCTTCGTCGTGCCCGAGCCGCTCGGGACCGCGTTCGCGATCGGTTCGGTCAGTGCGAACGTCGCCGTGGGGAAGGCCGCGGCGTCCATCGCGGAGTCGCGGAAGTAGGAGTCGCGCTGGTTCGAGTCGGTGGCGATGTCGGCCACCTGCACCGTGATCTCGGCCTTCGTGATCGCCGAGCCGTCGACCGTGGCGCTGCCCGTGACGCTGTCGGTGCGTCCGGTGACGGTCACGTCGGAGCCGTTGAGGACCTCGTGGACGCGGTACCCCGCCTCGGAGTCACCGCCGACCGTCCACGCACCGGACAGGTCCGCGTCGTCGAGCGTCGACGGTGCGCGACTGGCGGCGACCGACGGCGCCGCCGATGCCTTCGCGTTCTCGTTGCTCGTGTAGAGGTTCGTGCCGACCACCGCCGCGACGACGCCGAGCACGACGACGGCGGCGATGACGGAGATCCAGATGACGGCCTTGCGGCGCTTGCGCGGGGTGTCGGAGGTCACGAGGACGACGGTGACACGTCATGCTCTGGGGAGGCTGGGACTCTCCGGCCGCTACGCTCGTCCGGTGCGGAGGACGGCGGGATGACGGCGGGGACGACGGTGCGTCGGTCCCGGTGGCTCGAGGCCGCCGTGTTCGTGGTCGCATTCCTGGCCGTGCACGCGCTCCTCTGGTACCTGACCGCGGTGTCGGCGAACCTGCCGCTCGGCGACGTCACGATCACCTACAAGCGGTGGATCGAGACCGGGCACACCGATCACTTCTGGGTCGGGATCGACGCCGACTGGGTGTACCCGATCCTGGCGATCGTGCCGATGGCCGCCGCTGCCCTGGGTGGTGTCGGGTCGATCGGCACCGGGTGGCTGCTGCTCGTGGTCCTGCTCGACGCCGTGGCGTGCGCGTTCCTCTGGCGGTTCCGCGGGCTCGGCGTGCGGGTGGTGTGGTGGTGGCTGGCGTTCCTCCTGGCGCTCGGGCCGATCGGCCTCGGGCGCATCGACACCGTCGCGACCGTGCTCGCCCTGGTCGGGGTGGCCTTCGTCGCCACCCGGCCGGCCGTGGCCTCAGCCCTCTTCACCGCCGGCGCGTGGACGAAGGTGTGGCCTGCCGCGCTCGTCGGCGTGCTCCTGCTGCTCCGCCGCGGGCACCGTCGCGGGGTCATCGGCGGCGCGCTCGTCCTCACCGCGCTGATCGTCCTCGTCGACGTGCTCTACGGCGGAGCGGCGCACCTGTTCTCGTTCGTCGGCCAGCAGACCGGCCGGGCGCTGCAGATCGAAGCGCCGCTCGCGACGCCGTTCATGTGGGCGGCCGCGTTCGGGGTGCCGGGGGCCGCGGTCTACTACAACCAGCAGATCCTGACGTTCGAGGTCTCCGGTGCGGGCACCCACGCGGCCGCCGCCGTCTCCACGCCGCTGATGGCCCTGGTCGTCGTGGCCGGGGTGGTCGTGGCGCTGTGGGCCGTCCGACGGGGCGCGCACCGCACCGAGGCCGCGCCGCTCCTCGCCCTGCTGTTCGTCGCCGCGCTCGTCGCCACGAACAAGGTGGGGTCGCCGCAGTACGTCGGCTGGTTCGCCGTGCCGATCGTCTGGGGGCTCGTGGCCGGTCGGCCGAGTGCGCGGCGCTTCCTGCCGATCGCGGTGGCCGCGCTGCCGATGGCCCTGCTCACGCAGATCGTCTACCCCGGGTTCTACGACCAGGTGCTCACCGTGCAGCCCTGGGTCCTCGTGGTGCTGACGCTCCGGAACGCGCTCGAGGTCGCGCTGCTCGTCTGGAGCGTCGTGGCGCTGGTGCGGCTCGGGCTCTCGGCGCGGTCGCGTGCGGCGATCCCCGCGCACACGGTGCCCGAGCGGGGCAGGATGGACCCATGATCGTCGCGTTCTCCGTCGCTCCGTCCGGTGGTCCCTCCGCATCGTCGGACGGGTCCGTGCACGACGCCGTCGCGGCGGCCGTGCGGGTCGTCCGCGAGAGCGGGCTGCCGAACCGCACCTCGTCGATGTTCACCGAGGTCGAGGGGGAGTGGGACGAGGTCATGGACGTCGTCAAGCGCGCCACCGAGGCCGTCGGGGCGTACGGCACGCGGGTGTCGCTCGTGCTGAAGGCCGACATCCGGCCGGGGCACGTCGGGGAGATCGACGGCAAGCTCGAGCGGCTCGAGGCGGCGCTCGACGCCTGACCTCGGCGGGGTGGTGCGTGCCCCCGGTCGGCGCTGACTGCGCGCCTGCTCCGCGCCTGCTCCGCGCCTGCTCCGTGCCCGGGCGACACGCCGGGGGCCTCCCGTGGATGTCGGTGGTCGGGTGTCTCATGGTCCACATCGAGCCGCACCGGGCGGCCCCGAGACGACGAGGAGCGCGTGATGATGCACGACGGCTGGTGCCCCGACTGCGACCTTCGAACGGTCGTCATCGACACCGACGAGCAGGGCGACCACGCCTGGGCGAGCTGCAGCGAGTGCGGGTCCGGATGGGTCCACCGCGACGAGCTCCCCGAGCTGGTCGGCGCCCCCGTCGCACAGCCCGAGCGTCGCGCCGCCTGACCGCGGTCGAATCGATTCGTCACCCGACTTCCGTTCGGGCGTTGGAGCGGTCTACACTGCTGAGACCGGTCGCCTGAGGCGGCCGGTCGTCCCCGTTCGCCGCTGAACCAGGGCCGTCCTCCGTCCGGTGTCGGGCTCACCCTCGGTGCTCGCGCCGAAGCGTCCAAGCATCCCGGCGTCCAGCGCCTGGGTGACGGGGTTCCTGGTTTCCAGCGCCTCGGACCGGAGGCCCGGTGCCGTACCGCGCGCACCGACGGTCCCAGCCGACTCGCCGTCGCGAGCCGACGTCCGGAACCCGTCCCGCTCCTCCCGTCCGAGAACAGGCACCATGTCCCAGCTCACGCCTGCGCGCCGCGCACTCGCGCTCATCGCCCTCGCCCTCGGTGGCTTCGCCATCGGGTCCACCGAGTTCGTCGCGATGGGCCTGTTGCCGAACATCGCCGCAGCGCTCCTGCCGCACCAGTACGGCGTCGACCCGGACGCCGGGATCGCGCACGCCGGCTGGCTCGTCAGCGCCTACGCGCTCGGCGTGGTCGTCGGTGCGCCGACGATCGCCGCGATGTCGGCGAAGTTCCCGCGCAAGGGCCTCATCCTCGTGCTGCTCGTCGGGTTCGTCGTGGCGACGGTCGCGAGTGCGATCCTGCCCTCGTTCGGCCTCGTGCTCGTCGCACGCTTCGTCGCCGGGCTGCCGCACGGTGCGTACTTCGGCATCGCGTCGATCGTCGCGGGCGACATCATGGGCCCGGGCAAGCGCGGCAAGGGCATCGCGATGGTGCTGCTCGGCCTGTCCGTCGCGAACGTCATCGGCGTGCCCGCGATCACCTGGGTCGGGCAGGTCGCGAGCTGGCGCATCGCGTACGGCGTCGTCGCCGTGCTCTTCGCGCTGACGTTCCTGGCGGTGCTGGCGTTCGTCCCGCGGAGCGCCCGCGACGAACACGCCACGATCGGCCGCGAGCTGCGGGCCTTCCGGGTGCCGCAGGTCTGGATGGTGATGGGCCTCGGCGCCGTCGGGTTCGGCGGGTTCTTCGCCGTGTACTCCTACATCTCACCGCTCGTGCAGAACGTCACCGGACTGCCGGAGTCGTTCGTGCCCCTCGTGCTCGTCGTGGTCGGCATCGGCATGGTCGTCGGTGGCATCCTCGGCGGCCTGCTGGCGGACCACAGCGTCAAGCGCACGATCTACGTCGGCATGTTCGCCCTCATCGCGGCCCTGCTCGTCACCGTCCTCACCGCGCAGTGGGCGTGGGGCATGTTCCTCGGCGCGTTCCTGCTCGGGGCGACGTCGTCCGCGATCCCGCCGGCGGTGCAGTCCCGCCTGATGGACGTCGCCGGTGACGCCCGCACCATCGCGGCGGCGCTCAACCACTCGGCGTTCAACATCGGCAACTCGCTCGGTGCGGCCCTCGGCGGCGCGGTCATCGCCGCCGGGTTCGGGTTCCTGGCGCCGGGGTGGCTCGGCATCGTGCTCGCGCTGCTCGGTGTCCTCATGACGATGGTCAGCTACGGGGCCGAGCGGCGGAGCAGCCGTCGTGCGGCGCTCCGCTCGTCGTCGCCGAGCACGGGGCCGATCACGTCGCCGGTGCCGATCGTCTGACGCGGGCGGGCGGGCACGTCGCACCGTCCACCGCTCCCGAAAGCGACAGTTCGCCGCGGAACTCCCGCGGCGGACTGTCGCTTTCGCGTGGGGGACGCGACCGGCGGGTGGGGACTGTCGCTTTGGCGGGATCAGCGCCGCCGACCACCCGACGGGAGGCGCGGTGCCAGCCCGTACCGCGCCTCCAGGCCGTCGCACGGTGCGGGCCACCGCACGTGGCGAGCAGGAGAGGCCGGGTCCCGTGACGGGACCCGGCCTCTCCGGCGAGCACGCGCGCTACAGCCCGACGGGGCTGCCGTCCTGCACGATGATGCCGTCGGTGATCGCCCGCTTCCGGAGCGCCACCTTCGTGCCGACGTCGAAGCCGGCCACGCGGTACTTCTCGCGGATGCGCTTGAGGTAGCTCTTCGCGGTCTCCTCCGAGATGCCGAGCTGGTACGCCACGCTCTTCACGGGCTCGCCGCCGCCGTACAGGGCCATCACGCGACGCTCCTGGGCGCTGAGCTTCGGCACGCCGCCGACGTCGCCGCTGTTGATCGCGAGGTCGAGCTCCGCCGAGACGTACTGCTCGCCGCGCTGGGCCGAACGGATCGCCTCGACGATCATCTCGGCGTCCTCGCTCTTGACGAGGTAGCCGAGGGCGCCGGAGGCGAGGGCCTCGCGGACGACGTTCGGCTCCGAGTAGGTGCTCATCACGACGGTCTTCACGCCGGCGGTCTTGAGCGTCGAGATCTTCAGCGAGACCGGGATCGAGTCCTTGAGGTCGAGGTCGAGCAGCACCACGTCGACCGGGAACGCGGGGCTCGTGAGGAGCTCCGGCCACGTCGTGACGGCCGCGACGAGGGTGATGTCGTCGGCGGCGTTCCGGATCCACTCCGTCAGCGCGCCGAGGAGCATCCTGTGGTCGTCGACGAGTGCGAGTCGGATCGGTTCCTCTGGAGTCGCCATGCTGGCGTCCTTTCTACGGGGCAGTCGTGGCAGATCCTAGGTGGACGGGCCACGTGACACGGGCAGGCTGGTCAGGGTGTCCGGCAGTTTCGGGCCAGCCGGGTCCGTGCGACGACTACATCGACGGATGTCGGTCGACGACGCAGTGCGCGACGACGTGGAGCACGCCCTCCCGCACGGTGTCGGTGTACGGACCGATCCGCTGGAGGGCACTCCACGCGGTGGGGCCGAGTCGACGACGGGGGACGCCGCGCGACTCGAACACGATGGGGACGTCCATGGTCTCGTCGGTGACGGGGTGACCGTCGGAGCCGACCGGGCCGAGCGTGACGGACACGACGGGCGAGCCGGCCTGGGAGCCTCGGCCCTCGGCAACCCCGACCATCTGCCAGAGCGCCTGCAGCAGCCCGTCGCGTTGGGCGGGGGAGAGGTGCCCGGCGAGGGACTGCGGATCGGCGACGCTGACCGACCGGCCGAGGTTGTCCGACTCCGTGATCGCGTGGTACAGCCAGGTCTCGCGGCGGCCCTCGATGAGGTGCAGGCGGAGCTCGGTCGCGAGCGAGGCGGCGACCGACGCCGACGCGTCGGAGAGCGGGAGCGGATCACTGCCGTTCGCGACGGCGTCGAGGAGCTTCTCGGCCGCGAGGTCGAGCCGGGCGAGTTCGTCCGAGGCGAGCATGCCGACCGCGAACTGCGGCGCCTGCACGTTGCTCTGCACGAGGACGCGGTCGAGTTCGCGCTGCACGAGCTGGCGGAACCGCTGCACGACGAAGATCGCGATGGACGGCGGCACCACGACGAGCGAGAGCGTCGACACCAGGCCCGGCAGGGTGTCGCTCGTGATCGGGGTCGAGGCGATCGCCATCCCGATGAACGCCAGGGCGAGGACGGCGATGGCGGCGGCGACCTCGCGTGCGGGCCGCAGCGTGGCGACGGGGAGCAGTGCGAACCCGGCGGCGACCGACGCCGACGCGGTGTGCACGAGGTCGTGCTCCGGCCAGATCCCGACGAAGTCGAGCGTCACCACGCAGCCGAGGACCACGCAGATGAGCCCGAAGGCCAGTCCGGTCAGCCGTTCGCCGTAGTTGAGCAGGCTGAGCCCCACCCCGACGGCCGCGATGAGGTACAGCGCCCACGCGGCGGCGGGCAACCACGGGTTCGTGAAGTCGTCCCAGCGGATGAGGAAGAAGACGATGCCGGCGACGGCCTCGATGCCGGTGAGGACGGCAGCGCCGAGCCCCAGGTACCCGGCGCCGAGCGATGCCCCCGGCTTGGCGGCCTGCCGCAGCGAGCGTGCACCGGTGGAGGTGGAGGGCAGACCGCGGGCCTGTCGACGTTCGCTGCCCCGGTACCGTTCACGGGCCTCCCGGCGGGTGCGCGGTGCGGGCTGGACGGGCTCACCGGGCAGGCCGCGGCTGATGGTGTCCTCGGGGATGCGGCTCATCGGGGCGCCTCCAGCACGACGGTCGTGCCGGAACCCGGCGCGGAGAACAGCTTCGCGTCGCCGCCGACCTCGCGGAGGCGGTTCACGACGCTCTCCTTGAACCCGAGGCGTTCGGCACTGATCTCCCCGAGCTCGAAGCCGACGCCGGAGTCGGTGACCATCGCACGGACCATCTCGTTGTCGTGGACGATCGTGACGTGGGCCTCGCCGACCCCGGCGTGCCGACGGACGTTCTCGAGGCACTCACCGAGGGCGAGGAGGAACGCGTCGAGCACGTGCGACGGCAGCAGGACCTGGCCGGTGCCGTGCCAGCTGACCTCGAGGCCCATCCGGCCGAAACGCTGCTTGACCGACTCGAGGGTCTGCCCGAGGGGCGACTCCTCTTCTCGCGTGAGCGAGTAGTCGCCGGACTGCTGCGGCTGGGGCGTCGCGCCGAGGCGCAGGTGGCGGAGGAGCCGTGCGTCCTCGGCGGCCTGCTCGCGCATCGCCTGCTCGGAGACGCCGACTCCGGAGTGTGCGAGGAGCGTCAGCGTCGCGAGCACCGTGTCGTGCAGGAGCCGCGCACCCTGGCGTCGCTGCGCCTCGGTCTCGCTGGCCTGCCGTTCGGCGCGGTGCGCGGTGCCGATGCTGTAGATGCGGCGGGCGACCCGGGGGATGCTCCGCGAGATCCAGATCGTGACCACCGCGATGAGGACCCAACCGAGCAGGGCGCCGGTCACGGGGGCGGCGAGGATGCCGCCGCTCGCCCAGGTCATCGCGACGACGACGATCCCGCCGGTGGCGATCGTCAACCCGAGGCCGACCGGGTGCCCGCGCTGCGCCATGAGCGGGGCGGACAGGGTGCCGGCGGCGAGCGGGACGACGGCCGACGCGATGACCGGGCGGACGGTGTCGTCGACGCCGAAGAACAGCAGTGCGAGGGCGCCGAGCCCGGACGCCAGGATGAGGGCCGTCCACCAGACCGCGTTGTTCCACCCGAAGACGAGCAGCGCGCCGATCATGATCGCGATGCAGGCGAGGGCACCGACCAGCGGGACGGCGGGGACCGCGAGCGCGGAGATGATCCCGATGACGGAGACGAGCGCGCACACGATGCCGACGACACGGGTGGTGGACCGCAGCAAGCGGTCGCGTTCCTGTGCGATGAAGTCCATCGATGTCCTGGTTGGTGACGGGGAAACTGGTGGTGCCGGGTCGTGCGTGGTGCGGCGTCGTGCCGGGAAAACCGAGCCTCGGTCAGGCCGGGGCACCACGCCATCATTCCACGCGCGACACCCGTTGGGGGGTGTTCGGCGCGCGGTGCCGCGTCGGATGGTTCTGTGATCGTTATTGCACGCGTTATGCGAACAGCGGAAGGGCCGGTCACCGGCGCCGGCACCCCGCCCCGCCTACCCGTCGAGCAACCGCCCGAGGTGCGCCCCGACCGCCTCGTGCTCGATGAGGAACCCGTCGTGCCCGAACTCGCTCTCGATCACCGCCGCACGGTCGCCGTCGAGCGTGTCCGGCACGCCGGCCGCGATCCGGTGCTGGTCCTCGATCGGGAACAGCCGGTCGCTCGACACCCCGACCACCAGGGTCCGCGCCGTCACCAGGGCGAGCGCTGCCGCCACCCCGCCGCGACCGGCCCCGACGTCGTGCGAGTCCATCGCGTGGGTGAGCGTCACGTAGCTCGATGCGTCGAACCGCCGGGTGAACTTGTTGCCGTGGAAGTCGAGGTAGCTCTCCACCGAGAACCGGCCGTCGTCGCCGAGCGGGGACACGTCGCTCTGCCACGACCGGGCGAAGCGGCCGTTGAGCTCGTCGGACGCGCGGTAGGTCATCAGCGCCATCCGCCGCGCGAGGGCGAGCCCGCGGTGGGGTCCCTCGCCCGCGTCGGCCTCGTAGTAGTCGCCGCCGGCGAACGCGGGGTCCATCTGGATCGCTGCGCGCTGCAGCGAGTTCGCGGCGATCTGGTCGGCCGTGGTCTGCGCCGTCGAGGCGAGCACGGCCAGCCGCTCGACCCGCGAGGGGTGCGACACCGCGAACTCGAGCGCGTGCATGCCGCCCATCGACCCGCCGACGACCGCGGCGAAGGTCTCGATGCCGAGCCGGTCGGCCAGCTGCGCCTGCACGGACACCTGGTCGCGGACCGTGACGAACGGGAAGCGTGAGCCCCACTCGAGGCCGTCCGGTGACACCGACGACGGACCCGTCGTGCCCTGGCAGCCGCCGAGCATGTTCGGGGCGATCACGAACCAGCGGTCGGTGTCGATCGCGCGGCCAGGTCCGACGACGTCGCCCCACCAGCCGGCGGTCCTGTGGCCGGGTCCGGGCAGTCCCGCGACGTGCGAGTCGCCGGTCAGCGCGTGGAACACGAGGACGGCGTTGTCCCGCGCTTCGTTGAGTTCACCCCAGGTCTCGTAGGCGACGCGGACGGCGGGGATCCGTCCGCCGCGGACCCACTGCTCGCCGAGCGCCGCGAAGTGGCGTGCACCCGGGTGGTCACCGGGTCGCCATGCGCCGGTCACGGGTGGCTTGCCGAGCGTGCCGAGTTCGGTGCCGGGCACGAGGGTGGACGGCACGGAGTCCTCGGGGGTCGTCTGCCAGTCCATCGGGTCCAGTCTGCCGGGAGGCGCGGGTCGCCGCCGCCGTGTTACGTCACGTCCGCCCCGTGGCCGGGTCCCGGGCACGTGGCCGGGTCGGTCGCGCGCGCTGCGGCCGGGCGTCCCCGCGCTGCGGCCAGGAGTCCTCGCCGCGCTGCGGCCGGGTGTCCTCGCGCTGCAGTGGAACGACGTGGCTGTCGTCGTACGACGTCGACGGTGTCGCACGGCGCTCACGCATCCGATGCGTGCGCAACGAGCGACGTCCCACGAGTCGATCGACTCGTGGGACGTCGCAACATGCACAGGCATCGAGCGCGCCGTGCCTCGGTGCCCGGGCGGGAGGAACGCTAGGCGCGCAGCCCCTCCTGCGAGACCGCACGCGCCGCGGCCAGCCCGGCCTCGAGGTCGGCCTTCAGGTCCTCGATGTTCTCGATCCCGACCGACAGCCGCACCAGGCCCGGCGTGACACCGGTGGTCAGCTGCTGCTCCGGGGTGAGCTGCGAGTGCGTGGTCGACGCGGGGTGGATGACCAGGGAGCGCACGTCGCCGATGTTGGCGAGGTGCGAGAACAGCTGCAGGTTGTCGACGAACGCCTTGCCCGCCGGCACGCCGCCCTTGAGCTCGAACGACAGCACCGCACCGACGCCCTTCGGTGCGTACTTGTTCGCCGCCGCGTACCAGGGCGAGGTCGGCAGGCCCGCGTAGGACACCGACGCGACGTCCGGGTGCCGGTCGAGCCACTCGGCGATCTCCTGCGCGTTCGACACGTGCCGCTCGATGCGGAGCGACAGCGTCTCGATGCCCTGCAGCAGCGCGAAGGCGGTGTCGGGGGAGTTCGACGCCCCGAGGTCGCGGAGCAGCTGCACGCGCGCCTTGATGATGTACGCCAGCGCGTTGCCGACGGCCTGCGCGAACACGGCGCCGTGGTACGAGGGGTCGGGCGTGTTGAACTCGGGGAAGCGCTCGGCGTGCTCCGACCAGGGGAACGTGCCGCCGTCGACGATGACGCCGCCGATGACGGTCCCGTGTCCGCCGAGGAACTTCGTCGCCGAGTGCACGACGATGTCGGCCCCGTGCTCGAACGGACGGATGAGGTACGGCGTCGCGATGGTGTTGTCGACGATGAGCGGCACGCCGGCGTCGTGGGCGATCCCGGACACCGTGGCGATGTCGAGGACGTTGATCCGCGGGTTGCCGATGGTCTCGGCGAAGAACAGCTTCGTGTTCGGGCGGACCGCGCGACGCCACTCCTCGGGGTCGTCCTGGTCCTCGACGAACGTGGTCTCGATGCCGAGCTTCGCGAGCGTGTACTTGAACAGGTTGTACGTGCCGCCGTAGATCGACGACGAGGACACGATGTGGTCACCGGCCCCGGCGATGTTGAGGACCGCATAGGTCTCGGCGGCCTGGCCGCTCGCGACGAGCAGTGCCCCGGAGCCGCCCTCGAGCGCCGCGATGCGCTGTTCGACGACGTCGTTCGTGGGGTTCATGATGCGCGAGTAGATGTTGCCCGGCTGTGCCAGGGCGAACAGGTCGCGAGCGTGGTCGGAGTTCTCGAACACGTACGAGGTCGTCTTGTAGATCGGGGTCGCGCGGGCACCCGTGGTCGGGTCCGGCTGCGCGCCGGCGTGGATCTGCGTGGTCTCGAACCGCCAGGCGGCGGCGTCGTTCGTGGTCATCTCGTGCTCCTGTCCAGTGCGATCGGGTGGTGGGTTCAGGTGAGCTCGAGGGGGCCACGCCGGCCGGTCCCGAGCAGACGCGCCAGCGGCTGGTCGGCCGTGCCCGGTGGGGATGCGCCTTCACGTCGGAGGCCACGGTACGCACGTGGCCGGGCGGGTACCAGCGCACCCGCCTCGGGACGTAACGCGCGGGGCGGAGACGACCCGCGCCTCCAGGCCAGCGCCGGCCACGCACCGAGCGGGGCCGCACCGTTCGAGGGGAGCGACTAGGCGGGGTCGCGGCGGAAGAGCCAGTCGACCTTCGGCTCGAGCAACCAGCGCATCCCGCGGCGGACGAACGGCTGCGCGAGGAACAGGCTGACGGCGCAGGCGAAGCCGACCATGAGCAGGACGTACGGCCACGCGGAGTGCGGACCCGCGAGGATGCCGGACTCGCGGACCGGGTAGAGCAGGAAGGTGTGGAGCAGGTAGACGTACATCGTCGCCGCGCCGAACTGGGTGATCCACACGTTCCGACGGGGGACGAGCAGCAGGAACGACGCCGTCAGCAGCGCCGCCAGGAGCATCAGGCCGAAGCGCACCGCACCGGCCCACCAGGCGTCCTCGCCGAGGCCCGAGTAGGAGTCGTCGTAGAAGAACCAGTGGTGGAGGTCGAACTCCTTGAACTGCGGGATCCAGAGCGCACACGCCACCGCCCAGGCCACGAACACCGCGGCCGCTGCGATCCGGACCCGCACGACGATCCGCCGGGGTGCGTCGTACCAGCGGTCGAAGACGCCCCACTGCTTCACCTGCCAGCCGAGCAGGAAGAACGGCAGCAGGCTGATCGCGCGCGACAGGGAGAGGGTCGAGTCGACGTTGTCGAAGTAGCCGACACCGATGCTGAACACGACGGCCCAGAACAACGGCCACCGCAGCTGCGCGAGGTACGGCAGGATCAGCTTGAAGATCCCCAGCGCGAGCAGGAACCACAGGGTCCAGGTCGGCTGCGTCGGGTTGAACTTCTTGCCGCCCTCGAAGAGGCCCTGCACCACCGTCCAGATCGTCTGCATGATGATGTACGGCACGACGATGTCGGTGATCGTCCGGCGCATCCGCTTCGCCGTCGGGGTGTCGGCGGAGGAGAAGTACCCGCTGATCACGCCGAACGCCGGCATGTGGAACGCGTAGATGAATGTGTACAGCGCGAGGGCGTGCTCGCTCGCCGTCGTCTGCCGCTGGATCGCGTGTCCGATGACCACGAGCGTGACCGCGAGGAACCGCGCCGTGTCCCACATCGGGATACGACGCTTCGCGCGGCCGGGCTCGAGCTCGGTGGCGGGCGCCGAGGGCGCTGGAGGGGCGGCATCCGTCGTCATCCCCGGTCACGTTACCGGATCGTGATGTCCGGGGATCGGTACGGTTGCAGGGGAACCCCCGCCCGACCCAGGAGGAAGCACATGGCACCACGTCGCGCAGTCGTCACCGGAGCGAGCTCGGGCATCGGGGCGGCGACCGTCCGGCTGTTCCGCTCCCACGGGTGGGACGTCCTCGCCGTCGCGCGGCGCGAGGCGAAACTGCAGGCGCTCGCCGAGTCCACCGGCGCGGACGTGCTCGTCGCGGACATCACGGACGCCGCCGACGTCGAGGCGCTCGCCGCGCGGGTCGACGAACTCGGGGGAGCGGACGTGCTGGTGAACAACGCCGGCGGCGCCCTCGGCTCGGCGAGTGTCGAGGCCTCCGACGTCGACGACTGGCGCGCGATGTTCGAGGTGAACGTGATCGGGACGAAGCGCGTGATCGCGGCCCTGCTCCCGCACCTGCGGCGGCGCGCAGTGACCGCGGGGAACGCGGACATCGTCACCGTGACGAGCACCGCCGGGCACGTGGCGTACGAGAACGGCGGCGGGTACAACGCCGCGAAGTTCGCCGAGCACGCCCTGGTGGCCGCACTCCGGCTCGAGCTGAACGGCGAACCGCTCCGGGTCGTCGAGGTCGCCCCGGGGCTGGTGAAGACCGACGAGTTCGCACTGACCCGCTTCCGCGGCGACGCCGAGAAGGCCGCGGCGGTGTACGACGACGTGCCGGAGCCACTGGTCGCCGAGGACGTCGCCGAGGCGATCGTGCACGCGGTCGAGCTGCCGGCGCACGTGAACCTCGACCTCGTGACGATCCGGCCGGTGGCGCAGTCGGCGCAGCACAAGCTCGCACGCGGGACGCTCACCCCGCGGGTCTGAAGCGACGGGCGTACGCGCCCGGGTGCACCTGCGGGTCGCGGGCGCGGGGTCCGTGCCGGTACCGTGGTCGGATGCCGATCAGCAGCGACTCCGGGCCATCCGCCCAGGCTCCCTCGACCGTGACCGTGACGAGCGGGCCCGAGGTGCTCGGATGGCTGGAGTTCGGTGACGCGGCTCGCCTGCTCGCCAAGGACGTCCTGTCCTCCGGCTTCGAGCCCGAGGTCGTCGTCGCCGTCGCCCGCGGCGGACTCATCATCGCCGGGGCCGTCGCGTACGCCCTCGGCACCAAGGAGTGCGGCTCGATCAACGTCGAGTTCTACACCGACGTCGAGCAGCGCCTCGAGGAACCGGTCATCCTGTCGCCCGCCCTCGACGCCCCGAGCCTCGCCGGCAAGCGCGTCCTGATCGTGGACGACGTGTCCGACTCCGGCCGCACCCTCCGCCTGGTCGTCGACATCGTGCGGAACGCCGGCGCCGACGTCCGCAGCGCCTGCCTGTACTCGAAGCCCGGCACCGTGCTCGAGCCCGACCACGTCTGGCGCCGCGTCGACGGGTGGATCACCTTCCCGTGGAGCGCCCTCGCCCCGGTGACGGCCGAGTCGTGAGCATCCACCTGGTCGGCGGCGGACCCTTCGCCGCCGCGGACGCCGCAGCGCCCTTCCTCGCCGAGGCCACGGCACGCTCGGCAGCCGTCGGCCGGACCGTCCCGCGCATCGGCCTGCTGTCGGTCGCGAGTTCGGTCGGCGCGAGCCCGAGTTCGACCGCGGACATCGCAGAGGTCCTCGGCGGCGCCCGTCAGGCCGAGGTCCTCGTGTCCGAGATCGCCCCGGGCGAGGTCTTCAGCACCACCGTCCTCAGTGACGTCGACGCACTCGTCGTCGGGGGTGGGGTCACCCCGCACTACCTCGACGCCGTCGCCCCGCTCGTCGACCAGATCCGCCTGCTCGTGGCCGACGGCCTGCCCTACCTCGGCTACTCCGCCGGCGCGATGATCGCGGCCGACCGTGCCCTGGTCGGCGGCTGGCGCATCGGCGGCGTGGAGATCTGCCCGGAAGAGGCCGCCGAGGGACTCGACGAGGTCGAACTCCGCGAAGGCCTCGGGCTCGTCGACCTGACCATCGACGTGCACGCCGTGCAGGCCGGCACGCTCGCGCGGCTGATCGCCAGCGCCGAGGCCGAGTTCGTCACCGCCGGCCTCGCGATCGACGAGGACACCACGCTCGTCGTCGGTGAGGGCGCGCTCGAGGTCCGCGGCACCGGGAGCGTCTGGCGCGTCGTCGCCGGTGACGAGTCCGTCTCCGTCGCCACCATGGGCGCCTAGGCACCGACGACCGTGCAGCCGCGCCCGCTCGCCGACCTGGTCGACCCGGGCTGGGCCCGTGCGCTCGCCCCGGTCGAGGACGACGTCCACCGGATGGGCTCCTGGCTGCGCGACGAGGTGGCTGCCGGTCGGCACTACCTGCCCGCCGGCGACCACGTGCTCCGCGCGTTCGCCGACCCGTTCGACGCCGTGAAGGTCCTCGTCATCGGGCAGGACCCGTACCCGACGCCCGGCCACCCGATCGGCCTGTCGTTCGCCGTCGACCCGCACGTGCGGCCGGTCCCGCGCAGCCTGGCGAACGTCTACAAGGAGCTCGAAGCGGACCTCGGCGTGACGCCGCCCGCGCACGGCGACCTCCGGCCCTGGTCGGCGCAGGGCGTCCTGCTGCTCAACCGGGTCCTCACCGTGCAGGCGGGCGAGGCCGGCAGCCACCGCGGCAAGGGGTGGGAAGCCGTCACGGACCAGGCCGTCCGCGCCCTGGTCGCCCGGGGCACGCCGCTCGTCGCCGTGCTGTGGGGTGCGCAGGCCGGGTCCGTCCGACCGCTCCTCGGAGACACCCCGGTGGTGGCATCCGCGCACCCGAGTCCGCTCAGCGCGTCGCGGGGGTTCTTCGGCAGTCGCCCGTTCTCGCAGGTCAACGAGCTGCTCGTGGCACAGGGAGCGGACCCCGTGGACTGGGCGCTGCCCACGGTCGCGCCCGCGGCATAGGCTCGGTCCGTGCTCGAGGAGGAATACCAGCGGCGGCGGGTCCTGCCACGACACCTGCGTGCCCCCGTGCCCGCCGAGGCTGCGTTCGTGTACTCGATCCGCGCCGCCGAACCCACGGACCTGCCCGACATCCGCGAGATCCACACGCACTACGTCCGGAACTCGTCGGTGACCTTCGACCCGTCGGCGTTCACGTTCGCCGCGTGGAAGCGGCGGTACGACGACATCCGCAAGCGGAAGCTGCCGTTCCTCGTCGCCGTGAACCCGTCCGGCCAGGTGCTCGGGTACGCGCTCGTCGACGCGTGGAACCCGCGCGACCGGTCGAACCGCGTGGTCGAGGACTCGATCTACCTCGGCGCGGCGTCCGGCGGGAAGGGACTCGGTCGCGCGCTCATGGAGGCCCTCATCGACGAGTGCCGTTCGGCTGGCGTCCGTGAGGTCGTCGCCGTCATCGCCGACCGGCAGGCCGAGGCCTCGATCCGCCTGCACGAGCGGCTCGGCTTCGAGGAGGTCGGACGCATGGGCAAGGTCGGCTACAAGTACGACCGTTGGCTCGGCACCGTCACGATGCGCCTGCGGCTGCGTGGACCCCGGCTGTTCCGCGGTCGGCCGGAGCGCGCGTAGGGGGCGGTTTCGCGCGGAGGAGGACGTTTCGCGCGTAGGAGGCAAGTCTTTTCGACCTCCGACGAGCGGAACGGCATCCCACGTCGGGTGCGATGGGCAGGAACGCCCACGCGTCAGCCGGCAGGCGCCTCCGCGATGAACTCGTCGCGCGTGACCCGCACGAGCTCGGTCGTCGCAGCCGATGCCCCGGCGACGTCACCGGCGACCACGGCCTGCGCGGCGGCGAGGTGTCGTGCCGCGGCATCGTGCGTCCACCGCGTGATGGTGTCGCGCGACTCGGAGGTGCGGGTGCGGAGCAGCGCCTCGACGGTGCCGGCGAAGTGGGCGAACACCGCGTTGCCCGAGGCGGTCAGCAGCGCTCGGTGGAACCGGACGTCGGCTTCGAGGTAGGCGCGGCTGTCCTCCGCGGCGCAGGCGTCGAGCATGTCCTCGGCGGCCCGGAGCACGGCGGGCGCCCCAGCGCCCCCGGCAGGGCCGCCGCCCGCGGCACCCCCGCCCGCCAGCGCCCCGACGGCCCCCGCCGCCAGCGCCGCGGCCACCGGCTCGACCCCCAACCGGAGCTCGAGCAACTCCCGCTGCTGCACGAAGTACGACGGAGACGCCCCCCGCCACCGGATGACCGTCGGCGCGAGGAGCTCCCACGACCCGATGCCGAGCACCTGCGTGCCGACACGCTGCCGCGGTTCGACGAGCCCGAGCGACTGCAGCACCCGCAGCGCCTCGCGCACCACCGATCGCGACACCCCGAACTCGTCCGCCACCAGCTCGGGCCGGAGCACCGACCCCGGCGAGATGCCCCCGTCGACGATGCGCTGCCCGAGCACGTCGAGCACGTGGCCGTGCAGTCCGCGACCGCGCAGTTCGGGGCCGTGGGAGCCGTTCGTGCGTGGTCCGGTCGGCATCGTTCCTCCATGCAGTACGCCGCACGCGGTGAGCGTGACGTCGGGTCCATCGAATCGGCAGACTGCCCGAGAGGGCGGATGCCGCGCGGCGGATCGTCGTATAGTCTGATTAATCAGATTATTGACGGTCGGCGCGCAGGGCGCCAGACCGCACTCGACACCAAGGCGACGGAGCCGCGCGGCAGCGGCTCCAGGAAGGGGCACCGATGCCTCACGCGCTCCAGGACCACGCGGCCGCACTCGCGGCTTCCCCGCTCGCGTCCGCACCGCACGCGTCCGCACCACACGCGTCCGCACCACACTCGGCAACGTTCCTCGCAGCCAGCGGTGGCGGCACGCCGACGGTCGACCCGTCCGGCCCCGTGGCCCAGCTGATCATCGCGGCGCTCATCGGCATCGTCGTGATCATCGTCCTGATCACCTGGCTCAAGGTCCACCCGTTCATCGCGCTGACCATCGGCGCGCTCGGCGTCGGCATCGGCGCGGGCCTCGCACCCGACGCCTCGGTCACGAGCTTCGGCAACGGCTTCGGCGCCACGATGACCAGCGTCGGCATCCTGGTCGGCCTCGGCTCGATGTTCGGCAAGATGCTCGTCGACTCCGGTGCGGCCGACCGCGTGGTCGACACCCTCGTGCGGAGGTCGTCGAAGGCGGCGCTGCCGTGGACGATGGCCCTGATCGGTGCGCTCATCGGCCTGCCGATGTTCTTCGAGGTCGGCCTCGTGCTCCTCATCCCGATCATCGTCCTGGTGGCGAAGCGGAGCGACGTCCCGATCATGAAGATCGCCGTGCCGGCCCTGGTCGGTCTGTCGACGATGCACGCGTTCGTGCCGCCGCACCCCGGTCCGCTCGTCGCGATCTCGACGGTCGGTGCGAACCTCGGCACCACCCTCGCCTTCGGCATCGTGCTCGCCATCCCCGTCATCGTCCTGGCCGGCCCCGTCTTCGCCCGCTTCGCGGCGCGCTGGGTCGACATCCCCGCACCGGACATCTTCGGGTCGCGTGGGGACGGCGGCTCCGGTCCGCAGGACCCCGCGCACGACGGCCGGGAGGCGCGGCGCGGCCCCGCCACGCAGGACACCGCCTTGCTGCCCCACGGCAAGAGCGACTTCACCCGCGTCATCAGCGAACCGCGCAGCCCGTCGTTCACCGTCGCGCTCGTCGGCATCCTGCTGCCCGTCGTGCTCATGCTCGCCCAGGCGATCCGCGAGGCGACGGTGCCCGACGCCTCCGGCGCGTGGGTCAGCCTGCTCGACTTCCTCGGGTCGCCGATGATCGCGATCGGGATCGCCGCCGTCTACGCGATGGTCTTCTTCGCCATCGGCGGCGGCATGGACCGTTCGGCCGTCTCGAAGTCGCTCGAGAGCGCGCTGCCGCCGGTCGCTGGTGTGCTGCTCATCGTCGGCGCCGGTGGTGGCTTCAAGCAGGTCCTCATCGACACCGGGATCGGCGGGGTGATCGCCGACGCCGTGAAGGACTCCGGCATCTCGGTGCTGCTCGTGGCCTGGGTGGTCTCGGCGCTGGTCCGCGTGGCCACGGGCTCGGCCACCGTCGCCACGGTCACCGCAGCGGGCATCATGGCCCCGATCGCGCACGACCTGTCGACGCCGATGACCTCGCTGCTCGTGCTCGCGATCGGTGCCGGTTCGGTGTTCCTGTCGCACGTGAACGACGCCGGCTTCTGGCTGGTGAAGGGGTACCTCAACACCACGGTCGGGCAGACGTTCAAGACGTGGACGGTGCTCGAGTGCCTCATCTCGGTGCTCGGCCTCGCCGGGGTCATGCTCGCGGGGGTGTTCATCCATTGAGTACCGACAAGGAACTGCGTCCCGACAAGGAGCTGCGTCCCGACGGGGAGCTCGACGCACGCGTCCTCGTCGTCATGGGTGTCTCCGGTTCGGGGAAGTCCACCGTCGCCGCGATGGTCGCCGAGCAGCTCGGGTGGGACTTCGCCGAGGGTGACGCGATGCACCCGCAGGCGAACGTCGACAAGATGCACGCCGGCACGCCGCTGACGGACGACGACCGCTGGCCCTGGCTCGACGTCGTCGCGGCGTGGATCCGCGACCACCTCGACCGCGGTGTGCCGGGTGTCGTGACGTGTTCAGCGCTCAAGCGCTCGTACCGCGACGTCCTGCGGGCACCCGGCGTGGTGTTCGTCCACGTCGCTGGCGACGGTTCGCTGATCCAGGACCGCATGTCCCAGCGCTCCGGCCACTTCATGCCGACGTCGTTGCTGGCGTCGCAGCTCGCCACGCTCGAGCCGCCGCAGCCGGACGAGGCACACGTCACGATCGCCGCCGACCGTACCCCCGAAGAGGAGAGCGCCGAGGTCGTCGAACGGCTCGGGTTGGGGCCGGCTACGCCTCGGTGACCCGCCCGGCCTCGACGTGCCACTGCCGGTCGAGCCGCACGGTCTCGAGCATGCGGCGGTCGTGCGTGACGAGCAGGAGGGTGCCGTCGTAGGAGTCGAGCGCCTGCTCGAGCTGCTCGATCGCCGCGAGGTCGAGGTGGTTCGTCGGCTCGTCGAGCACGAGCACGTTTACGCCGCGGGCCTGCAGCAGCGCGAGGCCGGCCCGGGTCCGTTCGCCGGGGGAGAGCGCTCCCGCCGGCCGACCGACGTGGTCCGCCTTGAGCCCGAACTTCGCGAGCAGGGTGCGGACGTCGGCGGTCGTGTACTCGGGGACGACGGCCTCGAACGCGTCGGCGAGGGGCTGGTCGCCGGTGAACGCCGCACGGGCCTGGTCGATCTCGCCGACGGCGACGCTCGACCCCCGCGAAGCCGTGCCGGTGGTGGGCTCCTGCTTGCCGAGCAGCGCCCGCAGCAGGGTGGACTTGCCGGCGCCGTTCGGTCCGGTGATGCCGATCCGGTCGCCGCCGTCGACCTGCAGCGAGACCGGGCCGAGCGTGAAGTCGCCCTGCGTGAAGGTGGCGTCGGCCAGCGTGGCGACGACGGCGGACGAGCGGGGCGCGTTGCCGATCGTGAACTCGAGCTGCCACTCCTTGCGGGGTTCCTCGACCTCGTCGAGGCGGGCGATGCGCGACTCCATCTGCCGGACCTTCTGCGCCTGCTTCTCGCTCGACTCGCTCGCGGCCTTGCGCCGGATCTTGTCGTTGTCCGGGGCCTTCTTCATGGCGTTGCGCACGCCCTGGCTCGACCACTCCCGCTGCGTCCGGGCGCGGGAGACGAGGTCGGCCTTCGTCGAGGCGTAGTCGTCGTAGGCGTCGCGCTTGTGCTGGCGGGCGATCTCGCGTTCCTCGAGGTACGCGTCGTAGCCGCCGCCGAACAGCCGGTTCGACGACTGCGCGAGGTCGAGCTCGAGGACGGCCGTGACGGAGCGTGCGAGGAACTCGCGGTCGTGGCTGACGAGCACGACACCGCCGCGGAGCCCCCGCACGAAGCCCTCGAGCCGGTCGAGCCCGTCGAGGTCGAGGTCGTTCGTCGGCTCGTCGAGCAGGACGATGTCGAAGCGGGACAGCAGGAGCGCGGCGAGCCCGACGCGGGCGGCCTGACCGCCGGACAGCGCGGTCATCAGGGACTCGGGGCCGACGCCGTCGTCGTCCGTGCCCACGACCAGGCCGAGGTCGGCGAGGACGACGGGGATCCGCTCGTCGAGGTCGGCCGCTCCCGATGCGAGCCAGCGGTCGAGCGCTGCCGAGTACGCGTCGGCCGCCGCGTCCCCTGCGCCGGGCTCACCGAGCGCGGCAGCCGCGGCGTCCATCGTCGCGGTCGCTTCGGCGCAGCCCGTCCGACGGCCGATGTAGGCGCCGACGGTCTCGCCGGCGACGCGCTCGTGCTCCTGCGGCAGCCAGCCGACGAACGCGTCCGTCGGGGCGAGCGACACCGTGCCGGCGAGCGGTTCGTCGACGCCCGCGAGGAGCCGGAGCAGGGTGGACTTGCCGGCGCCGTTCACCCCGACGACGCCGATGACGTCACCCGGGGCGACGGTCAGGTCGAGGGAGTCGAACAGCGTGCGAGCGGCGTACCCGCCGGCGAGGCCCTTGGCGACGAGCGTGGCGGTCATCCCGCAATCGTCCCATGTCCGGCAACTGCCCCGGCGCAGCCTCGATCAGTGCAGTGGCATGGTCTTGTCGAAGGTCCGCTTGACGGGCGGCGACGCGACCACGTCCCGCAGCGCGGACGCCCCCTCCGGCGTCGCACGCCAGGCGACGTAGGCGTCGTGGTCAGCCGAGGTCGTCCAGCGTTCGAGGACGACCACGCGGGTGGGGTCGGCGTCGTCGACGAGGACCTCGAGGGACTCGTTCCCCGGGAACGCGCCGGTCTGCGCGAGTGTCTCGCGGACGGCGGTCTCGACGGTCTCGGTGGGGAGGTCGCTCCGGAGCTGGGCCTCGAGCAGGACGGTCATCGACATGGTGCACCCTTCGTCATCGGTCTCCGATCCAACCGCAGACGCTGCCCGTGTGTTCCGGGTCCGGTCGGAGCGCACCCGGCAGACTGGCCCGATGGAACCGTGCCCCTTCTGCCGCATCATCGCCGGGGACGCGCCGGCCTCGTGGGTCGAGCGCGAGGAGCACGCGGTGGCGTTCGCACCGCTGCCGGAGTCCCTGCTCGCTCCGGGGCACACCCTCGTCGCGCCGGTGGAGCACGCCGACGACCTGCTGCGGGCCGGGCCGGTGGCGTTGTCGGCGACGTTCGCGCTGGCGCAGCGGGTCGCGCGGGCGATGCGGGGCGCGCTCGGTGCGACCGGCACGGTGCTCCTGCAGGCCTCCGGGGCGGACGCCGGGCAGAGCGTCCGGCACCTGCACGTCCACGTCGTCCCGTGCTGGTCGGACGACGGCACGGTGCACTGGCCGGAGCGGCCGTCGGCGCACGTCGTCGACGGTGACCCCTACGCCGCCCTCGCCGCGATGTTCGACTGAGGGCCGTGCCCCTCGGCTCGCCGGCCCGTCAGCCCGTGATCCGGAAGCGCAGCGCGTCGCCCGGCCGCAGCTGCGCCGCGCGGTCGACCGCGGCCGGGGTGAGCACCGCGACGACGGGGTAGCCGCCGGTCACCGGGTGGTCGGCGAGGAACAGGACGGGGTGCCCGTCCGGCGGGACCTGCAGCGACCCGGTCTCGACACCCTCGCTCGGCAGCTCACGGGTCACCGCGCGGACGAGCGGCTCCGCCGAGGTCGTCCGGACGCCGACCCGGTCGCTGTCCGGCGTGACGTGGTGGACCTGCCCGGTCAGGGTCGCGTGCCACGCCGGGGTGAACCAGTCGTCGCGCGGACCCGGCGTCACGTCGAGCACCACGGGCTCGCCCGGCGGCGTGCCGAGCGGCGGCGCGACGGCGTCGACGACCGGCCAGGCGTCGGCGTCGTCCCCGACGGGCAGGACGTCCCCGACCGACAGCGGCGGCGGGCCGAGCCGCGCCAACGAGTCCCACGACCGGCTGCCGAGCACGGGCTCGACCGCGAAACCACCCCGTACGGCGACGTAGACGCGCAGACCCGTGGCCGGCTGCCCGACGCGGAGGACGTCGCCGGGGGCGAGCGCCAGCACCTCGTACGGGGCCGCACCGCGGACCCTGCCGTCCGCCGAGGTGACCTCGACCGGGCCGGCGGCACCGGTGGTGGCGGCGACCAGGTGCGCGTCGGCGCGGAGCGTGACGGAGCCGAGCAGCGCCTCCAGGACGGCCGCGTCGGGACGGTTCCCGACCAGCCGGTCGGCGAGGGCCGCCGCGCCACGGTCGGCGGCACCGGCGGAGCCGAGGCCCACGTCGCTGTACCCGGGACGGCCGCGGTCCTGCACCGACGTGCCGGGGCCGACCTGCAGGACGGTGAGCGTGCTCATGCCGGACGTGCCTCGACGAAGCGCAGGCGGGTGCCGGCGGGGGCGAGCGCGGGCGGGTCGCGGTCGAGCGACCACATCGGGACCTCGGTCCGGCCGATGAGCTGCCAGCCTCCCGGCGAGGACCGCGGGTAGACGGCGCTGAACTCGCCGGCGAGGGCCACTGCGCCGCTCGGCACCGCGGTGCGTGACGTGGTGCGGCGTGGCACGTCGAGCGACGGGGCGGTGCCGGTGAGGTAGCTGAAGCCGGGCGCGAAGCCGCAGAAGGCGCTCGTCCAGACGTGGCCGGTGTGCCACGCGACGAGCTCGGCGCGGGTCATGCCGGTGGCGCTCGCGACGACGTCGAGGTCCGCGCCGTCGTACGTGACGGGGACGACGAGCGGCGTGACGGAGGCTCCGTCGGCGGCTGAGGCGGCGGACGACCCGGCCGACACCGGCGTGACCCGCGCGAGGGTGGTGCCGAGTCGAGCGGCGTCGGTCCGGTCCGGGTCGAACCGCAGCAGCAGGGTCCGGGCGCCGGAGACCACCTCGGTGAGTCCGGGCACGGCGGTCGCGCGGAGTCCCGCGCGGAAGGCGACGACGTCGTCCAGCGAGTCGAACGTCGCCAGCAGCGCGGTCCGGCCAGCCGGACGGACGTCCACCATCAGGAAGCGGCGCCTGCGGCGGCCGGCGCGAACGGCGCGATCCTCACCCCGTGCTCGGTGAGCAGCGCCCGGATCGCCCGCGCCATCTCGACCGCGTCGGGGGAGTCCCCGTGCACGCACACCGAGTCGACCTGCACCCGCACGTCTGACCCGTCGACCGCGGTCACGACGCCGCCGGTCACCATGCGCAGCACCCGGGCAGCGACGGCCTCGGGGTCGTGCAGCACCGCGCCCGGCGTGCTCCGCGACACCAGTGAGCCGTCGGGCTCGTAGGCGCGGTCGGCGAAGACCTCGCGGACGGCCCGGAGCCCGTGGCTCTCGGCGGCCCGCAGCAGTTCGGAGTCGGGCAGCGCGAGGACCGCCAGGGTCGGATCGACGTCCGCGACGGCGCGGGTCACCGCCTCGGCCTGCACCGGGTCCGCGCAGGCGGTGTTGTACAGGGCGCCGTGGGGCTTCACGTAGGTCACGGCGGTGCCGGCGACGCGGGCGGTCGCGATGAGCGCGCCGAGCTGGTGCACGACGTCGGCGTAGAGCTCGTCGGGGGTGACGTGCACCGGACGGCGCCCGAACCCGGCGAGGTCGCGGTACGCCACGTGGGCGCCGACGGCCACGCCCCGTTCGGCTGCGGCGCGGCAGGTGTCGAGCATGATCACGGGGTCACCGGCGTGGAAGCCGCAGGCGACGTTCGCCGACGAGACCACGTCGAGCATCGCGCGGTCGTCGCCCATGCTCCAGGCGCCGAAGCCCTCGCCGAGGTCGCTGTTGCAGTCGATCGTCGTCACCTCGCCAACCTACCGGGGCGCCGTCAGCAGACGTCCGATGCGGGTGCATGGTGCGACGTCCCACCAGTCGATCGACTCGTGTCCTGTCGCTGCACGAGGGCGCCCGGCCAGCGCCCGGCCAGCGCCCGTCCGGCACCCGGCGAGCCCGAGCGGTCAGGACGGGCGGCCCGACCCCGTATCCTGCGGCAGTGGAAGCGACACAGCCCTCCGGCACGACGAAGCGCCGCGTGGAACTCCGGATCACCCGCCCGCCGTTCACCTGGTTCGCCCGGCCGACCGTGACGATCGACGGCGTCGGGCACCCGGCGCAGTGGGGGATCGGCACGTGGGCGGTGCCCGACGACGGCGGCACCGTCATCGGCGTGTACCTCTACAACCGTGCCTGGCGGTTCGGAGCGGCGACGCAGACGGTCGGAGCCCGCACCGGAACCGGAGCCGGAACCGGAACCGGAACCGGAACCGGCACCGGCACCGGAACCGGAGCCGGCACCGACGCCGGCGCAGACCGGTTCGTGTACCGCGCCGGGTGGCTGCCGTTCGGTGGCGGACGTCTGGTCACGGACGCCGTCTGAGGCGGACACTGGGCGCATGACGACCAAGATCACCCTCATCATCGACAACCCGACCGATCCCGCGGCGTTCGAAGCGGCCTACCCGGCGCTCGAGGCCGCCGCAGCGGAGCTCCCGGGGCTCCGCCGACTCGAAGCCGGCAAGGTCTGGCCCAAGGAGGACGGCACGCCGACCCCCGCCCACCGAACCCTCGACCTGTACTTCGACTCGTACGACGACGCCTCGGCTGCGGTCGCGGGCGCCGAGGCGGGCGCCTTCTTCGGGCAGCTCGGCGCCACCGGAGCGACCTTCACCGGACTCTTCTCCGACGTCGAGAAGGCCTGACGCCACCGATCGCGCGCGGCGCGACCAGCGGCTCCCGACCGGACCAGCAGACGGACGGGAGGCGCGGTGCCAGCTGGCACCGCGCCTCCCGTCCGTGCTGCGCAGCCACCTGCAGAGCGTCACCCGCGTCGCGTGGTGACGGTCCGGTCGGCGACCGCGACCCTGCTGCTAGGCGTTCGCGCCGGACCCGTCGTCGCTGCTCTCGGTCGACTGGTCGTCGCTGTCCGACCCGCTGTCGTCGGACACGCCCTCGATGGTGATCTTCGCGGGGAAGTCCGCCGCCGGCACCGAGCCGCCGCCGATGATGTTCGCCGCGCGACGGTGCTGGCTGATGGTGAAGCCGGAGTCGCCGGTGCTCGGCTTGACGAGGAACGGCACCCACCCGGTCGTGCTCTCACCCGACGAGATGTAGCCGTCCTCGGTCAGGCCCGGGAAGCCCTTCTCGGCGAGGGCGGTCGCGACGTCCGCGTTGGAGTAGCGGTCGAGCTTGTCGCCGTCAGCGGTGATGAGCTGCAGGTCGCTCGGCGCCCACCCGGAGGTGTAGACGCTGCCGGCGTCCGCGGTGATGTGGACGGCGACGATGTGACCGCTCTCGTAGTCGACGGCCGCGGGCAGCGGGAAGTTCGTGATGACCTGGTCGACTGTCACGGTGTTCTTCGTCACGTCGTCCGTGCTCTTCGCGGAGGCCTTCTTCGGCGTCGCGCCCTCCTTCGCGGCGGTGACCGCGGAGTCAGCGCCGGTGTTCGTGAGGAGCGGTGCCGTCATGGTGCGGGCCGGGTACTTCTTGCCCGACTCGTAGTCGGTGTGCTTCGCGCGCTTCCACGTCAGGTCCGCCGACTTCGCGGTGTCGAGCAGCTGCAGGGCCACCCACCCGGTCTTCGTCGAGCCGGTCGAGACGTAGCTCGGCAGGGCCGCGTAGCCCTGCGCTTCCATCGCGGCCTCGAGCCCACCGGCGTAGAGGTTCGACGAGGTGGTGTCCTGGTCGTCCTTCAGCCCGATGTCCGTGGTCGAGACGGAGTAGCCGTCGTCGGGCACGGTGACCTTGAGCTGCACGAGGACGACGTCGCCCTGCGAGCTCTTGAGCGACTTCACGTTGTCGGTGTCGAGCTTCGTCGAGACCTTCTTGATCTCGACGCGGTCGCCGACCTGCGTGTCGGTGAGGGTGACCCCCACCTTCTTCTCGACGTCCTTCGTCAGGTCGACCTTCGCGGCCGAGCCGCTGACGGGCTTCGCGTCGCCGCCGGACTTCCCCTCGGACGCCCCGCCGCCACCGCCGCTGCAGGCGGTGAGCGTGAGGCCGATCACGACGGCGGTGGTCGCGGACATGGCAATGGTCTTGAGTTGCACGGTTCCCCCTGGATGCGCCACCCCAACGGTGGTCAGTGCAGACCATTCTGCCGGAATCCTCAGGCTTCGTCCGCACGTGCCGCACGGAGGGTCCGGAACACGACCGCCGGACCGGCTCGGCGTACCCGGTCCGCAGTACACCCGTAGCGTGGCGGCATGACCACCACCGTCCTCGTCGCCGGCGCCACCGGCGACCTCGGCGGACGCATCGTCCGTGCGCTCCGGCAGCACGACACCAGCGTCCGCGTCCTCACCCGCACCGCCGGAAGCCCCGCCGCCGAACGCCTCGCCGCCGAGGACGGGGTCGAGGTGGTGCGGGCGGACTACGGCGACCACGCGGGCCTGGTGTCGGCCCTCGCCGGGGTCGAGGTCGTGGTGTCCGCGGTGAGCGGGACGCGTGCGGTGATCGTCGACGCGCAGCGGGCGCTCCTCGCGGCCGCGGTCGAGGCCGGCGTCGCGCGGTTCATCCCGTCCGACTACGCCGCCGACTACCGCTCGATCACCCCGGGGACGAACCGGAACTTCGAGCTGCGCCGCGAGTTCGCCGCGGACGTGGACGCCGCCCCGATCCGGGCGACCTCGATCCTCAACGGGGCGTTCACCGACATGCTGACGGGGCAGGCGCCGCTCATCCTGTTCGACCGGCAGCGGGTGCTGTACTGGTCGTCGCCGGACCAGGTGCTCGACTTCACCACGAAGGACGACGTCGCCCGCACCACGGCCCTCGTGGCGCTCGACCCGGCGGCGCCGCGGGTGGTCGAGGTCGCCGGGGACCGCGTGACCTCGCGCAGCATCGCCGACACCCTGTCACGGCTGACGGGCACGCCGTTCCGGCTGCAGTGGGCGGGCACCGTGGGAACGCTCTCGGCGATGGCACGGGTCGGTCGCCGGCTGTCGAAGGCGGGGGATGACGAGCCGTTCCCCGCGTGGCAGGGTATGCAGTACTTCGTCAGCATGTTCAGCGGCGAAGCCGAGCTGCACCACGTCGACGACGACCGGTACGGCCCGTACGAGTGGACCAGCGTGCAGGACGTGCTCGCGGCGCACCTCGCCGCCTGACCGGCCAGCCAGCCCGGCCGGCCGGCACGTTCGGCCGACCGGCGCGTTCGGCCGGTCCGCTCGACCCTCCTGCCGCACGACCAGACCGGGGACCCCGATGACGGACACCACCTGCCACATGTCGATCTCGCTCGACGGGTTCGTCGCCGGTCCCGACCAGAGCCTCGAGCAGCCGCTCGGCGCCCGTGGCGGTGAGCTGCACACCTGGCACATGCCCGGCGCCGAGGAGACCGACGCCGACCGAACGGCCGCCGGCTGGCTGATGCGGCCCCGGGGCGCGTACGTGATGGGGCGGAACATGTTCGGCCCGGTGCGGGGCGAGTGGGACCGTGACTGGCAGGGGTGGTGGGGGTCCGAGCCGCCGTACCACGCGCCGGTGTTCGTGCTCACCCACCACCCGCACGACCCGATCGCGCTCGAGGGCGGCACGACGTTCCACTTCGTCACGGACGGGTTCGACGCGGCCTACGCGCAGGCGCTCGACGCGGCGGGGGACCGCGGCGTCGACATCGCGGGCGGGGCGTCGACCGTGCGGCAGGCGCTCCTCGCCGGGGTCGTCGACGAGTTGACGATCGACATCGCACCCGTGCTCCTCGGCTCCGGCGAGCGGATCTTCGACGCCGAGGTCGCGGGGGCTGCCCCGTTCGACTTCGTGCCGGTCGAGGTGCTGCACTCCCCGCTCTCGACGCACATCCGGTACCGCCGCCGGAGCTGACGCTCAGCGGGGATGCTCGTCCGGCCCGGGGCCCATCTCGTCGGGGCCCATCTCGTCCGGACCCATATCGTCGGGCCCCGGCACCGCCACGATCCGGTTCTGGTACGCCCACACGACCGCCTGCAGCCGGGAGCGCACCCCGAGCTTCGGCAGCATCCGCGCCAGGTGCGACTTCACCGTGGAGACCTCGACGACGAGCGCCGCCGCGATCTCCTCGTTCGACATCCCCTGCGCCAGCAGCATGAGGACGTCCCGCTCCCGTGCGGTGAGCACGCCGTCGACCCGGTCGCCCGTCACCGGCTGCAGGCTCCGCCGCGACACGAACTCGCGGAGGACCCGCCGGGTGAGCGACTGGTCGATCGTCCCGTTCCCGGCGGCGACCTGCCGGACGGCGTCCACGATGACGTCGGGCTCGGCGTCCTTGAGGAGGAACCCGGACGCCCCCGCCTCGAGCGCCCCGAACACCAGGTCGTCCACGTCGAACGTCGTCAGCATGAGGACCGGCACGGCGGGGTCCGCGTCCGGTGCGCAGAGCTCCCGGGCCACCTCGATCCCGTTCCGGACCGGCATCCGGATGTCCAGGCAGGCGACGTCCGGCCGGGTGCTCCGCGCCAGGGCGAGCGCCTCGCCGCCGTCGGCGGCGACGCCGACCACCTCGATGTCCGGCTCCGCCCCGAGGAGCGCCGAGACGCCGGCGCGGACCAGCGGCTGGTCGTCCGCCACCAGCACCCGGATCACCGGACCACCTCGGGATCGCTGGCCGTCCCGTCGGACGCGGGGCGCGCCTCCCGGTCGACCACCAGGGTCACCACCCAGCCACCGGTCGCGGTGGGACCGACCTGGAGGCGCGCCCCGACCAGGTCCGCCCGCTCACGCATGCCACGGATCCCGTTCCCACCCGCCGGGCTCGTCCCGACGGACGGCACGGTGGCCGCGCCGTTCTCCACGCGGATCTCGAGGCGGTCCGCGTCGCGGTCGTCGAGGACGACCGAGCACGCCGCGCCGGGTGCGTGCAGGGCGACGTTCGCGAGGGCCTCCTGGACGGTGCGGTACGCGGCGAGCTGGGTGAGCGGGCCGATCCCGTCGGCGAGGGGGTGGTCGCCCGGTCGGACCTCCAGGTCGACGGCCGTCCGGGTGCGGGCGCGCTCGACGAGGTCGACGATGCCAGCCACGGTCTCCACCGCACGCTCGGCGGGGGCGTCGTCGCGGAGCAGGCCGACCAGGCGGCGGAGGTCCTCGAGGACGGCGGTGCTCTGCTCCCGGACCTGACGGACGCCCTCGTGCGCGCCGTCCGGGTCGGTGTCGATCTGGCGGTCGATGACGGCGGACATCAGGGCGATGCCGGACAGGTGGTGTGCGGCGATGTCGTGGAGCTCACGGGCCATCGCGGCGCGTTCGCGGGACACCGCTGCCTCGACCCGGGCGTCGTGCTCGCGGTCACGGGCGTCCGCCTCGCGGTCGACGGCGGTGGCCTCGGCGCGGCGGGCGGAGCGGACCTCCCGCCGGGAGCGGACGAGGAGGGCGACGACGAGCGGCAGGCCGACCGCGCCGACCGCCTGCAGGACGCCCTGCCCGCCGGACCCGGTGATGCCCTGCGCGGTGCTCGCGCGGAACGCACCGGACCCGATCGCCCACGACGTGCCGCTCCCGACGACCACCAGGGCCGCCGTGACCGCGAGGGGGACCCAGAGTCGAGCGAGCGGGACACGGAGGGTGGCGAGCACCACGGCGACGACCACCGGCAGGGCGGTGAGCCCGAAGAGCGTGGACGGAGCGAGCGCAGCCACGAGGACCGGGATCGCTGCGACCACGACGAGTGTCGTGCGCGGGGCGCGGCGTGCTGCGAGGAGCACCGCGGACTGCGCGAGCAGCCCGAGTGCGAGGAGGTTCCACACGGCGCCGCCCGGTGCCGGGTAGACCGTGCCGGTGCCGTCCGGGTCGGCGGCGTCGAGCGGGGGCAGCGCCAGCATCAGGCCGATCGCGACGAGGGCGGTGAGGGCGGCGATGCGGACGTCGGCGCGGGTGGCGCGGCGCGTGTCGCGTGCGGCTGTGCCGGTGTCGCTCGTGGTTGTGCCGGTGTCGCGCGCGGCTGTGCTCGTGTCGCGCGGGTCAGCGGGTGCCATCGTTCGATCCTAGGAGTCGGGCGGTCCCGGTGCGTCGTGGGAAGCCGAGGCGGCCCCGGGTCGCGACGAGGAGGACGACGGCGGCCACGGTCGAGACGATCGCGAGGCCCTGCATCATCGTGCCCGCGGTCATCCCCGGGTACATGTCGGCCCAGAGCGTCGAGATGGTGTTGTTCACGCCGACGTGCAGGAGCATCACGACCGGCAGGCTCTCGCCGGTGCGGTTGAACACCCACGTGATGACGACGTTGAACGTGATCGTGAAGAGGGCGAACACGAGCGGTTCGGTCCAGTGCGCGTCCGGCCAGCCGCCCCAGTCGGAGAAGTAGAGCGGCATGTGCCAGAGCGCCCACAGCGGGCCGAGCACGGCCGCGGCGCCGAGCGGACCGAAGCGCTCCTGCAGCCGGGGCAGGGCGAAGTCGCGCCAGCCGGGCTCCTCGGACAGGCCCGTGGTGAACAGCTGCACGACGAGCCCCGGCACGAGGGCGACCAGCGCGAGGAGCGATGGTGCCTGCACCTGGCCGCCGGCGAAGGGCAGCCCGGTGACGACGATGAGCGCCGGGACCCCGACGAGCGCGAGGGCGTACCAGTACCACGCCACCCGCCAGCGCCAGAGGCGACCGACCCAGCGGCGGAGCCCCGGGCGTCCGTCGGCGACCGCGGTGACGAGGAACGCGCCGCCGAGCGGGCCGAGGAGCGCACCGGGCAGGACGCCGGAGAACTGCGCCGTGCCGAGGAACTCCGGGAAGTGCAGGTCCCAGACGCCGAGGCCGTGCGGGGACAGGATGTACGGGATCCACGCCAGCCAGCTGAGGCCGAGGGCGAGGACGGCGAACGAGGGCAGCGGGTGCCGTGCGACGACTCCGCCGAGCCCCGTCCGGCGGGCGGGATCGGTGCCGGCGGTGGGCCGGACTTCGGTGGTGGTGGTCATGGGTACGACGCTAGGAACGGCAGCGCCGCGGGACGACCGGCGAACGGACGCACCTGGCGGGGTTCCTCCGAAGGATGCAAGTCCCGCGGGAGCACCGCCGAATAGGCTCGGGGCCGTGTTCGAACTCCACCACCTCGCCGCGCAGGAACTCTGGGACTGGATCCGCCGCGGCGAGGCCACCGCGCTCGAGGTGACCGAGCACTACCTGGCCCGCATCGAGCGCCTCGACCCGGAGCTCGGCGCCTTCGTGACCGTGACCGCCGACGCAGCACGCGACCGAGCCGGCCACCTCGGCGACCGGGTGCCGACGTCGCGGCCGCTGTGGGGCCTCCCGTCCGCCGACAAGGACCTGTACGACCGCGCCGGCGTCCCCACCCGCAGCGGGACCACCGCGTTGCCGGCCGTGCCCGCCGAAGCCGACCACCCGCTCGTCGCCGCGATGGACGCCGCCGGCGCCGTGAGCGTCGGCAAGACGGCGTCGCCCGAGTTCGGCATGTCCTCGTCGTCGGAGACCCGCTTCGGCGTGACCCGGAACCCGTACGACACGTCCCGCGCGCCCGGGGGATCGTCGAGCGGCGCCGCGGTCGCGGTGGCCGCCGGGCTCCTGCCCGCCGCGGTCGGATCGGACGGCGGCGGGTCGGTGCGGATCCCGGCCGCGGCGAACGGGCTGGTCGGACTCAAGCCGAGTCGCGGCCGCGTGCCCGCGATGCCCGGTCGGTCGGGCGTCGGCGGCCTGTCGGTCGCCGGGCCACTCACCCGGAACGTGGCCGACGCCGGGATGCTGCTCGACGCGCTCGTGGCCCCGACCGGGCTCCCCGAACACCACCCGTACGCCCTCGTCACCCCCGACGTCGGCGACGGTCCGTTCACCGCGGCGGCCGTGCGCGGCGAGGGGCGCTTCGTCGTCGGACTCCTCGACGGGTCGCCGTGGGACGACACCGTCGACGTCGTGGTCGACCCCGCCGCCCGCGCCGCCGTCGAGACCGCGGTGCGCGTCCTCGGCGAGGTCGGGCACGGCGTCGAGGACGTCGCGATGCCCCGCGCTCCCTACGCCGACGCGTTCCGGGTGGCGTGGGAGAGCTCCGCGGCGCGGCTGCCGCTCGTGCCGGGCATCGACCTGTCGGCGCTCACCCCGCTCGTGTCGTGGCTCGTCGCCCGCGGTCAGGCGCTCACCGGCACGCAGGTCCTCGACGCGATGACGGCGCTCGACACCTTCTCGGCAGAGCTCATCGGCGCGTTCGACCGCTTCGACGCGGTGCTCACGCCGACGCTCGCGATGACGCCGCGGCCGCTCGGCTGGTACGGCGACGACCCGGAGGAGGACTTCCGCCGGCAGTGCGCGTACTCACCGTGGACGTCGATGGCGAACGTGTCGGGGCTCCCGGCGATCACGCTGCCCGTCGGGGTCACGGAGGACGGCCACCCCGACGGCGCCGGCCTGCCCATGGGCGTGCAGCTCATCGGGCGGCCGGGCGGGGAGCGTGTCCTGCTCGCGATCGGCGCCCAGCTCGAGCGGCGCCTGCGGTGGCAGCGCCGGCACCCGTCGATGTGGTGACGCGCCGGCCCTGACCGCCCGCTCGTCTGTCCCCCTCCTTCGCCCCTTCGCCCCTGTCCGTCCGTCGCTGTCGAAACATGCACACGCACCCGTTGCGCGCGCATGTTCCGACGTTCCACGCGTCGTTCGACGGGTGCGAAGTCGCATCATGCACGCGCGGGGTGGCGACACCGTCGATGTCGTACGACGACGATGGTGTCGTTCCCGTGCGTCCGCAACGGTTGCGCGCGCGGGGTTGCGACGCAGTCGCTGTCGTACGACGACGATGGTGTCGTTCCGAGTCGCCGCCCGCGACGCCGCCCGCCCGCCAGGACCCCGCCCGCGCCAGCGCGCGCCCGCGACGCCCCGCGCCTCACGGCAGCGTCGGCGCCGCCTCCACCAGGGCCCGCGTCACCGGGTGCGTCGGCGCATCGAGGAGCGACACCGGCCCGTGCTCGACGATCCGGCCCGCCGACATCACCGCCACGGTGTCGCACAGCCGCTGCACCACGCCGATGTCGTGCGACACCAGCACGAGCGTCAGCCCGAGGTCGTCGGCGAGTGAGCGGAACAGGTCGATCACGCGCGCACGGACCACCACGTCGAGGGCGCTCATCGGCTCGTCCCCGAACAGGATCCGGGGGGAGTGCACGACGGCCCGGGCGATCGCGATCCGCTGCCGCTGCCCGCCGGAGAACTCGTGCGGGTACCGGTCGACGACGTCCGCCGGCAGGTCCACCCGCTCGAGCACGTCACGGACGAGCGTGGCACGAGCCTCCGCTGAGGCGCCGATGCGCAGCGCCCGCAGGGGTTCGGCGACGATGGCGCCGACGCGCATCCGCGGGTCGAGGGAGGCGTACGGGTCCTGGAACACCACCCCGGTCTCGCGACGGAACCAGCGCATCCCGGCCGCGGGGCCGGACGCGACCACCGGACGACCGGAGGCCGTCACGGTGCCGGCGGAAGGTGCCTCCAGGCCGGCGAGCAGCCGCACCAGGGTGGACTTGCCGGATCCCGACTCACCGATGACGCCGAGCCGGGCGCCGGGGACGACCGTCAGGTCGACGCCGTCGACGGCGGTGCGCACCGGGCCGGGTTCGAAGGGCCCGCGGCGGGGGAGTCGGTAGGTGCGGTGCAGCCCGGTGGCGTCCAGGATCGCGGTCATGCGGCACCTCCGGAGGGACCGGCTCGACGGGCGGTGGCACGAGCGGCGTCGACGAGGGCGATCGTGGCGGGGTGCCGGGGCGCGGCCAGGAGCGTCGCCACCGACCCCTGCTCGACGATCCGACCGGCGTCGAGCACGACCGCGGTGTCGGCGATCCGGGACAGCACCGCGAGGTCGTGCGTCACGAACACCATCCCGGCGGGCAGCCCCTCGAACAGCTCGAGGATGCGTGCCTCGGTCGTCACGTCGAGCGCGGTCGTGGGTTCGTCGGCGACGAGGTACGACGGCTGCCCGGCCATCGCCATCGCGATGCAGATGCGCTGCCGCTGCCCACCGGACAGCTGGTGCGGGTACTGCCGCAGGAGCGACTCCGGGTCGGGCAGCCCGACCGAGGCCGCCAGCTCCACGGCGGCCACGGACGCCGCACGACGGTCCAGTCCGCGGTGCAGCCGCAGCGGTTCGGCGATCTGCGCGCCGACGCGGCGCAGCGGGTCGAGGGCGGTGCCCGGCTCCTGGAACACCATCGCGATGCCGGATCCACGGTGGCGGGCGCGCTCGCGGTCGGACAGGCCGACGAGTTCGGTGCCGTCGAGCCGGATGCTCCCGCTGACGGCGGCGCCGGTCGGCTCCAGCCCCATCAGGGCGAGCGAGGTCATGGACTTCCCGGATCCGCTCGCGCCGATCACGCCCACGCGACTGCCTGGAGGCACGGTGAACGTCACGTCGTCGAGGATCGTCCGTCGGTCGATGCGGACCGTCAACCCCTGCACCTGCAGTCCGGTGGGTGCGGTCGCGTCGGACATGCTGTCGGTCACGCGGTCACCCCCGTGCTCGTCGTCGCGGGATCGGTGGGGTCGCCGCTCGCTGGGTCGCCACGGCCGGTCGTTCGGTCGCCGGACCCGTCAGTCGTCGGGTCGGTGGGGCCGGCGCCGGCGGCGCGGTCGTTCGTCGTGAGCCGCGGGTCGGTCGCGTCCCGCACCGCGTCGCCGAGGAGCGAGAGGGCCGCGACGACGAGGGCGATCGCGGCGCCCGGCCAGGTGGCGCTCCACGGGTGCACGCCGATGTAGGTCTGCAGGTCGGACAGCATGCTGCCCCACGACGCCGTGTTCGACCCGGCGCCGTAGCCGAGGTAGGACAGACCCGCCTCCGCGAGGACCGCGGTCGCCATCGCGAGCGACAGCTGCACGGTGAAGAGCGGCGCCGCGTTCGGCACCAGGTGCCGGAAGAGCACGCCGGCACCGCCCACGCCGGACGCCCGCGCCGCGGTGACGTAGTCGCTCCGGGCGATGCGGCGGATCTCGCCGCGGGCGACCCGCGCGATGGTGACGCCGAAGGACAGCCCGACGCTGACGATCACGACGCCGAGGGAGCCGCCGGCGATGGCGGTGAGGAGCATCGCGGTGAGGAGCGTCGGGAACGCGACGAGGATGTCGAGGAGGACCGCGGTGCCCTCCCGGACCCAGCGGGCGGTGAGCGAGCCGATCGCGGTGAGGACGATGCCGACGACGCTCGCGATCACCCCGGACCCGATCGCGACGAGGACCGTGGTGCGGGTGCCGGCGAGCAGGTAGCTGGCGATGTCCCGGCCGGAGGCGTCGGTGCCGAACCAGTGCGCGGCGCTCGGTGCCTCCCACTGGTGGAACGGGTCGGTGCGGAACGGGTCCTGCGGGGTCCAGAACAGCGACACGACGGCGAGCACGACGAGCAGGCCGAGGACGACGACGGCGAACACCCCGGTCGGCCGGGCGAGGAGACGGCGGATCACTCGGACACCTCCCGCTGCCGGGGGTCGAGGGTGCGGTGCACGACGTCGACCGCGAAGCCGACGAGCAGCACGAGGCCGGTGAGCACGAGGAGCTCGGACTGCACCTTCGCGATGTCGCGACGCCCGACGTCGGTGACGAGCATCCGCCCGACGCCGGGCAGCGAGAACAGTTGTTCGACGACGACCGCCCCGACGAGGAGCCCGGCGATCTGCACCCCGAGGACGGCCAGCACGGTCAGGGCCACCGACGGCAGCCCGTGCCGGAGGAGCGCCTGCGTGCGGGTCAGGCCGATCGCGGCGGCGGTGCGGACGTGGTCGGCGTCGAGCACGCCCAGCGTCGCGGACCGCGTGAACCGCAGGATGACCGCGCCCTCGACCGCGCCGATCGTCAGCGCCGGCAGCACGAGCGACGCGAACGCGCGCCCGGGTTCGTCCCAGCCGTCGAGCGGGAAGCCCTGGGTCGGCAGCCAGTGCAGCGTCACGGCGAAGAGTGCGACCAGGAGCATCCCGGCCCAGACGATCGGGACGGCGGCCACGGCCTGCGCGACGAAGCCGATCACCGCGCCGCCCGGACGACGACGGAGCACCGCGGCGAGCACGCCGAGCGGCACGCCGATGACGAGCGCGGCGACGAGGGACATCCCGGCGAGCGGCAGTGTCACGGACAGCTTCTGCGCGATCTCCGGCGCGACCCGGCCGTCGGTGACGAGCGAGCGGCCGAGGTCCCCGCGGAACACGCCGCCGATCCAGTCGAGGTACTGCACGACCACGGGGCGGTCGAGCCCGAGCTGCTGCCGGAGCTCGGCCACCTGCGCCGGGGAGGCCTGGGTGCCGGCGACGATCTGCGCCACGTCGCCGGGGAGCACCCGCAGGGTGGCGAAGATGATGATGCTCGCCACGAGCAGGCCGACGACGAGCAGCAGCAGCCGCCCGACCAGGAACCGGGTCACGACACCGATGCTACGGGAGCGGCCGGCCTCACTTGACGGCGAGCTTCGACAGGTCGAGTCGGGAGTTCGTGCCGTCGTAGGGCACCCCGGTGACGCCCTTCCGGACGGCCGTGATCGACGTCGCCGTGTAGAGCCACTCGCCGCCGGCGTCCTCGCTGACGATCTTCGCGGCCTTGCGCAGGTCGGCGTCCTTCTCGGACGCGCTCGTCGCGGCGACCGAGTCGGCGTAGAGCGACTGCACCTCGGCGTTGTCGTACCCGAAGTAGTACTCCGGGTTCGCCCAGTTGCCGAAGTCGCGCGCCTCGACGTGGTTCACCATCGACAGGTCGAAGTCGTGCTTCTCGAAGACCTGCGACAGCCACGTGGCGAAGTCGACGCGCTTGACCGTCAGGGTGATGCCGACGTCGGCGAGCTGCGACTTCAGGACGTCGCCGATCGTCGCCGAGTAGATGTTCGCGTAGGTGAGCGTGAGCTTGAGGTTCGTCGCACCGGCCTCGGACAGGAGCTTCTTCGCGTTGTCGGGGTCGTACGCGTCGATGTCGGTCAGGTCCTCGTAGCCCGGGTCGAGCTCGGGGATGGGGCCGCCCTGCTCCACGCCGGTGCCGCCGATCGCCTTGATGATCGCCTTCGAGTCGATCGCCTGCCGGATCGCCTGGCGCACCTTCACGTCGGTGAACGGCGTCTTCGCGTCGTTGAACGCGAGCGTGTACTTGTCGGTCGTCTTGCCGGTGTGCAGCGCGATGTCGGCGTTGCCCTGCAGCTGGCTCTTGAGCGTGCCGTCGACGGAGGTCTGCACGTCGAGGTCACCGTTCGCCATCGCGTTCACCGCGGTGGACGGCTGCGTGATGTAGCGGAAGACGACCTTCGCGACCTTCGCCTTCGTGCCCCAGTAGTCGGGGTTCCGCTTGAAGGTGAGCGAGTCGCCCTGCTTCCAGCTCGCGACCTCGTAGGGGCCGGTGCCGTTCGCGGTGTCGGACAGGTCGTTCTTCGCGGCCTGCTCGAGCACGAGCCCGGCGCGGCCGGTCAGGTTCCAGAGCAGGTCGGAGTCCGGCTTGGCGAGCTGCAGGACGACCCTGCCGTCGGACGGCGACGTGATGGACGTCACGTTCGCGAGCTGGGCGGAGTCGACGTAGGACTCGTTCGACTTGACCTGCTGCAGCGACCACACGACGTCGGCGGCGGTGACGTCCTTGCCGTCCTGGAAGGTCGCGCCCTTGCGGAGCGTGAACGTGTAGGTGAGCCCGTCGTCGGAGACCTCGTGGCTCGAGGCCAGGACGTCGCGGACGTCCCCGTCCGCCGTGCGGCCGACGAGCCCCTGGTAGACGTTGTCGATGAGGACCTGGTCGAGCGCGGCACCGGACTGGGTGCGGATGTCGAGGCTGGTCGGTTCGAGCACGAGCCCGACGCGGACGGTGGCGTCGGCGCCGCCGTCCTCGTTCGACGAACCGGAGCAGCCGGTGAGCACGAGGGCCGAGGCGACGGCGACCGCGGTGGCGGCGATGGCCGCACGACCGAGGCGGGACGTGCTGCGAGCAGGGAGCGGACTCATGGGTGGTGGGTTCCTTCCGGCGTGGAGGCGACGGTCGTCGCGCGCGCTTGGACGAGGTTAGCGGCGGCCGGTGTCGTCCGGCGACGGTTCTTCGATCCGGTGCAACAAACCGTTACCTTCCGCCCATGCCCGGATCGCCGACGCCAGTTCGAGGGGCGCCTGGTTCTGCACCGCGTGCCGGGCCTCGACCGTGACGATCTCGGCGCGCGGCAGGCGCTCGGCGAACTGCGCGTGCAGCTTCGGCGAGACGTAGCCGCGGTCGCCGCGGACGAGCAGGATCGGCACGTCGAGTGCCTCGAGGTCGGGCCACGCGTCGGCGAACCGCCCCACCGACGACGTCCGTCCGGTGGGCAGGTGCGGGAAGTGGTGCCGGCGGACCAGCCGGCCGTCCGAGCCGAGGCGCGTGGTGTGCCGCGCCTCACGGAGGAGCACGTCGCGGTCGTCGCCGACGCGGGCCTCGACGGCCCGGTCGACGACCTGCTCGAGGGACGCGAAGGGCTCCTCGGCCTCGAGTGCGCGGGCGATGCGGTCCACGGCGCGCTGCGCGAAGTCCGGCGACATGTCGACGAGCACGAGGCCGGTCACGCGCTCGGGAGCGGTCGCGGCGAGCCGCGCCGCCAGGATCGCGCCGAGGGAGTGCCCGACCACGATCCCGGGCGGCACCGCGAGGGCGTCGAGGGCGTCGAGGACGCTCGGCGCCGTGACGGCGGCCGCGTAGTCGGCGTCGTCGCGCCAGCCGGACCGGCCGTGCCCGGGCAGGTCGACGGCGACCGCCGGCTCACCGACGGCGATCGCCGTCTGGTCGAAACTGTGCGCGTCGATACCGAGCCCGTGCAGGTAGGTGATCCGTGCCTCCAGGCCGTCCGCCGTGTCCCACCGGATCGCGGCGATCTCCTGTCCGTCCGTGGTGCGGACCACCTGCCTGGAGGCGCGGAGCGGCTCCGTCACGCCGCTCGCGTGGGCGAGGTCGGCCAGGTCTGCGAATTCGTCGTCGGCATCGGGCACGGGGTCGATCTTCGCACCGTCCGGGGCCGCGTTCTGCCCTGGAGAGGTGAGGTAAGGCATGCCATACTTGGTCATCGTGGCAGCCCGGTACCGTGTCTTCTCCGTCCGCGTGGCAGCCGTCACGTCGCTCACCCCGTCCTTCGTGCGGGTGACCCTGACGGGTGACGCCCTCGCCGAGTTCTCCTCCGTCGGGCTCGACCAGCGGATCAAAATCGTGCTGCCGATCCCGGGCCACGGGTTCACCGACCTGCCTGACGGCGAGGACTGGTACGCCGCCTGGCGCGCGCTGCCCGACGCCGTCCGGAACCCGCTCCGCACCTACACCGTGCGGTCCTTCCGCCCCGACGCCCGCGAACTCGACATCGACTTCGTGGCGCACGGCGACACCGGCCCGGCCTCGCGCTGGGTCTCGTCCTGCCGCGTCGGCGAGGAACTCCGCATCGTCGGCCCCGCCGTGCCGTCCTCGCCCGCCGAGCTGCCGACCGGCGCCGCCGAGTTCGACCCGGGCTCGGCCGACCGCATCCTGCTCGCCGGGGACGAGACCGCCGCCCCGGCCATCTGCGCCATCCTCGAGGCGCTCGACGTCGCCACCGTCGGCCACGTCTTCATCGAGGTGCCGACCGACGACGACCGGCTGCCGGTGACCGCGCCCGCCGGGGTCGAGGTCCGGTGGATCGCCCGGAACGGGGCGTCGCACGGCGTCCGGATGACCGACCAGGTGCACGCGTGGGCGTCGACGGTCGCTTCGGCTTCGGCTTCGGCTTCGGCTTCGGCTTCGGCTTCGTCTTCCGTCTGCGCCGATGGCGTGGAGCTCGCCGACGTCGACGTCGACGAGCAAGTGCTCTGGGACATCCCGTCCTCCGAGGCACCGCGGCCCGTCTACGCCTGGATCGCGGGTGAGGCCGGCTGCGTCAAGGAACTCCGCCGGCACCTCGTGCGCGGCGTCGGGCTGGACCGCAAGCAGGTCGCCTTCATGGGGTACTGGCGGCACGGCAAGGCCGAGAACTGAACGCCGCAGCCGGGCTCCCGACCACCTCGCTCGGAGCCCGCGGACTGACGCTCGCCTACGACGACCGGGTCGTCGTGCACGGGCTCGACGTCGACATCCCGGACGGCGAGCTCACGGTCATCGTCGGGCCGAACGCGTGCGGCAAGTCGACGCTGCTGAAGTCGTTCGCGCGGACCCTGAAGCCGAGCGCGGGCACGGTCTACCTCGACGGCGCCCCGATCTCGTCCCTGCGGCCCAAGGCCGTGGCGCGCCGGATCGGCATGCTGCCGCAGACGCCGATCGCTCCCGACGGCATCACCGTGCGCGACCTGGTGTCCCGCGGACGGTTCCCGCACCAGGACCTGCTGCACCCGTCCTCCGGGTCCGACCGGATCGCGGTGCAGGCGGCGCTCGAGCAGACGTCGACCGTCGAGCTGGCCGACCGGAGCGTCGACGAGCTGTCCGGTGGCCAACGGCAGCGCGTGTGGATCGCGATGGTGCTCGCGCAGGAGACCGACATCGTCCTGCTCGACGAGCCCACGACGTTCCTCGACATCGCGCACCAGTACGACGTCCTCGAGCTCGCGTCGGCGCTGCACGCGGCCGGTCGTACGGTCGTCGCCGTGCTGCACGACCTCAACCAGGCCGCGCGGTACGCCACGCACGTGATCGCCATGCGCGACGGGGTGATCGTCGCGGAGGGGCCGCCGGCGTCGGTCGTGACGGCGGACCTCGTCGAGGACGTCTTCGGCCTGCCGTGCGTGGTCGTCCCCGACCCGGAGACGGGCACGCCCCTCGTGGTGCCCCGCCGCCGAGCGGCCTGACGCGCCCCGAGCTCGCGCTGCCCGCGCCCCGCGCGGCGCGGGTCAGCGGTAGTTGCCGTCCTCGAGGCCGGCCTCGATCTCGAACCGGTTTCGGAGCGGGTCCCGCCCGGCCAGGGCGTACACGAACGGCATGAGCATGCCGTACCGGCGCCACTGGTCGACGTGCACCCGCTCGTGACGGAGGACCCGGTCGCCGTCGTTGTCCCGCGTCAGGTACACCGAGCCGACGCAGGTGCCGCCGCGGCGGAACACCCACCGCGGCAGCCCCGTGCAGACGATCAGCCCGTCGACGACCCGGACCGGCCCGGTGGACAGCGGCACGCCGACGGCCAGGCCGACCGCGGTCGCGAACGCCCACCCGGCGCGGGACACGGGGGAGTCGAGCAGGACGTTCCGCACCGCTACTCCGGGCGGCCGTAGGTCTCGAGCAGGCGCAGCCAGATCTCGTTCATCGTCGGGTACGCGGGGACGGCGTGCCAGAGCCGGTCGACCGGGACCTCGCCGACGACGGCGATCGTGGCTGCGTGCAGCATCTCGGCGACGTCCTGTCCGACGAAGGTGACCCCGACGACGACCCCGCGGTCCTCGTCGACGACCATCTTCGCGCGCCCGGAGTAGCCGTCGGCCTGCAGCGAGGCGCCCGCGACGTTGCCGAGCTCGTACTCGACCGCGCGCACGTTCAGTCCCTGCTCGCGGGCCTTCGACTCGGTCAGACCGATGCTGGCGACCTCCGGGTCGGTGAAGGTGACCTGCGGTGCGGCGGCGTGGTCGGCGGTGGCGACGTGGGCACCCCACGGCTCGGTGTGCAGCGGCGTGCCCTGGATCCGGGCGGCGATCGCTTCACCGGCCGCACGGGCCTGGTACTTGCCCTGGTGGGTGAGGAGCACGCGGTGGTTGACGTCACCGACGGCGTACAGCCAGTCGGTGCCGTGCACGAGCATGGTGTCGTCGACCTGCAGCCAGTCGCCGGGGGTCAGACCGACGGAGTCGAGCCCGAGGTCCTTCGTGTGGGCGGCACGACCGGTCGCGGCGAGCACCTCGCTCGTCACGACCGTGGTGCCGTCGTCGAGGGTCGTCGTGACGAGCCCGTGCTCGTCGCGGTCGACGCGGGTCGGGTTGACGCCGGTGCGGACGTCGATACCGAGCTCGCGCATGGCGTCGGCGACGAGTTCGCCGGCGAAGGGCTCCATCCCGCCGAGCAGCCCGTGGCGGGCGACGAGGGTGACCTTCGCGCCGAGGGACGCCCAGGCGGTGGCGAGTTCCGAGCCGGAGACGCCGCCGCCGATGACGAGGAGGCTCTCCGGGACCTGCTGCGCGCTGGTGGCCTCGCGCGTGCCCCACGGCTTCGCGTCGGCGAGCCCCGGGACGTCGGGCAGGATGTGCAGCGAGCCGGTGACCACGGCGATCGCGGCGGCGGTGTACGTCGTCCCGTCGACCTCGAGGGTCTTCTCGCCGGTGATGCGGGCGTGGCCGCGGATCAGGTCGATGCCGGCGGAGTCGAGCCACGACACCTGGCCGTCGTCCTTCCAGTCCGACGTGAACGAGTTCCGGCGGGCGAGGACGTGCGCGGCGTCGAGGTCGCCGGTGACGGCCTGCTTCGCCCCGTCGAGCCGCTTCGCTGCCGAGAGGGCGTGGCCGCTGCGGAGGAGTGCCTTCGACGGCATGCACGCCCAGTACGAGCACTCACCGCCGACGAGCTCGGCCTCCACGATCGCGACGCTGAGGCCGCGCTTCTTGGCGTAGTCCGCCACGTTCTCGCCGACTGCGCCGGCGCCGATCACGATGAGGTCGTAGTCCGTCATGCTGCCGAGCGTACGCGGCGCGGCAGCACGCCCGCCGAACGCGACGCCCGCCGGAGCGGCACCGCCGTGGCCGGACGTGCCGCCGTGCTCGTCAGGCCGAGCGCGACGCGCTGGTGAGGGCGCCGACCGCCCGCAGGATGACACCGAGGTCGTCGACGGCACGGTCCGGGTCGACCGGGGCGAAGCCGGTCAGCGCGGCTCCGGCCAGCCGTCGTCCGCGGGTGGCCGCCTGGATCCGTTCCACCAGGCCCGCTCCGTCGAGGCCGAACGGCACCGGTTCGAGCAGTCCGTCGACCTCGGACGGGTCGAGGGCGTCGAGGTCGACGTGCACGAACACCGCCTCGGCGCCGGTGGCGTCCACGGCCGCGGCGATGGCGTCCGGTGTGGCGGCATCGACGTCGAGGTGCACGATGCCCGCGCGGTCGAGGGCGTTCGTCTCGGACTCCTCGATGCCACGGACCCCGGCGAGCACGATCGACGAGGCAGGCAGGGTCGGCAGCGCGGGGAAGAGGTCGTCGGGGCGGTCGACGAGGATCCGGAGCACGGCGGTCTCGGCGGCGACGGGCTGCGCCCGGTTCAGGGCACGGAAGCCGCTCGACCCGGCGATGCGCACGAACGCGGTGTCGGGTCCGAGCCCGGTCGTGGCGCCGAGGACGCTCGCACCGTCCCCGCCGACGACGAGCACCGGTTCGCTGGCGACGGCGGTCTCCTCGGCGACGCGGTCCGCGACGGTGAGCACCGAGGTGTAGCGCGCGATGGCCGTCTCCAGCCGGTCACCCGCGCCGGCCGGGACGTCGACGACGGTGGTCGACGCGCGGGGGAGGTCGGCCGCGATGGCCGACGCCCCGTCCCCGAGGCGCATCGCGCGCGACGACGCCGAACCCTGCCACTGACCGACCACGAGGAACTGCATCGTGTCAGTCTGTCAGCTGGGGTCCGGCGTCGTCAGGGGGAGTGTCAGAGGCTGGGCGAGCCGCCGGACTTCAGCGCCGCGAGACGCGCCTCGACCTCGGCGTCCTTGCCGACGTCGTCGAGGCTCTCGAACTGCGCGTCGAGGCTCGACGACTGCAGCTCCTGCTGGCCGAGCACCTTTGCCTCTTCGCGACGGACCTTCTCCTCGAAGCGGCCGAGGTCGCTCGTCGGGTCGAGCACGTCGATGTTGCCGAGCGCGTCGTTGACCTTGGACTGCGCCTCGGCCGTCTTCGAGCGGGCGACGAGGTTGTCCCGCTTCGCGCGGAGCTCCTCGAGCTTCTGCTCCATGCCGGCCAGGCCGGCCTTGAGCTTCTCGACGGCCTCGTTCTGCGAGGCGAGGTTCGGCTCGGCGTCCTTGACCTCCTGCTCGGCGGCGATCTGCTTGCCGATGGCGATCTTGGCGAGGTTGTCGAACTTGTCCGCGTCGGCGCCCTTGCCCTCGGCGCGGTACTTGTCGGCGGCGGTCGAGGCGTTGGCGGCCTTCTGCCCCCACTCGATGGCGGCGCGCTTGTCCTCCTCGTGGTCCTGCTCGAGCAGGCGGACGTTGCCGATGGTCTGCGCGATCGCGGTCTTCGCGTCGGCGATGTTGTTCGTGTAGTCGCGCACGAGCTGGTCGAGCATCTTCTGCGGGTCTTCGGCGTCGTCGATGAGCTGGTTGATGTTCGCCCGGACGAGGGTCGAGATGCGACCGAAGATCGTCTGCTTTGCCATTGCTGTTCCCTTTCCTGGGGATCGGTGTGGTGCTGGTGTCGTTGCCGCTGGTGGTCGTGGTGTCAGAACCGGCCGCCGCCGGAGAAGCCGCCGCCGCCCCCGCCGCCGCCTCCTCCGCCGAAGCCACCGCCCCCGCCGAAGCCGCCGCCGAAGCCTCCGCCGCCGCCCCCGAAGGAGCCGCCGCCGTAGCTCCCGCCGCGTCCGCCGAGGAGGCCGCCGAGGACGATGCCCGTGACGAGCCCGCCGAGCTGCGCGCCGTTGCCGTTGCCGCCGCCGAAGCCGCCGCCTCCGCCGCCCCAGCCGCCCATGTCGTCGTTCGCGGCGTCCATCGCCGCGGCGGCGTACTGCTCCGCGGCTCGTGCGGCCTGCAGTGCCTGACCGGGGTCGGTCGTGGCGAGCTGGACCGCGTCGTCGAGCGCTCGTTCGGCTTCGGACAGGCGGGTGCGGGCGGTCGGTCCGACGCCGCCGCGGTGCAGCGAGATGAACTCGCGCGCCTGGCTGATCCGGTTGCGGGCGTCGCGGAGCGCGTCGTCGAGGGCCCGTGCCGCGCGTCGCTGCTGCTCCTCGGCACCGCGGGCCGCGGCGATCGCCTGATCGATCTCGGTGTTCGCCTTGGTCAGCGCGTCGACGGCCGCGATCGGGTCCTTCGGGTCGAGTCCCTGGCGCAGGACGGTCTCGGCGCGGACGACCGCGGCGGAGAGCTCGGGTCCGCCCGCGGTGAGGGATCGTGCGGCGGCGACGTCGCCCGCGATGTCCGCCTGCATCGCCTCGGCACGTGCGGTGGCCTCGGCGAAGCTCCGCTCGGCGGCGCTGGCGCTCGACGTGAGCTGCTGGACCTGGGCCAGGGCGTGCTGGGCGTCCCGCACGGCGACGACGGCCTCGCCCTTGTCACCGGCGGCGATCGCGGCGGTGGCTGCCTGTGACCGCTCGGTGGCGTAGGCGAGCACCTGCTGCGCCTGGTCGACGCTGTCCGACACGGTGGCCAGGGTCCGGCCGGTGTAGTCCCGGCGGACCCGGTCGAGGGACGCGGCGGCCGTGCTGACCGAGGCTGGGGCGGCGGCGACGGCCTGCGCGAGGGCGACCGCGGCCTCGTCGACGCCGTCCTCGAGCGACCGGAGCTGGTCGAACGACTCGGTCTGCTCCTCGATCGCGGCGTGCGCCTGCTCGCAGATCGCGATGATCTGGTTCGCCCAGTCGGCACGCTGCTGCGGGGTGTCGGGGATCTCGTCGTCGAGCTGCTGCTGGAAGGTGAAGGCCTTGCGGACGGCCTGCTGGGCGGCGGCGACGGCGTCGGCGAAGGGCTTCGCGGCGTCCGCGCCGAACTGCGCCGTGGCGAAGCCGACCTCTTGTTCGGCGGTCCGCAGTTCGTCGTCGATGGTGACGAGCGCACCGCCGGCGGCTCGCTCGAGTTCGGCGAGGGAGGCTTCTTGGGCCTTGGTGGCGGCGGCCGTCCGGCGCTTGTTGCGTCCGCGGATGACGAGCACCACGACGATGCCCCCGACGACGATGACGAGGAGCAGGATCCAGAGCCAGGTGAGGTTCGGCGGCGCCTGCGTGTCCGCCAGGCCGTTCGCGAACGCGAGGGCCGCGCCGGACCAGTCGCTCTGCTTGAGCGCGGGCAGCAGGTCGTCGTCGACGGCGCTCTGCACGTCGGACGCGGAGATGCTCGTCTCGTTGGTCTGCTGGACGTCGTAGTTCCGGTCGTCGACGGCGACGGACAGCAGGATGCCGTCGGAGTCGATCTGGTTCTTCGACAGCGTCGCGGACCCCCAGGCGGTGTGTTCCGTCGGGTCCGAGAAGCTGGGGACGAAGACGACGTAGAGCTGGGTCTTCGTGTCGGAGTAGAGGTCCTGGATCGCGGACTCGATGCGGGACTGCTGCGAGGAGCTCAGCACGTCTGCCTCGTCGACGACGTAGGCGCCGCCGAGGTCGACGGGGGCGGTCGCCCGAGCCGTCGCCGCCGGCGCCAGCACGATGAGCATCGCGAGGAGCGCCGCAGCCACGCGGCCGATCAGTCGCGGTGTCCCCCTGTTCGTGCTCGTCCTGCCCGTGGCCGATCCACCCTGGACCGCTCGCATCCGTCCTCCGTCCTCCGCCGGTCCGCCGGTCCGAGTGCCCCCGGAACCGCGCCCCGGAGCGCTGTTGCCCGGAGTCTATCCACGGTGCGCAGCCGTCGGACAGACTGTGGGCGAACCCTCGTGGAACGCTGATCCTGTGGGGGTGTTGTCCCCCGGTCGGGGTATGCTCGGGCACGCGTTCGACGACGAACGAGACAGGGGAACAGCAATGGAGCGAACAACCAGCACCGAGGTCGTCCCACTCGAGGACGGCTACCACCGCGTGTCGACACCCGCGAGCGGCGTCATCGGTTTCGTGCGCGAGCACAACGGCCGGTACGAGGTCCTGCGCGGCCGAGTCCGCCAGGCCACCCGGTCCGAGGGGCTCTACAGCACCATGAACGTCGCGCTCATCGCGCTCACGCACGCGTAGACCGCACCGCACGGACCGCCGACCGTAGGCTCACCGTGTGAGTCTCCCGCGCCTCCCGCACGTCGTCCTGACGCTCGTCCCCACGGGCGCGACCAGGGACGTCGACCGGGAGGCGCTGCTCGCGGCCGTCGCGTCGGCCCACGACGTCGACCCGTCGCGCCTGCGCGCGGGGCGCGTCTGCGGGCACTGCGGCGGGACCGACCACGGCCGCCCCTGGGTCACCGTCGACGGCTCCGCCGTCGGCGCCGGCCTCGCCCGGACGACCGGTGTCGTCGTCCTCGCCGTGAGCCCCGACCCCGTCGGCGTCGACGTCGAACGGGTGTCGCGGGTCGCGGCCGCACCACTCGACGTCTTCACCGCGGGCGAGCGGGACCGAGCGGACGGTGACGTCCGGGTCCTCGCCGCCTGCTGGGCCGCGAAGGAGGCAGTGCTGAAGCGCGACGGCCGCGGGCTCCGGGTGGATCCGGCCGACGTCGACGTGGACGTCCGCCGGGGCACCGCCGTGTTCGAGGGGGTCGAGCACCCGGTCACGCTGTCGTTCCCGGACACGGACACGGACATCGTCGTCGCGATCGCCGCCGGGGGACTCCCCGTCCGGACGGCGCCCGACGGGTGCAGCGCGGTCGACGGCGTCAGCGCGGGAGGGTGAGCACCTCGGCGCCGGTCTCGGTGATCGCGATCGTGTGCTCGGTGTGCGCCGTCCGCGCTCCGGTGGCGCTGCGGAGCGTCCACCCGTCCGGGTCGGTCACGAGCACGTCGGTGTCCGCCATCACCCACGGCTCGAGCGCGAGGAGCAGGCCGGGCCGCAGCGTGTAGCCGCGGCCGGGTCGCCCGGTGTTCGACACGTGCGGGTCCTGGTGCATGGTCGACCCGATCCCGTGCCCGCCGAACTCGACGTTGACGGGGTACCCGGCGTCCTGCAGGACGGTGCCGATGGCGTGCGAGAGGTCACCGATCCGGGCACCGGGCCGCGCGGCGGCGATGCCCGCGGCGAGGGCGTGTTCCGTCGCGGCGATCAGCGCGGTGTCGGCGGGGTCGGGCGTGCCGACGACGAAGCTGATCGCGGCGTCGGCCGCGATGCCGTCGAGGGACACGGCGAGGTCGAGGGTGAGGAGGTCGCCGTCGGCGAGCACCCGGTCGTGGGGGAGACCGTGCAGGACGGCGTCGTTGACGGCCGTGCAGACGTGGTGGCCGAACGGCCCGCGCCCGAACGACGGCGCGTAGTCGACGTAGCAGGAGTCGGCGCCGGCGTCCTCGATCATCGTCCGCGCCCAGCCGTCGATCTCGAGCAGGTTGGTGCCGACCCGGGTGCGGTCGCGCAGGGTCTGCAGGATCGTGCCGACGAGGGCACCGGTGGCGCGGGCACGGTCGACCTCGGCCGGGGTGAGGATCTCGATCATGGTATGACCATACCGGTATTGTCTGCCCGGTACTGTTCGACCGGTATTAGTGTCGGGGCATGGTCCGACTCCCGCTCAGCCCCGACGAGGTCGCTCGTGGTCGCCGCCTCGGTGCGCTGCTCCGCCGTGCTCGTGGTCCGCGCTCGATGCTCGACACGGCGCTCGCGGCCGGCATCTCGCCCGAGACCCTGCGGAAGATCGAGACGGGGCGGATCGCGACGCCGGCCTTCTCGACGATCGCGGCCGTCGCCGGCGTCGTCGGTCTGTCGCTCGACGCCGTGTGGGCCGAGGTCAGCGAACCGGACCTGGCCGAGACCGCCGGCTAGCGCCCGAGCGACGGGACCCCGGGCTCCTCGATCCACGGCGCCGTCAGCGCTCGCACCGCCGCGACGCCGGTACCCGCGGCCTCGGCGAACGCCGCCAGCACGTCCTCGGGTCGGACGGACCCGTACCGATGCCGTTCGGTGATCGTCCAGAGCCCGCCGAAGAACGCGTCGTCGCCGATCGACCGGCGGACGGCGTGCAGCGCCAGTGCGCCGCGCTTGTAGACCCGGTCGTCGAACATGTCGGCGGCTCCCGGGTCGCCGACGACGAGGTCCTGGGGCTGGTCGAGCAGGCCCTGCCGGTACCGCTCGGCCAGGACGTCCGCAGAGTCCCCGCCGCGGTGCTCCGACCACAGCCACTCCGCGTAGCAGGCGAAGCCCTCGTGCAGCCAGATGTCCCGCCAGCGGGCGACGGTGACGGAGTTGCCGAACCACTGGTGGGCGAGCTCGTGCGCGATGAGCCGGTCGGTGCCGTGCTCCCCGTCGACGTGGTTCCGCCCGAAGACGGCGAGACCGTGCGCCTCGAGCGGGATCTCGAGCTCGTCGTCGGTCACCACGACGCCGTACGCCGGGAACGGGTAGGGGCCGAACCGGTCGGCGTAGAGCGCGAGCATGTCCGGCACCCGGCCGAAGTCGGTCTTCGCGGCGCCGGCGAGGTCGGCGGGGTGGTGCAACGTGACGGGGACGTCCGCGCCGCGGAGCTTCGTCGTCCGGTAGCGGCCGATCTGCACGGTCGCCAGGTACGTGGCCATCGGCTCCGTCGTGGCGTAGGTCCACGTCGTGCCGCCGCGGGCGCGCTCCTTGCCGAGCAGGTCGCCGTTCGCGACGACGTCGTACGCCGCGTCGGCCGTGATCTCGAACCGGTAGGTGGCCTTGTCGTCCGGTCGGTCGTTGCACGGGAACCAGGACGGCGCCCCGGTGGGCTGCGCCGCGACGATGACGCCGTCGGTCAGCTCCTCCCAGCCGATCTGGCCCCAGGGGCTCCGGAGCGGGTGCGGGGTGCCGCGGTACTTCACGTGCACCGTGAACTCGGTCCCCGCGGCGATCGGCGCGGCCGGTGTCACGGTGAGCTTGTGCGTCGCCGTCGAGGTCTTCTTCGCGCGCTTGCCGTCGACGTCGACCCGCTCCACGGTCAGGCCGTGCAGGTCGAGCACGACGCGGTCGAGGTCCTCGACGGCGCGGGCGGTGACGGTGGCGGTCGCGTCGAGGCGGTTCGTCGCGACCCGGTACTCCAGTCGGAGGTCGTAGTGGCGGGCGTCCCACCGCCGGTCGCCGCTGTGCGGGGTGTACGGGTCGGGGGCAGCGGTCGTCGGCACGGCGTTCGTCGGGGTCACGGTGCCGGTCAGTCTGCCACGGCGGGTGCTCCGGATGTCCACGGAGCGATGGGGTTGCCCGCCCAGTGGGTCCCGCCGGGCACCTGCTCGCCGCGCATCACGAGCGACGCCGGGCCGACGGTCGCCCCGGTGCCGATGCCCGCCGCGGGCAGGACGACGCTGTGCGGGCCGAGGGTCGCACCCGCGGCGAGCGTCACCGTGTCCAGCTGCATGACCCGGTCGTGGAACAGGTGCGTCTGCACGACGGTGCCGCGTGCGACCGACGCGCCGGCGCCGATCGTGACCAGGTCGGCCTCGGGCAGCCAGTACGTCTCGAGCCAGGTCCCGCGCCCGATCATCGCCCCGAGGCTCCGCAGCCAGGCGGCGAGCGCCGGCGTCCCGGTGGCCTGCTCGGCGAACCACGGCCGTGCGACGGTCTCCACGAAGGTGTCCTGCACCTCGTTGCGCCAGACGAACGACGACCAGAGCGGGTGTTCCCGCGCGGCGATCCGGCCGACGAACACCCACTTCGCGACGGTGGAGACGAGGGCGGCGACGGCGCCGGCGACGATGAGCACCGGGCCGGCGAGGAGGACGGTCCAGCCGATGCCGACGGCGGACCAGAGCGCGAGCAGGCTGCCGACGACGCCGAGGGCGATGGCGGCCGACACCATCGGTGCGACGAGGCGGAGCAGTTCCCAGCACCCGCGCGCGACCTTGAGCGACCGCGGCGGCCGGAAGGTGCGTTCCTCGTCGAACTCCGCGGTCGCGCGCCGGAGCCGGACCGGGGGTGACCCGAGCCACGACGAGCCGCGCTTGGCCTTCTTCGGCACGGCGGACAGCACGGCGACCAGGGCTTCGCGGGGCACCGATCGGCCGGCGCCGGACATGCCGCTGTTGCCGAGGAACGCGCGCCGTCCGATCTTCGAGCGGCCGATCCGGATGCGCCCGCCGCCCAGTTCGTAGGTGGCGACCATCGTGTCGTCGGCGAGGAACGCCCCCGAGGCGATCTGGGTCAGCGAGGGGATGAGCAGCACCGTCGAGATCTCGGTGTTCCGCCCGACCTTCGCCCCGAGCAGCCGGAGCCACACCGGGGTCACGAGCGACGCGTACAGGGGGAACAGCAGTGTGCGCGCGGCGTCGAGCACCCGTTCGGTCGACCACGCCTGCCACCCGATCCGGGACCGCACCGGGTGGCGGCCCTCGACCAGGCCGATGCCGAGCAACCGCACCGACACGACCACGAGCAGCGCGTACACGGCACCCGCCACGACCGTCGCGAGCGGCACCGAGACCAGGGCGCGGAGCAGCGCCTCGCCGAGCGAGTCCGCCGTCCCGACGAGGAGCCACGCGACCGCCAACCCGGCGGCGACGCCGATCACCGGCAAGCCGGCCACGGCCACCGACCCGGCCCCGTACGCCAGCAGCCACCGGCGTCGGGTGGCGGGGCGCGCCTCCCGGTCGTGTCGGGCCGACCCGATGCGTTCCGCCGGCGAACCCGCCCAGCGTTCGCCGTCGGGGACCCGGCCGGTCACGGCCGACCCGGCCTCGACCTCGGCACCCACGCCGACGTGTGCCCCGGGGAGCAGCGTCGTCCGGCTGTGCACCACGGCGTCGGCGTCGACCCGCACGTGCCCGAGCCGGAAGACGTCGCCGTCCACCCAGTGCCCGGCGAGGTCGACCTCGGGCTCGATCGAGGCACGCTTGCCGATCGTGAGCATCCCGGTCACCGGCGGCAGCGTGTGCAGGTCGACGTCGGCGCCGATCCGGGCACCGAGCGCCCGCGCGTAGTAGCTGATCCACGGAGCGCCCGCCGTCGACGGGCCGTCCACCGCCTCGGCGATCCGCTCCGCCAGCCACACCCGCAGGTGCACGGACCCGCCGCGTGGGTGGTCGCCGGGACGGACGCCCGCCAGCAGGAGCCGCGCGAGCACGACGGTGATCGCCATCTTCCCCACCGGCGTCACGAACAGCAGCAGCGCGACGACCAGCACCGGCCACGGCAGCACCGGCAGCCACGGCAGGGTCGTCGCGTGCAGGACCGCTGCGACGAGCGCCGTCCAGCTGAGGACCCGCAGCCCGCGGAGCACCTGCACGGGCAGCCCGAGCAGCGTCATCACGAACCCGGTCGCCGGCGGCACCGGACGCACGTCGCGGGGGACCGAGACCGTCGGCCCGGAGTCGTCGAGCGCGTCCGCGAGCGCTCCGATCCGCGGGTGGTCGTACACGTCCGCCACCGTCGTGGTCGGGAACCGCTCCCGGATCGCGGACACGAGCTGCGCCGCCGTCAGCGAACCGCCGCCGTGCGCGAAGAAGTCGTCGTCGACGCTCGCGACCGGCACACCGAGGATCGCCGACCACCGCTCCGCGATCCACGCCACCGTGTCCGGCAGCACGGCGGCCCCGGCCGACCCGGGCGACCCCGATCCGGGCAGCGGCCACGGCAGTGCTGCGCGGTCCACCTTGCCGGACGTCCGCGTCGGCAGGGCGTCCACCACCGCGAGCAGCGGCACGAGCGCTGCCGGCAGCTCCTCGCGCAGCCGGGCGTTCGCCGCGGCCACGTCGACGGATGCCCCCGCCACCGGGGCGACGTAGCCGACGAGCACCTGGTTGCCGGCCGGGGTCCGCTGCACCACCGCGGCACCACCCGCCACGTCGTCGAGCGCCTGCAGTGCCGCGTCGATCTCACCGAGCTCGATCCGCCGCCCACCGAGCTTCACCTGGTCGTCCGCCCGCCCCTGGAACACCAGCCCCTCGGGGTCGTACCGCACCAGGTCACCGCTCCGGTACGCCCGCGCCCACCCGAGCTCCGGGAACGGCGCGTACTTCTCCGCGTCCTTCGCCGGGTCGAGGTACCGGCCGAGCCCCACCCCGCCGATCACCAGCTCCCCGACACCACCCGGCTCGACCCGCTGCCCCGCGGCGTCGACCACCGCCAGGTCCCACCCGTCGAGCGGCAGCCCGATCCGGATCGGCGTGCTCCCGTCCAGCAGGGCACCGCACGCCACCACCGTCGCCTCGGTCGGACCGTACGTGTTCCACACCTCACGCCCCCGGCTCGCGATCCGCGCCGCGAGCTCCGGCGGGCACGCCTCACCGCCGAAGATGACGAGACGCACCTGCTCGAGGGCGTCGTCCGGCCAGAGCGCCGCGAGGGTCGGCACCGTCGACACGACCGTGATCCCGTGCGCGATGAGCCACGGCCCCAGGTCCACCCCGGTCCGCACCAGCGACCGCGGCGCCGGCACCAGGCACGCCCCGTGCCCCCACGCCAGCCACATCTCCTCGCACGACGCGTCGAACGCCACGCTCAGCCCCGCCAGCACCCGGTCGCCCGGCCCGATCGGCGCCGCCTGCAGGAACATCCGCGCCTCGGCGTCGACGAACGCCGCCGCCGACCGGTGCGTCACCGCGACGCCCTTCGGCACCCCGGTCGACCCCGACGTGAAGATGATCCACGCGTCGTCCTCGAGCGTGGGGGCGTCGGCGCTCGCCGCGGGGTCGACGACCGGGGACGGCTCGGCATCGGGCGCCCCCGACCGTCGCAGCACCCCGCCGGCGCCGATCACGCCGACGACGGCGGCCTCGCCGAACACCAGGGTCGCGCGCTCCTCGGGGTCGTCGGCGTCCACCGGCACGTACGCAGCACCCGCGGCGAGCACCGCCAGGATCGACACGTACAGGTCGCGTCCGCCGGAGGGGATCCGCACCCCGACCCGGTCGCCGCGCCGGACCCCGCGCCGTGCCAAGTCGTCCGCCTGCTCGTGCACCCGCTCCAGCAGGGTCGCGTAGTCGAGGGTGCCGGCCGGGTCCTCGAGCGCGAGGGCGTCCGGGTGCTCGGCCGCGGTGGCGGAGAGGACGTCGAGCAGGGTCCGGGGCGCCGGTGCACGGTCGCCGGCGGCGAGTTCCGCCTGCGGGTTCCCGGTGGCGCTGGTGGTGGCGCTGGTCATCGAGTCCTCTTCCCGGCCGGGTGGTCGACCGGCCCGTGATCCTAGGGGGTCGAGGTGTCGCGTTCGGAAACAGACGCCGCGGCCCCGGTGCCGAGGTCGGCACGGGCCGCGTCGAGCGCCCCCGCGGTCCCGATCGAGTCCTCGAGCGAGTGCACCGGCGACTCCGTCCGGCCGTCCGCCACGTACCGGGCGAGCGCGGCCGCCTGCCACACGAGTCCCTGTCGCCCTCGCAGCCCGGTCGGCTCCGCCCAGCGGTCCTCCCCGCCCCGGTGGTGCACCGCGAACGACGCCGGGAACACGAAGTGGTCGGTGTACCGCACGGTGGCCCGGCTGCCCGCGATGGCCGCGAGCCCCGGCGTCCACGCCGTCATCGACGTGGCCACCACCGCCTGCGCGCCACCGTCCGCCGTCGACACGGTGACGGACTGGAGGTCGACCCCGCGATCCGAGACCACCCCCGTCGTGCGGCTGGTCACCGGGGCGCCGGTGGCGAACCGTGCGAACCAGTGCCCGTAGACACCGGCATCGAGGAGCGCGCCCCCGCCGGCGGCGGGATCGAACATGCGGTCGGCCGGGTCCGGGTCGTGCGGCCAGCCGACGTCCACCGTCGCGAGCCGGACGTCGCCGAGGGCGCCGTCCGCGAGCAGGCGGGCGATCACCGTGGAGCCGGGCAGGTACCGGGTCCACATCGCCTCCATCGCCAGGACGCCCGCGGCCCGTGCGGCGTCGGCGAGGGTGCGGGTGTCCGCGGCCGAGGTCGTCATCGGCTTCTCGACGAGGACGTGCTTGCCCGCGGCGATCGCGAGCAGCGCGTGCCCGAGGTGCTGCGGGTGCGGGGAAGCCACGTAGACGACGTCGACCGTGGGGTCCGCGACGAGGGCCTCGTACGAGCCGTGCACCCCGGGGACGCCGTGGCGTCCGGCGAAGGCGGCGGCACGCTCGGGGGAGCGGGACCCCACGGCGACGACGCGCTGGTCCGAGTTCGCGTGCAGCGTGGCCGTGAAGTCGTTCGCGATCTCCCCGGGGCCGATCACGCCCCACCCGAGCGTCGGCCCGCCTCGGAGTGCGTGGACCTCGGGCTCCGGGAACGTCATCGTCATGCCGGAACGCTACCGGGCGGACCCGACCCGCATCGAGTCATCTGACCCAACCGTCCCGTGCCGCAGTCGATCACAATCGGATCCGTACCCCTGCCCGGTCGGGCGCCGGGAGCTCGAGGAAGGTCGTCATCGGATGCCCACACCGCAGCCGCCACGCATCGACCGCGACGTGCGGTACTCGGACCAGCACGAGTCACTGGTCCTCGACGTGCACCGTCCGGGCCCCGGATCGCCCGCGAGCGTCGGCGCCGTCGTGCTGGTGCACGGCGGCGGCTGGTTCCGCGGGGACAAGGCCAAGGAGGACGGACTCTCCGCGCGGCTCGTGGACGCCGGGTACACCGTCTTCGTGCCGAACTACCGGCTGGCGCCGACCGACGTGTTCCCCGCCAGCAGGGACGACGTGCTGACCGCGTACGAGTGGGCGCTGCAGTCCGACGTCCCGTTCGACCGGAGCAAGGTCGCGTTCTTCGGGGGATCCGCCGGCGGCAACCTCGCCGTCGAGGGCGGCATCGCGACCGGCCGCCCCGCCGTGAGCTGGTCGGGGATCTTCGGCCTCGCGGACATCATCCGAGCGACCGACGGCACGGTCGACGCCGCGCCGACGACGCAGGACCTCGACGCGATGCGCAGCGCGGACATCGACCAGACCGGGCGGGACGACGCATTCCTCCGCTGGGTGATCCTGCAGGAGGTCGGCGGCGATCGATCGGCGCTCGACGGCGCATCCACGGTCGGGCACGTCACGGCGTCGACGGGCCCGGTGTACCTCGCCAACTCCCTCGAGGAGTGGGTCCCACGGTCGGACCCGATCGCCCTGCAGGCAGCGCTCGCCGCGGTCGGCGTACCGAGCACCCTGCAGCTGATCCCGGGCCTCCGGCACGCCGAGGGCTACACCGACCACGCCCTCCCCGGATCGCTCGCGTTCCTCGCGCAGGCACTCGAGGTCGAGCACCGGTGAGCGGAGCGCCGCGCACGACCCCCACGGCGAGCGCCCCGCGAGCGTCGGCGTCCGCGTGGGCGCCGATGGCGAGCACCGCGTTCCGCGTCCTGTGGTTCGCGCAGCTCGGCAGCAACATCGGCGGCTGGATGCAGACGGTCGGCGCGCAGTGGTTCCTCGTTGAGGCATCGGCCGGTCCGACCGTGATCGCCCTCGTGCAGACCGCGAGCCTCGCACCCGCGGTGCTCCTCTCCCTGCTGGCCGGGGTGCTGGCCGACTCGTACGACCGGCGTCGACTCCTCATCGCGGGCTCCGTGGCCAGTGCGGTGCTCGCCGGCGCGCTCGCCGCGATCTCCGCCACCGGCGCGCTGACCGCGGTGCTGCTCCTCGGGTTCACGTTCCTGCTCGGCGTCTCGTCGACCCTCACCTCGCCCGCGTGGCAGGCGATCCAGCCCGAGCTCGTCCCACGCGAGCAGATCGGTGCCTCGGCGGCGCTCGGCGGCCTCACCGTCAACGGCGCGCGTGCGATCGGTCCGGCCCTGGCTGGTGTGGTGCTGTCGGCGTTCGGTGCTCCGGTCGTCTTCGGCATCAACGCGCTCTCGTTCCTCGTCGCCGTCGCGGCCCTGCTGTGGTGGAAGCGGCCCCCGCAGGCCGGCCTCGAGGACCGCGAGCACTTCGGACCCGCGCTCGCCGCCGGGCTGCGCTACGTGGCGTCGGCGCACCTCGTGCGGCGGATCCTGCTCCGCTCTGCGCTGTTCGCGCTGCCGGCGAGCGCGCTCTGGGCACTGCTCCCGCTCACCGCGACCCGGTTGCACCTGGGGTCGAGCGGGTACGGACTGCTGCTGACCGGGCCGGGCGTCGGCGCCGTCCTCGGCATCGTGCTGCTGCCCGCCGCGCGCCGACGACTCTCGGACAACTGGATCATTGCGATCAGTGCGCTGCTGTACGCGGCGGGAGCGGCGGCTGCGGCGTCCCTGCCGCTGGTGCCCACCCTGCTGCTGCTCGTGCTGGCGGGCATCGCGTGGATCGGCACGCTCACCGTCCTGAACACGGCGCTGCAGCTCACCCTGCCGCAGTGGGTGCGCTCACGCGGTGCGGCGACGTACATCCTCGTCTTCATGGGGACGATGGCGGTGGGCTCGGTGCTGTGGGGTGCGCTCGCCTCGGCCATCGGCACCCCGCTCGCGCTCACCGTCTCGGCGGTGATGCTCGCGCTCGTGGCGGTCAGCGTGCTCCGGCTGCCGCTCCTGCCGGGCACCGGGGTGATCGACCGGTCCGCCCGCCTCGCCTGGGACTCGCCGACCCTCCTGTTCGAACCGGCGCCGTCGGACGGTCCGGTGCTGATCACGGTGGCCTACACGGTCCGCGCGGCGTCACGGCACGAGTTCCAGGAGGCGATGACCGCGCTCGGCGCCTCCCGACGCCGGACCGGCGCCTTCCGCTGGCGGCTGTACCGCAGCGGCGAGGAGGAGGACGTGCGGCTCGAGACCTTCATGCTGCCGTCGTGGAGCGAGTACCGGCGTCAGCAGACCCAGCGCTCCACCGGGCGCGACCGTGAGATCGAGGCGCGGGCCCTCGCCGCGTGCGAGGGAGCGCCGCGCTGGCACCACTACTTCGCCGGCGAGACCGACGACACCGGAACCACCGACGACACCGGAGCGCCGACGCCACCGCCGCACCAGCCCACGACGAAGGAGAACCCGCATGCCTGAGGACCCCGCAACCCCGCTCACGATCGGCCCCGTCGGCAACGTGTTCCTGTTCGTGGACGACCTCGACGCCGCGGTCGCCTGGTACTCGGCGAGGCTCCGCCGCGAACCGGTCGTCCGCGGCGGCGCGCTCGTCGCGTTCGACATCGGCGGCGTCCGCTTCACGCTGCACCGGACCGACGAGCTGAACACACCGGGGCCCTCGGGCACGGTCCCGTACTGGACCGTTCCCGACGTCGACGCCGTCGTCGAGGACTGGGTCGCGAACGGTGCCGTCGCACACCGGGGGCCGAAGACGGTGTTCACGGGGGAGCGGCTCTGCCAGCTGCTCGACCCGTTCGGGAACCTGTTCGCCGTGCGAGCCGAGCCCCGGTGACCACCGAGTCGGCGCCTGCCGCCGCTTCCGCCCCGCGGGCGACTGCGACCCTGCTCGTGCTGTGCGCCGCCCAGTTCGTCCTGCAGCTCGACTTCAGTGTGGTGAACGTCGCGCTCCCGACTATCCGCTCGGGACTCGGGTTCTCAGCGTCGGGGCTGCAGTGGATCGTGACCGGGTACGCCCTCACCTTCGGGTCGCTCCTGCTGCTGGGCGGCAGGGCAGGGGACGTGTTCGGTCAGCGGCGGGTCCTGCTCATCGGGCTCGCGCTGTTCGGCGTCGCCTCGCTCGGGTGCGGGCTCGCACCGGCGCCGGAGTGGCTCGTCGCCGCCCGCTTCGTGCAGGGGGCCGCGGGGGCGCTCATCGCCCCCGCAGCGCTCTCGTCCCTCACACTCCGGTTCGCGGACGGTCCGGCGCGGGTCCGCGCGCTCGGCATCTGGCAGGCGGCCACCGCCGCCGGCGGGACGGCTGGGATCGTGCTCGGTGGGCTGCTCGTCCAGCTGGTCGGGTGGCGCAGCATCTTCGTGATCAACGTCCCGGTCATCATCGCCCTGCTCGTGCTCGTCCCCCGGGTGGTGGCACCGCGCGTCAGCACCGACCGGGGGTCGCTCCGCGTCGGGCCGTCGCTGCTCGTCACCGCTGCGATCGCGTCCGTGATCCTGGGGCTCAGCGCCCTCGAGACGGCCGGACCGACGAGTCCGTCCACCGTCGTGCCGGTCGTCGTCGGACTCGCACTCGCGGCGACCTTCGTCGTCCTGCAGGCACGGTCGCGGAACCCGTTGGTCCCGCGGACCGTCCTCGCATCACGGATGCGACGCGGAGCGCTCGTGACCATGGTGATCACCGGCGCGGTGCTCGCGGGGTACGTCTACTTCGTCTCGCTGTTCCTCCAGACGGTCCTCCGCTTCGACCCACTGGCGACCGGGCTCGCGCTGCTGCCGGCGACCGTCCTGATCGTGGTGCTGTCGTCGCTCGTCGCCCGCCGGGTCATCGCCCGGGTGGGCCTGCGGCCGACCGCGCTGACGGGGGTGGCGCTGATCGTCGCGGGGCAGACGGTGTTCTCGTTGCTGTCCCCCGAGGCGACGTACCTCGCCAACGTGCTGCCCGGCCTGGTCCTCACGGCGCTCGGGATCGGCGTCCTGCTGCCGGCGCTGTCCATCGCCGCGACCGCGGACATCCCCGCCGCGGTGCAGGGCGAAGGAGCGAGCCTGTTGACGACCGCGCAGCAGATCGGCGCGGCCCTCGGCGTCGCGACGCTCGCCACCATCGCAGCCACCCGGACCGCGACGGGCGCGTCGACCGCCACGGGCTACGCGACCGCGTTCCTCGTCTCGGCGTGCGCCATGGCGCTCGCGCTGGTCGTGGTCGCCGTCTCGTTCCGGAGCGCCACCCCGAGCACGACGGGCTCCACGGGCGTGTCCACGCACGTCGGTGACGCCCCCGGACGGGCCTGACCCGGATTCGCCCACACCACCCGAAGACCGACAGGAGTCCACCGAGATGACCGATCCCACGCCCGCGTCGCCGGGCTTCGCCACCGACGTCCGGCCGCTGTTCCGGCAGCAGGACCGTGACAGCATGCTGCGGGCGTTCGACCTCTGGAACGTCGACGACGTGCGCCGGCACCAGGACGCGATCTTCGCTCGACTGGCCGACGGCACGATGCCGTGTGACGGTGCATGGCCGCCATCGGACCTCGCCGTGCTCCGCGCGTGGATCGACGGCGGATCACGGCCCTGATCCGCATCGCGCGCAGCTGCCATCGCGCGCAGGTGACTGTGCGAAGCGAAGACACCTGCTTGCGCGGGGATGTGACTGTGCCCCCAGGAGGATTCGAACCTCCGCCCCTGCCTCCGGAGGGCAGTGCTCTATCCCCTGAGCTATGGGGGCCCTGGGTGGGATCAACCGTAGCAGGTCGACGACGGCGCCCAGGACACGGTGCGTCCGTCTCCGCGTGTCGGCCAGGAGGCGCGTGGCGGCGCCGCCACGCGCCTCCAGGCAGTGGGTCGTCGCGTCAGCCGGCCGGCGTCGCGGACGCACCCGGCTGCACGACGCCCCGGACCGCGTCGATGACCGGCTGCGCGCCGCCGGGCTCCGTGAACAGGGGAGACGACGCGGTGATCCAGTACGGGTCGGCGAAGGCGTCGGCGCGGCCGACGCCGTCGGTGAGGGAGAAGTACCCCTCGACGCGGTAGGTGGGCACCGAGCCGCCCCGCTCGTAGAGGGCGTCCTTGAGGTTCGTGAGCGACTTCTCAGGCAGGTCGGCGACGGCCAGCGTGACGGTCGTGGCGGCGTCGTCGGTCGCCACCCAGCGGCAGACGCGGCCGCGCTGCTCGGCGATCCGCGCGGCAGGGGACCCCTTTGCCGGGCGGTAGTCGCGGTCGATCGTGAAGGTCTTCCCGTAGACGTCGAGGGACCCGGACGGCAGCAGCTCGCCGCACGTCTGCGTGACCCGCTTGCCGACGGGGCCCGCGGTGGCGCTCGGGCTCGCGTCGCCACCGCCGGAGCACGCCACGAGGGACACGGACGCGGACACGGTGAGCAGGGCGACGCCGATCGCCCGGACGCGGCTGCGGGAGGTCATCCCGACATGATGGTGCATCGGCCGGAGAGGACCGTGGGCGTCCCGGTAGACTCGACCCTCGTGACTCCTGCCGAACTCTCCGCCGCGTACCTGTCGATCCTGACCGGGATCGTCGAGCGACGAGGTGCCTCCGACGCCGTGACGATCGACGAGTCCCACGTGGAGCTCGAGCGTCCGAAGAACCGGGCGCACGGCGACTGGGCGTCGAACGCGGCGATGCAGCTCGCGAAGCGCCTCGGCACGAACCCGCGCGAGCTCGCGACCGAGATCGCCGGCGAGCTGACCGAGCTCGACGGCGTGGACACGGTCGACGTCGCCGGTCCGGGGTTCATCAACATCACGCTCGAGGCCGCGGCCGCGGGGGAGATCGCCCGCACGATCGTCGAGTCCGGCTCGGTCTTCGGCGACGGCGACCTGTACGACGGCGTCCGGATCAACCTCGAGTTCGTGTCCGCGAACCCGACCGGGCCGATCCACATGGGCGGCGTGCGCTGGGCCGCGGTGGGCGACAGCCTCGCTCGCGTGTTCCAGGCGCAGGGCGGCATGGTCACCCGCGAGTACTACTTCAACGACCACGGCGCGCAGATCGACCGCTTCGCCCGCTCCCTCGTCGCCTCGGCGCTCGGTGAGCCCACGCCGGAGGACGGCTACGGCGGCGCCTACATCGCGGAGATCGCGGCGCGGGTCATCGAGACCCTCGAGCCGGCCATCGACGTGCGCGACCTGCCGCGCGACGAGGCGCAGGAGGTCTTCCGCCGCGAGGGCGTCGAGTTCATGTTCGCCGACATCAAGTCGTCGCTGCACGACTTCGGCGTCGACTTCGACGTGTACTTCCACGAGAACGCCCTGCACGAGTCGAAGGCCGTCGAGCGCGCCATCGAGCGACTGCGGTCGGCGGGCGTGATGTACGAGGCCGAGGGTGCCGAGTGGCTCCGCACCACCGACTTCGGCGACGACCGCGACCGCGTCGTCATCAAGTCCGACGGTGAGCCGGCGTACATCGCGGGCGACCTGGCGTACTACCTCGACAAGCGCGAGCGCGGCTTCGACCGGAACCTCATCATGCTCGGCGCCGACCACCACGGCTACGTCGGCCGGATGATGGCGATGTGTGCGGCCTTCGGCGACGAGCCGGGCAAGAACCTCGAGATCCTCATCGGCCAGATGGTCAACCTGCTCAAGGACGGCGAGCCGATGCGCATGTCGAAGCGCGCGGGCACGATCGTCACGATGGAGGACCTCGTCGACGCCGTCGGCGTGGACGCCGGCCGGTACTCGCTCGTCCGGTTCGCCAGCGACACCGCGATCGACATCGACCTCGACCTGCTCGTGAAGCGCACGAACGACAACCCCGTCTTCTACGTGCAGTACGCCCACGCCCGCACGCAGTCGGTCGCCCGGAACGCCGCCGCGTCCGGGGTGGACCGTTCGGCCTTCGACGCCTCGCTCCTGACGCACGAGACCGAGGGCGCCCTCCTCGGTGCCCTCGCCGAGTACCCGCGCGTGGTGCGGCAGGCCGCGGAACTGCGCGAGCCGCACCGCATCGCCCGCTACATCGAGCAGCTGGCGGGGCTGTACCACCGCTGGTACGACTCCTGCCGCGTGACGCCGCTCGGCGACGAGGCCGTGACGGACCTGCACCGCACGCGCCTTTGGCTGAACGACGCCACCGGGCAGGTCGTCCGCAACGGCCTCGGGCTGCTCGGGGTGACGGCGCCCGAGCGCATGTAGCGCGCTGCGCGCCGCGCGCGCAGCGCTGCGCGCCGCGCGCCCCGCGACCCGTCGCACAACCGAAGTCACCCCGAGCCGCGCATCGCCGCGGCTCGGGGTGACTTTCGTTGTGCGGCGCGCGCACGCGGCGCCCCCGCGCCCCGCGCGCCCGCAGGCGGCGCCCCGCGCCCCGCGCCCCGCGCGACCCCGCGCCCGCCGCGACGCGCGCGCCGGGCGCACGCCGCGCCTCCAGGCTGGCTGCCGGGGGACCCTGGCAAGGTGGGACGCATGTCCGCCGCCACCGAGCCCACCCGGAAGGGCCGCCGCTGGCCCGTCGTCCTCATCGTCGTCGTGGTCGTGCTGGCCGTGCTCGTGGTCGTCGCCGAGTTCGTCCTGCGCGGTGTCGTCGACCGCATGATCGCCCAGCAGGTGGAGCAGTCGCTGCCCGCCGGAGCGACCGGCACGGTCCAGGCGCACGCGAACGGCGTCGTCATCCCGCAGCTCATCGGCGGGTCCCTCGACGAGGTCGAGATCTCCTCCGAGAAGCTGACGATCGACGGCGTCCCGCTCGCCGCCGACGTCACCGCGCACGACGTGCCGATCGACGGCAAGGGCGACGTGCGCGACGTCGACGGGCACGTCACGCTCGCATCGTCGAGCGTGAAGGACCTGGCGAAGTACAGCCCGCTGTTCGACCGGCTCAGCCTGGCCGACGGCGGCGTCGAACTGTCCGGCACGAGCGCGGTGCTCGGGTACGACATCACGTACGCCGCGAAGGGCGCCGTCGTCGCGCAGGACGACGGCAAGGGCATCACGATCACGCCGAAGACAGTGCGGATCACGAACTCGGCGCTCGGCCTCAAGGTGGACTCGATCCCTGGTGTCACGAACGTGCCGGTCGAGGTCTGCACCGCCCGGTTCCTGCCGTCGCAGCTCCGGGTGCGCTCGCTCGACATCACGTCGTCGCAGGCCTCGGTGCGGGTCACGGCCGACTCGCTGCCGCTCAACGAGCAGGGCCTCCAGACGGTCGGCAAGTGCTCGTAGCCGACGGGGTGCGTCACACGGCCTGGAGGCACGGCTCGGCTCGGTAGGATCGGGTCCCGTGAGCGAGAACCCCCTTGCCCCGCAGCGACTGCGGTTCCCGACGGACCCGTCCGCGCTCGAGGCGCGCATCTGGCCCGCGTCCGCGACGCGCACCGACGACGGCGAGCTCGCCGTCGGCGGGCTGACCGCGTCCGATCTGGTGGCGCAGTACGGCTCGCCCCTCTACGTGGTGGACGAACACGACGTGCAGTCGCGGGCGGTCCGCGTGCGGAACGCCTTCACCGAGGCGTTCGAGCGCATCGGCACCCGGGCGCACGTCTACTACGCCGGCAAGGCGTTCCTGACGACGCACGTCGCCGGGTGGATGGCCGCCGCCGACCTGCGCGTGGACGTCTGCACGGGCGGGGAGCTCGCGGTGGCGCTGGCCGGCGGGGTCGACCCGGCGATGCTCGGCTTCCACGGCAACGACAAGTCCGACGCCGAGATCGCCCGCGCGGTCGATGTCGGTGTCGGCACGATCGTCCTCGACAGCCACGAAGAGGTGCAGCGCGTCGCACGGGCGGCCGCCGCAGCCGGGGTCGTGCAGCGCGTGCGGATCCGGATCAACAGCGGCGTCCACGCCTCGACGCACGAGTACCTCGCCACCGCGCGCGAGGACCAGAAGTTCGGCATCCCGTTGTCCGAGGCGGTCGACGCAGCGGCAGCGGTCCGGGCGCAGCCGTCCCTGGCGTTCGTCGGGCTGCACTCGCACATCGGCTCGCAGATCTTCGACGAGTCCGGCTTCCGCGAAGCCGCTCGGCGCCTGATGGACGTGCACGCGACCCTGGTCGAGTCCGGCCCGGTGCCCGAGCTCAACCTCGGCGGCGGCTGGGGCATCGACTACACCGAGGCCGACTCGGCCTTCGCGCCGGAGGACGTCGCCGACGCGCTCGCGACCATCGTGGCCGAGGCCTGCGCCGAACGGGACGTCCCGGTGCCGGAGATCGCGGTGGAGCCGGGCCGGTACATCGTCGGCCCGCCCGGGATCACGCTGTACCGGGTCGGCACGATCAAGCCCGTGACGCTGGAGTCGTCGGAGCAGGAGTCCGCCACCCGCACCTACGTCTCCGTCGACGGCGGCATGAGCGACAACGCCCGACCCGCCCTGTACGGCGCCGACTACACCGCACGGCTCGCCCGCACCTCGGACGCCCCGGCCGTGCTCACCCGCGTCGTCGGCAAGCACTGCGAGAGCGGCGACATCGTCGTGAACGACGAGTACCTGCCCGGCGACGTGCACCGCGGCGACCTGCTCGCCGTAGCCGCGACGGGTGCCTACTGCTGGAGCCTCGCGAGCAACTACAACCACGTGGGCCGCCCGCCCGTCGTCGCCGTCGCCGACGGTGCAGCCCGTATCCTCGTCCGGGGCGAGTCGATCGACGACCTCCTCGCCCGCGACACCGGGGTCGTGCCCGGGGCCTGACCCCGCGGCAACGACCCGACTCCCCACGAACAGGACCCGCACCAGATGATCGAATACCGCAACGTCCGCGTCGCGCTGCTCGGAGCCGGCTCGGTCGGTTCCCAGGTCGCGCGGCTGCTCCTCGAGCACGGTGACGAACTGGCCTCGCGTGCCGGAGCCGGCCTCGAGCTCGTCGGGATCGCCGTCCGCGACGTCGATGCCCAGCGGGACGTCGACCTGCCGGCGGAGCTCTTCACGACGGACGCGGAATCGCTGATCCTCGGCGCGGACATCGTCGTCGAGCTGATCGGCGGCATCGAGCCCGCGCGCACGCTCGTGCTGCAGGCGCTGCAGTCCGGCGCGGACGTCGTGACCGGCAACAAGGCGCTCCTCGCGACGCACGGCCCGGAGCTCTTCGCCGCGGCGGAGCAAGTGGGCGCGCAGCTCTACTACGAGGCCGCCGTCGCCGGCGCGATCCCGATCATCCGACCGCTGCACGACTCGCTCGCCGGGGACCGCATCGTGCGCATCATGGGCATCGTCAACGGCACCACGAACTTCATCCTCGACCTGATGGACAGGGAGGGCGCGACCTTCGAGGACGCCCTCGCGACCGCGACCGAGCTCGGGTACGCCGAGGCCGACCCCACCGCCGACGTCGAGGGCTACGACGCCGCGCAGAAGGCCGCGATCCTGGCCTCGCTCGCGTTCCACACCTCGGTCCCGCTCGCTGCCGTCCACCGCGAGGGCATCACCTCGGTGACGATCGAGCAGGTCCGGGCCGCACGGAAGGCCGGGTACGTCGTGAAGATCCTCGCGACCGCCGAGCGCCTGACCGACGAGGACGGCACCGAGGGCGTCAGCGCCCGCGTGTACCCGGCCCTCGTGCCCGAGTCGCACCCGCTCGCCAGTGTCCACGGCGCGAAGAACGCCGTGTTCGTCGAGGCCGAGGCCGCGGGCGACCTCATGTTCTACGGCGCCGGCGCCGGCGGCGTCGAGACCGCCTCGGCCGTCCTCGGCGACCTGGTGTCCGCCGCGCGCCGCCACGTCATCGGCGGCCCCGGTGTCGCCGAGTCGACGCAGGGCGCGCTGCCCGTGTTCCCGATCGGCACCGTCCGGACCCGGTACCAGATCACGCTGCACGTCGCGGACGCCCCCGGGGTGCTCTCGACCGTCGCCGGCGTGCTGGCCAAGCACGGTGTCAGCGTCGAGACCGTCGAGCAGACCGTCGCCTCCGGAGCGGACGCCACGGCGACGCTCGTGATCGGCACGCACCTGGCGCGCGAGTCCGACCTGGCGAACACCGTGGTGGCGCTCCGCAACGAGGACGTCGTCGTCGAGATCACCAGCGTGCTCCGCGTCGTCGGCGCCTGACCGTCCCGGTCCCCGACCCACCCCCGACTGCAACACCGAACAAGGAGAGCCTCATGGCCCACCAGTGGCAGGGAGTCCTGCGCGAGTACGCCGACCGACTCGACGTGACCGAGGCGACGCCCGTCGTCACGCTCGGTGAGGGCGGGACCCCGCTCATCCCCGCGCGCCGGCTGTCCGAGCGCACCGGCGCCGAGGTCTACGTCAAGTTCGAGGGGATGAACCCGACCGGTTCCTTCAAGGACCGCGGCATGACGATGGCGATCTCGAAGGCCGTCGAGCACGGCGCGAAGGCCGTCATCTGCGCCTCGACCGGCAACACCAGCGCGTCGGCCGCCGCCTACGCCACCCACGCCGGCATCACCGCCGCGGTGCTCGTGCCCGAGGGCAAGATCGCGATGGGCAAGCTCAGCCAGGCCGTCGCCCACGACGCCCAGCTGCTGCAGGTGCAGGGCAACTTCGACGACTGCCTCGACATCGCGCGCGACCTCGCCGCGAACTACCCGGTGCACCTGGTCAACTCCGTGAACAACGACCGCATCGAAGGGCAGAAGACCGCCGCGTTCGAGGTCGTCGACGTGCTCGGTGACGCGCCGGACTTCCACTTCCTGCCGGTCGGCAACGCCGGCAACTACACGGCGTACTCCCGCGGGTACCGCGAGGACGTCGCCGCCGGCCGCACCACGAAGCTGCCGCGCATGTTCGGCTTCCAGGCCGCCGGCTCCGCCCCGATCGTCCGCGGCGAGGTCGTGAAGCACCCGGACACCATCGCCTCGGCGATCCGCATCGGCAACCCGGCGTCGTGGCAGTTCGCGCTCGAGGCCCGTGACGAGACCGACGGCTACTTCGGCGCGATCTCCGACGAGGCGATCCTCGCCGCGCACCACATCCTCTCCGCCGAGGTCGGCGTGTTCGTCGAGCCCGCCTCCGCCATCGGTGTCGCCGGACTCCTCGAGCGTGCCGACGCCGGCGTCGTGCCGAAGGGCGCGAAGGTCGTCATCACGGTGACGGGCCACGGCCTCAAGGACCCGCAGTGGGCGCTCCGCACGCAGGACGGCGGCGAGGTCACCCCGACGAGCGTGCCCGTCGACACGGCGTCGATCGCGGACGTGCTCGGACTGGTCGCAGCCCGGTGAGCCACGACCGCTCGTCCGGACCGGGGGAGGGCCTGACCGCCCACGACGCTGTACCGGCCGGACGGGCGGTCCGCGCGGTGCCGGCCGGGCACGCGGTGCGCGTGCTGCCGGCCGGGCGCGCGGTGCGGGTGCGCGTACCGGCCACCTCCGCGAACCTCGGGCCGGGCTTCGACTCGCTCGGCCTCGCCCTCTCGCTGTACGACGAGGTCGTCGTCCGCGTCCGCCCGGAGCCCGGCGCGACCGTCACGGTCGACGGCGTCGGCGCGGGTGAGGTCGCGACCGACGACACGAACCTGGTCGTCCGCGCGGTCCGTCGGGGGCTCCAGCACGCCGGTGTGGCGCAGCCCGGACTCGAGCTGCACGCCGTGAACGCCATCCCGCACGGCCGCGGGATGGGGTCGTCCGCCGCGGCGATCGTCGCGGGCCTGATGGCTGCCCGAGGACTGCTCGAGGGCATCGTCGACCTCGACGCCTCGACGCTCCTGACCCTCGCGACCGAGATGGAGGGGCACCCCGACAACGTGGCACCCGCCCTGTTCGGTGGACTCACCATCGCGTGGATGACGGCCGAGGGGCCCGCGTACAAGCGGCTCCTGGTGCACCGCGGTGTCTCGCCGGTCGTGTTCGTGCCGACCTCGACGCTGTCCACGAAGCTCGCGCGGTCACTGCAGCCGGCGAGCGTCCCGCACGCCGACGCCGCGTTCAACGTCTCGCGCTCGGCCCTGCTCGTCGCGGCGCTCATCCAGAGCCCGGAGCTCCTGCTCGCCGCGACCGAGGACCGGCTGCACCAGGCGTACCGGGCGAGCGCGATGCCGGAGACGGACGTGCTCATCGGGCTGCTGCGGCAGGAGGGGCTCGCCGCCGTGGTCTCGGGCGCCGGACCGAGCCTGCTCGTCCTCGGCAGCGACCCGGCCCAGCGCCTCACCGCCGCGGAACTCGTGACGCGGCACGGGGTGTCCGACTGGCGGGCGCTCATGCTGGCCGTCGATCTGGGTGGTGCTACAGTGGTGCCGCACTCGGCGCTCGAAGCCGAACTCGCGTCGGCAGAACCCACGTAGGCAACAGGATCCCTCCTCGCCACGACCAGTTCTCGCCGCGTCGGGTCCGGTGCGCGGGGGCACATCTCTTTCTGATCACCGAATCCCGGTCCGTCGTCTGAACGACGGTCGATGCATACCCGTGCATCCGGGACGGTGGAAACTCTCCGCGTTCTGCGGTTCGAAAGGAAACACCGATCTTGACCAACAACGACTCCACTCCGGTGGAGATCCCCAGCGACCTGCGCGCCCTCCGTCTCCCGGAGCTCCAGCGCATCGCCTCCTCGCTCGGCATCACCGGGCTCTCCAAGCTCCGCAAGGGCGACCTCATCGCCTCCATCGAGGACAAGCGCCCGGCGACGGACGACGCGGCACCGGCCGACGCCGCCCCGACGACCACGGCCCCGACCGCTTCGGCACCTGCTGCGGCGCCGACCGCTTCGGCACCTGCTGCGGCGCCGACCGCTTCGGCGCCCGTCGAGCAGCCGACGCTGCCCGAGCCCGCCGAGGCCCCGGCCGCACCGGCTGCCGACGCGACCGAGACCCCGGCCGAGCCGGAGCAGCCCGCCACCTCGCGTGCCCGCCGCTCCCGCCGTGCCTCGTCGGGCGGCACCGTGAACGCCGCGCCGACCTCGGCCGCCGAGCACACCAACCACGCGCAGACCGGCACCGAGGACCTCCTCGCCGGCCTCGACCAGGTCCGTGCCGAGAAGGACGCGCAGGAAGCCGCCCAGACCTCTGGTCAGCGACGCGGTCGTGGCCAGCGCGGTGCCCAGGGCGCCCAGCAGGCCGAGCAGCAGGCGCAGCCCGAGCAGGAGCAGGTCGCTCCGCAGCAGGACCGCCGGGACCGTCGCGACCGCGGCGCCCAGCAGGCGCAGGCCGAGTCCTCCGAGCAGACCACCGACGCCTCGGACGAGAACGACCAGAACGACCAGAACGACCAGAACGGCGAGGGTGGTTCGCGTCGCGGCCGTCGCAGCCGTGGTCGTGGCCGCGGCCGTGGCCAGAACGCCGAGAACGGCGAGCAGGGCGGCGACCAGAACGGTCAGCAGAACGCCGGCCAGCAGAACCCCCAGCAGAACGGCCAGCAGAACGCCGGCCAGCAGAACGGCCAGCAGAACGCCGGCCAGCAGAACGGCAAGGCGCAGCAGGCCGAGCAGAAGCAGGGCCAGCAGCAGAACGGCCAGCAGGACGACAAGGCCGAGCCGAAGCAGCAGAACGGCCAGCAGAAGCAGACCCAGCAGCAGAAGCAGCAGCAGGCTGCCGAAGAGGCCGAGAGCGGCCGCAGCCGTCGTCAGCGCGACCGCAAGCGCGGCCGTGGCGGCCAGAACGACGAGTTCGAGCCGGAGATCAACGAGGACGACGTCCTCATCCCGATCGCGGGCATCCTCGACGTCCTCGACAACTACGCCTTCGTCCGCACCACCGGCTACCTGCCGGGCCCGAACGACGTCTACGTCTCGCTCGGCCAGGTGAAGAAGTACCACCTGCGCAAGGGCGACGCCGTCGTCGGTTCGATCAAGCAGCCGCGGGACAACGAGCAGCAGAGCCGCCAGAAGTACAACGCCCTGGTCAAGGTCGACTCGGTGAACGGGCAGACCGCAGAAGAGGCCGCCGCGCGCGTCGACTTCCAGGACCTCACGCCGCTGTACCCGAACGAGCGTCTGCGCCTCGAGACCGAGCCGGGCAAGCTCAGCACCCGGATCATCGACCTCGTGTCGCCGATCGGCAAGGGTCAGCGCGGCCTCATCGTGTCCCCGCCGAAGGCCGGCAAGACCGTCGTGCTGCAGGCCATCGCGAACGCGATCGCCAAGAACAACCCCGAGGCGCACCTCATGGTCGTCCTGGTGGACGAGCGGCCCGAAGAGGTCACCGACATGCAGCGCACGGTGAAGGGCGAGGTCATCGCCTCGACCTTCGACCGCCCCGCCGAGGACCACACCACGGTCGCCGAGCTCGCCATCGAGCGTGCGAAGCGCCTCGTCGAGCTCGGCCACGACGTGGTCCTGCTCCTCGACTCGATCACCCGCCTGGGTCGCGCCTACAACCTGGCGACGCCGGCCTCCGGTCGGGTGCTGTCCGGTGGCGTCGACTCGTCGGCCCTGTACCCGCCGAAGCGCTTCTTCGGCGCGGCGCGCAACATCGAGGACGGCGGCTCGCTGACCATCCTCGCGACGGCGCTCGTCGAGACCGGGTCGAAGATGGACGAGGTGATCTTCGAGGAGTTCAAGGGCACCGGCAACATGGAGCTCCGCCTCAACCGTCACCTGGCGGACAAGCGGATCTTCCCGGCCGTCGACGTCAACGCCTCCGGCACCCGTCGCGAGGAGCAGCTGCTCTCCGCCGACGAGGTCAAGATCACCTGGCGTCTGCGCCGTGCCCTCGCGGGGCTCGACCCGCAGCAGGCCCTCGAGATCGTCCTGCGGAACCTCAAGGAGACGCAGTCGAACGTCGAGTTCCTGGTGCAGGTGCAGAAGTCGGTCCCGACGACCGGCGGCCACCACAACGGCCACCAGGAGTAACGCGTGTTCGAGTCGGTGGCGGGGCTGCTGGCGGAACACGAGGACCTGACGCAGCAGCTGTCGGACCCCGCGCTCCACGCCGATGCGGCCCGGGCGAAGAAGGTGAACCGGCGGTACGCCGAGCTCAACCAGATCAAGTCCGCGTACGAGGCCTGGAAGGCGGCGGGGGACGACCTCGCCGCCGCCCAGGAGCTCGCGCGTGAGGACGAGGCGTTCGCGGACGAGGTCCCGGCGCTCGAGGAGCAGCTGACGGAGCGCCAGGAGCGTCTCCGCCGGCTGCTCATCCCGCGCGACCCCGACGACGGGCGCGACGTGATCATGGAGATCAAGGGCGGCGAGGGCGGCGAGGAGTCGGCGCTGTTCGCGGCCGACCTCCTGCGCATGTACTCGCACTACGCCGAGTCCAAGGGCTGGAAGATCGAGATGCTCGAGCGCACCGAGTCCGACCTCGGCGGCTACAAGGACGTCCAGGTCGCGATCAAGTCGAACACGACCGATCCGTCGCAGGGCGTCTGGGCGCACCTCAAGTACGAGGGCGGCGTGCACCGCGTCCAGCGCGTGCCGCAGACCGAGTCGCAGGGGCGCATCCACACCTCGACCACCGGCGTGCTGGTGTTCCCCGAGGTCGACGAGCCCGAAGAGGTCGCGATCAACCAGAACGACCTGAAGATCGACGTGTACCGATCGTCCGGTCCCGGCGGGCAGTCGGTCAACACGACGGACTCCGCGGTCCGCATCACGCACCTGCCCACGGGCATCACCGTCGCGATGCAGAACGAGAAGTCGCAGCTGCAGAACAGGGAGGCGGGCATGCGCGTGCTCCGCGCCCGCATCCTCGCGAAGCAGCAGGAGGAGCTCGACGCGATCGCCTCGGACGCGCGCAAGTCGCAGATCCGCGGCATGGACCGTTCGGAGCGCATCCGCACGTACAACTTCCCGGAGAACCGCATCGCGGACCACCGCACCGGGTACAAGGCGTACGACCTGGACCGCGTCATGAACGGTGCGCTCGAGCCCGTCATCCAGTCCGCCATCTCGGCGGACGAAGAGGCACGCCTGGCCGCCATCGGCGACCAGGACGCCTAGACCCGCCCTGGAGGCACGGATCACCTCCGACAGTCAGCCCACGTACGCAGCGGATCGCCTCCTGGACGAGGCGACCGCTGCGCTCGTCGCGCACGGGGTCCCGACTCCGCGCGTGGACGCCGAACTCCTGCTCGCCTGGGCGACCGACACGTCGCGCGGCGCCGTGCAGGCGCGTGCACTGACCGGCGGTGCGATCGGCGCCGAGCACGTCGACCGCTTCCGGCACGCCGTCGCCCGGCGCGCCACCCGCGAGCCGCTGCAGCACATCACCGGCGAGGCGCACTTCCGGATGCTGACCCTCGCGGTCGGACCCGGGGTGTTCGTTCCGCGGCCCGAGACCGAGGGCGTCGTGCAGTTCGGCATCGACGCGCTCCGCTCGGTCGCGGTGCCCGAGCCGGTCGCCGTCGACCTGGGGTCCGGCAGCGGTGCCATCGCGATCGCCATGGACACCGAGGTGCCGAACGCCGTCGTGTACGCCGTCGAGCGGTCGCCCGAGGCCCTGCCGTGGACCCGTCGGAACATCGACGCCCACGGCGGCACGGTCCGACTCGTCGAGGGCGACCTCGGCGACGCGCTGCCGGAACTCGACGGCACGGTGTCCGTCGTCGTCTCGAACCCGCCGTACGTCCCCGACGACGCGGTGCCGATCGACCCCGAGGTCCGCGACCACGACCCGGCGATGGCGCTCTACGGCGGACCGGACGGCCTCGACGCCGTCCGTGCCCTGGCCGAGACCGCGTGGCGGTTGCTCGTGCCCGGGGGAGTCCTCGTCATCGAGCACGCCGAGCAGCAGGGCGCCGGCGTCCGCGACGTGCTCGCGCGCCGGGGGTTCCGTTCCCCGGAGACGCACGTCGACCTGACCGGACGCGACCGCACGACCACCGCGACCCGCTAGGACGATCCGAGCCGCGCCTCCCGGCCGTCCGGTCGTCTACGCGACGGGTGCCGCCGCGCGTTCCTGCGCCGCGACGAAGGCACGCACCTCGTCACGGAGGTCGGTGTCGTGCTCGACGAGCACGGCGTGGATGCCGACGCTCCGTGCACCCGCGATGTTCTCGGGCATGTCGTCGGCGAAGAACGTGCGCTCGGCGGGGACCCCGTGGTGTGCCAGCGCACGGCGGAAGACCTCGGGTTCGGGCTTCCGGGCGCCGAAGTTGCTCGAGGTGTCGAGGTGCTCGCCGAAGAGCGGCGGGAGCGACGGCGCCCAGCGGTGGATCCAGCGGCCGGCGAGGGGACCGTTGTTCGTGAGGAGGCCGACGCGACCGTGCTCGCTCGCGATCCGGACCGCCTCGATGCGCTCCGGCAGTTCGGTCATGGCGGAGCCGCGGATGCGGGCCCACTCGGCCTCGGGCACGTCGCAGCCCATCGCCCGCTCGAACGCGGCGAGGTACTCGTCGCCGTCCGCGAAGCCACCGGCCTCGGCGCGCTGCTCGTTGCCGCAGTCCCACCAGCGTCGGCGGAGCTCCTGGAACTCGTGTCCGGTGAACTCGGAGAGGGCGGCCATCCGCACCTTCCAGTCGTACCGGACCAGGACGTCGTCCATGTCGAAGAGGAACAGGAGCGGGGGCGCGGAGGTCTCGTTCACGATGTCCTCCATTGTGTCGCACTATCATCGTCGAGTCATGGCATCCCGATACGACTGCACCGACTCCGACGGGCTCCTGACCGGGATGCGGCTCGCACGTGCCGCACTCGGGCGCGGAGAACTCGTCGTCGTCCCCACCGACACCGTCTACGGCGTGGCCGCCGACGCCTTCAGCGCGGCCGCCGTCCAGCGCCTGCTCGACGCGAAGGGCCGCACGCGCCAGTCGCCGCCGCCGGTCCTCATCCCCGGTCCGCCCACGCTCGAGGCGCTCGCGAGCGACATCCCGCAGCAGGTGCGCGACCTGGTCGACGAGTTCTGGCCCGGCGGCCTCACCGTGATCCTCCGTGCCCAGCCGTCGCTCGACTGGGACCTCGGCGAGACCCGGGGCACGGTCGCCCTGCGGATGCCGGACTCCCGGATCGCGCTCGAGCTCCTGCAAGAGGTGGGGCCGCTCGCGGTCTCCTCCGCGAACTCCACCGGCGACCCCGCGGCGATGGACGTCGACCAGGCCGAGGCGATGCTCGGCGACAGCGTCGCCGTCTACCTCGACGGCGGTCCACTCGAGGTGCACGAGGGCTTCGCGGCCTCGACGGGGTCCACGATCGTCGACGCGACCGGCCTGTCCGACGGCGGGAAGCTCCGCATCGTCCGGCACGGCGTGGTCTCCGACGACGACATCACCCGGGTCGTCGGAGCCGACCTCGTCGGATGAAGTACTACCTGCTCGCGGGGGCCATCGCGGCGGTCGTGAGCTTCTGCGTCAGCTGGATCGTGTGGAAGCTGGGGTTGAAGTACAAGTGGTACCCGAAGGTCCGCGAACGCGACGTGCACCGCACGCCGACTCCGCGGCTCGGCGGCATCGCGATGTACATCGGCGTCATCGTGTCGCTGCTCGCCGCCTGGTTCCTCTTCCCCTCGATCGCGGGGACCGACTACTTCCGGCTCGTGTTCTCCGAGCCGAACCGCGTCCTGGCCGTGCTCGGCGGGGCGACGATCATCGTGGTGCTGGGCGTCGCCGACGACATCTGGGACCTCGACTGGATGACGAAGCTCGCGGGGCAGATCATCGCCGCGGGGATCCTGGCGTGGCAGGGCGTGGCGATCGTGTCCCTGCCGATCGGCAACACGCTCGGCGTCGGCTCGTCCTACATGAGCCTCATCTTCACCGTGCTGGCGGTGGTGCTCGTGATGAACGCGGTCAACTTCATCGACGGCCTGGACGGCCTCGTCGCAGGGGTCGCGATCATCGCCGGCGGCGTGTTCTTCCTCTACACGTTCTTCATCAACCGGGTCGTCGTGCAGACGGAGTTCTTCTTCAACCTGCCGTCCCTGCTCACCGCCGTGCTCGTCGGCGCGTGCTTCGGCTTCCTCATCCTGAACTGGCACCCCGCGAAGCTGTTCATGGGCGACGCCGGCGCGCTCCTCGTCGGCTTCCTGATGGCGACGAGCGCGGTCTCCGTGACGGGCAACATCGACCCGGCCGCGGTGCAGACACGCCAGGCGCTCCTGCCGGCCTTCATCCCGATCCTGCTGCCGTTCGCGATCCTGATCGTGCCGATCCTCGACTTTGGGCTCGCCGTCACCCGGCGGCTCAGCGCGGGGAAGTCGCCGTTCTCGGCCGACCGGAAGCACCTGCACCACCGCTTGCTCGACATGGGGCACTCGCACTTCCACGCGGTGCTCATCTTCTACGCGTGGACGGCCACCGTCGCCGTCGGCTGCCTGCTGTTCCTCTTCGTGGACTGGTACTGGGTGGTCGTCTTCGTCGCCGTCGGGTTCACCGTGTGCGCGATCGCCACGTTCGCCCCGCTCGGTCGGAAGCGCGCCGAGATCGCCGCGCAGACCGCCACCCGGTCCACCACGGTGGTGGACGCCAGCCTCGACCCGCTCGACCGGGCCGCCAACGACCGCACGATCCCAGGAGACATCACGTGACCGCACCGAACGCGCTCGACCACGTCCGGCCGGTGTTCCGCCGCATCATCACCTGGGGAGCCGTCCTGGCCGTCGGGCTGGCCGTCGTCGGGGGAGTGGTCGGCCTGCTCGTCGCCGGCGGCCCCGGGCTCGTCGGTGGCCTGCTCGGAGCCGTCCTCAGCGTGGTGTTCCTCGGCCTGACGGCGGTGAGCGTGCTCGTCGCGCTGCGGGTCTCGAAGGGGCAGATGATCTCCGGTGCCTTCTTCGGCATCGTGATGGGCACCTGGCTCCTGAAGTTCATCGTCTTCATCGTGGTGCTCGTGCTGCTGCGGGACCGCGACTGGGTGGACTTCCCGGTGCTCGCGATCGTCATCATCGCGGGGGTCGTCGGGTCGCTCGTCATCGACGTCGTCGCCGTGGCCAAGGCCCGGATCCCGATCGGGGTGTCCCTGCCCGGAGACTCCGCTTCTCCTGAGAGGGACGCGCCCCGCAACTGAGAGACCGGGAAGCCTCTCGCACCTGATAGGCTTCTCGGAGTCCGCGTCCGGAGCTTTGCTCGGAGCGGACGAGCCTCCACAACGTCCACCATCGCGTGCCATGATGTGCGCGCGCCGACACAGGAGACAGCGCTGCTATCCCACGCTCTTCCCCTGTCCCTCACCGCTGCGGCCAACACCGTGGCGGCGGGGAGCAGCAAGGCCGCCGAGTTCCATGGTCCGTCGATCAACGAGTTCTTCCCGGATGCGATCTTCTTCGCTGGGACGCCCTTCGAGATCGATCGCGTCGTCATCATCCGCTTCATCGCGGTCGCAGTGCTCGTGGTGTTCGCGTTCGCGGGAACCCGTGCGCTGAAGCTGGTCCCGAACCGCGGGCAGGCGTTCATCGAGTACGGCTTCGACGTCGTCCGCCGGAACACCTTCGACAACCTCGGTGAGAAGGACGGCAAGCGGTTCCTGCCGCTCCTCGCGTCGATCTTCTTCGGCGTGCTGTTCATGAACCTGACGGGTCTCATCCCGGGGCTGAACCTCGCCGGCACCAGCCGCATCGCGATGCCGATGATCCTCGCGATCATCGCGTACGTCGCCTTCATCTACGCGGGTCTCCGCAAGCACCCGGGCACGTTCCTCCGGAACGCGCTCTTCCCGCCCGGGGTGCCGTGGTACCTGTACATCATCGTGACGCCGATCGAGCTCGTCTCGACCTTCGTCCTCCGCCCGGTGACGCTGACGCTGCGACTCCTGATGAACATGGTCGTCGGGCACCTGCTGCTCGTCCTGTTCTTCTCGGCCACGCAGTTCTTCTTCTTCGACGCCTCGCTCGGCTTCAAGGCCTTCGGCATCGGGACGATCGCCTTCGGCATCGCGTTCAGCTTCTTCGAGATCCTCGTCGCACTGCTGCAGGCGTACGTCTTCATGCTCCTCACCGCCGTCTACATCCAGCTGGCGCTGGCCGACGAGCACTGATTCCTCACTGACCCCCTACGGGTCCGGCATCCGTCGGACCCGCACCTCGAAAGGAAAACACGTGGACGCAACGACCGTTCTCGCGGAGATCAACGGCAACATCGCGACGGTTGGCTACGGCCTCGCAGCGATCGGCCCGGCCATCGGTGTCGGCATCGTCGTCGGCAAGACGATCGAGTCCGTCGCTCGCCAGCCCGAGCTCCAGGGCCGCCTGACGACCCTCATGTACATCGGTATCGCCTTCACCGAGGCCCTGGCCTTCATCGGCATCGCCACGTACTTCATCTTCACCAACTAAGGTTCCTCGATGCAGAACGCACTCATCATCGCGGCGGAGGAAACGCACAATCCGCTGATCCCGCCGGTGTACGACATCGTGTGGTCCGCGGTGGCCTTCGTCATCATCTTCCTGGTGTTCTGGCGTGTCGTCACGCCGCGCATCACGAAGATGCTCGATGAGCGCACCGAGGCCATCGAGGGCGGCATCAAGAAGGCCGAGGCCGCTCAGGAGCAGGCCGCTGCTGCGCTCGAGGAGTACAACAAGCAGCTCGCAGATGCACGCGCCGAGGCGTCGCGCATCCGTGAGCAGGCCCGTGCCGACGCGAACGCGATCGGCAACGAGCTCCGCGAGCAGGCGCAGGCCGATGCAGCACGCATCGCCGCCAACGCGCAGGCGCAGATCGAGGCAGAGCGTCAGAGCGCTGTCCAGTCGCTGCGGAGCGAGGTGGGCACGCTTGCCCTCGACCTCGCCTCCGGTGTGATCGGGGAGTCCCTCAAGGATGACGCCAAGTCGACTGCGGTCGTGGACCGGTTCCTCGCCGACCTCGAGGCCTCGCAGGCCACGAAGACGGGGGAGCACTGAGCATGCGCAGCGCCACCAGGGAAGCACTGGCGTCCACGAGGGCGGTGCTCGCCGACCTCGGCGGGTCGGCCGACCTCGCCGCCGGTGCCGAGATCCTCGCCGCAGGGCGTGCGATCGCCGGTGCGCCGCAGCTGCTCGGTCTGCTGTCCGACCCGACGGCCGACCCGGTCGGCAAGAAGGTGGTCGTCGACCGCGTCTTCGCCGGCCAGTCGGTCGCGACGCGTGCGGTCCTGACCGCGGTGGCCGGCTCGCGCTGGTCCTCGCACCAGGACCTGCTCGTCGGCATCGAGGACGCGGGCATCCGCGCCGTCGCCGCCACGGCTCCGTCGGACGTCTCCCTCGAGTCCGAGCTGTTCTCCTTCGAGACCGCCGTCCGTTCGGACGCCGACCTCGAGCTGGCACTGGGCACCAAGCTCGGCAGCCCGGCTGAGAAGAGCGCGCTCGTCGAGCGGCTGCTCGGCGGCAAGGTCTCGGCGCAGACGATCACGATCCTGTCGCACCTCGTGCAGCAGCCCCGTGGTCGCCGCATCGGCGAACTCGTCCGTGATGCCTCGCGCATCGTGGCCGAGCAGGCGGACAAGCTCGTCGCGACGGTCATCACCGCCACTCCGCTCTCCGCAGGCCAGGCGGCTCGTGTCGCCCGCGGTCTCGGCGAGCAGTACGGCAAGGACATCAGCATCAACCACGTGGTCGACCCGTCGGTCGTCGGCGGGGTCCGGGTGCAGATCGGCGGCGACGTCATCGACGGCACCGTCGCCACGCGTCTCTCGGAGCTCCGGCTCCAGCTCGCCGGCTGAGCGTACGGTCGAAGCCGCCCCTCCCAAGTCCACAACGGGAACTGCCGAGTCAGGCAGCATCACCCTCTCGGAGCCGAACGGCCCCGGAAACCAACAAGGAAAATCCCATGGCAGACATCACCATCAGCCCCGATGAGATCCGTGATGCCCTGAAGGACTTCGTCTCGAACTACGAGCCGACGAAGGCCTCCACGGCCGAGGTCGGGCACGTCATCGACGCCGGCGACGGCATCGCGCACGTCGAGGGCCTCCCCGGCGTCATGGCGAACGAGCTCATCCGCTTCGAGGACGGCACGCTCGGCCTCGCGCAGAACCTCGACGAGGACTCGATCGGCGCCATCGTGCTCGGCGAGTTCGCCGGCGTCGAAGAGGGCCAGGAAGTCACGCGTACCGGCGAGGTCCTCTCGGCCCCCGTCGGCGACGGCTTCCTCGGTCGCGTCGTCGACCCGCTCGGCGCCCCGATCGACGGTCTCGGCGAGATCCCGGCCGAGGGTCGTCGCGCCCTCGAGCTCCAGGCCCCCGGCGTCATGTCGCGCAAGTCGGTCCACGAGCCGCTGCAGACCGGCATCAAGGCCATCGACGCGATGATCCCCGTCGGCCGCGGTCAGCGTCAGCTGATCATCGGCGACCGCCAGACCGGCAAGACGGCCATCGCGATCGACACGATCATCAACCAGAAGGCCAACTGGGAGTCGGGCGACGAGGACAAGCAGGTCCGCTGCATCTACGTCGCCATCGGTCAGAAGGGCTCCACGATCGCCTCCGTCAAGGGTGCGCTCGAGGACGCCGGCGCGATGGAGTACACCACCATCGTCGCCGCTCCGGCCTCCGACCCGGCCGGCTTCAAGTACCTCGCCCCGTACACCGGTTCGGCCATCGGCCAGCACTGGATGTACCAGGGCAAGCACGTCCTGATCATCTTCGACGACCTGTCGAAGCAGGCCGAGGCCTACCGCGCCGTGTCGCTGCTCCTCCGTCGTCCGCCGGGCCGCGAGGCCTACCCGGGTGACGTCTTCTACCTGCACTCCCGTCTGCTGGAGCGTTGCGCGAAGCTGTCCGACGAGCTCGGCGCCGGCTCGATGACGGGTCTCCCGATCATCGAGACCAAGGCGAACGACGTCTCGGCGTACATCCCGACCAACGTCATCTCGATCACCGACGGCCAGATCTTCCTGCAGTCGGACCTCTTCAACGCGAACCAGCGTCCGGCCGTCGACGTGGGCATCTCGGTGTCCCGTGTCGGTGGTGACGCGCAGGTGAAGTCGATCAAGAAGGTCTCCGGCACGCTGAAGCTCGAGCTGGCGCAGTACCGCTCCCTCGAGGCGTTCGCGATGTTCGCGTCCGACCTCGACCAGGCGTCGCGTCGCCAGCTGGACCGTGGTGCCCGCCTGACCGAGCTCCTCAAGCAGCCGCAGTACTCGCCGTACCCGGTCGAGGAGCAGGTCGTCTCCATCTGGGCCGGCACGAACGGCAAGCTCGACACCGTACCGGTGCCGGACGTGCTCCGCTTCGAGTCCGAGCTGCTCGACCACCTGCGTCGCAACTCCGACGTCCTCACGACGCTGCGCGAGACCAACCAGCTCAGCGACGAGACCGTCGCCGAGATGTCGAAGCAGATCGACGAGTTCACGAAGAGCTTCCAGACGAGCGACGGCAAGACCCTCGGCTCCGAGCAGTTCGACGCGGCTGACGCCGAGGACGTCGACCAGGAGCAGATCGTCAAGGGTCGTCGCTAGATGGCAGCGCAGGTCCGGGTCTACCGACAGCGAATCAAGTCCGCGAAGACCACGAAGAAGGTCACTCGCGCGATGGAACTGATCTCGGCGTCGCGGATCCAGAAGGCGCAGGCCCGCATGGCTGCGTCCGGCCCGTACTCGCGAGCCGTGACGCGCGCGGTGTCGGCCGTGGCGACGTTCTCGAACGTCGACCACGTGCTGACCACCGAGCCGGAGTCGTCGACGCGGGCAGCCGTCGTGCTGTTCACGTCGGACCGGGGCCTGAACGGCGCGTTCAGCACCAACGTCCTCAAGCAGGGCGAGGAGCTCGCCTCCCTGCTCCGCAGCGAGGGCAAGGACGTCGTGTTCTACCTGGTCGGGCGCAAGTCCGTCGGGTACTTCGCGTTCCGTGAGCGTGCGTCGGAGCAGCAGTGGGTCGGCAACACCGACCAGCCCGAGTTCTCGACGGCCAAGGAGATCGGCGACGCCGTCGTGGCGAAGTTCCTCCAGGACACGGCCGAGGGCGGCGTGGACGAGATCCACATCGTCTTCAACCGCTTCCTCAGCCTGGCGACCCAGGAGCCGCAGGTCGTGCGCCTGCTCCCGCTCGAGGTCGTCGAGGGTGTCGAGGAGCCGTCGGACAACGAGCCGCTCCCGCTCTACGAGTTCGAGCCGGACGCCGATGCGGTGCTCGACTCGCTGCTCCCGGTCTACATCGAGAGCCGCATCTTCAACGCCATGCTCCAGTCGGCTGCTTCCGAGCACGCCGCCCGGCAGAAGGCGATGAAGGCGGCCAGCGACAACGCGGACTCGCTGATCCGTGACTTCACCCGACTCGCGAACAACGCGCGTCAGGCCGAGATCACGCAGCAGATCTCCGAGATCGTCGGCGGCGCCGACGCCCTCTCGTCGAAGAAGAAGTAGTCCGCGTCGTTCGCGGACAGATACCCACCCTCAGGAAGGCACCAGCCATGACCGACACCGCAACCACCGCGGTCGAGACGTCGTCGGCGCCCGGTGTCGGCCGGATCGCCCGTGTCACGGGTCCCGTCGTCGACATCGAGTTCCCCCACGACGCAATCCCGGAGATGTACAACCTCCTGTTCACGACCATCACCATCGGTGACTCGTCGCAGGAGATCGGCCTCGAGGTCGCGCAGCACCTCGGCGACGACCTCGTCCGTGCCATCTCCCTGAAGCCGACCGACGGCCTGGTCCGTGGCCAGGAGGTCCGTGACTCGGGCGCTCCGATCTCGGTCCCCGTCGGCGACGTCACCAAGGGCAAGGTCTTCGACGTGCTGGGCAACGTGCTCAACACCGACGAGAAGCTCGAGATCACCGAGCGCTGGCCGATCCACCGCAAGGCCCCGGCCTTCGACCAGCTCGAGTCCAAGACCTCGATGTTCGAGACCGGCATCAAGTCGATCGACCTCCTCACCCCGTACGTGCAGGGTGGCAAGATCGGCCTCTTCGGTGGTGCGGGCGTCGGCAAGACCGTCCTCATCCAGGAGATGATCCAGCGCGTCGCGCAGGACCACGGCGGTGTCTCGGTGTTCGCCGGTGTCGGTGAGCGCACCCGTGAGGGCAACGACCTCATCGGCGAGATGGAAGAGGCGGGGGTCTTCGACAAGACCGCCCTCGTGTTCGGCCAGATGGACGAGCCGCCGGGAACGCGTCTGCGCGTGGCCCTGTCGGCGCTGACGATGGCGGAGTACTTCCGCGATGTCCAGAAGCAGGACGTGCTCCTCTTCATCGACAACATCTTCCGCTTCACGCAGGCCGGTTCCGAGGTCTCGACGCTGCTCGGCCGCATGCCGTCCGCGGTGGGCTACCAGCCGAACCTCGCCGACGAGATGGGTGTGCTCCAGGAGCGCATCACCTCGACGCGTGGTCACTCGATCACCTCGCTGCAGGCGATCTACGTGCCGGCTGACGACTACACCGACCCGGCGCCGGCCACCACGTTCGCGCACCTCGACGCCACCACGGAGCTCTCCCGCGAGATCGCGTCGCAGGGTCTCTACCCGGCGATCGACCCGCTGACCTCGACGTCGCGCATCATGGACCCCCGGTACCTGGGCGCCGACCACTACGAGACGGCCACGCGCGTCAAGCAGATCCTCCAGAAGAACAAGGAACTGCAGGAGATCATCGCCATCCTCGGTGTCGACGAGCTCTCCGAAGAGGACAAGATCACGGTCGAGCGCGCTCGTCGTATCCAGCAGTTCCTCTCGCAGAACACGTACATGGCGAAGAAGTTCACGGGTGTCGAGGGCTCCACGGTGCCGCTCAAGGACACCATCGAGTCCTTCCGCGCCATCGCCGACGGCGAGTTCGACCACGTTGCGACGCAGGCGTTCTTCAACGTCGGTGGCATCAACGACGTGGAAGAGAAGTGGGCACAGATCCAGAAGGAGAACCGCTGACATGGCGGGTCTCAGCGTGAGCGTCGTCTCGGCCGACCGTGAGGTCTGGTCGGGCGACACCACCATGGTCGTCGCACGCACGACAGAGGGCCAGATCGGCATCCTCGCCGGACACGAGCCGATGCTCGCGATCCTGGCGCAGGGGCAGGTCCGCATCACGCGGGCCGACGGCTCGACCGTCGCGGTCGACGCCGAGGACGGCTTCCTGTCGGTGGAGCACGACACGGTGACGATCGTCGCGCGGCAGGCCGCGCTGGCGTCCTGACCGGACTGACCGTCCTCCTCCCACCTTCGGAGACGAAGCGGGAGGGCGGGGACACGGAGCGCACGCTCGACCTGCGTGCGCTGACGTTCCCGGAACTGGCTGCAGAGCGGGCCGCGGTGATCACCGCGGCCCGCTCCGTCAGTTCCGAGGAGTCCTCGGCCCGGACGGCCCTGAAGCTCGGCCCGAAGTCGATCGAGGAGCGGTACCGCAACCTCGAGCTCGAGACCTCGGGCACGATGCCTGCGATCGACCGCTACACGGGCGTGCTCTACGACCCGCTCGGCGCCCTCGACGCCGATCCCGCCACGCGAGCGTGGTGGTTCGACCGCGTCATCGTGCAGTCGGCGATGTTCGGACCCATCGGTGGCGGCGACCCGATCCCGGCGTACCGCCTGTCGCACGACTCCCGACTCGGGTCGATCCGGCTGGCCGCGCACTGGCCCGCACCATCGACGCGTGCGCTCGGTGAACGCGCCGCGGACGGGCTCGTGCTCGACCTGCGCTCCGAGGGCTACCGCCAGCTCGGTCCGGTTCCCGAGGCGGTCGCCCCACGGGTCGTGAGTGTCGACGGGGCCGGTCGGCGGAAGGCGCTCAACCACTGGAACAAGACCGCGAAGGGTCGCCTGGTGGCGTTGCTCGCGCGCACCGGAGCAGCGGTCGCGTCGATGGCGGAGCTCGTGGAGTGGGCGTCGGCCCACGGCGTCGTCCTCGAGGAACGCGACGGCGGCTGGGACCTCGTCGCGGAGAGTCTCGAGCCCGTCGCCGTCTGACGCGCGACTCACCTCCGGCACACCTGACCCCACTCGTCCTCCACAGCACTTGTCCTCCACAGCACTTGTCCTCCACAGGGGCGGGTGGGGTTCGTGCGTTCCACAGATGGTCGGTGGGTGCGGGCCAGGAGGCGCGGGGTGCGTTTCGATGGCGTGCATGATCCCCACGACGACACGAGTCCACCCCGAAGCCGCAGTCCGCTACCCCCGCGAGATCGCGGCTGCGGTCACCCTCCGCGCGGCGTGCGCCGCGCTCGTCCGGCCCGGAGCGGACGCGTTGCCGCGGACCGCGGCGATCGCCGTCATCACCGCGTGCGGTGCACTCGCGCCGCGCTTCGCGATGCTGGCGTTCATCGCGGCACGGGGCGCGCCGGACCCCCGCGCGGTGGCGGCCTTCGACCCGTTCCACGACCCCACTCCGCCAGCGTTGCGTGGTTCCGGACCCGAGCCCGACCGCGACCGGGTGCGCATCGCGGGGGACCGGTGCGCCGAGGCGTGGCAGCGGTGGCGGGCGGAGGACCTGTCCGCGGACACGGCGACCGGAGCTGCCGGGGCGCTGGCGATGGCGGCGTGGTGCTCGTGGGCGTTGGGTTCGGTGGCACGGGCGCAGACCCGGGCGCAGTACGCGCTCGAGACCCGGCCGGACGATCCGCTCGCGGCCGTCGTGCTGCGCTCCGTCCGTGCCGGCAGTGCTCCGGGGTGGGAGCGTCGATGAGGCGAGGCGGACCGGATCGTCTACGGTGGTGTGGACCACCGCCCCCAGGAGGCCTCGCGTGCGCGACGACGACATCGATGACACCGTCATCCGTCGACCCGGCGCCCCGCGCGTCGACTCCAGCGTGGACGACGCCCTCGGCGACACGGTCATCCGACCGGTGACCGGCGGGCACCCCGACGGATCGGCGGCCGAGGACACCATCGTCCGGGTGCCGACGCGACCCGGAGCCGGGGGTGGGATGCCCGACGGGGCCGCACCGCGCCTCCCGTCCGCTCCGGACCTGCTGGCACCACCGACCGCGCCGGTGCGTCGGGTGCCGTCCATCCGGATCGGCGACCGTGTCCTCCCGCTGGACCGTCCCGTCATCGTGGGGCGGCGCCCCGCGCTCCCGCGGATCACACGCGGCCCGACTCCCGAGCTCGTGACGGTCCCGTCGGCCACCGGCCAGGTGTCGTCCTCACACGTCCTCGTGCACGCCGAGGGGGAAGCCGCCGTCGTCGACGACCTCCGATCGACCAACGGCACGGTGGTGCGCCCGGCGGGCGCGGCACCGTTCCGGATGCCGGCGGGTGCGTCGAACGTCGTCCTGACGGGTACGGTTGTCGAGATCGGAGACGGCAACGTCATCGAGGTCCTCTCGCCGCACCTGCGGGTCGCACCGCCGGCGGGGGACCTCCCACCACTTCCCCCGTGGCCCTCCGATCCACCAGCTGGCCAGCCCCGAACCCCCAGAGAGCGATCCTGAAACGTGACCGAACTCGGCCGAGCAGCGACTGCGCACGCCATCGACGTCCCCGGTGCCGACGGCGCCACCCTGACGCTCTCGTGGGGAGCATCGACCGACGTCGGTCGGCGCCGTGACCACAACGAGGACAGCTACATCGTCGCGGCGCCGTTCTTCGTCGTCGCCGACGGCATGGGCGGGCACCTCGCGGGCGACCGGGCGAGCGACGCCGTCGTGCGTCGCCTCGAGCAGGCGACCGAGAGCGCGTTCACGACCCGGCAGTCGATCCAGCGGGCGCTCCTGCTCGCCACCGCGGACATCGAGCGTGCCGCTGGTGGCAACGCCATCGGTGCCGGCACCACGGTGACGGGCATCGCCCTCGTCGCATCGCACGGGCAGCCGGCGGCGCTCGTCTTCAACGTCGGCGACTCGCGCACCTACCGCATCGACGGCGGAGTCCTCCGTCGCGTGACGGTCGACCACTCGGTCGTGCAGGAGATGGTCGACGCCGGGCTCCTCCGAGCAGAGGACGCCGAGCGTCACCCGGACAGCAACGTGATCACCCGCGCCGTCGGGTTCGGCGAACCGCCGGAGCCGGACTGGTGGACCCTGCCGCTCCGCGCCGGCGACCGCTACATCGTCTGCTCGGACGGTCTGACGAAGGAACTCGGCGACGCCGGCATCGCCCGCATCGCGGCGCGGGTGCCCGGCGCGCAGGACCTCGCTGAACGGTTGGTCGGCGACGCGGTCGTCGCTGGCGGCCGCGACAACGTGACGGTGGTCGTCCTGCAGGTCGACGCCGCACCGGACGACGGCGACGTCGAGGACACGCTCCCGCGTCACTGAGTGACCCCCGAACTGGGGTCCGGCAGGCGTTCCGCTCTGAGCGGTGTGCGGAATGTCGGTCACCCGCGGTTCGTACAATGGCATGGCCGTGACGAGAGAGCTGGCCGCTCGGCCGGGGAGGAGGGCACGATGGCGCGACGTCTGCCGTCCAGCCCGCCCGTGATCGGCGGCTTCAGCCCCGTGCACGTCCTCGGGTCCGGCGGGTTCGCCGACGTGTTCCTCTACGAGCAGGACATGCCGCGTCGGCAGGTCGCCGTGAAGGTGCTGCTCGACGAGGTCGTGGACGACCGGGTCCGGCAGATGTTCCAGGCCGAGGCCAACCTCATGGCCCGCCTCAGCACGCACCCCTCGATCCTCACGGTCTTCCAGGCGAGCGTGGCGTCGGACGGTCGGCCGTACCTCGTGATGGAGCTCTGCTCCTCGTCGCTGAGCGAGCGCTACCGCCGCGAGCCCATCCCGGTGTCCGAGGTCCTGTCGATCGGCATCCGGATCGGGTCCGCGCTCGAGACGGCGCACCGCGAAGGCGTCCTCCACCGCGACATCAAGCCCTCCAACATCCTGCTCACGGCCTACGGTAACCCGGTGCTGTCGGACTTCGGCATCGCGGCCACGATCGGTGAGGCCGACCCGGACGAGCCCGTCGGCATGTCGATCCCGTGGTCGGCGCCCGAGGTCCTCATCGACGAGTCCCGCGGCACGATCCAGTCCGAGGTGTACTCCCTCGCCGCCACCGTCTACTCACTGCTCGCCGGACGCAGCCCGTTCGAGATCCGCGGCGGCAAGAACGGCGCCGCAGACCTGATGGGTCGGATCGACAAGGGTGGGGTGAAGCCGACCGGCCGGACCGACGTCCCGCCGTCGCTCGAGCGCCTGCTCGCCGCCGCCATGTCCCGCAAGGTCTCAGGCCGTCCGTCCACGGTGATGGAACTCGTGCGCGGGTTCCAGCAGGTCCAGGCGGAGCTCGGCATCCCCCAGACCGCGGCCGACGTCGCGGTCGAGGCCTGGGCCGTCGCGACCCCGACGCCGGATGGCGACCGCACCATGATCCGCGAGCTCCAGCCGCCGTCGCGCGTCGGCGCCCGCCGTCGCACGCGGAAGGCCGTCGTCGGCGGGTCCTCGGCCGCCGCGTCGCAGAGCGTCGGGACCGTCCACCGCACCGGGTCCGTCACGCGTGCTCGTCGTCGGTCGCGCTCCACGCTCGTGTGGGCGACCTCGCTGACGGTCGTGGTCGTCGCAGCCCTCGCGATCGCGACGGTCATCGTCGTGGGGCGCCTCGGTGCCGGCGCGATCCCCGTCGTGTCGGACGTCCGCGCCGAGACCACGCCGGCGTCGGTGACGTTCACCTGGGCGGACCCGGGCCTCCGGAACGGCGACACCTACGTCATCTCGTCGAACGGCGCCGCCAGCCAGCAGACGGGCGCGAGCTTCGTCGTGTCCGGCAAGAAGGGCGACGAGGAGTGCATCGCCGTCGCCGTGAACCGCGACGGCAAGACCGGGGTCGCCAGCGCCCAGAAGTGCGCGACGATCGGGAGCACCGGGTGATCCGGGCGTTCCTCGCGAAGCACCGCTCGGCGGCCGTCACGGTGGGTGCCTCGGTGCTCGTCGGTGCCGTCGTGGCCACGGCAGCGGTCGCGTCCACCGGCTACCACACGCAGCGCGTCGACCTCGGCGACGGGACGGTCTGGGTGCCGTCGGCCGAGTACGGGGCGGTCGGCCGGGCGAACACCGGCGTCCTGCAGCTCAACACCGCCGTCGAGACCGCGAGCGACAGCCTGTCGGTGCTGCAGCGCGGGGCGATGGTCTACAGCGTCGACCAGACCAAGGGCACCGTCGCGAAGGTCGACGTCGCCGACGCCACCGTCGCCGACCCGGTGACCCTGCCCGCCGGCTCACCCCAGGTGTTCTTCGCCGGGTCGACCGCGGTCATCGGCAACGCCGACACCGGCGAACTGTGGGCGACCCCCGCGAAGGACCTCGGCGAGTTCGACGCGTCGACCAAGGCGGACCTGACCCTCGGCGCCGACGCCGTGTTCGACGCCTCGGACGACCACGTGGCCGTGTACTCGCCACGCACCGGGACGGCATCGCTCGTCGACGTCGGCACCACGCTCACGGTGCAGCAGCGCTGGACCGTCAAGATGGACCGCGCCGACAACTTCCAGGTCGCGTCGTTCGGTGACCACGTCGCCGTGCTCGACCGCACCTCGGGGGAGCTCTCGGTCGACGGCGACACGATCGACCTCGGCGACCGCGTCGGGACCTCCCCGGCCCTGCAGCGCTCGGCCGACGGCGCCTCGCGGGTGACCGTCGCCGGGACCGCGGGACTGGTCCGTGTCTCGGCCTCCGGCGACGTGGACACCACCGCGCTGCAGGTCTCCGGTCGAGCCGCCCGCCCCACCGTCGTCGGGTCCTGCACCTACGCGGCCTGGGCCGGCGGGCAGGCGATGGACAGCTGCCAGGGGAGCGGACTGCAACGCCTCGCCGACACCGCGGGCGCCGGCGAGCTGCAGATCCTGCACAACGGGCAGACCGTCGTCGCGAACGACGCGCGGAGCGGACGCTCCTGGGCGATCGACCGCAGCGGCCAGGTCATCGACAACTGGGCCGACCTCATCAAGAAGGACGACGACCAGCAGCAGGAGCAGGTCTCCGACGACGACCCCGAGGTCGACAAGGACCAGAAGCCGCCGGTCGCGGTCGACGACGACCTGGGCGCTCGTCCGGGACGCACCACGAGCCTCCCGGTCCTGCTCAACGACTACGACCCCAACGGCGACCCGATCGTCATCAGCGAGGTCGGGCAGATCGACGACGCCGTCGGCGACGTCGCGATCGTCGGCGACGGTCAGCGCCTGCAGATCACGCTCGCCGCGCGCGCGGCGGGAACGGTCTCGTTCCCGTACACGATCACCGACGGCAACGGGGGATCGGACACCGCGACCGTCACGGTGCGCGTCCGCCCGGACTCGGCGAACGACCCGCCCCGGCAGGTGCGGGACACCTCAGCGGACGTCGTGCAGAACGGGCACGTCGTGACGAACGTGCTCGGCGACTGGGTCGACCCCGACGGCGACCCGGTCTACCTGAAGTCCGCCAGCGCGGGCGACGGCGACCGCGTGTCGACGACGCCGGACGGGCTGCTCGACTTCCGGAACGCGAGCGGCAAGACCGGCGACCGCTCGGTCCAGCTCGTCGTCAGCGACGGCCGCGCCGACGGACGCGGATCCGTCACGGTGCACGTCGCGAAGCAGGGCAGCGTCCCGCTCTACGCCGACCCGTTCCCCGTGCAGGGGTACGCGGGCAAGGCGTTCACGGTCGACCCGCTCGAGCACGTGCGCGGCGGCAACGGCACCGTGACGCTGACCAGCGTGTCCTCCGCCGCCGGACTGACCGTCACGCCGAGCTACGACGCCGGCACGTTCCGCGTCCAGGGAGCGAGCGCAGGGGACCACCAGCTCGAGTACACCGTCACCGACGGCACGAAGACCTCGAGCGGGATCGTCCGCATCACGATCCTCGCGCCGCCGGACGCGTCGAGCGCACCCATCACCACGCCGAAGACCGTCTTCGTCAACACCCTGTCGACGAAGGACACGGACGTCACCGCGACCGACATCGACCCCGCCGGTGGCGTGCTGCTCGTGACCGCGCTCGACGGACCGGACCGCGGGTCGGGCGTGCAGGCGAGCATCCTCGACCAGCACACCGTCCGGGTCACGCTGACCGCTCCGCTCGACGGGCCGGTCTCGTTCCGGTACACCGAGACGAACGGCCTGGCGTCGGCCACCGGCACCGTGACCGTCGTCGAGATCCCGAGGCCCGACCGGATCCAGCCGCCCGTCGCACAGCCGGACACCGCCACGGTGCGGGTCGGCGACGTCGCGAACATCGACGTCCTCGACAACGACACCCAGCCCGAGGGCGAGCCCCTCACGCTGCTGCCCGACCTCGTCCAGAACGTGCCGGGCGACGGCGGTCTGCTCTTCGTCTCCGGCGACCACCTCCGGTACCTCGCCCCGACCACCCCGGGCAACTACACGGCCGTGTACCGCGTCGCCGGGCCCGACGGCCAGTACGCCGACGCGACGGTGTCGATCTCGGTGCGCGAGCAGGACGCCGCCACGAACAATCCGCCCGTCCCGCAGACCGTCACCGCACGGGTCGTCGCCGGACAGTCGGTCCGTGTCTCCATCCCGCTGAACGGCATCGACCCCGACGGCGACTCCGTCCAGCTCGTCGGCGTGGCCTCGAACCCCGACAAGGGCTCGGTGAGCGACGTCGACTCCGACTCGCTGACGTACGAGGCCGGCGACTACTCGGCCGGCACCGACGAGTTCACGTACACCGTCGTCGACGCACTCGGCGCGCGCGCGACCGGCACGGTCCGGGTCGGCATCGCCCCACAGGCCGAACAGGCGTCGAACCCGGTGGCCGAGGCCGACCACGTCACGATCCGCCCCGGCGGCTCGGTGACCGTTCGCGTCCTGCAGAACGACTCCGACCCCGAGGGCGGTCAGCTGACCGTCACCAAGGCGGAGCCCACGGCGCAGGACGTCACCGCGAAGGTCCTGCGGAAGCAGCAGATCCGGGTGACCCCGCCGAAGTCGGCGACGCGCGGCGACTACGCCGTGCTCTATACCGTGGCGAACGAGACCGGCGGCGCGAGCACCGCGTTCCTCACCGTCACCGTCGACGAGGACGCACAGCCCCTCCGGCCCGAGGTCGACGACACCACGCTCGACCTGCAGGACATCATGCACCGGCAGAGCGTCACGGTCGACGTGCTCGACAACGTCTTCTTCGCCGAGGGCACCGCGGCCGACCTGCGCGTCGGCGTGGTGGACGGCTACGGGGACACCGCCCGCGCCACCGACGACCAGCGCATCGCCGTCCGGCTGACCGACGAGTCGCAGGTGATCCCGTTCTCGGTCGCCCTGGTCGACCACCCGGACATCGTGTCCTACGGCTTCATCCACGTGCCCGGGTTCGACGACGCCCTGCCGCAGGTGAACCGCAGCGCGGGCGCCATCACGGTGAAGAGCGAGGCCACCGTCCGCATCCCCCTGTCGAAGTACGTCGTGACGGCGAACGGGCAGACAGCGAAGATCACCGACGACGGCACCGTGAAGGCGACCCACGCCAGCGGGCAGGACCTGGTGGTCGACTCGTCGACGCTGCAGTTCACCTCGTCGAAGCTCTACTACGGCAACGCCTCGATCTCGTTCGAGGTCACCGACGGCTCCAACGCGAACGGCGGCAAGGGTCGCGTCGCCACGCTCGTGCTGCCGATCAAGGTCACCCCGCGCTCGAACCAGCCCCCGGCGTTCACCGGGTCGGCGATCGACATGCAGCCGGGGGAGTCGCGCACCGTCGACCTCACCAAGCTGACCGACTACCCGTACCCGAAGGACCTGCCGGAGCTGCGGTACTCGGTGGTGAGCCGTCCGGGCAACGGGACGACCGCGACCATCTCCGGGCAGCAGCTCACCGTGAAGGTCGCCGACACCGCCAAGAAGAACACCTCGGCCACGATCGGCATCGGTGTCGCCGACGACGCGAACGCCGGCCGGTCCGGATCGATCACGGTGGACGTCGTCGCGTCCACCAGGCCGCTCGTCCAACCAGGAGCGGACAAGTCCGTCACGAAGCGCGGTGCGACGACGACCATCGACGTGCTCGCCAACGACCAACCGACGAACCCGTTCCCGGAGCAGCGGCTGCGCGTCGTCAACATCCGGGGCCTGTCGGGCGGCCTGCCTAGCGGTGTGACGGTCACCCCGAGTGCCGACAAGTCGCGGCTGCAGGTGAGCGTGTCCGCCAACGCCAAGCCCGTCGACGCCCACCTGCAGTACCAGGTGGCCGACGCCACGGACGACCCGGACCGGTACGTGTGGGGCGACGTGACGATCTCGGTGCAAGACGTGCCCGACGCTCCGGGCGCGCCGAGCCGCACCGGCTCCTACCAGGGCGGCCAGGCGACCCTGACGTGGGCGACCCCGCAGGCGAACAACTCACCCATCACCGGCTACCGGATCCAGGGCACGAACGGCGTCGCGAAGGACTGCGGCACCGCGACCGTCTGCACGATCACCGGGCTCGACCCGAAGTCGTCGTACCGGTTCAGCGTCATCGCCCGGAACGCCGTCGGCGACTCGAAGCCGTCGGGGGAGTCCTCGCCGGTCAGCGCCGACTTCGTCCCCGCACCGCCGAAGGGCATCACGGTCAGCCCGAGCACGAGCACCCCGAACCAGCTCGACGTCTCGTGGAACCGGGTCGACGCCCCGAACAACGGCACGCCGGTCGACAACTACGTCGTGACGATCGAGGGCCCCGGGCTCTCGTCGACGCGGAGCACGGGCACCGCGACGAGCACGTCGTTCACCGGCGCGCAGAGCGGAATGCCGTACACCGTCACCATCTCGCCGCGGAACGCCGCCGACCGCAACGGCACCGTCGTGCAGTGGAACTCGGCGTCCGCCAGCGGCACCGCGATCGGCAGCCCGGGTGTTCCACGACTGAGCGCGAGCGGAAATCGGCAGGGCACGCAGACCGCCGTGGTGCTGAGCGCCAGTGAATCGGACTGGGGCGGCGGCAATCAGAGCTGGCGTATCGCCAAGTACTCGGCCAGCACACCCATCCCGTCTGGCTGCTCGACTCAAGGAGCCGAGTTCGTGTGGACAAGCGCTTCCGCGTCCGACTCGATCTCCAGCCAGTACCGTTACGTGGCCCTCGCCGGCAATGGTCTGTTCTGCACCGCATCGCAGCCGGCGAGTGTCGATGGATACCAGACACCGGACGCACCAACTGGGACCGTCAGCGTCGACGTAGACCCGGGAAACCGATCGGACTTCGTGGTGAACCTCAACGCGAGCGGTTCGACGCGTTACCTGTACTACTCCGTGAACAACGGCACGCCGGTGCGTTTCGGCGGATCCGCATCGATCGGTGCAGGTGCTGGGTTCGGCATCGAAACCAGGGTGGTGTTCTCCTCGTGCGCTGTCGACGGCGACTACTGCGCATCGAGCGGTGAGTTCAAGGGGACCGCGTACACGACGCGGGCGAGCATCAGGAGCGCTGTGGTCGGCCAGGCGCCGATCATCAACGCGCCGGACAACAACGGTGCGTTCCAGCCGACTGCGTACAAGATCACCTATTGCACGGACGGTCTGTTCGGTTCGTGCACGGAGACGAACCCGACGACGTCCAACCCGTGGACGACGAGCGACCCGGTACCCGCCGGGTACGACACCATGAAGGTGCAGGCGACAGTGAATGGGCGCGAGGATCCCGACGGCGCAACGAGTCCCATCGATTCAGCCGACGGCAACTGACCATCCCCGAGAACGAGGAACGACACCGCATGAGCATGACCCCGGAGCAAGCCACCTGGTTCGCCGACGTCGCTGGCCGCATCGTGACCAACGTCGAGCAGGTGCTCCTCGGGAAGACGTTCGTGATCCGCCTCGCGGTCACGGCGATGCTCAGCGAGGGACACCTCCTGCTCGAGGACGTCCCCGGTACGGGCAAGACGAGCCTCGCGCGGGCGATGGCGCAGAGCGTGCAGGGCTCGACGAACCGCATCCAGTTCACCCCTGACCTGCTGCCCGGCGACATCACCGGCATCAGCGTCTACGACCAGAAGACGCAGGAGTTCGACTTCCACCGCGGCCCGGTCTTCTCGAACATCGTCCTCGCCGACGAGATCAACCGTGCGAGCCCGAAGACCCAGTCGGCGCTCCTCGAGGCGATGGAGGAGTCCGCCGTCACGGTCGACGGCGTGAACCACAAGCTCGCGGCGCCGTTCATGGTCATCGCGACCCAGAACCCGATCGAGCAGGCCGGCACGTACCGTCTGCCCGAAGCGCAGCTCGACCGCTTCCTCATGAAGGCCTCGATCGGCTACCCGGACCACGCGGCGACGGTGAAGATCCTCGAGACGGCGTCCGCGCCGTCGAGCTCGGTGCCGCTGGCGAGCGTCGTCCCGGCGGCGACGATCACCGAGATGGCGGCGATCGCGCGGACGGTGCACGTCGACCCGGTCATCGCGGACTACGTCGCGCGGCTCGTGGACGGCACGCGGTCGGCGAGCGAGGTCCGCCTCGGCGTCAGCGTCCGTGGCGCGATGGGCCTGATGCGCGCCTCGCGGGTGTTCGCTGCCCTGAACAACCGTCACTACGTCACGCCCGACGACGTGAAGGCCCTCGCGGTCCCGGTGCTCGCCCACCGCCTGGTGCTCGACGCCGAGGCCGAGTTCGACGGCGTCAGCGCCCCGAGCGTGATCGCCCAGCTGCTCGTCGAGACCCCGCCGCCCGCGGACCGGTCCGCCTCGTGACCGATCGCCGGCCCGTCTCCACGCGGTCGCGCCGCCCGTCCTCGACGCGGTCGCGTCGCGGGACGTCGGCGTACGAGCGCACGGGGACGGTCGCCGGCCTGACCAACGTCCGCACGCGCCTGGTCGGTGACCGTGAGGGCGTGGCAGCAGAGGCCGTCGTCGGTCTCGCCAGGGCCTGGGCGACGGCCTGGAGGCTCGTCAAGCGCGGGTGGGCCGAGGTCTCGTCCGTGGTCACCGGCCTGGGATGGACGGTCGCCGCGCTCACGCTCGTCGCGTTCGTGCTCGGGTACCGCTTCGGGCTGCGGGAGGTCATCGTGGTCGGCTTCGCGGGGGCGGTCCTCGTGGTCGTCGCCGCGATCGCCCTCATCGGCCGCTCGCGCCTGGTCATCCGGATGCGGCTGCCGCAGCACCGCGTCGCGGTCGGCGATGCCGCCGGCGTGGTGGTCACGGCGGAGAACCCTGCCCGGTTGCCGTCCGTCCCCACGACCGTGGAGGTCCCGGTGGGGTCCGGCCTGGTCGACGTGGCGATCCCGTCGATCGGCCCGCGGGGCACGTTCGAGCGCGAGGTCCCGGTACCGACGGTGCGACGCGGCGTGCTCGACGTGGGTCCCGTGACGGGCGTCCGTGCCGACCCCGTCGGTCTGGTCCGCCGGGAGGTCGTCTGGACCGCCCGCGAGCAGGTCATCGTGCACCCGCGGACGATCGCGATCCCGTCGACGAGCACCGGTCTCGTGCGCGACCTCGAGGGGCAGGCGACGACCGACCTGTCCCCGTCGGACATCGCCTTCCACGCCATCCGCGAGTACATGCCGGGCGACGACCCGCGCACGATCCACTGGAAGTCGACGGCGAAGTCCGGTGCCCTGATGGTCCGGCAGTTCGAGGACACCCGCCGGTCGCACCTCGTGATCGCGCTCGGGATCTCGCGCACCGAGTTCGCGGACGACGAGGAGTTCGAGCTCGCCGTCAGCGCCGCGGCCTCCCTCGGGGCCCGGGCGATCCGTGACGGGCGCGAGGTCACGGTCGTGGTGTCGGAGCGGACGCCGGAGTTCGCCAAGCGCGCCGTGTACGCCGTGCACCCGCTGCCGACGGTCACCCCGACGCGGCTGCTCGACGACTTCGCGTCGGTCGGCCTGGCGGACGCCTGCCTGCCGATCGCCGAGGTCTCCCGCATCGTCGGGAACGACACCGCGGGCATCTCGGTCGCCTTCCTCGTGGTCGGGTCCACCGTCGAACTGCCCGCACTCCGGCTCGCGGCGACACGCTTCCCCGTCGGGGTCGAGGTCGTCGCGGTGATCTGCGAGCCCGAGGCCCAGCCGCGGTTCCTCCGCGTCGCGGGCCTGACGGTGATGACGATCGGCTACCTCGACGACCTCCGCCACGCCCTGCACCGATCGGCGACGGCAGCGTGAGCGCCGCAGCGGAACCGGGCGCCCGCGCCCGCAAGACCGTGCGGAAGGACGCCCGACGCGAGGCCCGCCGGCTCACCCCGACACGGCTCGTCGGTGGCACGCTCGCGGTGTGGCTCCTGTTGGCGGTCGCCAGCACGGCGTGGTGGCCGGTGTACCGCGACGACGCGATGATCGTCGCCGCCGTGACCGCCGTGGTGTTCGGCACGCTCGTCGCCCTGATCGGGACGGTCTTCCGCCTGCCGACCGCCGTCGTCGCGGTCGCCACGGTCGCGGCGTTCGCACTGACGGGCGTGCCCGCGGCCGTGCCTGGTCAGGCGAGCGGGCTCCTGCCGACGGGCCAGGGGCTCATCGACCTGTTCGCTGGCGTCGCTCTCGGGTGGAAGCGCCTGGTGACCATCAGCCTGCCGGTCGGCTCCTACGAGTCGCTGCTCGTGCCGTACTTCGTGACGCTCCTGATCGCGACGGTGACGGCCGTGAGCGTGGCGACCCGCGCCTCCAGGCAGGAACTGGCCAGCATCCCGGCGCTCGTGCTCTTCGCGGCCGGTGTCGTGATCGGGCCGAGCCGGCTGGACACGTCGATCGTGACCGCCGTCGCGCTCACCGGGATCGCGCTCGTCTGGGCGCTCACGGTGCGCCATGCGCGACGGGCCGTCGCGGTGGCGACCACCATCGGATCCCGCGTGCCGATCGCCCGGTCGGTCCTGCGGCCGGCGCTCGTGGGCACCGGAACGATCGTGGCGGCCGCGGTCGTCGCGACCGGACTCGGGCTCGTGGCCCCGCCGTCGGTGGGGCGCACCGTGGCCCGGACCGACGTCGTGAAGCCGTTCGATCCTCGCGACTACGTCAGCCCGCTGAGTGGCTTCCGCGCGTACGAGGAGCAGACCGAGGCCGACACCACGCAGCTGCGCGTCACCGGTCTGCCCGCGAACGGCTTCGTGCGGATCGCGACCCTCGACACGTACGACGGCGTCGTCTACCGCGTCGGGGGAGCGGACGGGGCGACGGCGTCCGGCACCTTCGAGCGGGTCCCGACGTCGGTCGACGTGCGGGGTGTCCGCGGCACCACGGTGCGCGTCGGCGTGCGTGTGCAGGGGTACCGCGGCGTCTGGCTCCCGACGGTCGGCGACCTCGAGCGCGTCGAGTTCACCGGCACGGACGCGGAGCAGGAGCGCGGTGCGTTCTTCTACAACGGCTCGACCGGCACCGGTGCCGTCGTGGGCGGGATCGCGGACGGCACCCGCTACGACCTGACGGCCGTGCTCCCCGACCAGCCGACCGACGACGAGTTGGCGTCCGCACGTCCGGGGAACGCCTCGGTCCCGACTCCGCGCTCCGTCCCCGACGCCGTCCGGGACACCGTCGACGCGTACACCGGGAACGCCGAGACCGACGGCGCGAAGCTCGTCGCGATGGTCCAGGAGCTCAAGCGCAACGGCTACGTCAGCCACGGCGTGGGCGACGACCGGGCGAGCCGGTCCGGACACGGTGCCGACCGCATCCAGGAACTCCTCACGTCGCCGATCATGATCGGCGACCAGGAGCAGTACGCGGCGGCCGCAGCGCTGATGGCGGACCAGCTCGGGTTCCCGGCACGCGTGGTGATGGGCTTCGCGGCCGGCGGCGACGCCGGGGGCGGCGCCGGCACGGGCTCGACCACCGACGGCGCGACGACCTTCCGGGGGTCCGACGTCACCGCTCGTGTCGAGGTCGACACGGCGCAGTGGGGCTGGGTCATGATCGACCCGAACCCCGCGGTGCGCGAGATCCCCGACGAGCAGCAGCAGACCCCGCAGCCGGTCACCCGGCCGGAGACCGTCGTGCCGCCGCCCCCGGCCGAGCAGCAGGACCAGTCCCAGCAAGCGCCGCCGCAGAGCGACCGGAACACCCCGCCCGTGCAGCCCCTGTGGTTGCAGATCCTCCTCGCGGCGCTGCCGTGGGTGCTCGCCACGCTGGGCTTCGTCGCCCTCGTGCTCCTGCCGTTCGGCGTCATCGTGCTGCTCAAGCGGATCCGTCGGCGCCGTCGACGTCGGGCACCGACCCCCCGGGGCCGCATCGTGGGAGCGTGGGACGAGTACCGTGACGCGCTGGTGGACCGCGGACACGACGTGGAGCGCTCGGCGACCCGGCGGGAAGCCGTCGTCGGCGCGCCGGGCGACGGGGGCAGTGGCCTCGCCGCGCTCGCGGACCGGTCGGTGTTCGGCCCGAACGACGCCGACGTCACCACCGCCGACCGGATGTGGTCCGCGGCGGACGACGCGATCTCGAGCCTCCGCACGGGGCGCACCCGCAAGGAGCGCATCCGCGCCGCGGTCTCCCTCCGGTCGCTGCGGATCGCCGACGGCGCGCAGTCCGCCGGTTCCTCGATCGCCGCGGCCGTCGGTGGGCGCGGCCGTCGCTCCTCCCGTGGCCAGGGTCCGGCCGGGGCTCGTGACTACGATGGCCTGCAGGCCGGCGAGCGTCGTGGACGGCCGAGTGAGGACAGAGGACACCCGTGATCAGATGCGAACACTGCGGATCGATGCTCCCGGACGGAGCGATCTTCTGCGGTGAGTGCGGGCGAGCGGTGACCGCTGCGGCGAACCGTCGACCGGTCGCGCCGACGCCCGTCGAACAAGCACCCCCGCCGCCCCTGCAGCAGCCCGACGTGCACGGCCGCCGGCTCGACCCGGCCGCCGACGCCTGGCTGCCCGAGGCGACGCTCGACCCTGCCACCCGGGCCTGGCTCACCGGAGCGGACCGTCGTGACGAGCAGCCGCCGGCGCCCGTGCCCGTGCAGCGCCCCGACGACCACGCTCCTCGATCCGCACCGACGCACGTGCACGGTGCCGGTTCCGGTCTGGGCGACTGGACCGCGCAGCAGCCCTCCGCGCAGCAGTCCTCCGCGCAGCAGTCCTCCGCGCAGCCCGACGCCGTGCCGGCGGAGCCACCGCTCGACCCGAACGCGTACCCGTCCGAGGCCGAGGACCCGGAGGTCACCCGGCTCGCGGAGCGTTCGGCCGGCCCCGACACCGCCGCCGATCGACGCCAGCCGGACGCAGCTCCGTCCGCCGCCGAGCCGGTCGCACCGGTCTGGAGTCCGCCGCAGGACCAGGCGCCCGCCGCACCGCCCGCCGGGCCGTCGTGGTGGGTGGGTCGCTCGAACGCCTCCACTGCGGATGCTTCGACCACGGACGCCTCCGCCACGGGCACCTCCGCCACAGACCTCTCCAGCACGGACGCCTCCAGCACGGACACCTCCGCATCGGGCACTGACGCGGCGACTCGGGACGGATCCGCTACCGATGCGTCGACCTCGGCGCATGATGCTCCGGCCGCTGGCGAACCCGCCAGCGCCACGGGTGCTGCGCGTGCCGTGGTCTCCCCGCCGCAGCCGGGGGACACCGCCGTGGTCGAACCGGTCGTCGATCGTCGTCCGCCGCGCCCGGCTCCGCTCGTGACCCCGGGATCGCAGGCGACGACGTGCCACGTGTGCGGCCACCAACTCGAGCCGGACGACATCTTCTGCGGCGAGTGCGGCGCGGTGCGACCCGCCGTGACCGCGGCGTTCACGGGGCAGATCGTGCCCCTGCCGATGGACCGACCCGACTGGGCCGCCGACGACTCCGTGCAGGCCGTCGTCGACGAGGTGGTCGACGCCGACACCGACACCGACTCCGACGCCGCCACCGACTCCGACGACGCCGACGTGCCGGCACGAGCGACGGACGACGCCGGCCGCCCCGCTGCCGACGTCGACACCGCGGCTGACGGCGAAGTCGGCACGTCGACGAACGGCGACGCCGGCGCGACCGGAGCGCCCGCGCCCGATGACGGCACCGTGGAGGACGACACCCCGCGCGCACCGCTGCGTCCCCGTGGCGTCCACGCCGCGCCCGTGACCGAGGAGCCGTCGGCCGCGGAGCCCCGTGCTCCGCACGCTCCGACCTCCGTGACCCATCCGTCCTCGGCACCCGTCGCCGAGGACACCGCGGCGGTCTCGGTGCCCACGGCCGCACCGCTGCCACCGCTGCCAGGTGTCACCGGGCCCGTGCTGCCCCTGCCGACGGCGGACAGCTCGCCGACCAGCGCCGACGGCGACCTCGACGACGACGTCGAGGAGACCCGGATCGTCTCGAAGACCCCGACCCACGCGCCGTTCGTGCTGCACTTCAGCACCGGCGAACGGTTCGGTGTGCACGGGACCGGGCTCGTCGGCCGTCTGCCGCGCCCGCAGCCGGGCGAACGGTTCGACGACCTGCTCACCGTGCACGATCCGGGCAAGTCGGTGTCGAAGACGCACCTCGAGCTCGGGCGTGACGGGAACGACCTCTGGGTCTCGGACCGGTTCTCCGGCAACGGCACGGTCGTCCGGCACATCGACGGGTCGATCCGTCGCTGCGAGCCCGGTCGCCGCTACCGGGTCGAGCGGGGTGCTCGGGTCGACATCGGGGAGCAGTTCTTCCTGGTCCAGTGACCACGGCGGACGACGAGCGCCGTCGTCCGGTCCGCACCAGCCCGCGATGCGCCGGTTCCTCAACAGGAGCCGGCGCATCGCCGTTCGTCCACAGGACGAACGACCTGGCCGGCCGATCCGGACGACCCGTGGTGCGCTGTCCGGTATGCAGCCGTTCGTCGCCCGATGCTTCCTGGTCGGCGCGTCGGTCGTGCTCGTCGCCGTCGGGGCCCTCGTTCCACTGAGCGGGGCGGCACGCGCGGTCGTCCTGGTGGCGGCCGGGTGCTGTGCCGTGCTCGACGTCCTGCTCGTGCGTGGAGGCCGCGCGATGGATGCCTCGACGGCGACGGCCGTCCTCGGCCCGCCGCCGACCCCGACCCCGCCGCAGACGCAGACCCCGACGCAGACGCAGGCTCCGACCCCGACGCAGGCACCGACTGCGACGCCGACCCCGCCGCCGGTCTCGTCGCAGACCCGGCGCTCGCGAACGGTCACGCTCGGCACGGGACCGGACGGTCACGCCGTCGAGCTGGTCGTCGACGGGGCCCGAGCGCACATCGTCGTCGTCGGCACCGGAGCGCTCGCCCACGCGGTGTTCCGAGCCCTCGCGATCCAGGTGCGCGCGGTCGTCGACCAGGACTCGGCCGTCGTCCGATCCGCGGCGGCACCGGACCTCGTCGACATCGACATCGACGTCGACGTCGACAACGACGCCCGCAAAGACGTCGACGTCGTCCACGGCGTCCAAGGCACCCGCCACCACTCCGCCGCAGCGGCACCGCAGACGAGCGTGTGGGCGCCGGAGTCATCCACGACGCCGCCCCGCCCGCGGCTGCCCGCCGGCACGGCCGTCCTCGCCGTGGACCCGCACGGCCCCACCCCGACGACCCTGGTGCTGGTCCCCGGCCTCGGCCAGCTCCCTCGCCGGTTCGACCTGGTGGTCGAGGTCACCCGCTACGGGTGCACGGCGCGAGGACACGACAAGTCCCGCGGCGTGCCGATCGCTCCGGCCCTGCCGCAGATCGTCCCGCCTGGGTCGGACGCGGTCAGCGCAGTCCCGCGCCGACCCGCACCGCGCCCACCGGGACGCCGCCGCCGAGCACCTGCTCGCCCGTCGCCGCCATGACGTCCGCCACGCCGGCCGCGTCGACCAGGCCGTTCCGCTCGAGCAGGGTCAGCGCCGCGAGGGTCCCCGCCCGCTGCGCACCGTCGAGCGTCTTCACGGCGACCGCCGCCCCGCCCGGCAGCCCCATCACCATGACGCCCTCGGCGCCGAGCTTCGCGAGCACGCGCAGCCGTTCGATCGTGACCGTGTTCGCTCGGCCGATGCCGTCGAGCGCCCACGGGTGGTCGAGCACCGCGTCGGTCAGCGCCGCCGTGTCGGACTCCGCACGGGCGACGACGCCCGCGAAGCCGCGCGCGAGCCCGACCAGGGTCAGCGGGAACACCGGGGCACCGCACCCGTCGGTGCCCACGACGTCGACGGTCTCGTGGGTGAACTCCTCGACGGTCGACCGGACGCGCTGCTGCAGCGGGTGCGTGATGTCGAGGTAGGTGGCTTCGTCCCAGCCGTTCACCCGGCAGGCGGCGAGCATGCCGGCGTGCTTGCCGGAGCAGTTCATCGCGAGACGACGCGGACCGTCCATCGTGCGTGCGGTGGCGCGGTCGAAGGGCAGGTCCGGCGGGCAGCCGAGATCGGCCTCGACGTGGTCGAAGGACTCGAGCATGTGCAGGGCGATGGCCTGGTGCGCGGCGGTGCCGGCGTGGCTCGCGGTGGTGAGCACGAGTTCCTCGTCGGAGAACACCGCTCCGGCACGGCGGATCGCGAGTGCCTGGAACGGCTTCATCGTCGAGCGCGGGTAGACGCTGGCCTGCACGTCGCCGACGGCGTCGAGGACGGTGCCGTCGGGGGAGACGAGCACGCCGGCGCCGACGTGCCGGCTCTCGTCGAAGCCGTTGCGGTCGAGGACCGCCAGCTCGACCGACCCGTCGGCGGTGAGAGGATGGCGATCAGTGCGGACATCGGGGCTCACCGTCATGCCGCAACCCTACCGACGCCGCCGACCGCACCCGCGACGGCCACTCCGAACGAAGGACCCGACCGTGACCGACCACTCCTACGAGGTCTCCGTCCGCTGGACCGGCGACCGCGGTTCCGGCACGAGCGGCTACCGCGACTACGGCCGCGAGCACGACGTCACGGCCACCGGCAAGCACGACATCGCGGGCTCGGCCGACCCGACCTTCCGCGGCGACCGCGACCGGTGGAACCCGGAGGAGATGGTCGTGGCCTCGCTCGCGCAGTGCCACATGCTGAGCTACCTGCACGTCGCGGTGACGCAGGGCTTCACCGTCGTGGAGTACGAGGACCGGGCGACCGCGAGCCTCAACCTCAACCGCGACGGCTCCGGCGAGCTCACCGAGGCGACGCTGCACCCCGTCGTCACGATCCTCGAGGCGGACCGCGTGGCCGACGCCGAGGCCGCGCACGTCACGGCGAACAGCCTCTGCTTCATCGCCCGCTCGGTGGCCTTTCCTGTGCACCACGCCCCGCACACCAAGGTCCGTGCGGCACACTAGGTCCTCGTGAAGCGTCTGCGTCTCCTCCCGATCGCCCTCGTCCCCGCCGTCGTGCTGGGCCTCGCCGCATGCTCCGGCTCCGGATCGGGCGGCGCGTCGGCCAGCCCGACGCCGTCCGGCAGCGCGACCGCCTCGGCGATCACGTCCTGCCCGAAGCCGGGCGCCTCGTCGAAGGCGATCACGGTCAGCGGCGCGTTCGGCGGGACGACCGCGCCGACCGTGAAGTTCGACAAGGGCCTCTCGGCGAAGAAGCCACAGGCCAGCACCGTCACGCAGGGCAAGGGTGCCGCCCTCAAGGACGGCGAGTACGCGCAGGTCTCCTACAGCGTCTACCAGGCGTCCGACGCCAAGAAGCTCGGCACGGTCGGCTTCGACCAGGGCAACCCGCAGGTCCTCTCGGTCGGCGGTACCGGTTTCGGCGCGCTCCTGGCCTGCGCGAACGTGGGTGACCGCGTCGCCGCGGTCGGCCAGTCGTCGGCGCTCGGCTTCAACACCGGCGGTGAGATCGTCGTGGTCGCCGACGTCGTGGCCCAGACGCCGACGAAGGCGACCGGCGCCCCGCAGACGCAGGACCCGAAGCTCCCCTCGGTGAAGGACAAGGCCGACGGCGAGCCCGAGATCACGATCCCCTCAGGCGTCGCCGCACCGTCGAAGACCGAGGTCGAGGTCCTGAAGCAGGGGACCGGCGCCGCGATCGCCGACGGTGACACCGCCCTCGTGCAGTACAAGGGCGTCCTGTACGACGGCGGCAAGGAGTTCGACTCCTCGTGGTCGAAGGGCGCCCCGACGACGTTCACGATCTCCGAGGGCTCGCTCATCAAGGGCTTCGTGACCGGGCTCGTCGGCCAGAAGGTCGGCTCGCAGGTCCTCATCGTGGCGACGCCGGAGGACGCGTACGGCGCGACGCCGCGCGAGGGCTCGGGCATCCCGAAGAACGCCACCCTCGTCTTCGTCGTCGACATCCTCGCCAAGGGCTGACCGTGGCCAGGCGCCGCGTCGTCATCCTCGGCAGCACCGGCTCGATCGGCACGCAGGCGCTCGACGTCGTCGACCGCAACCCGGACCGCTTCGAGGTCGTCGGCCTCACCGCCGGCCGGAACCGCGAGCTCGTCGCCGAGCAGGCGGCCCGGTTCGGCGTCCGTGACACCGCGTTCGGCGCCGAGGACTCCGAGCGACTCGTCCGGAGCGTCCAGGCCGACGTGGTCCTCAACGGCATCACCGGGTCGGTCGGGCTCGGTCCGACCCTGGCGGTGCTCGAGTCCGGTGCGACCCTGGCACTGGCGAACAAGGAGAGCCTCATCGTCGGCGGCCCGCTGGTGCAGGCCGCCGCGGCGCCGGGGCAGATCGTGCCCGTCGACAGCGAGCACTCCGCGATCGCGCAGGCGCTGCGGTCCGGCACCACCGACGAGGTCCGTCGGCTGGTCCTCACCGCCAGCGGCGGTCCGTTCCGCGGCCGCTCGCGCGAGGAACTGCGCGACGTGACGCCGGCGCAGGCGCTGGCCCACCCGACGTGGGACATGGGCCTCGTGGTGACGACGAACTCCGCGACGCTCGTCAACAAGGGCCTCGAGGTGATCGAGGCGCACCTGCTCTTCGACGTCCCCTACGACCGCATCGACGTCACCGTGCACGCGCAGTCGATCGTGCACTCGATGGTCGAGTTCACCGATGGCTCGACGATCGCCCAGGCGTCGCCGCCCGACATGCGCCTGCCGATCGCGCTCGGCCTCGCCTGGCCGGAGCGTGTGCCGGCGGTCGGGGTGCCGCTGGACTGGACGACCGCGAGCACCTGGACGTTCGAGCCCCTCGACGACGCCGCGTTCGGTGCGGTCGCCCTCGCGAAGCGCGTCGGGCAGCTCGGGGCGACGTTCCCGGCCGTCTTCAACGCGGCGAACGAGCAGGCCGTCGCCGCGTTCCACGCCGGCGCGATCGGCTTCCTCGACATCGTCGAGACGGTCGAGCGCGTCGTCGACGAGCACACCGCGGGGGAGCCCTCCCTCGAGGGCGTGCTGGCAGCGGAGCGCTGGGCGCGCACCGCGGCGGACCGCACGCTGTCCCGCTGACGCGGGTCGCGCCTCCAGGCGGGGGAGCAGGCGGCAGACCGCGGGTGGTGACGGTCCGGGCCTGGAGGCGCGGATCACCTCCCAGACGGCGCTCGGCTCCGTCATGGGAACCGTCCCGTACCCTTTCCCGGTGACCGTCGAATCCGTCCTGCTCTTCGTCCTCGGCGTGGTCGTCTTCATCATCGGCCTGCTGGTCTCGATCGGACTCCACGAGCTGGGGCACCTGTCCTTCGCGAAGCTGTTCAACGTCAAGGTGACGCAGTACTCGCTGGGCTTCGGCAAGGCGATGTGGTCCTTCACGCGGGGTGAGACCGAGTACGGCATCCGTCCGATCCTGCTCGGCGGGTACATCTCGATGGTCGGCATGCTCAAGCCCCGAGCGTCGGGCCGGGCGAACGCGATCACGAACACCGGCATGTACGGCGCGTTCGTGCAGGACGCCCGGCAGGCGAGCGCCGAGCAGATCGCCGACTCGGGCGGGGACGACTCGCGGGCGTTCTACCGGTTGACGCCGTGGAAGCGGATCATCGTGATGGTCGCCGGGCCCGCCATGAACCTCGTGATCGGCGTCTTCCTGTTCGGGGTGCTCCTCGTCGGCTTCGGTGCACCCACCACCACGTTCACCTCGAGCGTCGACTGCGTGCTGCCGACCAGCCAGGCGACGACGTGCACCTCGGGTGACGCCGAGTCCCCGGCGAAGCAGGCGGGCATCCGCTCCGGCGACGTCGTGCTGTCGGTCGCGGGCAAGCAGGACCCGACGATCGCCGAGGTGTCCGAGGTCTTCCAGAAGTCGGCGGGCGACGACGTCACCGTCGTCGTCGAGCGTGACGGTGCCCAGAAGACGCTGCACATCACGCCCACCACGGCCACCCGCGACGTCTCCACCGCGGACGGCACCGTCGCGAAGAACGACGACGGCACGACGAAGACCCAGCAGGTCGGCGTGGTCGGCGTCAGCATCGGCCAGTCGCTCGTCCGGCAGTCGCCCGCCGCCGTCCTGCCCGCGACCGGCGCGCAGATCTCGGCGTCGGCGCACCTCATCATCGACCTGCCGCAGCGGCTCGTCGCCGTGTGGAACGCCGCGTTCGGCGCGCAGGAGCGGTCCCAGGACAGCCCGGTGTCGGTCGTCGGCGTGGGGCGTGCCATCGGCGAGGTCTCGTCGATGAGCGGCGTCCCCGTCATCGACAAGGCGTACACGATCCTCGGACTGCTGGCGTCGCTCAACATCGGGCTGTTCGTCCTGAACATGGTGCCGCTCCTGCCGCTCGACGGTGGGCACATCGCCGGCGCCCTGTGGGAGGCCGTGAAGCGCCGCGCGTTCCGGCTCGTCGGCAAGGCCGACCCGGGGCCGATCGACCTGGCGAAGACGATGCCGCTGACGATGGTCGTCGTGGTCCTGCTCGCGGGCATGAGCGCGCTGCTCATCTACGCCGACATCGTGCGACCCGTCAACCTGTTCGGGTAGTCGCGCCGGCGCTACGCTCAGCGGATGAGCACAGCGCCCACGAACCCGTCCGAGGTTCGCACCGTCGAGCGCCAGGGCCTCGACGTCATCGCCGAGTCCGACCGGAAGGGCACGCCCCGGGGCTTGTTCTGGCCGTGGTTCGCGGCGAACATCTCGGTCCTCGGCATCGCCTACGGTTCGTTCGTCGTCGGGTTCGGCATCTCGTTCTGGCAGGCCACGGTCGTCTCGGTGATCGGTGTGGCGTTCTCGTTCCTGCTCTGCGGCGTCGTCGCGATCGCGGGCAAGCGCGGATCGGCCCCGACGATGGTGCTGAGCCGCGCGGCGTTCGGCGTGCGGGGCAACCGCGTGCCCTCGTTCCTCAGCTGGATCCTCACCGTCGGGTGGGAGACGGCCCTCGCCGCGCTGGCCGTCCTGGCGACGTCGACGGTGTTCGAGGAACTCGGCTGGGACGGCGGGGTCCTGACGAAGGTCGTCGCCCTCGTGGTGGTCGCCGCGCTCGTGGTCGGAGCCGGCGTGGCGGGCTTCGACGTGATCATGCGCCTGCAGACGTGGATCACGGTGATCACCGGCGTGCTCACGGTCGTCTACGTGGTGCTCGCGGCACCGTCGATCGACTTCGGGGCGATCGCCGCGATGCCCTCCGGCAGCGCCCAGCAGGTCATCGGGGCGCTCGTGCTCGTGATGACCGGCTTCGGCCTCGGCTGGGTCAACGCCGCCGCCGACTACTCGCGCTACCTGCCGCGGTCCGCCTCGACGGGCGGCGTGGTCTGGTGGACGACGTTCGGCGGAGCGCTGGCACCGGCCGTCCTGGTGGTCTTCGGCGTCCTGCTCGCCGGCTCGTCACCGGACCTCAGCGCCGCGATCGGCGCCGACCCGATCGGCGCCCTCACGACGATCCTGCCGGTCTGGTTCCTCATCCCGTTCGCCCTCGTCGCCATCCTCGGCCTGGTCGGCGGTGCGGTGCTCGACATCTACTCGTCCGGGTTGGCGCTCCTCAGCGTCGGCGTGAAGATCCCGCGGCCGGTCGCCGCCGGGGTCGACGGGGTGTTCATGGTCGCCGGAGCCGTCTACATCGCGTTCTTCGCGAAGGACTTCATCGGGCCGTTCCAGGCGTTCCTCATCACCCTCGGTGTCCCTATCGCCGCCTGGGCCGGCGTCTTCGTGGCCGACGTGGTGCTCCGCCGCTCGGCGTACGCCGAGGGCGAGCTCGACGATCGTCGCGGTCGCTACGGCGACGTCCGCTGGGGAGCCATCGCGCTCGTCGCCCTCGGTACCGCGCTCGGCTGGGGACTGGTGACGCTGGCGTCGCCCGCCTGGTTGTCCTGGCAGGGGTATCTGCTCGAGCCGTTCGGTCTCGGCGGTCGCGACGGGGCGTGGGCGTACGCGAACCTCGGCGTCCTCGTGGCGCTCGTCGTCGGGTTCCTTGGCACCCTGCTGACCGCTCGCGGATCCGTCCGTCGGCAGGAGGCTCAGCGGTGACCGGGGCCGTCCCCGACGACGCCTGGCTCGTCGTGATCGACATGCAGCAGGTCTTCACGGGGGAGAGCCCCTGGGCCACGCCACGCTTCGACCACGCCACCGCCGGCATCGAACGGCTGCTGCCGCGCTTCACCGGCCGCACGGTCTTCACGCGCTTCGTCGCCCCCGAACGGCCGCAGGGCGCGTGGGTGCCGTACTACCGCGACTGGCCCTTCGCCCTCCGACCCGAGGGCGACCCCCTCTGGGACCTGACCGAACCCTTCGCGTCGGCCGCGGCGGACCGACGCGACCCCGTCGTCACGGCGACGACCTTCGGCAAGTGGGGGACGGGCCTCCAGGCAGTCGTCGGCGACCACCCGCACCTGGTCCTCACGGGGGTCTCGACGGACTGCTGCGTCCTGTCGACGGCGCTGGCTGCGGCGGACGCCGGGGCCACCGTGACCGTCGTCGCCGAGGCGTGCGCCGGCGCGAGCGAAGACGACCACGAGCGTGCCCTGGCGGCCATGCGCCTGTACGCCCCGCTCATCACGGTCGTCGACTCGGCGGCGGACCTGTCAGCGCGCACCGAGCCGGTCATCCCGAGCGCGTAGAGTGCACCACGTGCCAGCAGTGAACCTCGGTCTGCCGAAAGTCCCCGAAACCCTCGCCCCGCGCCGCAAGTCCCGGCAGATCCGGGTCGGCAAGGTCCTCGTGGGCGGCGATGCGCCGGTGTCCGTCCAGTCGATGACCACGACGCAGACGACGAACATCAACGCCACGCTCCAGCAGATCGCCGAGCTCACCGCCTCGGGCTGCGACATCGTGCGTGTGGCCGTGCCCACGCAGGACGACGCCGACGCGCTGCCGATCATCGCGAAGAAGTCGCAGATCCCCGTGATCGCCGACATCCACTTCCAGCCGAAGTACGTGTTCCAGGCGATCGACGCCGGATGTGCCGCGGTCCGCGTGAACCCGGGCAACATCCGCAAGTTCGACGACCAGGTCGGCGCCATCGCGAAGGCCGCGAAGGACGCCGGCGTCTCGCTCCGCATCGGCGTGAACGCGGGGTCGCTCGAGCCGAGCCTGCTGCAGAAGTACGGCAAGGCCACGCCGGAGGCCCTGGTCGAGTCCGCCGTCTGGGAAGCCTCGCTGTTCGAGGAGCACGACTTCCACGACTTCAAGATCTCGGTCAAGCACAACGACCCCATCGTGATGGTGAAGGCCTACCGGCAGCTCGCCGCGGCCGGTGACTGGCCCCTGCACCTCGGCGTGACCGAGGCCGGCCCGGAGTTCCAGGGCACGATCAAGAGCGCCACGGCGTTCGGCATCCTGCTCGCCGAGGGCATCGGCGACACCATCCGCGTGTCCCTCTCCGCGCCGCCCGCGCAAGAGGTGAAGGTCGGCCTGCAGATCCTGCAGTCGCTCAACCTCCGCGAGCGCAAGCTCGAGATCGTCTCCTGCCCGAGCTGCGGCCGCGCCCAGGTCGACGTCTACCAGCTGGCCAACGACGTGACGAAGGGGCTCGAGGGCATGACCGTCCCGCTCCGCGTCGCCGTGATGGGCTGCGTCGTGAACGGTCCGGGCGAGGCGCGCGAGGCCGACCTCGGTGTCGCCTCCGGCAACGGCAAGGGGCAGATCTTCGTGAAGGGCACCGTCGTGAAGACCGTGCCCGAGGCCGAGATCGTCCAGACGCTCATCGCCGAGGCGAACCGCATCGCCGACGAGATGGGCCCGGCGGCGGCGACCGGCAAGCCCGAGGTCGTCACGACCGTCTAGGCACGACGCGGTTCGCGCGCGCGCCGCGGTTCGCGCGCGCCACGGTTCGCGCGCGCGCGGCGGTTCGCGCGCACGGTGCGAGGGGCCGCACGCGCCGGGCCCGGCACCGCCGCTAGGCTTGCCCCGTGGTCACACGGCTTTCGCATCTGTTCCTCCGTACGCTCCGCGACGACCCCTCCGACGCCGAGGTGACGAGCGCGAAGCTGCTCGTCCGCGCCGGCTACGTCCGTCGCCAGGCCCCGGGCGTCTTCGCCTGGCTGCCGCTCGGGCTCCGGGTCCGCTCCCGCATCGAGGGGATCATCCGTGACGAGATGGTGGCCGCCGGTGCGCAGGAGGTCCTGCTCCCGGCCCTCCTGCCGCGCGAGCCGTACGAGGCGACGAACCGCTGGACCGAGTACGGCGACGGCATGTTCCGCCTGCAGGACCGCAAGGGCGCCGACTACCTCCTCGCGCCCACGCACGAGGAGATGTTCGCGCTCCTCGTGAAGGACCTGTACTCGTCGTACAAGGACCTGCCGGTCACGCTGTTCCAGATCCAGGACAAGTACCGCGACGAGGCACGGCCCCGCGCCGGACTCCTGCGCGGCCGCGAGTTCACCATGAAGGACGCGTACTCGTTCGACCTCACCGACGAGGGCCTCGAGCGCAGCTACCAGGTCATGCGCGACGCGTACGAGAAGATCTTCGCCCGCCTCGGCCTCGAGTACGTCATCGTCAAGGCCGACGCCGGCGCGATGGGCGGCTCGAAGTCCGAGGAGTTCCTGCACCCGATCGGCGTCGGCGAGGACACCTTCGTCCGCAGCGCCGGCGGCTACGCGGCCAACGTCGAGGCGTACGTCACGCCGGTCCCCGAGTCGCTGCCGATCGACGGCCAGCCCGAGCCGGTGCTGCTGCCGTCGTCCGACACGCCCACGATCGACACGCTCGTCGCCCACGCGAACGAGGTCGCCCCGCGCGACGGCGCGCCGTGGACCGCCGCCGACACGCTGAAGAACGTCGTGCTCGCCCTCACCCACCTGGACGGCACGCGCGAGGTCGTGGTCGTCGGGCTCCCCGGTGACCGCGACGTCGACCTCAAGCGCGCCGAGGTGGCCTTCGCCCCGGCCGAGGTCGACGCCGCTGGCGACGACGACTTCCGGAAGCACAAGGGCCTCGTGAAGGGCTACATCGGCCCGCAGGTGCTCGGTGCCGACAGCGCCACCGGCATCCGCTACTTCGTCGACCCCCGCGTGGTCGACGGCACGACCTGGATCACCGGGGCGAACGAGCGCGGCGTGCACGTGTCCGGCCTCGTCGCCGGTCGTGACTTCGTCGCGGACGGCGTCGCCGAGGTGTCCGACGTCCGTGCCGGCGACCCGGCACCGGACGGCTCGGGCCCGCTCGAGACCGCTCGCGGCATGGAGATCGGGCACGTGTTCCAGCTCGGCCGCAAGTACGCCGAGGCCCTGGGGCTCAAGGTGCAGGACGAGAACGGCAAGCTCGTCACCGTGACGATGGGCTCGTACGGCATCGGCGTGACGCGCATCCTCGCGATCCTCGCCGAGGCCCACAACGACGAGAAGGGCCTGGTCTGGCCGAAGAACGTCGCGCCGTTCGACGTCCACGTGGTCGCGACCGGCCGCGACGAACTCGCCTACGACCTGGCGACGGACGTCGTCGCGCAGCTCGAGGGCGAGCGCTTCGAGGTCGTCTACGACGACCGTCCGAAGGTCTCGCCGGGTGTGAAGCTCCGCGACGCGGAGCTCCTCGGCATGCCGATCGTCGTCGTCGCCGGCCGCGGCGCCGCCGACGGCGTCGTCGAGCTGTGGGACCGCGCGAGCGGCGAGCGACGCGACGTGCCGGTCGCCGACCTGCTCGAGGCGGTCCGCGCGATCTAGACGGGTTCCGGTCCTGACAAGAGGCGCGGTGCCAGCTGGCACCGCGCCTCCTGTCCGTCGTCCGGCCGGGTCCGCGAGCCGCAGTGCGGTAGTCTGGTCGCCGACTTCCGCGCGGTTCCATCCGCGGGAGCGACTCATCTGAATACGGAGGCCCTCGGTGAAGATCGATCTCGCAGTCCTGCGACTCATGGAGCGTGAGCGGGAGATCCCGTTCGACGAACTCGTCCAGATCATCGAACAGGCCATCCTGACGGCGTACCAGAAGCACCGCACCGAGAACGAGGAGCCGGTCGACGCGGACGTCCGCGTCGAGCTCGACCGCAAGTCCGGTGAGGTCTCCGTCTTCGTGCCGGAGCGCGACGACGAGGGCACCGTCATCGGCGAGGCCGTCGACCAGCCGAGCGACTTCGGCCGCATCGCTGCGTTCGCCGCCAAGCAGGTCATCAACCAGCGCCTGCGCGACATCGGCGACGACAAGATCCTCGGCGAGTTCCGCGGCAAGGAAGGCGACATCGTCGCCGGCATCGTGCAGCAGGGCCCGAACCCGAAGATGGTGCACGTCGACCTCGGCACGGTCGAGGCGATCCTGCCGCCGGAGGAGCAGGTGCCGGGCGAGGACTACAAGCACGGTTCCCGGCTGCGCGTCTACGTGACGAGCGTCGGCCGCGGTGCCAAGGGTCCGCAGATCACGGTGTCGCGCACGCACCCGGGCCTGGTCCGGAAGCTCTTCGCGCTCGAGGTCCCGGAGATCGCGTCCGGCGTCGTGGAGATCATCTCGCTCGCCCGCGAGGCCGGGCACCGCACGAAGATCGCGGTGAAGGCGAACGAGCCCGGCGTGAACGCCAAGGGTGCGTGCATCGGTGAACTCGGTGCCCGCGTGCGCGCGGTGACGACGGAGCTCGGCGCCGAGAAGATCGACATCGTCGACTACTCGTCCGACCTGGCGTCGTTCGTCGCGAGCGCCCTGTCGCCGGCGAAGGTGACGAGCGCGTTCGTGCTCGACGCCTCGACGAAGGCCGTCCGCGCCCTCGTGCCGGACTACCAGCTGTCGCTCGCGATCGGCAAGGAGGGGCAGAACGCCCGTCTCGCCGCGAAGCTCACGGGCGCTCGGATCGACATCCAGCCGGACTCGATCCTGGACGGCGAGGACTAGCAGACGGTGACGCCGAGCGTGCCGGCACCGCCGGTTTCGCTGGCGGCATGTCCGGTCCGGGCGTGCCGGATCGCGGTCGTCGGAGGGGAGGAGTAAGGTGGTTCCAGTCAGAACATGCATCGGCAGTCGCCGTCGTGCACCCCGGTCCTCCCTCCTCCGTGTCGTCGCCCTGAGCGACGGTCGCGTCGTGGCGGACCCGAAGGCAGTCATGCCGGGTCGGGGAGCATGGCTCACACCGACGGTCGAAGCACATGATCAGGCCGCCAAGCGACGGGCTTTCCGCCGGGCGCTGCGGCTCGATCATGAACCGGACACGTCCGCGGTGCGTGACTACCTCGAAGCGCTCCAGCGCTCCGAGCAGGCGCGTCACCAGGACACGACAGAACAGGCTGAACGGCTTATGGACAACTGATGAGCGGCTCGAAATGAGACCCGTCATCCATTGAGTCCTGCCCCTTCACGGGGTGGGACCCGTGAAGGAGAACAGTGGCAAAACCACGCGTACACGAGATCGCATCCGAACTCGGTGTCGACAGCAAGACCGCAATGGAGAAGCTCAAGGAACTCGGCGAATTCGTCAAGGGCCCGAGCTCCAGCGTCGAACCCCCCGTCGCACGCAAGCTCCGCGCTGCGCTGCAGGCTGATGGCGCCCCGGCGTCGAAGCCCGCCGCAGCACCAGCCCCCGCGACCGGTTCGGCATCCCCGAAGCCCGGCGGAGCCGCTCCCAGCAGCCCCGCTCCGGCCAAGACCGGCCCGAAGCCCGGCGGCGTGAAGCCCGGCCCGGCACGTCCCGCACCCGCTCCGGCGGCGCCCGAGGCGACGCCGGCCGAGGACACCTCCGCCGAGGCACCCGTGCAGCCCGCACCGAAGTCCGTCGCCCAGCGACAGGCCGAGGCCGAGGCAGCGCAGAAGGCCGCCGCAGCTGAGAAGGCCGCAGCCGAGAAGGCCGCGGCCGACAAGGGCGACGGCAAGCAGACCGAGCCGAAGGGCGACGCCGTCAAGCCCGGCGGTTCCCCGAAGCCGGGCGCAGCCGCCGGCCCCAAGCCGGGTGGCCCGAAGCCGGGCGCTCGTCCCGGCAACAACCCGTACGCGTCGAGCCAGGGCATGGGCTCGCGCCCGCCGCGCCCGGGCAACAACCCGTACTCCTCGAACCAGGGCATGGGCCAGCGCCCCGCCGGCGGCGCCGGTGGCGGCAACGGCATCCCGCGTCCCGCCCCGCCGCGTCCGGGCGTTCCCCGTCCGGGTGCTCCGCGTCCCGGTGGGCCCGGTCAGGGCAACCGTCCGAACGGCTTCGGGCAGCGCCCGGGCCAGGGTGGCGGCGGTCGTGGCGGCCCCGGTGGTCGTCCGGGTGGTGCCGGTGGTGCCGGTGGCGGTTTCCCGCGTCCGGCCTTCAGCGGCCCGCGTCCCGCCGGTGGCGGTGGCCGTGGTCGTGGCCCCGGTGGCGGTACCGCTGGTGCGTTCGGTCGCGGTGGCGGCAAGAGCCGTGCCCGCAAGTCGAAGCGGACGAAGCGCGCCGAGTACGAGATGCGGCAGGCGCCGTCGCTCGGTGGTGTGCAGGTCCCTCGCGGTGACGGCAACACGATCGTCCGACTCCGTCGTGGTGCGAGCATCTCGGACTTCGCGGACAAGATCGACGCCATGCCCGGCAACCTGGTGACGGTGCTGTTCCACCTCGGTGAGATGGCAACCGCGACCGAGTCGCTGGACGAGGCCACGTTCGAGGTCCTCGGCGAGGAACTGGGCTACAAGATCCAGATCGTCTCGCCCGAGGACGAGGACAAGGAGCTCCTCGAGGGCTTCGACATCGACCTCGAAGCAGAACTCGAGGACGAAGACGACGACGTGCTGCAGCAGCGGCCGCCGGTGGTCACCGTCATGGGTCACGTCGACCACGGCAAGACCCGCCTCCTCGACGCGATCCGCAACTCGAAGGTCGTCGAGGGCGAGGCCGGTGGCATCACCCAGCACATCGGTGCCTACCAGATCGTCGCGCAGCACGAGGGCATCGACCGCCCGATCACCTTCATCGACACCCCGGGTCACGAGGCCTTCACGGCCATGCGTGCCCGTGGTGCCCAGGTGACGGACATCGCGATCCTCGTGGTCGCGGCGGACGACGGCATCATGCCCCAGACGATCGAGGCGTTGAACCACGCGCAGTCGGCCGGTGTGCCGATCGTCGTCGCGGTGAACAAGATCGACAAGGAAGGCGCGAACCCGGCTAAGGTCCGCCAGCAGCTCACCGAGTACAACCTGGTGGCCGAGGAGTACGGCGGCGACGTCATGTTCGTCGACGTGTCGGCGCGGCAGAACATCGGTATCCAGGAGCTCCTGGACGCCGTGCTGCTCACCGCGGACGCCGGTCTCGACCTGCGTGCGAACCCCGACAAGGACGCCCGTGGTGTGGCGATCGAAGCCCGGCTCGACAAGGGTCGCGGTGCAGTCGCCACGGTCCTCATCCAGTCCGGAACGCTGCACGTCGGCGACGCGATCGTCGCGGGGACGGCCTACGGCCGTGTCCGTGCGATGACGGACGAGAACGGGGTCGCGGTCAAGGCCGCGACGCCGAGCCGTCCGGTCCAGGTGCAGGGTCTGTCCTCGGTGCCCCGCGCCGGTGACACCTTCCTCGTCACGGAAGAGGACCGCACGGCTCGTCAGATCGCTGAGAAGCGTGAAGCGGCCGAGCGCAACGCCCTGCTGGCGAAGTCGCGCAAGCGCATCTCGCTCGAGGACTTCACCCGTGCACTCGAAGAGGGCAAGGTCGAGTCGCTCAACCTCATCATCAAGGGTGACGTCTCCGGTGCCGTCGAGGCACTCGAGCAGTCGCTCCTGGACATCGAGGTCGACGACAGCGTCCAGCTCCGCATCCTCCACCGCGGTGTCGGTGCGATCACGGAGTCGGACATCGACCTCGCCACGATCGACAACGCCATCGTCATCGGCTTCAACGTCCGTCCGGACGTCAAGGCCCGTGAGCGTGCGGCGCGCGAAGGCATCGACGTGCGCTTCTACTCGGTCATCTACAACGCACTCGACGACATCGAGCAGTCCCTCAAGGGCATGCTCAAGCCCGAGTACGAAGAGGTCCAGTCGGGTGTCGCCGAGATCCGCGAGGTGTTCCGTTCCTCCAAGTTCGGCAACATCGCCGGTGTCATCGTCCGGTCCGGCACGATCACGCGCAACGCCAAGGCGCGCGTCATCCGCGAAGGCGTGGTGGTCGCCGATGGTCTCGCCATCGAGTCGCTGCGTCGCTTCAAGGACGACGTCACCGAGGTCCGCACGGACTTCGAAGCCGGTATCGGTCTGGGCAAGTTCAACGACATCCAGATCGGCGACGAGGTCGAGACGACCGAACTCGTCGAGAAGCCGCGCGACTAGTCACGTGAGTACCCTGGGCCCCGGTCTCCCCGTGTGGGAGGCCGGGGCCCGTCCCCGTTCCACTGCTTTCTCTCTGCCCCCAGGAGGCACCCCATGGCCGATCCGCAGCGCGCACGCAAGATGGCGGACCGCATCAAGGAAGTCGTCGCACGACGACTCGACAAGGGCCTGCGGGACCCGCGACTCGGGTTCGTCACGATCACCGACGTCCGTGTGACCGGTGACCTGCAGCACGCGTCGATCTTCTACACGGTGTACGGCACCGACGAGGAGCGCGCCGACTCCGCAGCGGCGCTCAAGGCCGCGACCGGCATGCTCCGGACCGAGGTCGGCAAGAACATCACCGCGCGGCTCACCCCGTCGATCGAGTTCATCGCCGACGCCCTGCCGGAGACCTCGGCGCACATGGAGGACCTGCTCGTGCAGGCCCAGGTGCGCGACGAGCAGGTCCGCGCAGCCGCCGTCGGTGCGACGTACGCCGGCGACGCCGACCCGTACAAGCGCGACGAGGACGACGACGACCAGGACGCCGACACCGAGCAGCGGGCGTAGGGCCTAGCCCTCCGGCAGCCGGTAGCCGCTCGCGTCGTCCCCGACGGCCAGTCCGTCGCGCAGGAGCGACGCGAGCGCCCGGTCCCGCTGCTCGGCATCTGGCCACACCGGCTCGATCTCGTCACGGGTCACCGGGACGTCGCTGGCGCGCAGTTCGGCCATGATCAGGCCGCGAACCTGGCGGTCGCTCCCGGCGAACTTCGCCTGCTTCGGCGCCCGCGGTCCGTCGTGCTCGGGGTACCCGGCGGCACGCCACGCGCAGCGGTCGGCGATCGGGCACGCGTCGCACGCGGGGGAGCGGGCCACGCAGACGAGCGCGCCGAGCTCCATCACGGCCGCGTTGGTCGCTGCGGCGTCGTCGCGGTCCGCCGGCAGCACGGACTCCATCAGCGGGAGGTCCTGCTTCGCCTTGGCCGGGCCCGGTTCGCCCTGCCCGAGCAGGGCGCGTGCGAGGACGCGGCGCACGTTGACGTCGACGACCGGGTGCCGGTCCCCGTACGCGAAGACCGCGACCGCTCGTGCGGTGTAGTCGCCGATCCCGGGCAGCGCGAGCAGGGCGTCGACGTCGCGGGGCACCTCGTTGCCGTGCCGGTCGGCGATGGCCGACGCGGCCGCGTGCAGCGCGAGCGCCCGTCTCGGGTAGCCGAGCCGGTCCCAGGCGCGCACCGCGTCCGCCGGGGGTGAGGCCGCGAGGTCCGCAGGGGTCGGCCAGCGGGTGAGCCACGCCTCCAGTCGGGGGATGACGCGCGCGACCTGTGTCTGCTGCAGCATGATCTCGCTGACCAGCGTTCCCCACGCGGGGAAGCCGGGGCGTCGCCAGGGCAGGTCCCGCGCCTCGGCGCGGAACCAGGTGACGAGCGGGGTCGCGATGTCCGGGCGGGCCGGCTCCTCGACAGCGGGTCGCGTGGCCGAGTTGTCCACATTCTGCCTGGAGGCACGACGCGCGTTCACCACGACAGCCTACGGTGGGTCCATGGCACGTTGGGCACCCCAGGAGACGGACACGATGGCCGCGATCGCGGCCGAGGTGATCGCGCAGGTCGGCACGAACCGCACCGTCATCGGCGTCGACGGGCAGGACGGCACCGACCTCGAGCGTGTCGCGGCCGGGCTCGTCGCCGGCTTCGAACAGCACGGGGTCTCGGCGATGGCGGCGGCCGCCCCGTCGTCCGACGTCGACGCACTCCGCTCCGGTCTCGTCGCGCCCTTCCGGTCGACCGGTGCCGGCGACGGCGTCCTCGTCGTGCACGGCCACGGGGTCCTCGGACACGGGGCCCGGGGGCTGTGGCGCTGGTCGCTGTGGGTGGAGCAGGAAGCCGGCCGGCTCGAACGCCGCGCCGACGTCAAGATCGCGGCGTCCGCGGTGCTCGACGTCACGGATCCGGAGCACCCCCGCCGCGAGTGGAACGACGCCTGCTGAGGCTCGGCGCCGCTGGTAATCTCCTACGGTGCTCGAAACCGCGCCCGACGGCATCCTCCTCGTCGACAAACCGCAGGGGATCTCCAGCCACCGGGTGGTCTCGATCGCCCGGCGTCGCCTGGGGCTGAAGAAGGTCGGTCACGCCGGCACGCTCGACCCGATGGCGACCGGCCTGCTGCTCCTCGGCATCGGCCCCTCGACACGGCTCCTCACGCACCTCGTCGGCCTCGACAAGACGTACACGGCGACGATCCGACTGGGCGTCGCCACGGACTCCGACGACGCCGACGGATCGCCCACGGCAGCCGTCGGCACCGCCTCGGCCGACGTGTCGGACGTCGCCGTCGAGGCTGCGGTCGCGGCGCAGCGGGGCGAGATCGCCCAGGTCCCGTCGACGGTGAGCGCGATCAAGGTGGACGGCCGGCGTGCCTACGACCTCGCGCGGAAGGGCGAGGAGGTCGTCCTCAAGTCACGCACGGTGACCGTGTCGCAGTTCGACGTGACCGGACGCGGCGACCGCGTCGTGACGGTGGACGGCATAGACGTCGCCGTGGTCGACCTCGACGTCGTGGTCACCTGTTCGTCGGGCACCTACGTGCGTGCCCTCGCTCGTGACGTCGGCGCCGCGCTCGGCACCGGCGCCCACCTCACGGCACTCCGCCGGACCCGCGTCGGGCCGTTCGAGGTCGACGACGCCATCGACCTCGAGGACGACGCCGTCGACGTCCGGTCGGCGCTCCAGCGGCCGGCCGACATCGCCCGGCGGCTGTTCCCGGCCGTCCCGCTCGACGCCGCGGCCGCGAAGGACCTCTCCGACGGCAAGCGCGTCGCCGCCGAGCACCCGGACACCGACGGTCCCGTCGCCGCCGTCGCCACCGACGGGGACCGCCTCGTCGGGCTCGTGTCCGTCCGACGCGGACTGCTCCGCGTCATCACCAACTTCCCGACGACGTCGACCGGACCAGGAGCGAACGCGTGATCGAGTGGTTCATGTGGGTGCAGCTCGTGGTCGCGGTGGTCGCGGGGCTCTTCGCCGTGGTCGTCGGCTTCATCGGGTGGAAGCCGAACGACTACACGGTCGGATCGCTCGTGCTGGTCGAGCTGCTGCTCCTCGCGCAGGGCGTCATCGCGCTCGTGCTCCCCGCCGTCGGCAGCCCGCCGAAGGGCAACGCGCTCGAGTTCGGCGTGTACGCCGTGTCGGTGCTGCTCGTGCCGCCGGCCACCATCGTCTGGGCGCTCATCGACCGGACGAAGTGGAGCACCGTCGTCCTCGGCGCCGGTGCGTTCACCGTCGCCGTGATGGTCTACCGGATGTACCAGATCTGGTTCGCGCTGAACTGACGCGCTGCGTCATCGGGTGCGCACGGCGTCGGTAGAATCGGTGCAATGGCGACCAGATCCTCACTCGCGACCGGCATCGGCCGAGTCCTCATCGCCGTCTACGGCGTCCTCGCGTTGGCGGCGACCGGTCGGAGCGTCGTCCAGATCATCGAGAAGTTCGACTTCGCGCCCTTCGCGTACACGCTGAGCGCCATCGCCGCGGTCGTCTACATCGTCGCGATGATCGCGCTCATCGCGCCGGGTCGCTTCTGGTACCGCGTCGCCTGCGTCACCATCGTGTTCGAGATGACCGGTGTGCTCGTCATCGGGACGCTCTCGCTCTTCGACCGGGCGCTGTTCCCCGACGACACGATCTGGTCGTACTACGGCCTCGGCTACGCGTTCGCACCGCTCGTGCTGCCGGCGGCCGGACTCTGGTGGCTCCGCAAGCACCACCGCACCGCCGTCGACGCGTCGCCCGCCACCACCGTGCCGGCCGGCGAGTAGGGGAGCGACGTGCAGTACTACGACGACATCGCCGACGTGGCCCAGGGCTTCGGGCCGAGCGCGGTCACGATCGGCAAGTTCGACGGGGTCCACGTCGGGCACCGCGCGGTCATCGCGCACCTCGAACGTGCCGCGCAGGAACACGGACTGGTCTCGACCGTGGTCACGTTCGACCGGCACCCGCTCAACGTCATCGACCCCGTGAAGGTCCCGCCGGCGCTGACGAGCACCGCGCAGCGGCGTGAGCTCCTCGACGAGGTCGGGGTCGACGCGACCCTGCTGCTCCGGTTCGACCAGGACCTGCAGTCCAAGGCGCCCGAGGCGTTCGTGTCCGAGATCCTCGTGGGCACCCTGCACGCGCGCCTGGTCTTCGTCGGCAGCGACTTCCGCTTCGGCGCGAAGGGCGCCGGTGACGTCACGCTCCTCCGCGAACTCGGCGAGCAGCTGGGCTTCACGGTCGAGCTCATCGACGACGTCGACCTGGTGGACGACGTCCGGCCGGACGGCGAACGCCGGGTCTCGTCGACGTGGATCCGTGAGCTCCTCGGCGACGGCCGCGTCGCCGAGGCCGCACGGTTGCTCGGTCGCGAGCACGCGGTCCGGAGCGTCGTGGTGCACGGCAACCAGCGCGGTCGTGCCATGGGGTACCCGACGGCGAACCTCGACCCGGCGTGCGAGGGCTTCGTGCCCGCCGACGGCGTCTACGCCGCACGGGTCCTGCACGACGGCACGGTGTACCCGGCGGCGGTGTCGGTCGGCAACAACCCGACGTTCGAGGGTGTCCCCGCGAAGCAGATCGAGGCGCACCTGCTCGACGTCGACATCGACCTCTACGGCGAGACGATCTCGGTGCTGTTCGTCTCGTACGTCCGCGGCATGGTGAAGTTCTCGTCGATGGACGAGCTCGCCGAGCAGATGCGGCAGGACGACCGCGACATCCGGCTCCTGCTCGGGTTGCCCACGCCGGTCTGACGCCGCGCTGCGCGCCCGCGCGTGAGCGCGCGCGGCAGCGCACACGACGGAGCCCCCGCAACCGGAAGGTCGCGGGGGCTCCGTCGTGTGCGGGGTGTGTCAGCCGCCGAGTGCGTCGAGCCAGATCTTGCGGGCGTCGAGCGCTTCCTGCGCGTCCTTGATCTTGCGGGCGTCACCGGTCGCCTGCGCCTGGGCGAGCTCCGACTCGAGCTTGCCGATGGCGTCCTCGAGCTGGCTCGCGAGACCGTTCTGGCGGGCCTTGCGCTCCGGGTCGGAGGCCTTCCAGTGCTGGTCCTCGAGGCTGCGCACGTGGTCCTCCACGGCACGGAGCCGGTCCTCGACGCGACGGACGTCCGCGCGGGGCACCTTGCCGATCTCGTCCCAGCGCCGCTGGATGCCCGTGAGGGTCCGGCGCGCCGCGACCCGGTCGGTCGCCTGCAGGAGCGGTTCGGCCTCGGTCAGGAGCGCCTGCTTCGCGACGAGGTTCTCGGAGTACTCCTCGTTCTCAGCGGCGACCTCGGCGTGTCGCTGTTCGAACAGCACGTCACCGGCGGCCTTGAAGCGGGCCCAGAGCGCGTCGTCGTGGCGCTTGCCCGCACGACCCGCGGCCTTCCAGTCGTCGAGCAGGTCGCGGTACGCACCGATCGCGTCGGCGCCGCGCGGCGCGAGTGCCTCGGCCTGCTGCACGAGTTCCTGCTTGCGGTTGCGGGCGTCGCGGTGCTGGGCGTCGAGCTCCGAGTAGAACGCGCGACGGTGCTGGTCGACCGTCGAGCGAGCCGCCCGGAAGCGCTTCCAGAGCTCGTTCGCCTCGTTCTTGGGGATGCGCGGCCCGTCGTGCTGGTGCTGCTGCCAGCGCGCGAACACGTCGTCGAGCTGCGCGGTGATCTGCTTCCACTGCGCCCGGGCGGGGTCGACGGCGGCCAGCGCCTCGGCTTCCTCGACCAGGGCGGTGCGGTGCGCGAGCGCGTCGGCGAGGGCCTGCTGCGCCTGCTCCGCCTGCTCCTTGGTGAGCGAGCCGAGCTGCTCCGTCAGTGCGCCGACGCGGGTCTCGAGCGCCTTGAGGTCACCGACGACGCGGGCCTCGGCCACCAGGGCCTGCAGGTGCTCGACCGTGCGGGCGACGTCGTTCGCCGAGGCACCACGCTGGACGCGCTGCTCGGCGATCTTCACCTGCCCCTCGAGGTCGGCGTACTTCCGCGCGAAGTACGCGAGGGCTTCGTCGGGCGTCGCGTCCGGGTACTCACCGACGGCTTTCTCGGTGTCCTCGTACCGGACGTACACCGTCCCGTTCTCGTCGACCCGGCCCCAGGTCGTTGCTTCGTCAGGTCCCACAGGTCTCGCCTCGATCGTGGTCGTGCATCACCGACGTCGCCGTCGGCACGGTCAGGTCGTCAGCCTATTGCACGGACGGCCTCCGCGACCCGGCGGGACGGCGCGCCTGTGGACTACTTCTCGCGCTCGATCGTCGCGCCGGTGATCTTCGTGGCGACCTTCGGCGCTCCGCTGCCGTCGTCGCCGGCCGAGGAGACCCCCTTCGACGTGATCTTCGAGACGAGGTCGTCGAGGCCACTCGTGACCTTGCCCACCACCGTGTACCCGCCGGTCGAGCCGTCGAGCGTCGTGTCGCCGAAGACGATGAAGAACTGCGTGGACTGCGAGTACGCCGTGGCGCCGCGGGCGATCGCGAGGGTGCCCTTCTCGTAGACCCCGTCGCTCGGCACGTTCTCGAGCGGGCCGTACTCGAAGCCGGCGTCCCCGGTGCCGTCGCCGTTCGCCGAGCCGCACTGCAGGAAGGCGAAGCCCTTGCTGTCGGCGAGCCGGTGGCAGGTCGTGCCGTTGTAGAACTGGTCCTGGATGAGCTTGACCTCGACGCTCGTGGCCTGCGGGGCCTTCTTGCCGTCGAGCTCGATGCCGAGCCGCACGTCCTTGTTGAGCGTGAGGGAGCCGGTCCAGGTGGAGTCCTTCGCGATCGACTTGCTCGGGACTTCGCCCGTGTTCGCGGCGGTTGCGCTGGCCGACGGCGTCGGGGTGGCGGTGGACGTGGCGGTCGCGCTGGCGTCGGCCTTCCCGCCGTCCTGCGACCCGGCGAAAGCGAGCTGCGACCCGGTCGCCAGGGCGGCGACGAGCACGAGGACCGCCGGTGCGACGAGGTTGTCCCGCAGACGACGGCGCCGCTGCCGGTCGTGCAGGCCCTGTCGTGCCTTGTAGAGGCGGAGGCGCTCGCGCGCCTCCTTGCTGTCACGCGCCTGGTTCTTCGGTGCCACGGTGCTCGTCTGACCTCTCGTCGAGTGTGCGACGAGCGTAGCGGAACCGACCCTTCCACCCACCTGGAGGCGCGCCCCTGTCAGTGGGTCGGCCTACGATTGGGTGCATGGCAGCGGACCGTTCGGGCATGCGTGCGCCCACGACGGGCGGTCACGCCGGACTCGCGCAGGGTTCCGTCCCGCTCGCGGTCCGGATGCGCCCCACCAGCCTCGACGAGGTCGCCGGCCAGCAGCACCTGCTGGGTCGCGGCAGTCCGCTGGTGCAGCTCGCGACCGGCACGCGTGAGAACCCCGGCGGCGTCTCCGTGATCCTCTGGGGCCCGCCCGGCACCGGCAAGACCACCCTCGCGCAGGCGATCGCCCGGCAGTCCGGGCGCGAGTTCGTCGAACTCTCCGCCGTCACCGCCGGCGTGAAGGACGTGCGCGAGGTGATGGAGAAGGCCCTCACGCACCGTGACCTCTACGGCGCCACGACCGTGCTGTTCCTCGACGAGATCCACCGCTTCAGCAAGGCCCAGCAGGACGCTCTGCTGCCCGGGGTCGAGAACGGGTGGGTCATCCTCATCGCGGCCACCACCGAGAACCCCTCGTTCTCGGTCATCTCCCCGCTGCTGTCCCGCTCCCTGCTCCTCACGCTGAAGCCCCTCACCGACGAGGACCTCGGCATGCTCGTCGACCGCGCGGTGGAGGACCCGCGTGGCCTCGGCGGGTCGGTCGTCCTCGGGGACGAGGCCCGGAGCGCCATCGTCCGGCTGTCCTCCGGCGACGCCCGCCGCGCCCTGACCGCGCTCGAGGCGGCGGCGTCCTCGGCGGTCGCCGGACAGGACGACGACGATGACGGCGCCCTCGACGGGGTCGAGACGGTCCCGGTGATCGACGCCGACACCGTCGCCGCGGCCGTCGACCGTGCCCTGCTCCGCTACGACCGGCAGGGTGACGAGCACTACGACGTCATCAGTGCCTTCATCAAGTCGGTGCGGGGGAGCGACGTCGACGCGGCGCTCCACTACCTGGCGCGCATGATCGAAGCGGGCGAGGACCCGCGGTTCATCGCACGCCGCATCATCATCTCCGCGTCCGAGGACATCGGCATGGCCGACCCGCAGGCGCTGCCGATCGCGGTCGCCGCGGCGCAGGCGGTGCAGCTCATCGGCATGCCCGAGGGGCGGATCCCGCTGGCCGAGGCCGTGGTCTACCTGGCCACCGCCCCGAAGTCGAACGCCGCGTACAACGGGGTGAACGCCGCGGTCGCCGACGTGAAGGCCGGTCGGCTCGGGGTCGTCCCGATGCACCTCCGCGACGCGCACTACCCCGGTGCGAAGCGGCTCGGCCACGGCAAGGGCTACGTGTACTCGCACGACGCCGAGCACGGGGTCGCCGAGCAGCAGTACCTGCCGGACGCGCTCGAGGGCACCGAGTACTACACGCCGACCGCCAACGGCTACGAGCGCGAGGTCGGCCCGCGTCTCGAACGGCTCCGCAAGATCACCCGCGGCGAGTAGCGCACGCCGGTTCACCCGACGGCCGGATGCTGCTATCGTTGACGGGCCTACGTCCTGGTCCTCGCGTGCGGCTGCGTCGAGGACACAGTGCCACAGCAGTGGCACGGGGACAGAGGTTCGGACTGTAGCCGTCCGATCCCACAGGCTCATCCCTCTGGATCCCTTCGTCGGGTTCGACCGCTCGTGCGCGTGCGGTGACCGACGTTCAGTTCAGTTCAGTACAGAGAAAAGGACCCTGTGTCTACCAAGTCACGCACCCGCAGCAAGACCCGCCTGTCTCGCGCGCTCGGCATCCCGCTGACGCCGAAGGCGGCCCGTTACCTCGAGAAGCGCCCCTACGGCCCCGGTGAGCACGGCCGCACCCGCCGTCGTGCGGACAGCGACTACGCCGTCCGCCTCCGTGAGAAGCAGCGTCTGCGCGCCCAGTACGGCATCCGCGAGAAGCAGCTCCGCATCGTCTTCGAAGAGGCCCGCAAGACGAAGGGCCTGACCGGTGAGAACCTGGTCGAGCTCCTCGAGCAGCGCCTCGACGCCCTCGTGCTCCGTGCCGGCTTCGCCCGCACGACCGCGCAGGCCCGTCAGTTGATCGTGCACCGCCACATCCTCGTGGACGGCAAGCTCGTCGACCGCCCCTCCTTCCGCGTCAAGGAGGGCCAGCTCATCCACGTGAAGCAGCGCTCCGAGTCGCTCGAGCCCTTCCAGGTCGCCGCTGCCGGTGGCCACCAGGAAGTCCTCCCGAAGATCCCGGGCTACCTCGAGGTCGAGATCGACAAGCTCCAGGCCCGCCTGGTCCGTCGTCCGAAGCGCGCCGAGGTCCCCGTGACCTGTGAAGTGCAGCTCGTCGTCGAGTACTACGCAGCTCGCTGATCTCCTGATCACACCCGAACGGCGGGTCGCCCTCTCCACAGGGCGGCCCGCCGTTCGGCGTTCCCGTCCGGCACCATCAGTAAGATCGTCTGGGCACGCACCGCTCGCGCGTGCAGAGGGAGAGGCACCGTGAAGCAGCTGTTCTTCGTCGTCGTCGGCGTCGCCATCGGGTTCGCCGTCGCGCACCGCGTCGCGAACACTCCCGGTGGCGCGCGGTTCTTCGCCGACGTGGACGCCCGCACGAAGGCCTTCACGGGGGCCGTCGCCGACGGCTACCGCTCCCGCGAGGCCGAGCTCCGCACCGACGCCTGACGTCGCGCACCCCCGCCGCCGCACCATCCCCGCCGCACCACACGCGTCGCCGTCCTCGCACCTCCCCGCCGAACCTGAATCAGGAAGCACCATGCAGACCGCAGAGATCCGCCGCCGTTGGCTCCAGTTCTTCGGTGACCGCGGCCACACCGTCGTCCCGTCCGCCTCGCTCGTGTCGGACGACCCGTCGCTCCTGTTCACGGTCGCCGGCATGGTGCCGTTCATCCCGTACCTGACCGGGCTGATCCCCGCGCCGTACCCGCGCGCCACCAGCGTGCAGAAGTGCATCCGGACGAACGACATCGAAGAGGTCGGCAAGACCCCGCGGCACGGCACGTTCTTCCAGATGAACGGCAACTTCTCGTTCGGGGACTACTTCAAGGAGCAGGCGATCCAGTACGCCTGGGAGTTCCTGACGCAGCCCGAGTCCGACGGCGGCCTGGGCTTCTCGCCCGACGACCTCTGGGTGACGGTCTACGAAGAGGACGACGAGGCGATCGCGTTCTGGAAGCAGCACTCGTCCCTGCCCGAGGAGCGCATCCAGCGGCTCGGCAAGGACACCAACTACTGGTCGACCGGGCAGCCCGGCCCGGCGGGTCCCTGCTCGGAGATCTTCTTCGACCGCGGCCCCGCGTACGGCATCGACGGCGGCCCGGCCACCGACGACGACCGCTACGTCGAGATCTGGAACCTCGTCTTCATGCAGTACCAGATCGCCGACGTGCGGTCGAAGTACGACTTCGAGATCACCGGCGAGCTGCCGAACAAGAACATCGACACCGGCATGGGCCTCGAGCGCGTCGCGTTCATCAAGCAGGGCGTCGACAACATGTACGAGATCGACCAGGTCCGTCCGGTCCTCGACCGTGCGGCAGCGGTGTCCGGCCGTCGGTACGGTGCCGTGCACGAGGACGACGTCCGCATGCGCGTCATCGCGGACCACGTCCGGTCCGCGCTCATGCTCATCGCCGACGGCGTCAGCCCGTCGAACGAGGGCCGGGGCTACATCCTCCGTCGCCTGCTCCGTCGCACGGTCCGCGCGATGCGCCTGCTGGGCGTCGAGGGCGCGACCTTCCCGGAGCTCTTCCCCGCGTCCCGCGACGCCATGCGCGACGCCTACCCCGAGGTCGGCACGGACTACGACCGCATCGCGCGCATCGCCTACGCGGAAGAGGAGACCTTCCTCCGGACGCTGGCGCAGGGGACCACCATCCTCGACGTCGCGGTCGAGCGTGCCAAGCAGGACGGCGCTCCCTCGATCGGCGGCGACACCGCGTTCCTGCTCCACGACACGTTTGGCTTCCCGATCGATCTGACGATGGAGATGGCCGAGGAAGCCGGCGTCCACGTCGACCGCTCCGCCTTCGAGACCCTGATGTCCGAGCAGCGGGCCCGGGCCAAGGCGGACGCCAAGAGCAAGAAGACCGCCCTCGCCGACCTCAGCGTCTACAGCGCCTTCCGCGCGAAGGGCGAGACCGTCTTCCTCGGCTACGACGCGCTCGAGGCGGAGACGAACGTGCTCGGCATCATCGTCGGCGGCGTCAGCGTTGACCGTGCGGTCGCGGGCGACATCGCCGAGGTCATCCTCGGTGAGACGTCCCTGTACGCCGAATCCGGCGGCCAGGACGCCGACCAGGGCTCGATCGTGGGCAACGGCTTCGACCTCGAGGTGCTCGACGTGCAGCGCCCGGTCGCCGGTCTCTGGAGCCACACCGTGCAGGTCCGGTCCGGCGAGGTCGGTGTCGGTGCGCCGGCGACGACCGTCGTCGACTCCGAGTACCGCCGTGGCGCCACCCAGGCCCACTCCGCGACGCACCTCGTGAACGCCGCGCTCCGGGACATCCTCGGGCCGGAGGCACTGCAGGCCGGTTCGTACAACAAGTCCGGGTACATGCGCCTCGACTTCTCGTGGTCGCAGCCGGTGTCGCTCGAGACCCGCTCCGAGATCGAGGAAGTGGTGAACAACGCGATCCGCACCGACCTCGAGGTCTCGACCCGCGTGCTCCCGCTCGACGAGGCCAAGTCCCTCGGCGCGCAGGCGCTCTTCGGTGAGAAGTACGGCTCCGAGGTCCGCATGGTCGACATCGGCGGCCCGTGGTCCCGCGAGCTCTGCGGCGGCACCCACGTCGCGTCGAGCGCACAGGTCGGGCTCGTCAACCTGGTGGGGGAGTCGAGCGTCGGTTCGACGAACCGCCGCGTCGAGGCCCTGGTCGGGCTCGAGGGCTTCCGCGACCTCGCGGTCGAGCGGACCATCGTGTCGCAGCTGTCGAGCGCACTGAAGGCCCCGCGGGAGGACCTGCCGACGCGCGTGCAGTCCCTGATGGAGGACCTGCGGAGCGCACAGAAGCGGATCGCCGAGTTCGAGTCGGCGAACCTGCAGCAGCGCGTGCCCGCCCTCGCCCGCCAGGCGACGACGGTCGGTTCCACGACCGTGGTGGCGGAGTCGGTCCAGGGCCTGCAGTCCGGCGACGACCTCCGTGCCCTCGCGACCGGCGTGCGCGCACTGCTCGGTGACGGTGCCGTCGTCGTCGTGCTCGGCGCCGTCGTCAACGACAAGCCCGTCGTCATCGTGGCCACCAACGACGCGGCCCGTGCGGCCGGGGTCCAGGCGGGTCCGCTCGCGAAGGAGGCCGCGGGCGTGCTCGGCGGCGGCGGTGGCGGCAAGCCGGACCTCGCGCAGGGTGGTGGCACGGACGCGTCCGCGCTCCCGGCCGCGCTGCGTGCGGTGACCGACCGGCTCGCGGCCTGACCGTGGCGATCCGTTCCGGGCGGCGACTCGGCGTCGACGTCGGTCGCGCCCGGATCGGGGTCGCGGTGTGCGACCGTGACGGTCTCCTCGCGACGCCGGTCGAGACCGTCCCCCGCGACGACGCGACGGACGTACGTCGGATCGCCGACATCGCGGACGAGTACGACGTGCTCGAGATCGTCGTCGGGCTGCCGTTGTCGATGTCCGGTGGGGACACCTCGTCCACGGCGGACGCGCGGGAGTTCGCCGCTCGTCTCGCGGAACACCGGCCGGTCCGGCTGGTGGACGAACGCCTGTCGACGGTGACCGCCCAGCGGGGGTTGCACCAGGCCGGCCGGAACACGAAGAAGTCTCGTGCCGTGATCGACCAAGCGGCCGCTGTTATCATTCTGCAACACGCGCTCGACCACGAGCGTGCGTCCAGTGCCCCACCGGGGGCCACGCTCCCCTGAACCGGGCTCCCTGCCGTCGACCGAGACGACGATGCCCAGGCGGAGTTCCCGACCGAGAGACCGAGGACCGTTGGCAGACGACCTGGACTGGAACGCGATCATCGCGCCCGGCAACGACGCCGAGCGGCGGAAGAGCACTTCCGACCGTCCGGCCACCCCCGATGAGCGCGGCGACGCGGTCGACCCCACCGCCGGCACCCCGGCGGAGCCCACGCGACACCTGTCACGACGCGAAGCCCGTGCAGCCGAGGCCGCTCGTGCGGCCGAGGCGGAGCACCGCGCCGCGGACGCCGATCGCGCAGCCGCGGCCGCGCGCGCGACCGAGACCGCCCGCGCAGCAGAGGCGGCCCGCTCGGCCGAGCCGGCAGGCACCTCCGGAACGGCTCGGTCCTCCGAGCCGGCACGCTCATCCGAGACGACCCGGGCCGACCGCCCGGCCTCTCCCGCCGACGCCCCGGTCGCGCGCAGCGCGGCCGAGCTGCACCCCGAGGTCCACGCCCTGCTCACGGGTGAGGTGCACGTCGACGACGCCGACCGCGCGGCCGCATCCGCGGGCGCGAGCGGTCCTGCCCAGGGTGACGACGGCCCTGGAGGCGCGGGAGACGACGGACGCGGCGGTCGCGGTGGACGCGGGGGAGCCTCCAGGGCGCCACGCGAGCCGCGTGAGCCGCGCCGGAAGCGACGTCGTGGCCCGCTCATCGCGGGGATCGTCATCGTCGCGGTCGTCCTCGCCGGCGGGGTGTCGGCGTACACGTTCGCCGCGCCGAAGATCCAGCAGGTCATCGCCGCCGTGAGCGGGAACGACGAGCCGGACGACTACTCGGGCAGCGGCACCAGCAAGGTGACCATCACGATCAAGCAGGGCGACATCGGCGAGAACGTCGCGAAGACCCTGCAGCGCAGCGGCGTCGTGAAGTCCTCGAAGGTGTTCTACAAGCTGCTGCTGGCCTCGCCGGACGTGCAGTTCCAGCCCGGGTCGTACGCGCTCAAGAAGGAGATGAGCTCGAAGACGGCCCTCGCGGCGCTGCAGGACCCGAAGAACCGGGTGCAGGCGTCGATCGTCATCCCCGAGGGCACGGCACTCAAGGACATCGAGGCCGGGATGGTCTCGAAGGCCGGGCTGTCCGACGCCGAGGTGTCCGCGGCAGCGAAGGACCTCGCCGCCTACGATCTGCCCGCGAACGTCACGACGCTCGAGGGCTGGTTGTTCCCGGCCACCTACCCGATCAACCCGGGGTGGACGGCGACGCAGTACTTCAAGTCGATGGTCGACACGATGAAGGAGCACCTCGCCGCAGCCGGTGTCGCCGAGGCGGACCAGGAGCACGTGATCGTCTTCGCGTCGCTGGTGCAGAAGGAAGCCGGCCTCGCCGCCGACTACCCGAAGGTGGCCCGGGTGTTCCAGAACCGCCTCGACAAGGGCATGAAGCTGCAGTCCGACGCCACCGTGGCCTACGGCACGGGCAACACGCACACCGTGACCACGACCGACGCCGAGCGAGCCGACGCGGGGAACAAGTACAACACCTACGTGCACGACGGGCTGCCGCCGGCGCCGATCTCGAACCCTGGCGACATCGCCATCAACGCGGTGACGAAGATGGCGACCGGCAACTGGGAGTACTTCGTGACGGTGAACCTCGAGACCGGCGAGACGGTGTTCTCGGACACGTACGACCAGCACCTCGTGGCCGTGAAGCAGTTCCAGGCCTGGCTCCGCGCGCACCCCGACTACCAGTAACCGGGGTCGCGTCGCACGGGTGCGCGCTGTGGGATGATGGGCACCATGCTTCGTTGGTTGACCGCTGGTGAGTCCCACGGACCCGAACTGATCGCGATGCTCGAGGGCCTGCCCGCGGGTGTCCCGGTGTCGTTCGAGTCCATCCGTACCGACCTCGCGCGTCGCAAGCTCGGCTACGGCCGCGGATCCCGCATGAAGTTCGAGCAGGACGAGCTGCACGTGTCCGGCGGCGTCCGGCACGGGTACTCCCTGGGCAGCCCCATCGCGATCCGCATCGGCAACACCGAGTGGCCGAAGTGGGTCGAGGTCATGAACCCCGAGCCCGTCGAGCAGACCGAGCTCTCCCGCGGGCGCAGCGCACCGCTGACCCGTCCCCGTCCGGGCCACGCCGACCTGGTCGGCATGCAGAAGTACGGCTTCGACGAGGCCCGTCCGATCCTCGAGCGCGCCTCCGCTCGCGAGACCGCAGCCCGGGTCGCGCTCGGCGCCGTGGCGAAGTCGTTCCTGGCGGAGCTCGGCATCCGCTCCGTCGCGCACACCCTGCAGGTCGGGACGGTCCGCGTGCCGGACGGCACCGCGCTGCCCCTGCCGGACGACGTCGACCGGCTCGACGAGGACCAGCTGCGCTGCTTCGACGCGGAGACCTCCGCGCGGATGGTGACCGAGGTCGAGGCCGCGAAGAAGGACGGCGACACCCTGGGCGGCGTCGTCGAGGTGCTGTTCTACGGCGTCCCGCCGGGGCTCGGCTCGCACGTGCAGTGGGACCGTCGACTCGACGCCCGGCTCGCCGCCGCGATCATGGGCATCCAGGCGATCAAGGGCGTCGAGGTCGGCGACGGTTTCGCCACCGCTGGCCGCCGTGGCTCCGAGGCGCACGACGAGCTCTACCGCGAGGACGGCGAGATCATCCGCACCTCCGACCGCGCCGGCGGCACCGAGGGCGGCATGTCGACCGGTACCGTCCTGCGCGTCCGGGCCGGCATGAAGCCGATCGCGACCATCCCGCACGCGCTGCACACCATCGACGTGACCACGGGCGAGGACGCCTCGGCGCACCACCAGCGCTCCGACGTCTGCGCCGTGCCCGCCGCCGGTGTGGTGGCCGAGGCCATGGTCGCGCTCGTCCTCGCCGACGCCGTGCTCGAGAAGTTCGGCGGCGACAACGTCGTCGAGACGAAGCGGAACCTCGACGCCTACCTCGCGTCGATCCCGGAGACGCTCCGCAGCCGTCGCACCGAGGCCGCCGAGCACTCCACCGCCTGGTGAGCGCGTTCGCGTCCGCTCCCGTCGTCGTCATCGGGCCGATGGGGGCCGGCAAGTCGAGCGTCGGCAAGCGCGTCGCGAAGGCGCTCGGCGTGCCGTTCACCGACACCGACCGGGTGATCGCCCGGCAGCACGGGCCGATCCCGGGGATCTTCGCCGATCGGGGCGAGCCGGCGTTCCGCGAGCTCGAGGCCGCGGCGGTGCGGGATGCCCTGGCCACCGGCGGGGTGATCGCGGTCGGCGGCGGTGCCGTCACGCACGCCGCCACGCGGGACGCCATGGCCGGTGCCCGGGTGGTCCTGCTCACCGTGTCGCCCGAGGCCGTCGCCGACCGGATCGCCGGCAGTGACCGACCGCTCCTGGCGAACGGTGGCATCGACGCCTGGCAGACGATCCTGGACGAGCGGGCGGCGACCTACGCCGAACTCGCGCACGCCGTGTTCGACACCTCCCGTCGGCCGATGTCCCACGTCGTCGACGACGTCGTCAGGTGGCTGCGTGCCGACGCGGAAGCGACGCCTGACGACGCACCAACGCCCGACGCCACCACGAACGAAGGAACCCCGTGAGCGAGTCCACCGAGTCGATCCTGCCGGAGGGCACCACCGAGATCCGTGTCGGCGGTGACGACGGCTACGTCGTGGCGGTCGGCAACGACCTGCTCGGCTCGGTGGCGGCGCTCCTCGGCCCACGGGTCGCCAAGGTCCTCATCGTGCACGCGCCGACGCTCGGCGCCCGTGCGAACGGCCTGCGCGACCTGCTCGTCGACGCCGGGCTCGACGCCCTCATCGCCGAGGTCCCCGACGCCGAGGGCGCCAAGCGCGTCGAGGTCGCCGCGTTCTGCTGGCAGATCATGGGCCAGTCGGACTTCACCCGCACCGACGCCGTCATCGGTCTCGGTGGCGGCGCCGTGACCGACCTCGCCGGCTTCGTCGCCGCGACCTGGCTGCGGGGCGTGCCCTACGTCGCGATCCCGACGAGCGTGCTCGGCATGGTGGACGCGAGCGTCGGCGGCAAGACCGGGATCAACACGAACGAGGGCAAGAACCTCGTCGGCGCGTTCTACCCACCCCGCGCCGTCGTCGCGGACCTCGACCTCGTGCGCACCCTGCCGCGGAACGAGATCCTCACCGGCTTCGCGGAGATCGTGAAGGCCGGGTTCATCGCCGTGCCGGAGATCCTCGACATCGTCGAGGCGGACGTCGCGCGCGTCACCGACCCCACCACGCCGGAGTTCCGCCGGGTGGTCGAGCTCGCGATCCAGCTCAAGGCCGACGTCGTCTCGGACGACTTCACCGAGCAGGGCCGGCGGGAGATCCTCAACTACGGGCACACCCTCGGTCACGCGATCGAGCACGCGGAGCGCTACCAGTGGCGGCACGGTGCGGCGGTGTCCGTCGGCATGGTCTTCGCCGCCGAGCTCGCGCGCCTGACCGGGCACCTGGACGACGCCACGGTGGACCGGCACCGCTCGATCCTCGAGTCGCTCGAGCTCCCGACGACCTACGGGGTCGGCCGGTGGGAAGGGCTGCTCGCCACCATGCGCCGCGACAAGAAGGCGCGCGCCGGCATGCTGCGGTTCATCATCCTCGACGGGGTCGGCAAGCCGGTCACGCTCGAGGGCCCCGAGGACCACCTGCTCTTCACCGCCTATCAGGAGGTCGGCGTCTAGCGCGTCGTCCGCGCAGGACTGAGCGCAGGACTCAGCGCAGGACCCGCCGGGTGCGCCGCCACCACCACTTCACCCGCATCGACACGGTCAGCACGTCGGTGCGCTTCCACTCGTGGAACTCGGCGAGCGTCGCACCGTTCTCCCACGCCCAGTAGTCGTCGGAGTCGCACTCCGGATCGAACGCATCCGGCAGCGGTTTGAAGATCGGCATCAGTCGGATTCCTTCGTCGCAGGGCCAGGTGGCAGTCGCGCAGCGCGCCGCCTGAGTGCGCGGTCAGCGAGCCGCCGGTCCGCCTTGGACCACCACGCTACGTCGGCGAGCCCGCGGAGCACAGTGATTGAAATGTCGTGTACCGGATCGTGGTCCGGTTGCGCGACGGCCCAGGTGAACCGTTGCCAGGCGTGGTCACGGTCGGTGGCGCGGCGCGACTGGAACGCACCGAACCAGCTGACCACGGCGGCCACGATCGCCGCTCCGGCGGCGATGACCGCCCCGATGAGTGCTGTCTCCATGACGGCAGCCTGCGGCAGTGGACCCGGCGCGACGCCGGGCTCGGGTCGACCTGTGGAGCGCGCGCCGCGCCTCCAGGCTGTGGAGGAACCGACCACGCAGGCCGGGGGAGCAGACTGGGCCGGTGCCCACCCCGCCCCGCCTGAGCGACCTCGGTAGCGCCCCGGACGTCGAGACCGGGACCCTCCGGTCCCGCGGCCGGCGCTTCGCCGAGCTCCTCGCGATCGCCCGCCGCCACGAGCTCCTGCCGTTCCGTCGACTCGACTTCTCGCACGACCCCGACAAGTCCGCGCTCCGTGCCCGGCAGGCGGACCACCTGCGCCGCGCGCTCGAAGAGGCGGGCGGCGGCTTCGTGAAGATGGGCCAGCTGCTCTCCACCCGCGACGACCTGCTGCCGGAGGAGTGGACCGAGGGGCTCGCGCACCTGCAGCGGAGTGTGACGCCGGCCGATCCGGACGAGGTGGCGGCCCTCCTCGAACGGGAACTCGGCGCCCCCGTCGACGAGGTCTTCGCGGCCTTCGACCCCGTTCCCGTCGCCGCGGCGTCCATCGCGCAGGTCCACCGCGCGCGACTGACCGACGGCACGAGCGTCGCCGTGAAGGTCCAACGGCCCGGCATCGACACCGCCGTGCGGCGAGACGTGGACATCGCGCTCCGGGTGGTGCGGTTCATGGCCCGGCTCTCGACCGAGGCCCGGCAGGTCGGCGTGCAGGACGTCGCCGCGCAGTACGCCGACGACCTGATCCGCCAGGTGGACTTCACGTCGGAGCTCCGGAACCTCACGGCGCTCCGTGCGGCGCAGGCCCGGAGCGCGCGTCCGGACGAGGTGCGCTTCCCCGACCCGTACCCGGAGCTCTCCGGGCGGCGGGTGCTCGTGATGGAGTTCCTGGAGGGGGACACGCTCAGCGCGATCCGGGCCGAGCGCTCGGACCGTGACCTCGACGAGCCGATGCGGGCGATCCTCCGGGCGTTCCTGCGGCAGGTCGTCTTCGACGGGGTCTACCACGCGGACATGCACCCCGGGAACGTCCTGCTGCAGCCGGACGGCCGCCCCGCGCTCATCGACTTCGGCTCCGTCGGGCGGCTCGATCCCGGTCTGCGGGACACGGTGCAACAGCTCCTCGCCGCGTACATCCAGGACGACACCGAGGCCATCGCCGACGCCGTGCTCCGGATGGCGCCGGTCCGGGACGCCGAGGACGAACCGGACTTCCGACGCGCCATCGCCCGGTTCGTCGCCGACGAACTCGGCCCCGGCGCCCGCATCGGGGTCGAGACGGTGGACGACGCCGTCGAGGTGTTCGGACGCTACCGGTTGAAGCCGCCGCCGGACTTCGTCGCCGCGGCCCGTGCGCTCGCGATCTTCGAGGGGACCCTCCGCACCCTCACCCCGTCGTTCGACCTGCTTGAGGAGTCCCGCTCGCTGGCCGGCGAGCAGATCCGCGACCAGCTGCGGCCGGGGCGGATCCGGGACGTCGCCGTCCGCGAGCTGTTCGGCGCGGTGTCGGCCGCACGGCGGCTCCCGCGTCGCGTGGACCGGATCGGCGAGGCGATCGAGACCGGCAAGCTGTCCGTGAACATCCGGCTGTTCTCGGACCGGCGGGATCGCCGGACCCTGAACGGTGTCATCCGCCGTGTGCTGCTGGTGCTGCTCGGCGCCGGGGCCGGCGTGCTGTCCATCGTGTACCTGGCGCTGCCCGCGCGTCCGACGGCGGTGCTGTCGACCGGAGTCGCCGGGGGGCTGCTCGGTGGCGCGGCGGTGGTCCTGCTGGTGTGGGCGGCCATCGATGCCGCGCTCGCCCGGAAGCGGGAGTGACCCCCGGCCCGTCCGCTACACTCGTCCGTGGCCCGAGCGGCCCGCAGACCGGGCCCGAGCGGCTCCGGACAGGGCCCGATCGGCCCGCAGACCTTCACAACACACGACCGAACGGGACACCGAAGACTCATGGCCAGTACCACTGACATCAAGAACGGCGCCGTTCTCATCATCGACGGGCAGCTCTGGTCGGTCGTCGAGTTCCAGCACGTCAAGCCGGGCAAGGGCGGCGCGTTCGTCCGCACCAAGCTCAAGAACGTCGTGTCGGGCAAGGTCGTCGACCGCACCTTCAACGCCGGTGCGAAGATCGAGACCGCGACCGTCGACCGCCGCGACTACCAGTACCTCTACGAGGACGGCGACTCGTACGTGTTCATGGACACCGACACCTACGACCAGATCCCGGTCCCCGCGACGGTCGTCGGCGACGCGAAGAACTTCCTCCTCGAGTCCGCGATGGTGACCATCGCGATCAACGAGGGCACCCCGCTCTACATCGAGCTCCCGACCTCGATCACCACCGAGATCGAGACCGAGCCGGGCCTGCAGGGCGACCGCTCGTCGGGTGGCACGAAGCCGGCCACGATCAAGGCGACCGGGTACCAGATCCAGGTGCCGCTGTACCTCGAGACCGACACGCTGGTGAAGATCGACACGCGCGACGGCAACTTCCTCGGCCGCGTCAACTCCTAGGCGCTGACCGTATGAGCGCTCGTTCGAAGGCCCGCAAGCGCGCCCTCGACATGCTGTACGTCGCCGAGGTGCGGGAGCTCCCCATCTCGGACGTCCTCGCCACCGAGACGGTCCGCCACCTGGACCAGCCGGAGCGCGCCTCCAGCTGGGACTACGCACGGCAGATCGTCACGGGTGTCGACGACGACCGCCACGAGATCGACAAGGTCATCGTGGAGCACGCACAGGGCTGGTCCATCGCCCGCATGCCCGTGCTCGACCGGTGCATCCTGCGCATGGGTGTCTGGGAGCTCCGGTTCAACCCGGAGGTGCCCGACGCCGTCGCGATCGCCGAGGCCGTCGAGCTCGCCCAGTCCCTGTCGACGGAGGAGTCCGCCGGGTTCGTCAACGGCGTGCTCGGCGCGGTCGCCGGCGGCCGTGGCCCGGGTGAGAAGGACGACCAGGCCGAGCACGCACCGTCCGGTCGGACGGTCGCAGGGGACCAGGAGTCCCGGTAGGGTTGACCACGTCAGCATCCTTTAAGTCCGTCCGGTGAGGCGGGGAAGGAGGTCGGCGTGGGTACCAGAACGGTCCTGCAGCACTCCGACATCACGCGTGCTCTGACACGCATCGCGCACGAGATCCTCGAGGCCAACCACGGTGCCTCGGACCTGGTGCTCCTGGGCATCCCGACACGGGGTGCCGTCCTGGCCGAGCGGCTCGACCGCATCCTGGCGGAGATCGAGCCCGACTGGACGGCCGGCAGCTCCCGCGTCGGCACGCTCGACGTCACGATGCACCGCGACGACCTCGGGCACGGCATCGGCCGGGCACCGCAGCGCACGACGATCCCCGCGAGCGGCATCGACGGCAAGGTCGTCGTGCTCGTCGACGACGTGCTCTACTCCGGCCGGACGGTCCGGGCAGCGCTCGACGCGCTGCAGGGCATCGGCCGGCCGCGCGCGGTCCGGCTCGCCGTCCTCGTCGACCGCGGGCACCGCGAGCTCCCGATCCGCGCGGACCACGTCGGCAAGAACCTGCCGACGGCGTCCGACGAGCGGGTCACCCTCCGTCTCACCGAGACCGACGGCACCGACGAGGTCGTGATCGAGCAAGCCGAGTCGCCCAGCGCCTCGACCGCTCCGGACCGGACGCAGGGGGTCACCTCGTGAAGCACCTGCTCTCCACCGCCGACCTCTCCCGCGCCGAGGCGATCCACATCCTCGACGTCGCCGAGGAGATGGCCGAGGTCAACACGCGCGAGGTCCGGAAGCTCCCGGCCCTCCGCGGCAAGACGGTCGTGAACCTCTTCTTCGAGGACTCCACCCGCACCCGCATCTCGTTCGAGGCCGCCGCGAAGCGCCTGTCGGCAGACGTCCTCAACTTCGCCGCGAAGGGCTCGAGCGTCTCGAAGGGGGAATCGCTCAAGGACACCGTGCAGACGCTCGGGGCGATGGGCATCGACGGCATCGTGCTGCGGCACGGCGCGTCCGGTGCACCCCGGGTCCTCGCCGACGCCGACTGGATCGACGTGCCCGTCGTGAACGCCGGCGACGGCACGCACGAGCACCCCACCCAGGCGCTGCTCGACGCGTTCACGATGCGCCGGCGGCTGCACGGCTCCGGGAGCCGCGGGCAGGCGCTCGACGGCGTCCGCGTGCTCATCGTCGGCGACGTCCTGCACAGCCGGGTCGCCCGCAGCAACGCGTGGCTCCTCCGCACCCTCGGCGCGAGTGTCACGTTCGCCGCGCCGCCCACGCTGCTCCCCGCCACGAGCACGCCGTTCGGTGCCGCGGTGCACCACGACCTCGACGTCGCGCTGGCCGAGGACCCGGACGTCGTGATGACCCTCCGGATCCAGCAGGAGCGGATGAACGACGCGTTCTTCCCGAACCCGCGCGAGTACACCCGGCACTGGGGCCTCACCGCGAGCCGGTTCGCCCGGCTGTCGGAACGGACCCTGATCATGCACCCCGGCCCGATGAACCGCGGGCTCGAGATCGCCGGCGTCGCCGCCGACGACCCCCGCTCGACCGTCGTCGAGCAGGTCGAGAACGGCGTGTCGGTCCGGATGGCCGTCCTCTACCTGGCCCTGACCGGGACCGACACGACGAGCCGCGACACGACGAGCCGCGAGACGACGAGCACGCACACGAACGCAGCAGCACCGAAGGAGACCGTCGCATGACCGCCCACCTCATCCGCGGCGCGCAGCTGGTCGACGGCTCGCGTGCCGACATCCGCCTGGAGGGACGGCGCGTCTCCGCGGTCGGGTCCGGTCTCGACGCGGCCGGCGCCACGATCGTCGATGCGGACGGGCTCATCGCCCTCCCCGGCCTCGTGGACCTCCACACCCACCTGCGCGAGCCCGGTCACGAGGAATCCGAGACGGTCCTCACCGGCTCGCGTGCCGCGGCCGCCGGCGGCTTCACCGCGGTGAACGCGATGGCGAACTCGAGCCCGGTCGCGGACACCGCCGGTGTGGTCGAGCAGGTGCAGGCGCTCGGTGACGACGCCGGCTACGTGACGGTCCGCCCGATCGGCGCCGTCTCGCAGGGGCTGCAGGGCACGCACCTGTCCGAGATCGGGGCGATGGCGACCTCCCGCGCGAAGGTCCGGGTGTTCTCGGACGACGGTTCGTGCGTGGCGGACCCGCTCCTGATGCGCCGCGCGCTCGAGTACATCAAGGGCTTCGGCGGGGTGCTCGCGCAGCACGCGCAGGAGCCGCGGCTGACGATCGGCGCCCAGATGAACGAGGGCCGGCTGTCGTCGGAGCTCGGGCTCGCGGGCTGGCCCGCCGTCGCCGAAGAGGCGATCATCGCCCGCGACGTCCTGCTCGCCGACCACGTCGGGGCACGGCTGCACGTCTGCCACGTCTCCACCGCCGGCAGCGTCGAGGTGATCCGCTGGGCGAAGTCCCGCGGCATCGACGTCACGGCCGAGGTCACGCCGCACCACCTGATCCTCACCGAGGACCTCATCGCCGGTCGCGACGGCGCCGCGGGCTACGACGCGCGGTACAAGGTCAACCCGCCGCTGCGCTCCCGCGAGGACGTCGACGCGCTCCGGGGTGCCCTGGCCGACGGCACGATCGACATCGTCGCCACCGACCACGCCCCGCACACCGCCGAGGCGAAGTGCTGCGAGTGGCCGGCCGCGGCGAACGGCATGGTCGGCCTCGAGTCGGCGCTCAGCGTCGTGCAGGCCGCCGTCGTCGAGCAGGGACTCCTCGACTGGGCCGACATCGCCCGGGTGCTGTCCGAGGCGCCGGCCCGGATCGGGCAGGTCGAGGGCCACGGTCAGCGGATCGCCGAGGGTGCCCCCGCCGAGATCACGCTGTACGACCCGTCGGCGGTCCGCGAGTTCGCGGTCACCGACCTCGCCGGGCAGTCGCAGAACTCCCCGTACCTCGGCATGCGGCTCCCCGGTCGCGTCGTCGCGACGTTCCACCACGGGTACGCCACGGTGCTCGACGGCCAGGTCGTCGACGCCGAGACGATCGCCGGCCACGCCCGTGCCACGCGGACGGCGGCGACGGCATGAGCGGTGACGGCTTGCGCTGGCTCGAGGGCGGGATCATCCTCGCCCTCGTCGCCCTGCTGTTCGTCGCCATGGTGCGCACCTGGCGGACGCGGGCCAGGAAGCAGGCGGAAGCCGTGCCTCCCGTCCCCGTGCCGACCACGCTCGGTCCGGCAGCCGGGTCGTGGGACGGGTTCACCGTCGCGACGACCCGCGCCGACCAGCCCCTCGAACGGATCACGGCGGGCGGTCTCGGGTTCCGGGGCCGCGGCGGCGTGACCGTCCACGAGACCGGCGTGGTCCTGCACCACGCCGGCACCCCCGACCGGTGGATCGCAGCCGACGCCGTCCGCGGCGCCGACCGCGCCACGTGGGCCATCGACCGCGTGGTCGAGCCCGGGGGACTGGTCCGTCTGCGATGGACGGCGACCGGCGCCGCAGGAGCGACGGACCTCGACACCTACTTCCGGTTCCCGGAGGACGACGCAGCAGCGCTCGTCGCCCTGCAGGGACTGTCGACGAAGCACGAACACCCGCACACCGCGGGCGAAGGGACGAACTGATGACACGCGAACGGGCCGTACTGGTCCTCGAAGACGGCACCCGGTACGACGGCTGGGCCTACGGCGCCCGCGGGCGCACGCTCGGCGAGGTGGTCTTCGCGACCGGCATGACCGGGTACCAGGAGACGCTGACCGACCCGTCCTACGCCGGGCAGATCGTGGTGCAGACCGCGCCGCACATCGGCAACACCGGGGTGAACGACGAGGACCCCGAGTCCCGGCGCATCTGGGTCGCCGGCTACGTCGTGCGCGACCCCAGCCGCGTGGTGTCGAACCACCGCGCGAACGCCTCGCTCGACGAGCACCTGGTGCGCGACGGCATCGTCGGGATCTCCGGCATCGACACCCGTGCGCTCACCCGCCGGATCCGCGACGCCGGGGCGATGAAGGGCGGCGTGTTCAGCGGCGCGGACGCGGCGCTGCCGGCGGCGTCGCAGCTCGACGCTGTCCGGTCGCAGGCGACGATGGCCGGCGCGAGTTTCTCGTCGATCGTCTCGACGCCGGAGACCTACGTGATCCCCGCCGTCGGCGAGCAGATCGGCCGGCTGGCCGTGCTCGACCTCGGCGTGAAGGCGTCGACCACCCGCTACCTCGCGCAGCGCGGGTTCGAGGTGCACGTCGTGCCGCAGGACATCACCGCGGCGGAGCTGGAAGCGCTGGCTCCGGACGCGCTCTTCTACTCGAACGGCCCCGGCGACCCCGCCGCCTCGGACGCGCAGGTCGAACTGCTGCAGGACAGCCTGCGCACGGGCCGCCCGTTCTTCGGCATCTGCTTCGGCAACCAGCTGCTCGGCCGGGCGCTCGGCTTCGGCACCTACAAGCTGCCGTTCGGGCACCGCGGCATCAACCAGCCGGTGCTCGACACCGTCACCGGCAAGGTCGAGATCACGAGCCAGAACCACGGCTTCGCGGTCGACGCCCCGCTCGGCGAGGTCCTTGAGTCCCCGGCGGGCTTCGGTCGCGTCGAGGTCTCGCACTACTCGCTCAACGACAACGTGGTCGAGGGCCTCCGCGCCCTCGACGTGCCCGCGTTCAGCGTGCAGTACCACCCCGAGGCGGCTGCCGGCCCGCACGACAGCATGTACCTCTTCGACCGGTTCGCCGACCTCGTGCGCGAGCGCCGCGACGGACAGCCGCTCGACCCGGCCACCGCCGACGCCACCACCCCGGCAGCAGACATCACCAAGGAAGCGAACTGATGCCCAAGCGCGCAGACATCAACTCCGTCCTCGTCATCGGATCCGGCCCCATCGTCATCGGGCAGGCCGCCGAGTTCGACTACTCCGGCACCCAGGCGTGCCGCGTCCTCCGCGCCGAGGGCGTCCGCGTGATCCTCGTCAACCCGAACCCGGCGACGATCATGACCGACCCGGACTTCGCCGACGCGACCTACATCGAGCCCATCACGAGCCCGTCGCTCGAGGAGATCATCAAGATCGAGCGCCCGGACGCCGTGTTGCCGACGCTCGGTGGCCAGACCGCCCTGAACGCCGCCATCAAGCTCGACGCCGAGGGCATCCTCGACAAGTACGGCGTGGAGCTCATCGGCGCCAAGGTCGACGCGATCCAGCGCGGCGAGGACCGGCAGCTCTTCAAGGAGCTCGTGCTCGAGTCCGGCGCGGACGTCGCACGGAGCCACATCGCACACACGCTCGACGAGGCGATCGAGTTCGCGAAGGACCTCGGCTACCCGCTCGTCGTCCGCCCGTCCTTCACCATGGGCGGTCTCGGCTCCGGCTTCGCCTACAACGAGGAAGAGCTCATCCGCTTCGTCGGGGACGGACTGCAGTCCAGCCCGACGACGGAGGTCCTGCTCGAGGAGTCCATCCTCGGGTGGAAGGAGTACGAGCTCGAGCTGATGCGGGACAACTACGACAACACCGTCGTGATCTGCTCGATCGAGAACGTCGACCCGGTCGGCGTGCACACCGGCGACTCGATCACCGTCGCCCCGGCGCTGACGCTGACCGACCGCGAGTACCAGAACATGCGGAACATCGGCATCGACATCATCCGTCGCGTCGGTGTCGACACCGGCGGCTGCAACATCCAGTTCGCCGTCGACCCGTCGAACGGCCGCGTCATCGTCATCGAGATGAACCCGCGCGTGTCCCGCTCGTCGGCCCTCGCGTCGAAGGCGACGGGCTTCCCGATCGCCAAGATCGCCGCGAAGCTCGCCATCGGGTACCGCCTCGACGAGATCGAGAACGACATCACCCGCGTCACCCCGGCGAGCTTCGAGCCGACCCTCGACTACGTGGTCGTGAAGACCCCGCGGTTCGCGTTCGAGAAGTTCCCCGCCGCCGACGCCACCCTGACCACCACGATGAAGAGCGTCGGCGAGGCGATGGCGATCGGCCGCAACTACGCGACCGCGCTGCAGAAGTCCCTCCGGAGCCTCGAGAAGCGCGGTTCGAGCTTCCACTGGGACGTCCCGGCGGCCGAGCTCGACAAGACCGCTCTGCTCGAGAAGTCCGCGATCCCGATGGACGGCCGCATCGTCACGGTGCAGCAGGCGCTCGTCGCCGGTGCCACCGCGGAAGAGGTGTTCGAGGCGACGAAGATCGACCCGTGGTTCATCGACCAGATCGTCCTCATCAACGAGGTCGCGGCCGAGGTGCGGGACGCCGAGACCCTCGACGCCGACACCCTGCGCTGGGCGAAGGAGCACGGCTTCAGCGACATCCAGATCGCGTCGCTGCGGGGCATCACCGAACAGGCCGCGCGCGACGCCCGGCACGCCGCGGGCATCCGTCCGGTGTTCAAGACCGTCGACACCTGCGCCGGCGAGTTCCCGGCCCTGACGCCGTACCACTACTCGTCGTACGACACCGAGACCGAGGTCGTCCCGAGCGACCGCAAGAAGGTCGTCATCCTCGGCTCCGGCCCGAACCGCATCGGGCAGGGCGTCGAGTTCGACTACTCCTGCGTGCACGCCTCCTTCGCGCTGAGTGCCGCCGGGTTCGAGACGATCATGATCAACTGCAACCCGGAGACCGTCTCCACCGACTACGACACCTCGGACCGCCTGTACTTCGAGCCGCTCACCACCGAGGACGTCCTCGAGGTCATCGAGGCCGAGGCCGCGTCCGGCGAGCTCGTCGGCGTCGTCGTGCAGCTCGGCGGCCAGACCGCCCTCGGGCTCGCGAAGCCGCTCGAGGCCGCCGGCATCCCGATCCTGGGCACCTCGCCAGCTGCGATCGACTCCGCCGAGGAGCGCGGGCAGTTCTCCGCCATCCTCGACCAGGCCGGCCTGCTCGCGCCCCGGAACGGCACCGCCCACGACCTCGCCAGCGCGACCGCGGTGGCCGAGGAGATCGGCTACCCGGTCCTCGTCCGCCCGTCGTTCGTGCTCGGCGGCCGCGGCATGGAGATCGTCTACGACACCGCGACCCTCGCCGACTACTTCGACCGGATGGCCGATCAGGCGATCATCGGCCCGGAGCTCCCGCTGCTGGTCGACCGCTTCCTCGACGACGCGGTGGAGATCGACGTCGACGCGCTCTTCGACGGTGAGCGGCTCTACATCGGCGGCATCATGGAGCACCTCGAAGAGGCGGGCATCCACTCCGGCGACTCCGCCTGCACCCTGCCCCCGGTCGGCCTCGGGCGCGCCGAGATCCAGGGCGTCGTCGACGCGACCGAGAAGATCGCCCGCGGCATCGGCGTCCAGGGGCTGCTCAACGTGCAGTTCGCGATCGGCGCGGGCGTGCTCTACGTCCTCGAGGCGAACCCCCGCGCCAGCCGCACCGTGCCGTTCGTCTCGAAGGCACTCGGCATCCCGCTGGCGAAGGCCGCGTCCCGCATCATGACCGGCACGACCATCGCCGCGCTCGTCGACGAGGGACTCCTGCCCGCACGCGACGGCGCCTTCGTGCCGATGCAGTCGCCGATCGCGGTCAAGGAAGCCGTGCTGCCCTTCCGGCGCTTCCGCACCCGCGAGGGCCAGGTCGTCGACTCGGTGCTCAGCCCCGAGATGCGCTCCACCGGTGAGGTCATGGGCATCGACCGCGACTTCCCGCGGGCGTTCCTCAAGTCGCAGGAAGCCGCGTACGGGGGCCTGCCGACGAGCGGCACCGTGTTCGTGAGCGTCGCCGACACCGACAAGCGCCAGGTCGTGCTGCCGGTGCACCGCCTGCAGCAGCTCGGGTTCACGATCACCGCGACCGAGGGCACCGCCGAGGTGCTCCAGCGCAACGGCATCGCGGTCACGCTGGTCGGCAAGTACAGCGAGGGCGGCGAGAGCGTCGTCGACCTGCTGGCCCGCAACGAGGTCGACATCGTCATCAACACGCCGTCGGGTGCCGCCGGTCGTGCGGACGGGTACGAGATCCGTGCGGCGACGGTCGCGGCGGACAAGCCGCTGTTCACGACGATCGCGCAGCTCGGGGCCGCCGTCGCGGCGATCGAGACGATCGGTTCGCCGCACAGTGTGCGGAGCCTGCAGGACTACGCGCTCGAGCGCGCGACCTGGTGACGGCTGCCGACGTGGACACGGTCCAGCCAGGAGGCACGGCCTCCTTCGGTGTCCGGCTCGCCGCCGCCATCGGGTCGCGTTCCGCCCTCTGCGTCGGCATCGACCCCCACGCCGCCACCCTGGCGGCGTGGGGGCTCGGACGCGACGAGGCCGGCCTGACGGCCTTCGGCGCGACCCTCGTGGACGCGGCCGCCGGCCGCGCCGCGATCGTCAAGCCGCAGGTCGCCTTCTTCGAGGCGGCGGGGGTCGCGGGCTACCGTGCGCTCGACGCGACGATCCGTCGGGCACGTGATGCGGGCCTCCTGGTCGTCGCCGACGTCAAACGCGGCGACATCGGGACGACGGGGGACGACTACGCGCTCGCGTGGCTGGACCGTGACGGGCCGTTCGGGGCCGACGCGATGACGGTCTCGCCGTACCTCGGCTACGGGTCGCTCGCCGGCACGGTGGCGGTCGCGCGCCGGAACGGTGCGGGCGTGTTCGTGCTGGCGGCCACCAGCAACCCGGAGGCCCGGGTGCTGCAGACCGCGGTCCTCGCCGAGGGGCCGTGGGCGGGACACAGCGTGGCTGCCGGTATCGTCTTGAGTGTGGCAGACGACAACCGGGCCGGCGGCGACCAGCCCCTCGGCGACGTCGGGCTCGTGCTCGGCGCGACCCTCGACCTCGACGACTTCGGCATCGACGCGGCGGCGATCGGCACCGCGCCGGTCCTCGCCCCGGGCTTCGGTGCCCAGGGCGCCCGCATCGAGGACCTCCGTGCGCTGTACGGCGCCCGTGCCGAGCAGGTGCTCGTCAGCGAGTCCCGCGGGCTCCTCACCGACGGCCCCGACGGGGTCGCGGCGCTCGTCGCCGACCGTGCCGAGCGCATCCGCGCCGCGCTGGGGGCCGCCGCATGACGTCGGACCGCGAGGGCCTGCCCGCCCACCGCAACCCGCCCGAGGTCGACCGGGTCGCCGCAGCCCAGGCCGCGGTGGCCGCCCGTCGTGCCCGCGCGGCGGTCAAGGCCGCGATCGCGTCGGGGGAGCGGTCCGCGCTCGAGGTCGCCCGCCTGGCGTGGTCCGATGCCGAGGCGCCCGCCGAGAAGTCCCTGCGGGTCCGTGACCTGTTGACGAGCCTGCCCGGCATCGGACCGGCCCGCGCCGAGACGATCATGGGCGGACTGCGCATCGCACCGTCGAAGCGCCTGGGCGGCCTCGGCACGCGGCAGCGCTCGGAGCTGGCGGACTGGCTCGCCGCGCGCGGCCGGAAGCGCGGGACGTCGAAGCTCGTCGTCCTGGCCGGACCCACCGCGGTCGGCAAGGGCACGGTCAGCGCGTACATCCGCGAGCAGTACCCGGACGTGAACCTCAGCGTGTCGGCGACGACCCGGAAGCCCCGCCCCGGCGAGGTCGACGGCGTGCACTACTACTTCGTCGACGACGACGAGTTCGACCGGATGATCCGCGACCGCGAGCTCCTCGAGTGGGCGACCGTGCACAACTCGTACCGGTACGGCACCCCGCGTCCGCCGATCGACCGCGCGCTCGACGCCGGCGACAAGGTGATGCTCGAGATCGACCTGCAGGGTGCCCGCCAGGTGCGTGACGCCATGCCCGAGGCGGTCCTGGTGTTCCTGCTGCCGCCCTCGTGGGAGGAACTCGTCCGCCGGCTCATCGGCCGCGGCACCGAGTCCGCCGAGGAACAGGCCCGCCGACTCGACACCGCGAAGGTCGAACTGGCCGCCCAGGACGAGTTCGACGTGCGCATCGTGAACTCCGATGTCGGCACCGCGGCACGCGAGGTCGTAGACTTGTTCTCTGCGCCCTGACGGGCGTCCGTTCTTCCCCCTGTCGACAGGAGACACCATGGCCAACCCCCAGGGCATCATCGACCCGCCCATCGACGACCTGCTCGCCAAGGTGGAGTCGAAGTACGCGCTCGTCATCTTCGCCTCGAAGCGTGCGCGCCAGATCAACGACTACTACGCCGACCTGCACGAGGGCTCGCTCTTCGACAACGTCGGGCCGCTCGTCGACTCGACGATTGACGACAAGCCGCTGTCCGTGGCGCTGCACGAGATCAACGAGGACAAGCTCACCGTCACCAAGCAGCAGCAGCCCGCCGACTGACCGCGGTGACTGCAGCTGCTCTGCGCCTCTTCACGTCCGAGTCGGTGACGGAGGGGCACCCCGACAAGATCTGCGACCAGATCTCGGACACGATCCTCGACGCACTGCTGACGGTCGACCCGCACGCGCGCGTCGCCGTCGAGACCATGGTCACCACCGGGCTCGTGCACGTCGCCGGCGAGGTCACCACCTCCGGCTACGTCGAGATCCCGAAGCTCGTCCGTGACGTCATCACGGGCATCGGCTACAACTCGTCCGAGGTCTCCTTCGACGGTCACACCTGTGGCGTCGAGGTCTCCATCGGGGCGCAGTCGCCGGACATCGCCCAGGGCGTGGACGAGTCGCTCGACGCGCGCTCCGGCGCCGGCGTCGACCCCCTCGACCGCCAGGGCGCCGGTGACCAGGGCATCATGTTCGGCTTCGCGACGAACGAGACCCCGGAGTACATGCCGGTCGCGATCTGGCTGGCGCACCGCCTGGCCGAGCGCCTGTCCGAGGTCCGCAAGTCCGGGTTGCTGACGTTCCTGCGTCCCGACGGCAAGACCCAGGTCACCGTCGGCTACGACGGCGTCGTGCCGAAGACCGTCGAGACCGTCGTGCTCTCCACGCAGCACTCGCCCGCCGTCACGCTCGACGAGCTCACCGCAGCCGTCACCGAGCACGTGATCCGTCCGGTCCTCGACCTGGTCGACCTCGACTCGTCGCACGTCGACGTCATCGTGAACCCGACCGGCCGCTTCGAGATCGGCGGCCCGCAGGGCGACGCCGGCCTCACCGGCCGCAAGGTCATCGTCGACACCTACGGCGGGGCCTCCCGCCACGGTGGTGGCGCGTTCAGCGGCAAGGACCCGTCGAAGGTGGACCGTTCGGCGGCGTACGCGCTCCGGTGGGTCGCGAAGAACGCCGTCGCCGCGGGCCTCGCCGACCGGCTCGAAGTACAGGTCGCCTACGCGATCGGCCGCGCCGCCCCCGTCGGGCTGTACGTCGAGTCGTTCGGCACCGGGCACGTCGACGACGCCACGATCGAAGCGGCGATCCGCCAGGTGTTCGACCTGCGTCCGGCCGCGATCATCCGCGACCTCGACCTGCTCCGCCCGATCTACGCGAAGACCGCGACCTACGGGCACTTCGGCCGTGAGCTCCCCGGGTTCACCTGGGAGCAGCTCGACCGCGTCGAGGAACTCCGCGCCGCCGCAGGACTCGTCGCCGCCGCCGTCTGAGGCACTGCGTGACCACCGTCGCGCGCGTCGTCCTCGACTCGCCGCTCCCGCAGTTGGACCGTCTGTTCGACTACCGGGTGCCGGCCGAGCTCGAGGACGACTGCGTGCCGGGGGTCCGCGTCAAGGTCCCGCTCCGCACCGGCGCACGGATGTCGGACGCCTACGTCGTCGAGCTCGTCACCGAGGGTTCCTACCCCGGGGAGCTCAGCGCGATCGAGACCCTGGTGTCGCCCGTCCCGGTGCTCGCGCCGGAGATCTGGACGCTCGCGCGGGCCGTCGCCGACCGCGCGGCCGGCGTCGCGTCCGACGTGCTCCGGCTCGCGGTCCCGACGCGGCAGGTCCGCGCCGAGAAGGCGTGGCTCGCGCGTGACACCGCGTGGTCGCCCCCGCCGGTGATCGCTCCGCCCGTCACCGGCTACGCCGAGGGCGTCCTGGAGGCACTGGTCGCCGACCACGGGCGGGCTGCGGTCGCCGCCGTTCCCCACCCCGTCGCGCTCGGTGACGGGGACGACGCCGTCTGGGTCCCCGGATGGGCCGCCACGATCGCGCAGGCGGCGGCGAACACCCTGGCGGCCGAGCAGTCAGCGGTCGTCGCCGTCCCCGACTTCCGCGACGTGACCGACCTCGAGCGGGCGCTCCTCGCGCTGGTGCCGCCGGAGCGGGTGGTCCGGTTCGACGCCAAGCAGACGAACGGGCAGCGGGCGAAGGCGCTCCTGCAGGCCCGCACGCACGCGGTCGTCGCGATCGGGAACCGCACGGCGGCGTACGCGCCGGCGACCGAGCTCGGACTCATCGCGATGTGGGACGACGGCGACGCCTCGTTCATCGAGCCCCGCGCGCCGTACGTGCACACGCGCGACGTCGCCCTCGTCCGTGCCGCGCAGTCCGGGGCGGCGCTGCTGTTCGTCTCGCACGCGCGGAGCACCGACGTGCAGCGGCTCGTCGAGCTGCACTGGCTGCAGGAGGTCACCCCGTACCGGGCGAAGACGCCGAAGGTCATCCCGACGGTCCAGCAGACCGGCGCGGAGGGCTACGCCGCGCAGGCCCGGATCCCGAGCTCGGCCTGGCGTGCCGCGAGGGAGGCGAGCCAGCACGGCGCCGTGCTCGTGCAGGTCGCGAGCCCCGGATTCGGCACCGGGTTGGTCTGTGCCGAGTGCGGCGAACGCGCGCACTGCCGGGTCTGCGGCGGACCGCTCGGCAGCCCGCACCGTGGTGCGACCCCGCAGTGCCGGTTCTGCGGCGCGCTGGCGGTCGGGTTCCGCTGCCCGACGTGCGGCAACGGCACCGTCAAGCCGGTCGGCCAGGGGGCGCAGCGCACCGCGGACGAGCTCGGTCGTGCGTTCCCCGGGACCCGGATCGTGGTCGCCGACGGCTCCCGGCCGCTCGACGAGGTGCCCGCGCGGCCGTCCGTCGTCGTCGCGACGCGAGGCGCGGAACCGTCGGTCCCCGGCGGGTACGCGTGCGTGCTGCTCCTCGACGGGGAGCGGATGCTCGCCCGCGAGGGGCTCCGCGTGCAGGAGGACGTCCTGCGCTTCTGGACGAACGCCGCGGCCAAGGGTGCCCCGGGGGCCGAGACGTACCTCGTCGGCATCGGCGGGAAGCTCGCGACGGCGATGGCGCTGTGGCGGCTCGACGGCCCCGCGCACGACGAACTCACCGACCGGCGCGAGCTGCACTTCCCACCGGCGGTCCGGGTGGCGACGCTGACCGGCACGGACGAGGCCGTCACCGCTGCGGTCGAGGCGCTCGAGGGTGCCACGGCGGGGCCGGTGCTCGGACCGGTGCCGGTCGAGGACGACGCGCTCCCGGGGACGGTCCGCGCGATCGTGCGGTTCCCGTACGCGCACGGGGCCGAGGTCGCGGCGACGCTCAAGGCCGAGGTGATCCGGCGGTCCTCGACGCGGCGGGTGCTCCCCGGTGGGAACCGTCGTCGGGCGGCGCCGGCGCTCCGGGTGCGCCTCGACGACGCCGAGCCCTTCAGCGAGGTCTGACCCGGTCGGCGCACCCGGTCGGCGCACCCAGGCCGCGGGTCGGCTGACCCGGTCGGCTCCGCGCTGCGGGTCGTCGGTCGGCGTGGCGGGCGCGCACCGTGCCTCCAGGCCGTCGCCGGGCGCGCGCCGTGCCGGACGTGCGCGTGCCGGGCGTGCGCGTGCCGGCCGTGCGACGACAACGTTGTCGTCGTACGACAGCGCCGGTGTCGCTCCCGAGCTGCTGCAACTGTGCGCGTCTGCAACGGACGACAACGTTGTCGTCGTGCGACATCGCGCGTGTCGTTCCCGCGCATCTGCAACGGACGACAACGTTGTCGTCGTGCGACATCGACGGTGTCGTTCCTGCGCGCCCGCAACGGACGCCCGAACCGCGCCGAACCGCGCCGTGCACGTGACATGTACGGGCGGTGGGCGCGACGTGTGCCAGGCTGGTCGACGGCGGTCACGAGCCGCCACGGACACACATCACGCACGACGAGGTGACGCGGATGACGCCGATGAGGGCGCTGTACAAGCCGGACGCTGCTCCGGGACTGACCATGACGGAACGGCCGGTGCCGGTCCCCACCGAGGACGAGGTCCTCATCCGGGTGCTCCGCACCGGGATCTGCGGGACGGACCTGCACATCCGGCGGTGGGACGACTGGGCGGCCTCGGCGGTGACGACGCCGCTCGTCCCGGGGCACGAGTTCTTCGGCGAAGTGGTCGAGGTCGGCGCTGCCGTCCGCGACGTCGCCGTGGGGGACCAGGTCTCCGGCGAGGGGCACATCGTGTGCGGCACCTGCCGGAACTGTCGGGCCGGGCGCCGGCAGATGTGCATCCGGACGAAGGGCCTCGGCGTGCAGCGCGACGGCGCGTTCGCGGAGTACCTCACGCTGCCCGGGGCGAACGTGTGGGTGCACCACACCGACGTCGACCCGGACGTCGGCGCGCTGTTCGACCCGCTCGGCAACGCGGTGCACACGGCGCTGGCGTTCCCGCTGGTCGGCGAGGACGTCCTCGTCACCGGGTGCGGCCCGATCGGCCTGATGGCGATCGCCGTCGCCCGGCACGCCGGCGCGCGCTTCGTGGTCGGGACGGACGTCAGCGCCGCTCGACTCGCGATGGCGACCGCGATGGGCGCGGACCTCGGCGTCGACGTGAGCGGCGGGGACGGCACGGCCGTGCTCCGTGCGGCGCAGGAACGGCTCGGCATGCGCGAGGGCTTCGACGTCGGGTTCGAGATGTCCGGAGCCCCGAGCGCCCTGCCCTCGATGGTCGAGACCATGAACCACGGCGGGCACATCGCGATGCTCGGGCTGCCGACCGGCTCGATCGCGGTCGACTGGGGCAAGGTCGTCACGCACATGCTCACCGTGAAGGGCATCTACGGCCGCGAGATGTTCGAGACCTGGCAGACGATGAGCTCGATGCTGCAGACCAGCGCGGTGCTGCGCGAGCGCATCGGCTCGATCGTCTCCCAACGGTTCGCGGCGCGCGACTGGGAAGCAGCGTTCGCCGCGGCGGCGAGCGCGGACGGCGGCAAGGTCGTCATCGACTGGACGGAGATCTGATGTACGGCGCGATCAAGGACCACCTGACGGCGGAGCTCACCGGCATCGAGGCGGCCGGTCTGACGAAGCGGGAGCGCGGCATCGCCGGACCGCAGCGCGCAGCGATCGAGGCGGACGGCCTCGACCTGCTCAACTTCTGCGCGAACAACTACCTCGGCCTCGCCGACTCGCCGGACCTCGTCGACGCGGCGAAGGACGCCCTCGATCGCTGGGGCTACGGCATGGCGAGCGTGCGGTTCATCTGCGGCACGCAGGACCTGCACCTCGACCTCGAGCGCCGGGTCTCGGCCTTCCTCGGCACCGAGGCGACGATCCTGTACTCGTCGTGCTTCGACGCGAACGGCGGCCTGTTCGAGGTCCTGCTCGGCGCAGAGGACGCGATCATCTCCGACGAGCTCAACCACGCCTCGATCATCGACGGCGTGCGGCTCTCGAAGGCGCAGCGGTTCCGCTACCGGAACCGTGACGTCGCCGACCTCGAGGCACAGCTCATCGCCGCGAAGGACGCCAGGTTCCGAGCCGTGGTCACCGACGGCGTCTTCTCGATGGACGGCTCGATCGCTCCGCTCGCCGAGATCTGCGACCTCGCCGACCGGTACGACGCCCTCGTGATCGTGGACGACTCGCACGCGGTCGGCTTCGTCGGCGAGCACGGCCGGGGGACGCCGGAGCTCTGCGGGGTGGCCGACCGGGTCGACGTGTACACGGGCACGTTCGGCAAGGCGCTCGGCGGGGCGTCGGGCGGGTACGTGGCCTCACGCCGCGAGATCGTCGACCTGCTGCGGCAGCGGTCGCGGCCGTACCTGTTCTCGAACTCGCTCGCCCCGGTGATCGCGGCGGGGACGGTGGCGGCGCTCGACCTGATCGAACGCTCCGACGACGCCCGTGCTCGCCTGCGTGCGAACGCCGAACGCTTCCGCACGCTGATGACCGAGGCCGGGTTCGAGCTGCTGCCGGGGGAGCACCCGATCGTCCCCGTGATGTTCCACGACGCCGCCCTGACCGCCCGGATCGCCGACGAGATGCAGGCGCGCGGCATCTACGTCACGGCGTTCAGCTACCCGGTGGTCCCGAAGGGGAAGGCGCGGATCCGGGTGCAGCTGTCCGCCGCGCACACGGACGAGCGGGTCGTGCGGTGCGTCGAGGCGTTCCGGGAGGCCCGCGAGGCGGCGGCCCGCGCGAGCTGATCGCGCCGCGTTCGCGGGGCCCGGCGCGGGCGGGCCCCGGCGCGCGGGCCCCGGCGTCCGCCGACACGAACCGTGCGAGACCCCGGGACGTGGGAGGATCGAACCCATGCGTCTCGTCGTCGCCGGCAGCCCCGCTGCGGCCGTCCCCACCCTCCGCCGGCTGGCGGCGTCCGACCACGAGATCGCCGCGGTGCTCACCCGTCCCGCGACCCCGCAGGGCCGGAAGCGCGTCCTCACCCCGACCCCGGTGGCGCAGGTCGCCGCGGAGCTCGGGCTCCCCGTCATCGAGGCGTCCCGCGTCGACGACGAGGTCACCGCCCGCATCGCCGAGCTCGACGTCGACCTCGGCGTGATCGTCGCGTACGGCGCCCTGCTGCGTCGCCCGGCCCTCGATGCCCCGCGGCTCGGCTGGGTGAACCTGCACTTCTCCGACCTGCCGGCGTACCGCGGCGCCGCGCCCGTGCAGCGTGCCGTGATGGCCGGTGACACCCGCACCGCCGCGACGGTGTTCCAGCTCGTCGAGGCGCTCGACGCCGGCCCGGTCCACGCCAGCGAACCGTTCGACATCGACCCCGAGGCCACCTCCGGCGAGGTCCTCGCCGCCATGGCCGACACGGGTGCCGAGGTCGTCGCGCGGGTCGTCGACGACATCGCGGCCGGCACCGCCGTCGCCACCGATCAGTCCGGCGAGCCGACGCTCGCCCCGAAGCTCACGATCGAGGACGGCCGGATCGACTTCGCCGCGCCCGCCGCCGCCGTGCACGCCCGCCTCCGCGGGGTCACACCAGAGCCCGGCGCGTACGCCCACCTCGGCGAGACGCGCGTGAAGCTGCTCCGCAGCGCTCGACTGCCTGGAGGCACGGCGGACCCCGCCCCGTCGCTCGCCCCCGGTGCGCTGACCGTCCAGGGCGGTCGGCTGCTCGTCGGGACCGCCGACGACCCGCTCGTGCTCACCGAGGTGCAGCCCGCGGGCAAGAAGGCGATGGACGCCGCAGCCTGGGCGCGCGGCCTCGGCACGCTGGACGGGAAGGTCCTCGCATGAGCAGCTCGAACACCGCACAGCGCCGGCACCACGGACCCCGGCAGACGAGCGCGCGCCGCGTCGCCTTCGACGTGCTCCGCGCCGTCCAGGTCGACGACGCCTACGCGAACCTCCTGCTGCCGACGCGCATCCGTCGCGCCGGGCTCACCGCTCGCGACGCCGCGTTCGCGACCGAGCTGACGTACGGCACGATCCGGATGCTCGGCCGCTACGACGCGATCGTCGCGCTCGCGTCCGGGCGCCGCATCGACAACATCGAGTCCGACGTGCTCGACGTGATGCGCCTCGGTGCGCACCAGCTCCTCGGCATGCGCACGCCGACCCACGCCGCGGTCTCGGCCACGGTCGAGCTCGCCCGCGAGGTCGGTGCGCACCGGGCCACCGGCTTCGTGAACGCCGTCCTGCGGAAGGTCGGCGCCCGCACCGACGACGAGTGGGACGCCCTCATCACCGAGGGCCGCGGTGGCGACGCTCTGCTCGCGGCGCGCTGGTCGCACCCGGTGTGGGTGGTGTCTGCGCTCCGGGACGCCCTCGCCGCCGAACGGTCCCGCGACGAGCTCGCCGCACTGCTGGCCGCCGACAACGTGGCGCCGCGGGTGCAGCTCGCCGCGCTCCCCGGCATCGCCACCGACGAGGACGTCTCGGACGCCACCACGCGTGCAGCAGCCCCGACGGACCACGACCTGCCCGCCGCCGAGGCGGACGCGACCGATGGGGCGGACGCCGCGCCCGCCGAGTCGGCACCGGCCGACCCCGGAGCGGAGGTCGACGTCGACACGGAGGCCGCGCCTCCCGGCCGCGACGACGACCGCGTGCCGGACCTGCCCGTCTCGCCCGTCGGGATCCGCGGGATCTCCGGCGACCCGGCCCGTGTGCCGGGTGTCGCGGCCGGACGGCTGCGCGTGCAGGACGAGGGGTCGCAACTGGCGGCCCTCGCGCTGAGCCGGTCGTCCGAGGTGCGCGCGGGGGAGCGGTGGCTCGACCTGTGCGCCGGACCGGGTGGCAAGGCGGCGCTGCTCGCTGCCGAGGCGGCGCGGACCGGAGCAACCCTCGTCGCCAACGAGCTCGTGCCGGCGCGAGCCGGACTCGTCCGGAAGGCCCTCGCCGGCTTCGACGAGACCGTCACCGTCGTGCAGGGCGACGGCCGTCGGTACGGCCGCGACGGGGCCGGCGTCACCTTCGACCGGATCCTCCTCGACGCGCCGTGCACCGGTCTCGGCGCACTCCGGCGTCGCCCGGAGGCGCGCTGGCGGAAGCAGCCGGAGGACGTCCCCGAGCTCGCCGCGCTGCAGACCGAGCTGCTCGACGCGGCGGTGCGGGTGCTCGCGGTGGGCGGGACCCTGGCGTACGTGACGTGCTCGCCGCACCTCGCCGAGACGCGGGGGCAGGTGGACGCGCTCATGGCGCGACACGGCGGGGTCCTCGAGCAGGTCGACACCGCAGGTGTCGTGCGCTCGATCGCGGCGCGCGACCCGCAGGTGGCGGACGGCGACACGGCGCAGCTCTGGCCGCACCGGATCGGGACGGACGCGATGTTCATCGCGTTGTTCCGTCGCGTCGCCTGACCCCGTCGACCCAGCGGTGCGCCGGTAGGCTTGCGCGGTGACGATCCGTATCTCGCCGAGCATCCTGTCCGCCGACTTCGCGAACCTCGAGCGCGAGCTCCACCGCATCGAGACCGCCGACCTGGTGCACGTCGACGTGATGGACAACCACTTCGTGCCGAACCTCACGCTCGGCCTGCCGATCGTGCAGCGGCTGCAGCAGGTCTCGCCGGTGCCGCTCGACGTGCACCTGATGATCACGAACGCCGACACCGAGGCGCCGAAGTACGCCGAGACCGGCGCGTCGAGCGTGACCTTCCACTTCGAGGCGGCGGACGACCCGGTGGCGACGGCCGCGGCGATCCGCTCGAACGGCGCCCGTGCAGCCGTCGCGGTGAAGCCCGGCACCCCGATCACGCAGGTCCTGCACCACCTCGACTCCTACGACATGATCCTGCTGATGACCGTCGAGCCGGGGTTCGGCGGGCAGGCGTTCATGTCGTCCGTCATGCCGAAGCTCGCCGACGCGCGCGCGGCCGTGGACGCCTCCGGGCTCGACGTGTGGCTCGAGGTCGACGGCGGCATCGCGGTCGACACCGTGCCGGAGGCCGTGCGGAGCGGTGCGGACACGCTCGTCGCGGGATCGGCCGTGTACGGCGGCGAGCCGGCGTCGCGGATCGCGGACCTGCGTGCGGCGGCGGCAGCAGCCGTCGCGGGCTCGTGACGGCCGACGCGGTCGACGTGACCGGCGTCGCGGACCCGAGCCGCGCCTCCCGTCCGGACGGTACGTCCGCAGTGCCGGCGCAGGACGGTAGCCTGGTCGGCGTGAAGACGTTCGACGACCTGTTCCAGGAGCTCACCGAGAAGGCGCGCACGCGCCCCGAGGGCTCCGGCACCGTCGCCGAACTGGACGCCGGCGTGCACCAGATCGGCAAGAAGATCGTGGAAGAGGCAGCCGAGGTCTGGATGGCGGCCGAGTACGAGGGCGACGAGCGCACCTCGGAGGAGATCTCGCAGCTCGTGTACCACCTGCAGGTCCTGATGATCGCGAAGGGCCTGACCCCGGCGGACGTCTGGCGACATCTGTAGGACGGCGCGTCCTGCGCCGGCCCCGACCGTCCCGGACTCCTCCCACAGAAAGCAGACCACCTGATGCTCCGCATCGCCGTGCCCAACAAGGGCTCCCTCTCCGAGACCGCTTCCGAGATGCTGCGTGAGGCCGGGTACGCCGGTCGCCGCGACCCGAAGGCCCTCCACCTGCTCGACGAGCGCAACGGGGTGGAGTTCTTCTTCCTCCGTCCGCGCGACATCGCCACGTACGTCGGCTCCGGCGCGCTCGACGTCGGCATCACCGGCCGCGACCTCCTGCTCGACTCCGGGTCCGCGGCGCACGAGGTCGACGCGCTCGGCTTCGCCGACTCGACGTTCCGCTTCGCCGGCACCCCCGGTCGCTACGCCTCGCTGCAGGACCTCGACGGCGTGCGGGTCGCGACGAGCTACCCGGGCCTCGTCGGGGACTTCCTCGCGAAGCACGGCGTGACCGCGACGCTCGTGAAGCTCGACGGCGCGGTGGAGAGCGCGGTGCGCCTCGGGGTCGCCGACGCCGTGGCCGACGTCGTCTCGACCGGCAGCACGCTCCGCGCCGCTGGCCTCGAGATCTTCGGCCCGGTGATCCTCGAGTCGACCGCGCTCCTCATCTCGACCGACGAGTCGATCCCGGGCATCGACGTGCTCCGGCGTCGGCTGCAGGGCGTCCTGGTCGCGCGCGGCTACGTGATGCTCGACTACGACATCCCGACGGCGCTCCTCGAGCAGGCCACCGCGGTGGCGTCCGGCATCGAGTCCCCGACGGTGTCCCCGCTGCACGGCCGCGACTGGTCGGCGGTCCGGGTGATGATCCCGCGCGAGGACGCCAACCTCATCATGGACGCGCTCTACGACCTCGGCGCGCGTGCCATCCTCGTCAGCCCGATCCACGCCGCACGGCTGTGAGCGGGGTCTCCGTCCGGGTCATCCCGTGCCTCGACGTGCAGGGCGGCCGGGTCGTCAAGGGCGTGAACTTCCTCGACCTGCAGGACGCCGGTGACCCGGTCGAGCTCGCCGCGCGGTACTACGAGCAGGGTGCCGACGAGCTGACCTTCCTCGACGTCGGTGCCACGGTCGAGAACCGCTCGACGATGTACGACACGGTGACCCGGACGGCCGAGCAGGTCTTCATCCCGCTCACGGTCGGCGGTGGCGTGCGGAGCGTCGACGACGTCTCGCGCCTGCAGCAGTGCGGGGCGGACAAGATCGGCGTGAACAGCGCCGCGATCGCCCGCCCGGAGCTGGTGGGCGAGATCGCGGACCGGTTCGGCGCACAGGCCGTCGTGCTGTCCCTCGACGTCAAGCGCTCGGACCGGATGCCGTCCGGTTTCGTGGTGACGACGCACGGCGGCCGGACCGAGTCCGACCTCGACGCGGTCGCCTGGGCGCGTGAGGCCGTCGAGCGCGGTGCGGGGGAGCTGCTGGTCAACTCCATCGACGCGGACGGCACGAAGAACGGGTTCGACCTCGAGCTCGTGGCCGCGGTCCGTGCGGTCTCCTCGGTGCCGGTCATCGCCTCTGGAGGCGCGGGTCGGCTCGAGCACTTCGCCCCAGCCGTCGAGGCGGGTGCGGATGCCCTCCTCGCCGCGTCCGTCTTCCACCGTGGCGAGATGACGGTGGGCGACGTCAAGGACGCGCTGCGCGCGTCCGGCCACGCCGTACGCTAGGAGTCTCATGACCGACAGCACCAGCACCAGCACGGACGCGGTCCTCGACCGCGCGCGGTTCGGTGCGGACGGGCTGCTCCCCGCCATCGTGCAGGAGGAATCGTCGAAGGACGTCCTCATGCTCGGGTACATGGACCGGGAAGCCCTCCGCCGCACCCTCACCGAGGGGCGGGTGACCTTCTGGTCCCGCTCGCGGAACGAGTACTGGCGCAAGGGCGACACCTCGGGCCACGCGCAGTACGTGCGCGGCGCGGCGCTCGACTGCGACGCGGACACGCTGCTCGTCACCGTGCACCAGGTCGGCGCGGCCTGCCACACCGGTGCCCACCGGTGCTTCGACGTCGACCCGCTCGACCCCGTGACGGCGTCGGCGCCCGCGGTCACGTCGGCGTTGGCGTCGGCGCCCGCGGACGCCACGGTGTCGGCCCCGACGGACGCGACCGTGTCCGCCCAGGCCGCTCCGGCAGTGGAGGTGACCCGATGACGACCGCGACGCTCTCCGACCAGCCGCACACGACCTCCAGGCCGGAGTTCGACAGCCTGCTCGACGACCACCGCGTCGTCCCCGTGGTCCGCGCGCTCTACGCGGACAGCGAGACGCCGGTCGGTGTCTACCGCAAGCTGGCCGACGGCCGTCCCGGTTCGTTCCTGCTCGAGTCGGCGGGACAGGGCGGCCTCTGGTCGCGCTGGTCCTTCGTCGGCGTGCGCAGCTTCGGCGTGCTCACGCAGGACGGCGACCGTGCGGCGTGGATCGACACCGGGATCCCGGCGTCGCGCGCCGTCGACTCGCTCGACGGTGAGCCGCTCGAGGTCCTCGCACGCCTGCACGAGCGCTGGGCGACCCCGCGCATCCCGGGCAGTCCGCCGCTCGTCGGCGGCACCGTCGGGTTCATCGGCTGGGAGGCCGTCCGGCAGCTCGAACACCTGCCGAACGTGCCCGCCGCGGACTTCGACGTCCCCGGCCAGTCGCTCGCCTTCGTGTCCGAGCTCGCCGCGCTCGACCACCGCACCGGCCTCGTGCTGCTCGTCGCGAGCGTGCTCAACGACGGCACGGACGCGGCGGACGTCCTCTGGGCGGACGCGCAGGCGCGGCTCGACCGGATGCAGGGCGACCTGGTCGTCCCGAGCGTCGCGACCGTGGCGGAGGCGTTCGACATCGCGGATCCGACCCCGACGCACCGCTCGACCCCGGCCGAGTACATGGCCGCCGTCGAGCGCTCGAAGGACTTCATCCGTGACGGCGACGTGTTCCAAGTCGTCATCTCGCAGCGGTTCGACCACGAGGTGACGGCCGACCCGCTCGACGTCTACCGGGTGCTGCGGACGCTCAACCCGAGCCCGTACATGTACTTCCTGTCGCTGGCCGACACCGCCGACGAGCGCTTCTGGATCGTCGGCGCCTCGCCGGAGGCCCTGGTGAAGGTGCAGTCCGGCCGGGCGATCACGCACCCGATCGCCGGCTCCCGGCCGCGTGGGGCGACTCCGGAAGAGGACGTCCGCCTCGGCGAGGAGCTGCTCGAGGACCCGAAGGAGCGTGCCGAGCACCTCATGCTCGTCGACCTCGCGCGCAACGACCTGCAGAAGGTCTGCGAACCGGGCACCGTCGCGGTCACCGAGTTCATGACGGTCGAGCGCTTCAGCCACATCATGCACCTGGTGTCGAGCGTCGAGGGGGCGGTCCGTCCGGACGCCTCGGCGATCGACGTGTTCCGGGCGACGTTCCCCGCGGGCACGCTGTCCGGTGCGCCGAAGCCGCGCGCACTCCAGATCATCGACGAGCTCGAACCTGCCAAGCGCGGGGCCTACGCCGGGGTCGTCGGCTACTTCGACTTCGCCGGTGACGCCGACCTGGCGATCGCGATCCGCACGGCCCTGATCAAGGACGGCGTCGCGCGCGTGCAGGCCGGCGCCGGGCTCGTCGCCGACTCCGACCCGCAGACCGAGCACGAGGAAGCCGTCAACAAGGCCGCGGCACCGCTCCGCGCCGTGGCGACGGCGAACCGGATGCGCGAGGTGCGGTCGTGAACGCCCGGCGCTCCCGTCCGCTCGTCGTCGTCGCAGGCCTCGCGGTCGCCGGCATCATCATGCTCGCGTGGACGCAGACCTGGTTCACCGTGCACCTGCACGCCGGTGCGGCCGTGACCGCCCGGGTGGACGCCGACGGCGCGGCCGTGGTGCCGCAGTACACCGCGCTGGCGATCGCGAGCCTCGCGCTGTTCCTGGCGATGACCATCGCCGGCCGCGTGGTCCGGATCGTCCTGGCGGCGGTCGAGGTCCTGCTCGGACTCGGCGTCGTCTGGTCGGGCATCTCGGCCCTCGCCGACCCGGTCGCCGCGGCGAAGGGTGCGGTCGGCACGGTCGCGGGCGTGAGCGACCTCACCGCGGTCCGACGTGTCGTCGACTCCGTCGAGGTGTCCGCGTGGCCCGCCGTCGGCATCGTCGGCGGCGTGCTCGCCGTGCTCCTCGGGATCGTCGTGCTCGTCGTCCAGCGCTCGTGGCCGGGCCCGAGCCGGAAGTACGGCGCGGCCACCGCCGGTGCCGCCGCGCAGGCCCGGGCGGCCGCACCCGTCGAGCGCGACGCGGTCGTCGACTGGGACGACCTGAGCGCCGGGGTCGACCCGACGGAGCAGTCCACCGACGGCGGCGGGGTCGCCTCGGCACCCGGGGATGAACCGGTAGGATCGGAGGGGCGCCGGTCGAACGACGGCGCCGAAGCAGAACGAGGAGCACCGTGAGCAACACTGAGCCCGCAGAACTCGGCGAAGGCCACTCGCCGGCAGCCTGGACCGCCGTCGTGATCATGTTGATCGGATTCGCGGCCGGCACGCTGTTCTTCTGGTTCGACCAGCCGTGGGGCGTCTGGGTCTCCGCCGGCGTGGTGCTCATCGGCCTCATCGCCGGTGGCGTCATGAAGAAGGCGGGCTACGGCGTCGACGGTCCGAAGTTCGTCCCCAAGCACCACTCCGAGTAGGTCCGGCCATGCCGAACGTGCTCGAGACCCTCGTCGCGGGCGCGCTCGAGGACGCCGCAGCCCGTCGCGTCGACCGTCCGTACTCCGACGTCGAACGCGACCTCGACCGGGTGGCGTCCCCGCTCGACGCCCTCGAGTTCCTCGCGCCGGGTGACCGCGTGAAGATCCTCGCCGAGGTCAAGCGCGCCAGCCCGTCCCGCGGGTCGATGGCGACGATCGAGGACCCGGCGTCCCTCGCGGCCGACTACGAGCGCGGTGGGGCGTCCACGATCAGCGTCCTGACCGAGGGCCGGAAGTTCCTCGGCAGCCTCGCCGACCTCGAAGCCGTCAAGGCCCGTGTCGGCGTCCCGGTGCTCCGCAAGGACTTCATCGCCGATCCCTACCAGGTGATCGAGGCGCGCGCGTCGGGTGCCGACGTCGTGCTCCTCATCGTGGCGGCGCTCGAGCAGCAGCAGCTGGTCGAGCTCCACACCCTCGCTGAAGAGCTCGGCATGCGGGTCCTGGTCGAGGCGCACTCCGGGGACGAGGTCGCCCGCGGCCTCGACGCCGGCGCGCGGATCCTCGGCGTCAACGCCCGTGACCTCACCGACTTCTCGCTCGACCGCGACCTGTTCGGGTCCCTCGCCGACCGCATCCCCGACGGGGTCGTGCGGGTCGCCGAGTCCGCCGTCGCCGGTCCCGCCGACGTCGCGCACTACCGCTCCGCGGGTGCCGACGTCGTCCTGGTGGGTGAGGCGCTCGTGACGGGCGACGACCCCGCCGCCACGCTCGCGTCCTTCATCGCAGCCGCCGACCGCGGCTGAACGACCGACGCCCTCCACCGCCCGGTCCGCCGGGCGCACCACAGCCCGGTTCGCCGGGTTCGTCCCAGCCCGGTCCGCCGGGCTCGTCCCGGGAGACCCATCGTGACTTCACTCCGTGACCTGCACGGGCCGTACTTCGGCGACTTCGGCGGGCGTTTCGTCCCCGAGTCGCTGGTGCTCGCACTCGACGAACTCGAGGCGGCCTTCCGCGAAGCCTGGGCCGACCCGGCGTTCCGCGACGAGCTGGACACGCTCCAGCGCGACTACACCGGTCGCCCGTCGATCATCACCGAGGCGCCGCGGTTCGCGAAGCACGCCGGCGGTGCCCGGATCATCCTCAAGCGCGAGGACCTGAACCACACCGGCTCGCACAAGATCAACAACGTGCTCGGCCAGGCGCTCGTCGCACGGCGGCTCGGCAAGACCCGCCTCATCGCCGAGACCGGCGCCGGCCAGCACGGCGTCGCCACCGCGACCGCCGCGGCCCTGTTCGGCATGGACTGCGTCGTGTACATGGGCGCGGTCGACACCGAGCGGCAGGCGCTCAACGTCGCACGGATGCGCCTGCTCGGCGCCGAGGTGATCCCGGTCGAGACCGGTTCCCGCACCCTCAAGGACGCCATCAACGACGCACTGCGCGACTGGGTCGCCAACGTCGACTCGACGCACTACCTGCTCGGCACGGTCGCCGGCCCGCACCCGTTCCCCGAGATGGTGCGTGAGTTCCACAAGGTGATCGGTGAAGAGGCCCGCCAGCAGGTGCTCGACAAGGTCGGCCGACTGCCCGACGCCGTCGCCGCGTGCGTCGGTGGTGGATCGAACGCGATGGGCATCTTCGAGGCCTTCCTCGACGACGAGTCGGTCGCGCTGCACGGGTTCGAGGCGGGCGGCGACGGCGTCGAGACCGGCCGTCACGCCGCGAGCATCACGCTCGGGCGCGAGGGCGTCCTGCAGGGCACGAAGTCCTACCTCATGCAGGACGAGGACGGCCAGACGATCGAGAGCCACAGCATCTCCGCCGGGCTCGACTACCCGAGCGTCGGCCCCGAGCACGCGTACCTCGCGTCGATCGGTCGCGCGAAGTACACGCCGATCACCGACAGCGAGGCGATGGAGGCGTTCCGCCTGCTGAGCCGCACCGAGGGCATCCTGCCCGCGATCGAGTCCGCGCACGCCCTCGCCGGCGCGATGCAGCTCGGCCAGGAGCTCGGCCCCGAGGGCGTCATCCTGGTCTCCCTGTCCGGCCGCGGCGACAAGGACGTCGCGTCCGCCAGTCGCTACTTCGGCATCCTCGACGAGAACGCGGTGCAGCTGTGACCACCTCCCAGACGGACTCCACGCCGACGAACGCGCACCGGACGGTCGCGGACACCATCGACACCGCCAGCGCCGAGCGCGCCGGTGCCGTCGTCGGCTACCTGCCCGCCGGCTACCCGGACGTGCAGACCAGCATCGACGCCGCGGTCGCCCTCGCCGAGAACGGCGTGGACGTCATCGAGCTCGGGCTGCCGTACTCCGACCCGGTCATGGACGGCCCAGTCATCCAGCGCGCGGCCGAGGAGAGCCTGGCGAACGGCTTCCGGGTCGCGCAGGTCTTCGACGCCGTGCACCAGATCACCGAGCGGGCGAACGTCCCGGTGCTCGTGATGACGTACTGGAACCCGGTGCTCCGCTACGGGGTGGACCGGTTCGCCGACGACCTCGTCGCCGCCGGCGCCGCCGGGCTCATCACGCCGGACCTGGTGCCGGACGAGGGCGCCGAGTGGATCGCCGCGTCCGAGCGCACCGGCCTCGACCGGGTGTTCCTCGCCGCGCCGTCGTCGACGGACGCGCGGATGCAGCAGGCCGTGTCGGCGAGCCGCGGGTTCGTGTACGCCGTGTCGACGATGGGCGTCACCGGCGCCCGGGTCGGCGTCGACGTCGCCGCCCGCACCGTCGTGTCGCGCCTCCGTGACGCCGGGGTCGCGCGCACGTGCGTCGGGCTCGGCATCTCGACCGCCGACCAGGTGGGCGAGGTCCTCGAGTACGCCGACGGCGCGATCGTCGGTTCCGCCTTCGTGCGCGCGCTGGCCGACCTGGGCGTCCAGGGCGTCGCCGACCGCGCTGCCGACCTGACGACGGGCGCGAAGCGCCGCTGAGAGCCCGAGCCGCGCAGCGCCGCTGACAGTCCGGCCGCCGTCGACCGCGGCCGGTCGTCCGTCCGTCACCGACGAGCGGTCGGACTGGAGGCGCGGTGCGGGTGACCGACGTCGGTCACCCGCACCGCGCCTCCAGTCCGTCACCGGCGTCGGTCACAGTTTCCACAGGACCGGGCCCCCGGTTCCTGACCCGCCCCCGTCCCGCGCTACAGTGAGCGGGTCCGGCGACACGTCGGCACAGCCAGCCAGCACCGCGGCAGCCAGCACCGAAAGGCGACAGCACCTCCATGCCCCTCCTGAGCATCCCGAGCCCGAGCACCGCCTGGCAGTACTTCGACCTCACCGCCTGGCTGCGTGACGTGTTCGGCTGGTCGCTGCCGCTCGACTTCCGCATCCACGCGTACGCGATCTGCATCCTCCTCGGGATCGTCGCCGCCGTCGTGCTCGCCAACCGTCGCCTCAACGCGCGCGGGGTCGAGCGCTGGATCATCATCGACATCGCGATCTGGGCGGTGCCCGCAGGCATCATCGGTGGCCGCCTCTTCCACGTGTTCACGCACGTCAGCGACTACTTCGGGCCGGGCCGCGACCCGCTCTCCTTCCTCTACATCTGGGAAGGCGGCCTCGCGATCTTCGGCGCGCTCATCCTGGGCTCCGTCGGCGCGTGGATCGGCTGCCGCCAGGTCGGCCTGCGGTTCAGCGCGTTCATCGACGCCGTCGCACCGGGCGTCCTGCTCGCCCAGGCCTTCGGCCGCCTCGGCAACTACTTCAACCACGAGCTCTTCGGCATGCCGACCAGCCTGCCGTGGGGCCTGCAGATCGAGTCCTCGAACGCCGCGTACCCGAAGGGCCTGCCCGAGGGCACGCTGTTCCACCCGACGTTCCTCTACGAGATCATCTGGAACGTCGTCGGCGTCGTGGTGATCCTGCTGCTCGACCGCAAGTTCCAGCTGCAGTGGGGCCGCGTCATGGCGCTGTACCTCGTCTGGTACGGCACCGGCCGCTCCGTCCTCGAGTCGATCCGCGTCGACACGAGCGAGACCTTCTTCGGCATCCGCACCAACGTCTGGGTGGCCTTCGCCGCGATCCTGCTCGGCATCATCATCTTCCTCGTGCAGACCAAGCGGCACGTCGGCAAGGAGCCGAGTCCCTACCTGCCCGGTCGCGAGCCGCGCTCGAAGTCCGATGTAGACTCGGACGACACCTGGTCGGAGAACGACGACGACGCTCCGGCGGCGGTCACCGAGTCCGATCCGGTCGCCACTCCCGCGACTGGCCGCGGCTAGGAAGCACCCCTCCTGCGTGACCGATCCCGGATCGGTCACGATCGCCAGCCGCACCCCACTGGACCTGCCACAAGCGCGTCCGACACCTCGCACGCCGACAGGGCAACTCACTGTCGGCGGGCACGGGCACCAGTCCCGCCCGCTCGGGCGGAACGCACCACCGGGCCACCGCTGTCCCTGTTCCACTTCCTCGTGAGGACGGTTCCCCATGGCGCTCCAGCCACCCCAGTCCGCAGGCCTCGTGCCGCCGCACCGGCGGTTCTCCGCGATCCCGGACGCCGCCGGCATGTACGACCCGGCGAACGAGAAGGACGCGTGCGGCCTCGCGATGGTCGCGACCCTCCGCGGGACGGCGGGGCACGACATCGTCGACGCCGCGCTCGGCGCCCTGCGCAACCTCGAGCACCGCGGTGCCGTCGGTTCGGACGCCGGTACCGGTGACGGCGCCGGCATCCTCTGCCAGGTGCCGGACGCCTTCTTCCGTTCCGAGGTCGCGTTTGACCTGCCGGCAGCGGGGGAGTACGCCGTCGGCACGGCGTACCTGCCCCTCGACGAGGACGAGCGGCACGCGGTGAAGGGCGCCGTCGAGCGCCTCGCTCGCGAAGAGGGCCTGCGGGTCCTCGGCTGGCGCGAGGTCCCGGTGCGTCCGGAGGTCCTCGGCACGCTGGCCCGCGCGGCGATGCCGGCGTTCGAGCAGCTGTTCGTCGCGTCGATCCGGCACGACGTGCACGGTGCGTCGTGGAGCGGCATCGCCCTCGACCGTCAGGCCTTCCGCCTGCGGAAGCGTGCCGAGCACGACACCGAGGTCTACTTCATGTCGCTGTCGAGCCGGACCATGGTCTACAAGGGCATGGTCACGACGCTCCAGCTCGAGCCCTTCTACCCGGACCTCAGCGACGAGCGCTTCGCGTCGAAGCTCGCGATCGTCCACTCGCGGTACTCCACGAACACGTTCCCGTCGTGGCCGCTCGCGCAGCCGTTCCGCACGCTGGCGCACAACGGTGAGATCAACACCGTCCGCGGCAACCGCAACTGGATGCGCGCGCGGCAGTCGCAGCTGCAGAGCGAACTGCTCGGCGACATGGCTCCGCTCCTGCCGATCGTCAGCCCGGGCGCGAGCGACTCGGCGTCCTTCGACGAGGTCCTCGAGCTCCTCACGCTCACCGGTCGCTCGCTGCCGCACGCGGTGTCGATGATGGTGCCGGAGGCCTGGGAGAACCAGGTCGGGATGGACCCCGAGCTCCGGGCGTTCTACGAGTACCACTCGATGCTCATGGAGCCGTGGGACGGCCCGGCGGCGATCACCTTCACGGACGGCTCCGTGGTGGGCGCGACGCTCGACCGCAACGGGCTCCGCCCCGGGCGCTTCCTCGTCACCGACGACGGCCTCATCGTGATGGGCTCCGAGACCGGTGTCATCGACGTGCCCGCGGGCAAGGTCGTCCGCAAGGGCCGCCTGCGCCCCGGCCGGATGTTCCTGGTCGACACCGAAGCCGGTCGCATCATCGAGGACGACGAGGTCAAGCGCGAGCTCGCCACGTCGGGCCCGTGGGGCGAGTGGCTCGAGCAGGGCCGCATCAACCTCTCCGACCTGCCCGACCGTGAGCACATCGTGCACACCCCGGCCTCCGTGACCCGGCGCCAGCGCGCGTTCGGCTACACCGAGGAAGAGGTCCGCATCCTGCTGCGTCCGATGGCCCAGACCGGCGCGGAGCCCCTCGGCGCCATGGGTTCGGACACGCCGATCGCCGTGCTGTCCCAGCGTCCGCGGCTGCTGTTCGACTACTTCACACAGCAGTTCGCCCAGGTCACGAACCCGCCGCTCGACTCGATCCGCGAGCAGGTCATCACCTCGATGGGGATGGGGCTCGGTCCGGAGCGCAACCTCCTCACCGCCGGGCCGGAGCACGCGAAGCAGATCACGCTCGACTTCCCGGTCATCGACAACGACGAGCTCGCGAAGATCCAGCACTTCGAGACCGGGACCGGTCGGCACCTGACGGTCACGATCAAGGGCCTGTACCGCGTCGACGCGGGCAAGAAGGCGATGCAGAAGCGGATCGCGGCGGTGTGCGACGAGGTCGACGCCGCCATCGAGTCGGGCAAGCAGTTCATCGTGCTGTCCGACCGCGACGGCAACGCCGAGCAGGCGCCGGTCCCGAGCCTCCTGCTGCTCGCGGCGGTGCACCACCACCTGATCCGCACCGAGCAGCGCATGAAGGTCGGTCTGATCGTTGAGGCCGGCGACGTGCGCGAGGTCCACCACGTGGCGACCCTCATCGGGTACGGCGCGTCGGCGATCAACCCGTACCTCGCCATGGAGACGTGCGAGATCCTCGTGCGTCAGGGCATGATCACCGGCATCACGCCGGAGCAGGCCGTCAAGAACGTGATCAAGGCGCTCGGCAAGGGCGTCCTGAAGATCATGTCGAAGATGGGCATCTCCACGGTGTCGAGCTACGCGGGCGCCCAGGCGTTCGAGGCCGTCGGGCTCAGCCAGGAGTTCGTCGACCGCTACTTCACCGGCACCTCGTCGATCCTCGGCGGCGTCGGCATCGAGGTCATCGCGAAGGAGAACGCCGAGCGGCACGCCCAGGCGTACCCGCAGGACGGCGCGGTGCTCTCGCACGAGCGCCTCCAGACCGGCGGCGAGTACCAGTGGCGCCGCGAGGGGCCGCCGCACCTGTTCAACCCGGACACGGTGTTCCGGCTCCAGCACGCGACCCGTTCGCGCCGGTACGACATCTTCCGCGAGTACTCGAAGGCCGTCGACGACCAGTCCGAGCAGCTGATGACCCTCCGCGGGCTGTTCCGGTTCAAGACGGACGCCCGGAAGCCGGTCCCGCTCGACGAGGTCGAGTCGATCGAGTCGATCGTCAAGCGGTTCAACACCGGTGCGATGTCCTACGGGTCCATCTCGAAGGAAGCCCACGAGACACTCGCCATCGCGATGAACCGTCTCGGTGGCCGGTCGAACACGGGTGAGGGCGGCGAGGACGTCGACCGTCTGCTCGACCCCGAGCGTCGCAGCGCGATCAAGCAGGTGGCATCCGGGCGCTTCGGCGTCACGAGCATGTACCTGACCCACGCGACGGACATCCAGCTGAAGATGGCGCAGGGTGCGAAGCCCGGCGAGGGCGGGCAGCTGCCCCCGACGAAGGTGTACCCGTGGGTCGCCCGGACCCGCCACGCGACCGCGGGCGTCGGCCTCATCTCGCCGCCGCCGCACCACGACATCTACTCGATCGAGGACCTCAAGCAGCTGATCTTCGACGTGAAGCGGGCCAACCCGTCCGCTCGCGTGCACGTGAAGCTCGTCAGCCAGTCGGGCATCGGGGCCGTGGCCGCGGGTGTCACGAAGGCCCTCGCCGACGTCGTGCTCGTCTCCGGGCACGACGGCGGGACGGGTGCGTCGCCGCTCAACTCGCTCAAGCACGCGGGCACCCCGTGGGAGATCGGGCTGGCGGAGACGCAGCAGACCCTCATGCTGAACGGCATGCGCGACCGGGTGGTCGTGCAGGTCGACGGGCAGATGAAGACCGGCCGTGACGTCGTCGTGGCCGCGTTGCTCGGCGCCGAGGAGTACGGCTTCGCGACCGCGCCGCTCGTCGTCGAGGGGTGCATCCTGATGCGGGTGTGCCACCTGGACACCTGCCCGGTCGGCGTCGCGACGCAGAACCCGGAGCTCCGGAAGCGCTTCACCGGCAAGCCCGAGTTCGTCGTGAACTTCTTCGAGTTCATCGCGCAAGAGGTCCGCGAGCTCCTCGCCGAGCTCGGCTTCCGCACCCTCGAAGAGGCGATCGGCCAGGCCGACGCCCTCGACGTGGACCGCGCCGTGCAGCACTGGAAGGCGTCGGGTCTCGACCTCGAGCCCGTCCTCAACGGTCCGCACTTCGAGGCCGACGAGCCGCGCCGGCACCACCGCGACCAGGACCACGAGCTCGAGCAGCACTTCGACGTGCAGCTCATCCAGCAGACGTCGGACGTGCTCGAGCACGGCGGCACGATCTCGCTGGACCTGCCGATCCGGAACACCGAGCGCGCCGTCGGCACGATGCTCGGCCACGAGGTCACCCTGCGCCACGGCGAGAACGGGCTGCCCTCCGGGTCGATCGACGTGACCCTGCGCGGTTCGGCGGGCCAGTCGCTCGGCGCGTTCCTGCCGGCCGGCATCACGCTGCGGCTCATCGGCGACAGCAACGACTACGTCGGCAAGGGCCTGTCCGGCGGCGAGATCATCGTGCGACCGGACGCCGGCTCCGGGTTCGACCCGGCGCAGAACGTCATCGCGGGCAACGTCATCGGCTACGGCGCCACCCAGGGCAGCATGTTCATCCGCGGCATCGTGGGCGAGCGCTTCCTGGTGCGCAACTCCGGTGCCACCGCGGTGGTCGAGGGCGTGGGGGACCACGCGCTCGAGTACATGACGGGTGGCCTCGCGCTCATCCTCGGCGAGACCGGGCGGAACCTCGGCGCCGGCATGTCCGGCGGCACGGCCTACGTCCGTGGTCTCCGAGAGGAGCACGTGAACACCGACTCGCTCGCGTCGGGCGAACTCCGGCTCGAGCCGCTCGACAGCGCCGACGTCGAGATCGTCACCGACCTGCTCGCCCGCCACGCGGCGGAGACCGGGTCGGCGCTGGCGACCGAACTGCTCGAGTCCGGCGACCTGAGCGACTTCGTCAAGGTGCTGCCGCGCGACTACGCGGCCGTGCTCGAAACCCGACAGCAGGCCGTGAACGAGGGCCTCGACCCGGACGGCGACGTCGTCTGGAACCGGATCCTGGAGGTAACTGGTGGCTGACCCCAAGGGCTTCCTGAAGGTGCAGGAGCGCGAGCTCCCGCCCCGTCGTCCCGTCCCCGTGCGGCTCATGGACTGGAAAGAGGTCTACGAGCAGCAGGAGTCCGGCGCGCTCAAGCGCCAGGCCGGTCGCTGCATGGACTGCGGCGTCCCGTTCTGCCACCAGGGGTGCCCGCTCGGCAACCTCATCCCGGAGTGGAACGACCTCACGTGGCGCGGCGAGGGCCGTCAGGCGATCGAGCGACTCCACGCGACGAACAACTTCCCGGAGTTCACCGGTCGGCTCTGCCCGGCACCGTGCGAGTCATCGTGCGTGCTCGGCATCAACCAGCCCCCGGTGACGATCAAGCAGGTCGAGGTCTCGATCATCGACGAGGCGTTCCAGAACGGGTGGGTCACCCCGCACCCGCCGGAGCGCCTGACCGGCAAGACCGTCGCCGTCGTCGGTTCCGGCCCGGCCGGACTCGCCGCCGCGCAGCAGCTCACCCGCGCCGGGCACACCGTCGCCGTCTACGAGCGTGACGACCGCATCGGCGGGCTCCTCCGCTACGGCATCCCGGACTTCAAGATGGAGAAGCGCCAGATCGACGCGCGTCTCGCCCAGATGCAGGCCGAGGGCACCCGCTTCCGCGCAGGCGTCGAGATCGGCCGCGACATCACCTGGGACGACCTGAAGTCGCGTTACGACGCGGTCGTCGTCGCGACCGGTGCCACGGTGCCCCGCGACCTGCCCATCCCCGGGCGCGACCTCGAGGGCGTCCACTTCGCGATGGACTACCTGGTCCAGCAGAACAAGGCGAACGCGGGCACGAAGGTCGACAACCAGCTGACGGCCGAGGGCAAGCACGTCATCGTCATTGGCGGTGGCGACACCGGTGCGGACTGCATCGGCACCGCGCACCGGCAGGGCGCACTGAGCGTGACGAACCTGGCGATCGGCAAGCAGCCGCCGCTGGAGCGTCCGTCCGAGCAGCCGTGGCCGATGTTCCCGACCGTGTTCGAGGTCACCAGCGCGCACGAGGAGGGCGGCGAGCGGCACTACCTGGCGTCGACCGTCGAGTTCCTGTCGAACGAGGCCGGCGAGGTCCGGGCGCTCCGTGTCGCCGAGACCGAGTACCTCGACGGCCGTCGGGTCCCGAAGGCCGGCACCGAGCGCGAGATCCCCGCGGACCTCGTCCTCGTCGCGATGGGCTTCACCGGTCCGGAGACCGACACGCTCGAGCCGCAGCTCGGCCTGCCGACCACCGTCTCCGGCGCCGTCTCCCGCCAGGCCGACTACACGACCAACGAGCCGGGTGTGTTCGTCGCCGGTGACGCCGGCCGCGGGCAGTCGCTCATCGTCTGGGCGATCGCCGAGGGCCGCGCGGCGGCGGCGAAGGTCGACGAGTACCTCGAGGGCTCGACGATCCTGCCGGCGCCGGTGAAGGCGACCGACCGGGCGATCTCGATCTGATGTCCGTTCACCACCACCAGATGCTCACCCTCCCGTGAGCGTGAGGCCACCAGCACTCGATAGGGTGCTGGTGGCCTCGCTTCGTTCCGCGCGGCCCCACAGCGCGGAAACCCAAGCACCATCCACCACCACGAAGGAATCCATTGAGACGCGCAAAGATCGTTTCGACGCTCGGACCGGCAACGTCGGAGTACGAGACCGTCAAGGAGATCATCGAAGCGGGCGTCGACGTCGCCCGCCTCAACCTCAGCCACGGTGACTACAGCGTCCACGAGGCCAACTACGTGAACGTCCGTCGCGCCGCGGAGGAGCTCGGCAAGCCCGTCGCGATCCTCGTCGACCTGCAGGGTCCGAAGATCCGCCTCGCGAAGTTCGCCGACGGCCCGCACGAGCTCGCGGTCGGTGACGTCTTCACGATCACGACCGAGGACGTGCCCGGCTCGAAGGAGATCTGCGGCACCACGTTCAAGGGCCTCCCGCAGGACGTCAAGCCCGGCGACCCGCTGCTCATCGACGACGGCCGTGTCCGCCTCCGCGTGCTCGACACCGACGGCGTCCGTGTCCGCACCGAGGTCGTCGTCGGCGGCACCGTGTCGAACAACAAGGGCATCAACCTGCCCGGCGTCGCCGTGAACGTCCCCGCGCTGAGCGAGAAGGACGAGGCCGACCTCCGCTGGGGCATCCGCCAGGGCGCCGACCTCATCGCGCTCTCGTTCGTCCGCAACGCCTCGGACGTCGTCCGCGCGCACGAGATCATGGACGAAGAGGGCAAGCGCCTCCCCGTCATCGCGAAGATCGAGAAGCCGCAGGCCGTCGACGCGCTCGAGGAGATCATCGACGCCTTCGACAGCATCATGGTCGCCCGCGGTGACCTCGGCGTCGAGCTCCCGCTCGAGGCCGTCCCGATCGTGCAGAAGCGCGCCGTCGAGCTCGCCCGCCGGATGGCGAAGCCGGTCATCGTCGCGACCCAGATGCTCGAGTCGATGATCTCGTCGCCGATCCCGACCCGCGCCGAGACCTCCGACGTCGCGAACGCCGTCCTCGACGGTGCCGACGCGGTCATGCTGTCCGGTGAGACGAGCGTCGGCGAGTACCCGGTGCAGACCGTCCGCACGATGGCCCGCATCGTCGAGTCGACGGAGGACCACGGCCTCGAGCGCATCGCGCCCCTCGGCACGAAGCCGCGCACCCTCGGTGGTGCGATCACGCTCGCCGCGGTCGAGATCGCGGAGTTCACCGAGGCCTCGTACCTCTGCGTGTTCACCGAGTCCGGCGACTCCGCTCGCCGCATGTCGCGCCTCCGCCACGGACTGCCGATCATCGCCTTCACCCCGAACGAGGCCACCCGCCGCCGCATGGCGCTGACGTGGGGTGTCCGCTCGTTCCTGGTGGAGCGGAAGACCCACACCGACGAGCTCTTCTCGCAGGTGGACGACGTCCTGCTCGAGAACGGCCTCGCCTCGCCCGGCGACCGTGTCATCGTGACGGCCGGGTCGCCTCCCGGCATCGAGGGCTCGACGAACGACCTCCGGGTGCACCGCGTCGGTGACGCGCACGCCGAGGCCGCGCCGGCCTACGTGCGCGACTGACAGCAGCGTCCGACGTCCGACGGGGCGCGGACTGGAGGCACGGCGCGGCACGCGCGCGTCGCCTCCGGTCCGCGCCCCGTCGCGTTCTCCCTCCACCATCTCGCCTCACGCGCGTCCCTCCACAACCGTCAGCCGACGTCGGGAGTCCACAGGGCGCCCTGGTGGCGAGCTCCTGTCGTCAGGACCGGGCAGGATGAGTGGTGTGAGCCTCCAGACCGGATCCACGGCGCAACGCGCCGACGTGCGCCGTTGGCGCCGCTACCTCGCCGACGAACGCGCCGAGGCGGCCGTGTACCGGAACCTCGCCGCGCGGCGTGACGGCGAGGAACGCGAGATCCTGTCGGCGCTGGCCGAGGCCGAGGGGCGGCACGAGCAGCACTGGCTCGAGCTCCTCGGCGAAGACGTCGGGCGGCCGCAGCGGGGGAGCCTGCGCACGCGCGTGCTCGCCGCGCTGGCGAAGCGGTTCGGGTCGGTCTTCGTGCTGGCGCTCATGCAGCGCGCCGAGGACCGCTCGCCCTACGCGGACGACGACGACGCGACCGCGCAGATGGCGGCCGACGAACGCATCCACGGCGAGGTGGTCCGCGGGTTGGCCAACCGGGGACGCATGCGGTTGTCGGGCACGTTCCGCGCGGCGGTGTTCGGCGCGAACGACGGACTCGTGTCGAACCTCGCGCTCATCATCGGCATCAGCGCGTCCGGGGCCGACCGGCACTTCGTCCTCCTGAGCGGCATCGCGGGGCTGCTCGCCGGCGCCCTCTCGATGGGGGCGGGGGAGTACGTCTCGGTGCGGTCGCAGCGCGAGCTCCTCACGGCCTCGGCCCCGCACCCTGAAGCCGGTCGCGCCGTGGCCGACCTCGACGTCGACGCGAACGAACTCGCCCTCGTCTACCGGGCGCGCGGGATGACCGAGCCCGAGGCGCAGGCGCACGCCGCCGAGGTCCTGCGCGGCACGGCGACGACCAGCACCGCGCCGACCGACGACCACGAGGCGATCGGCAACGGGATGAGCGCGGCGGTCTCGAGCTTCTGCTTCTTCGCCTCCGGCGCGATCATCCCGGTGCTGCCGTACCTGATCGGGCTCGAGGGCTGGCCGGCCATCGCGGTCGCCGCGGTCCTGGTCGGCATCGCGCTCCTCGGCACCGGAGCCGTCGTGGGCGTGCTGAGCGGTGCGTCGCCGCTGCGTCGCGCACTGCGGCAGCTCGCCATCGGCTTCGGCGCCGCGGCGGTCACGTACGCCCTCGGGCTGCTCTTCGGCACCGGCAGCGCGTAGCGGGACTAGCGCCGCACCGCAGCTCGGGGCGGCAGGAGCAGGAGCGCCGCGGCCCCGACGACGATGAGCGCGATGCCCGAGAACACCATGAACACCGTCAGCGCGAGCCCCGGGGCGACGAGCACCACCACGCCACCGAGGATCGACAGCACCGCGCTGACGATCGTCGGGACGCGGGACGAGCCCGGGTGGCCGACGAACCCGCCGACGAGCGAGGCGATGCCCTCGACGATGAACCCGATGCCCGCGAGGACGGCGTAGACCACGAGCGGCACGGCCGGGTCGAGCAGCGTCACGAGTCCGGCCACACCGACCAGGGCTCCGACCACGCCGGAGGTCCACCGCCACGCCGGCGGGGTGCCGTGCCCACGGACGGCGGCGAACACGCGGAGCGCCCCGGCGACGACGAGGTACACGCCGAACAGCAGCGCGACCACGACCAGCGACGGGCGCGGCCAGACGATCGCGACGACCCCGAGGGCGATTGCCACGACGGCGGTGACGACGACGAACACCCGGAAGGTCCGGACGGCACGAGAATCCACGAGCACTCCTCCCTGTCAGAACTGCTCGTCTCGACGCTACCGCGCAACCGGATGCAACGTGCGGCGACGTAGCGTGCGGACAGGCGCGGATCCAGCGCCCCGACAGAGTCGTCGAAAGGTGTCCACCATGACCATCGCACCGTCGCCCACCAGCTACGCCGCACCCGGCGAGGAGGGCTCCCTCGTCTCGTTCCGCTCCCGGTACGACCACTTCATCGGGGGTGAGTACGTGCCGCCGACCGGCGGGCAGTACTTCGAGAACCCGACCCCCGTCACGGGGAAGACCTTCACCGAGGTCGCTCGCGGTGACTCCACCGACGTGGACCGCGCCGTCGCGGCGGCGTGGAAGGCGTTCCCGGCCTGGGGCCGGACGAGCGTCGCCGAACGTGCCGGCATCCTCAACAAGATCGCCGACCGGATGGAGGCGAACCTCGAGATGCTCGCCGTCGCCGAGACGTGGGAGAACGGCAAGCCGATCCGCGAGACCATCGGCGCCGACATCCCGCTCGCGATCGACCACTTCCGGTACTTCGCCGGCGCGATCCGTGCGCAGGAGGGGTCGACGGGGGAGATCGACCACGACACGGTGGCGTACCACTTCCACGAGCCGCTCGGCGTCGTCGCGCAGATCATCCCGTGGAACTTCCCGATCCTGATGGCGGTGTGGAAGCTCGCGCCGGCCCTGGCCGCGGGCAACTGCGTCGTGCTCAAGCCCGCGGAGCAGACCCCGGCGTCGATCCACGTGCTCATCGAACTCATCCAGGACCTCATCCCGGCGGGGGTGCTCAACGTCGTCAACGGCTTCGGGTTCGAGGTCGGGGCGCCGCTCGCGCAGCACCCCGAGGTCCGGAAGGTCGCCTTCACGGGGGAGACCACCACGGGCCGGCTCATCATGCAGTACGCGTCGCAGAACCTCATCCCGGTGACGCTCGAACTCGGCGGCAAGAGCCCGAACCTCTTCTTCGCGGACGTCGCGCAGGAGAAGGACGCCTTCTACGACAAGGCACTCGAGGGCTTCGCGTTCTTCAACCTCAACCAGGGCGAGGTGTGCACGTGCCCGTCCCGCGCACTCGTGGCGAAGGAGATCTACGACGGGTTCGTCGCGGACGGCCTCGACCGGGTGCGCGCGGTGAAGCAGGGCCACCCGCTCGACCTGTCGACGATGATCGGCGCGCAGGCGTCGAACGACCAGCTCGAGAAGATCCTGAGCTACATCGACATCGGCAAGCAGGAGGGCGCGAAGCTCCTCACCGGCGGCGAGCGAGCGGACCTCGGCGGCGACCTGTCGGGTGGCTACTACGTCATGCCGACGGTGTTCGAGGGCGACAACTCGATGCGGATCTTCCAGGAGGAGATCTTCGGACCGGTGCTCGCCCTGACGTCCTTCAGTGGCTACGACGACGCGATCTCGATCGCGAACGACACCCTGTACGGCCTCGGTGCCGGGGTGTGGAGCCGCGAGGCCACGACGCTGTACCGCGCCGGCCGCGACATCCAGGCCGGTCGCGTGTGGGAGAACACCTACCACCAGTACCCCGCCGGGGCGGCGTTCGGTGGGTACAAGCAGTCCGGTGTCGGTCGTGAGAACCACAAGATGATGCTCGACCACTACCAGCAGACCAAGAACCTGCTCGTGTCCTACGCCGAGGGCCCGATGGGCTTCTTCTGATGACGACCGACCGGGTCACCGTCACGCCGGCGGCGGGGGAGCTCCTCCGCTCCCTCGCCGCACGGCACGGGCCGCTCATGTTCCACCAGTCCGGTGGCTGCTGCGACGGCTCGAGTCCGATGTGCTACCCCGTCGGCATGTTCCTGACCGGCCCCGGTGACGTGCTCCTCGGCGCGCTCGAGGTCGACGGGATCGCCCCCGTCGAGGTCTACATGTCGAAGTCCCAGTTCGAGTACTGGAAGTACACCGCGCTCACCATCGACGTCGTCGACGGCCGGGGCGGCGGCTTCTCCCTCGAGGTCCCGGAGGGCAAGCGGTTCCTCACCCGCTCGCGGATGTTCGACGACGCCGAGCTCGTCGATCTCGGCCTGGTCCCGGTGGCGCGCCGGACGTAGGCTGACCGCGACGGCTGCGACGACGCGGCCGACCACCCCGGCGTGACGGTGCGGCGGGCGACCCGGACGGAGGACGCATGCGCGCTCCCGGGTCGCTCCGCCCGCTGGTCGCCGCCTCGTGGCAGCGGTCGGCCCGCGTCGACCCGGACGGTTCGCCGACGCTCGCCCTCGACCACGACCAGCTCGACGCCGCCCGCCGCGACGGCCCGCTCGCGGTCCTGCTGCCGGTCGTCCGGCGGCTCCTCCTCGACGAGACCCGCTCCGCGGACTGCGTGGTGGCCGTCGGGGACGCCGACGGTCGGCTCGTGTGGGTCGACGGCGCCCGCGGAGCCCGCCGTGCCGCCGAGGACATGGGGTTCGTGCCCGGCGCCGACTGGGCCGAGGAGCACGTCGGCACGAGCGCTCCCGGCACGGCGCTCCGCATCGACCGGCCGGTGCAGATCCGGTCCGAGGAGCACTACGCGAACGCGGTGAAGCCGTGGTCGTGCAGCGCCGTCCCCGTCCACGACCGTGCGGGCACCGTCGTCGGCGTGCTCGACGTCACGGGCGACGACCGCGCGGTGGATCGGCACACCCTGCCGCTCCTCACCGCCACGGTCGCCGCCGCCGAGGCGGAGATCGCCCTCGCCGACCTGCGACCGCTGCGAACCGACCCGCCCTCCTCGACCCGGCCCGAGGTCGCCGAGCTGCGGCTGCTCGGCACCGACGTCGCCACCCTCCGCACCGAGCACCGGACCGTCCACCTGTCGGCTCGCCACTCCGAGGTGCTCGCGATCCTCGCGGCGCACCCGGACGGCCTCGCCGCCGAGGACCTGGCGCTGGCGGTGTGGGGTGACCCCGGCGCCCTGGTCACGCTCCGCGCGGAGCTCGTCCGCCTCCGTCGCGTCCTCGCCGCGGCCGCGCCGGGCGTGACCCTGACGTCGCGGCCGTACCGCCTGTCCGGTCTCCGCACCGACGTCGACGGCGTGCTGTCCGCGCTCGACCGCGGGGCGCGCCTCCAGGCCGTCGACCGGTACGACGGACCGGTGCTCCCGGGGTCGGCCGCACCGGGGGTCGACGCCCTCCGCGACCGGGTGCGCGGCCGGTTCCGCGAGGCGGTCGTCGCCGACGGCAGCGTCGACGCGCTCCTCGCGTGGTCCCGCACGCCGGACGGATCCGCGGACGCCCGGGTGCTCCGCGCCCTGCTCGCGGCGTTGCCGCGGCGGTCGCCACGGCGGGCTGGTCTCGTGGCGACGATCGAGGCGCTCGAGGGTCGCTGAGCGGGTCGGGGACGGCCTGGAGGCGCGGGTCGGGCTGGTACTGTTGGCCTCCTCGCGAGTGTGGTGGAATCGGCAGACACGGGGCACTCAAAATGCTCTGCCTCACGGCGTGCGGGTTCAAGTCCCGCCACTCGTACAAGGGCGGCTCACGGCGTGCGGGGCAGTTCCCGTACCGCGCGTACGAAACTGCCTGGACTGACGTGCTCGACGTCCGTCGTCTAGTAGGCTGCATCCTGTGAGTGACACAGAAGCAACTGCAACAGCACCCCGTCGCGTCGTCGTCGCCGAGGACGAGTCGCTCATCCGCCTCGACATCGTGGAGATCCTCCGCGACAACGGGTTCGACGTGGTCGGCGAAGCCGGTGACGGCGAGACGGCCGTGCAGCTCGCCACCGACCTCCGTCCCGACCTCGTCGTGATGGACGTCAAGATGCCGCAGCTCGACGGGATCTCCGCGGCCGAGAAGCTCTCCAAGAACCACATCGCTCCGGTGGTCCTCCTCACGGCGTTCAGCCAGAAGGACCTCGTCGAGCGTGCGACCGAGGCCGGCGCGCTCGCCTACGTCGTCAAGCCCTTCACGCCGAACGACCTGCTCCCCGCGATCGAGATCGCCCTCTCGCGGTACCAGCAGATCATCACGCTCGAGGCCGAGGTCGCCGACCTCGTCGAGCGCTTCGAGACCCGCAAGCTCGTCGACCGGGCCAAGGGCCTGCTCAACGAGAAGATGGGCCTCACCGAGCCCGAGGCGTTCCGCTGGATCCAGAAGGCCTCGATGGACCGCCGGCTCACCATGCACGACGTCGCGAAGGCGATCATCGAGCAGCTCAGCGCCAAGAAGTAGTCGCTCACCGACGCTCCGCCGGACGCCGCCTCCCCACCCGGGAGGCGGCGTTCCTGCGTTCCGGGCGCCGCGGGACGGCCCCGCCGCGGGGCCGGCCACCTGGCAAGCTGGGGCGATGGACGACGTGGTGATCCGTGCCTCCAGGCCGGACGACATGGCAGCGGTGGCCGACCTGCGGTGGCGGTGGAGCGTGGACGAGGGCGGGGCGACCGCCGGCGTGACGGCGGCCGCGTACCGCGACGCGATGACGGCCTTCGCGGCCGAGCACCCGGACACCCACCGGTGCGTCGTCGCCGAACGCGACGGGCGGGTGCTCGGGATGGCGTGGCTCGGGCTGGTCGCACGGCCGCCCACGCCGGACCGACCTGGGCGACGGCTGACGGCCGACGTGCAGACCGTCTACGTCCACCCCGAGCTGCGCGGCCACGGTGTCGCGAAGCGGCTCGTCACCGCCCTGCTCGACGTGGCCGACGCGCTCGGGGTCGAGCGGGCCTCGGTGCACTCGAGCGTCGACGGCGAGACCCTGTACCGGCGGCTCGGGTTCGGGGACGCCCGACTGCTCCTCCAGCGGCCGCCGGAGGACTGAGCCGGACGCGGCTCAGCCGCGCGCCGGCAGCTCCTGCAGGGTCCAGGCGTTCCGGTCGGGGTCGGTGAAGAAGACGAACCGGCCCCAGGCGAGTTCGTCGACCCCGACCGCGTCCACGCCGAGCCCCTGCAGGTGTGCGAGGGCCGCATCGGCGTCCGGCACGACGACCTGGATCGACTTCAGCGAGCCGGGCAGGACGTCGGGGGACATGATGCCCTCGCCGAACGCGATCGAGCAGGCGGAGCCGGGCGGGGTCGCCTGGACGAACCGGAGCTCGTCGGAGACGCGCTGGTCGTGGTCGATCGAGAAGCCGATGCGCTCGTAGAACTCGCGGGCGCGGTCGACGTCGCTGACCGGGACCATGATGAGTTCGATCTTCCAGTCGGTGATGGGCATGGTCACTCCTTCGTGACGGCCCGGTGCGCGGTCGGCGCGGTGCTGCGGTGCGACCGCGTCAGCGGGCTTCGCGGATCATGTTGGTGATGCGCACGGTGGAGCAGCGCCGCCCCTGGTCGTCGGTGAGGACGATCTCGTGCGTGGTGAGCGTGTTGCCGAGGTGCAGCGCGGTGCAGGTGCCGGTCACCAGGCCGCTCGTGGCGCTCCGGGAGTGCGAGGCGTTCAGCTCGATGCCGACGGCGTAGCGGCCGGGACCGGCGTGGACGGTGGCCGCCATCGAACCGAGGCTCTCGGCGAGGACGACGAACGCGCCGCCGTGCAGGAGGCCGACCGGCTGGCGGTTGCCCTCGACCGGGATGGTGCCGACCGCGCGCTCCGCGGAGAGCTCGGTGATGACCATGCCCATCTTCTCGGCGAGTTCACCCATGCCGCGCTCGGCGAGCTTCGCGATGCCCTCGGGCGAGCCCGTCGCGCCGGTGCCGGTGGTGGTCGCTTGGTCGGTCACGCTGGCGGACTCCCGTGTCGGATGGCGTCGGTAGGCTGTCCGGGTGTCGGACTCCGCAAAGCCTACCCTCATGGTCATCGACGGCCACTCGCTCGCCTTCCGCGCCTTCTACGCGCTGCCGGTCGACAGCTTCGTGAACCGCGAGGGGCAGCACACGAACGCCATCCACGGCTTCATCTCGATGCTGCTCATGCTCCTGCAGCGCGAGAAGCCGACGCACCTGGCGGTCGCGTTCGACATCTCCCGCTTCTCGTTCCGCACCCGTGAGTACGAGGACTACAAGGGCACCCGCTCCGAGACCCCGGCCGAGTTCAAGGGGCAGATCCCGCTCCTCCAGCAGGCACTCGAGGCGATGGGCATCACGACGGTGACGAAGGAGGACTACGAGGCCGACGACATCCTCGCCACCTTCGCCCGACAGGGGTCCGAGCAGGGGTTCCAGGTCTACGTCGTCTCGGGTGACCGCGACTCGATCCAGCTCGTCAACGACGACGTCACGCTGCTCTACCCATCGGTCCGCGGCGTCTCCGAGCTCACCCGCTACGACCGCGACAAGGTGTACGAGCGGTACGGCATCGAGCCGCACCAGTACCCCGACATCGCGGCCCTCGTCGGTGAGACGAGCGACAACCTGATCGGCATCGACAAGGTCGGCGAGAAGACGGCGGTGAAGTGGATCACCCAGTTCGGCTCGCTCGACGCCGTCCTCGAGCACGCCGACGAGATCAAGGGCGTCGTCGGCAACAACCTGCGCGAGCAGAAGGACCGGGCGATCCGGAACCGCAAGCTGAACCGCCTCGTGAACGACGTCGAGCTGCCCGTCGGCCCGGCGGACGTCGCACTCCGTCCCCTCGACGAGGACGCGGTGCGCGAGCTCTTCGCCAAGCTGCAGTTCCGCACGCTGCTCGACCGGGTCTTCAAGGTCGCGGGCTCCGGCGAGCCCTCCGAGTCGAGCGCGTCCGAGGGCACGATCGACAGCGGTGCGCCGACCCCGCCGCCGGTGAAGACCCTGATCGACGAGGAACTCGGCTACTGGCTCGAGCGCCGCAACGCGTCCGAGGCGGCCAACGGCTACGGCGTCGCGGTCGAGGTCATCGACGGTCGGCTGAGTGCGATCGGCATCGCCACCCACGACGACGCCGTGATGGTGCCGGGGGGCAGCGGCGCGAAGGACTACGAGCAGCTGGCGGCGTGGTTCGCCTCCGACGCCCCGAAGCACTTCCACGACGCCAAGGCCGCGATCAAGGCGCTCGCCACCGTCGGGTTCCAGGTGAACGGCATCGCCGGTGACGCCCGGATCATGGGCTGGCTCGCCCAGCCCGGCAAGCAGGGACAGCCGCTGGGCGACCTCGTCTACCAGGAGCTCGGCGAGGAACTGCCCACGGGCGACCCGAACCAGCTCGTGCCCGAGACCGACCCGGTGAACGTCGGGGTGCACGCGTGGTTCGTGCTCCGTGTGACGACGGCCCTGCGCGCCCGCATGGACGAGTCGTCCCTGCGGGTCCTCGACGACATCGAGCTGCCGATCGTGCCGGTCCTCGCCGGCATGGAGACGATCGGCGTCGGCATCGACCGGCCGGTGCTCACCGGGCTGTCGCACGACCTGGGGGAGCGCGCCGCGGAACTCGCGCAGCAGGCCTTCGCCGAGATCGGACACGAGGTGAACCTCGGCTCGCCGAAGCAGCTGCAGGAAGTCCTGTTCACCGAACTCGCGATGCCGAAGACCCGCAAGACGAAGACGGGCTTCTCGACCGACGCCGCGAGCCTCGCCGACCTGCAGGACCAGCACCCGCACCCGTTCCTCGGCCTGCTCCTGCAGCACCGTGACGCCACGAAGCTGCGCCAGATCGTCGACACCCTCGACGCCTCGGTCGTCGACGGCCGGATCCACACGCGCTACGAGCAGACCGGCACGAGCACCGGCCGGATCTCGTCGACGGACCCGAACCTGCAGAACATCCCGGTGAAGACCGCCGAGGGACGACGGATCCGGTCGGCCTTCGCCGTGGCCGAGCCGTACACGACGCTGGTCACCGCCGACTACTCGCAGATCGAGATGCGGATCATGGCGCACCTGTCCGGCGACCCCGGGCTCATCCAGGCCTTCAACGAGGGCGAGGACCTGCACCGCTTCGTCGGTGCCCGGGTGTTCTCGGTCGCGCCGGCCGACGTCACGCCGGAGATGCGTACCAAGGTCAAGGCGATGTCGTACGGCCTCGCGTACGGTCTCAGCCCGTTCGGGCTCTCGAAGCAGCTCCGGATCGAGCAGTCCGAGGCCCGGACGCTCATGAACGAGTACTTCGCCCGCTTCGGCGCGGTCCGCGACTACCTCCGCGGCGTGGTCGAGCAGGCGCGGGAGGACGGCTACACCGAGACGATCTTCGGTCGCCGTCGCCCCTTCCCGGACCTGAAGAGCCCGAACCGCGTCCTGCGTGAGAACGCCGAGCGTGCCGCGCTCAACGCGCCGATCCAGGGGTCGGCGGCCGACATCATGAAGATCGCGATGCTCGGCGTCGCCGAGGACCTGCGCGAGGGCGACCTCGCGTCGCACCTGCTCCTGCAGGTCCACGACGAGCTCATCCTCGAGGTCGCGCCCGGCGAGCAGGAGCGGGTCGAGGACATCCTCCGCACCCGCATGGGCGCCGCCGCCGAGCTGAGCGTGCCGCTCGACGTGTCCGTCGGGGTCGGTGCGAACTGGGAAGTCGCCGCCCACTGACGGTCGCCACGGGGCGAGTTTCGCCACGGCGCGAGTGGGGCTCGGTCGGGCGGTCGAGGCTCGGTAGGGTCGAGAGCATGACCGAAGACCGTCCCGTCCGCCAGCCGTCCGCCGTCGACCGCGTCGCCGAGGACTGGGTGTCCACCCTCGTCGACCTCGACCCCACCGTCGCCACGTACATCGGCGTGCCGGGGCGCACGGGCGAGTACGGCGACACGTCGCCTGCCGGTGCCGCCGCGATGGCCGACGCCGCGCGGGCCACGAAGCGTGCGCTCGACGCCGCCGAGCCGGTGGACGCCGTCGACCGCGTGACGAAGACCGACCTCGGTGCCGAGCTCGACCTCGTGCAGGAGAGCTACGACCGGAAGCTCCACCTGCGCGACCTCAACGTCATCGCGAGCCCCGCGCAGGCCGTCCGCGAGGTCCTCGACCTCATGCCCACCGCGGGGGAGTCCGACTGGCACGACATCGCGAGCCGGCTCCACGCCCTGCCCGACGCGCTCGAGGGCATCCGCGAGACCCTGCTCGAGGGCACGCGCGAGGACGTCACGCCGGCGAAGCGCCAGGTCGAGCTCATCGCCGAGCAGGCCGCCCGCAACGGCGCCGAGGACGGCGTCTTCCGCCAGCTCGTCGACGGTGCCGCGTTCGACGACGGCGGCACGGTGCCGGACGCGCTCCGTGCCGAACTCGCCCGTGGGGCCGAGGTCGCCGCGGCCGCGTACCGGTCGTTCGGCCAGTTCCTCGAGCACGAGCTGCTGCCCCTCGCCACCCCGGTCGACGCCGTCGGTCGCGACGCCTACGAGCTGCACTCCCGCCGGTTCCTCGGCGCCGTCGTCGACCTCGACGAGACGTACGAGTGGGGCATCGAGGAACTCGCCCGGATGCGTGCGGAGCAGGAGCGCATCGCGGACCGCATCGAGTCCGGCGCGAGCGTCGCCCGCGCGATCGAGGTGCTCGACACCGACCCGGCCCGCGTCCTGCACGGCACCGACGCGCTGCAGCGGTGGATGCAGGAGACCAGCGACGAGTCGATCCGCGAGATGGACGGCAAGTACTTCGACATCGCGGACCCGATCAAGCGCCTCGAATGCCGGATCGCCCCCACGCAGGAGGGCGGCATCTACTACACCGGCCCCTCCGACGACTTCTCGCGCGCCGGCCGCATGTGGTGGTCCGTGCCGCAGGGCGTCACCGAGTTCGGCACCTGGCGCGAGAAGACGACGGTCTACCACGAGGGCGTCCCCGGACACCACCTGCAGATCAGCCAGGGCGTCTACAACCGTGGGGAGCTGAACACGTGGCGGCGCCAGCTGTCCGGGTCCTCCGGCCACGTCGAGGGCTGGGCGCTCTACGCCGAGCGGCTGATGGAGCAGCTCGGGTTCCTCGACGACGACGGCGACCGGCTCGGGATGCTCGACGGACAGCGCATGCGTGCCGCCCGCGTGGTGCTCGACATCGGCGTGCACCTGCAGAAGACCAACCCGGACGGCGGCGGGTGGACGTGGGAGTACGCGCTCGACTTCATGCGCCAGAACGTGAACATGTCCGACGCCTTCGTCCGGTTCGAGGTCGCCCGGTACTTCGGGTGGCCGGGGCAGGCGCCGTCGTACAAGGTCGGACAGCGCGTCTGGGAGTCCATCCGCGACGAGGTCGCCGCGCGCGAGGGATCGGCGTTCGACCTCAAGGCGTTCCACCACCGTGCCCTGGCCCTCGGCAGCATCGGCCTCGACACCCTGCGGACGGCGCTGCTCGACTGACCGGACGTGGCGGGGCCGTCGGGTCCCGCCACGCCCGACACGCCGGTTGTGGGGGCTCGCCCACTCCGGTTAGACTTGTGCGGCGCAATCCGCGTCACACACTCAACCGCCACGGCGGCGATCACGGGGGCTCGAACCTCCTGCCGCCACGGCCCGACTCATGTCCGTTCGGAGCAATCTCTACATGACAACCACTACGACCAAGGCTCCTAAGCAGGTCGCCATCAACGACATCGGTTCGGCTGATGACTTCCTGGCCGAGGTCGAGAAGACCCTGAAGTTCTTCAACGACGGTGATCTCATCTCCGGCACCGTCGTGAAGATCGACCGCGACGAGGTCCTCCTCGACGTCGGTTACAAGACCGAGGGTGTCATCCCCTCGCGCGAGCTCTCGATCAAGCACGACGTCGACCCCAACGAGGTCGTCGAGGTCGGCGACGAGGTCGAGGCCCTGGTTCTCCAGAAGGAGGACAAGGAAGGCCGCCTCATCCTGTCGAAGAAGCGCGCGCAGTACGAGCGTGCGTGGGGCGACGTCGAGAAGATCAAGGAGTCCGACGGCGTCGTGACCGGCACGGTCATCGAGGTCGTCAAGGGCGGGCTCATCGTCGACATCGGCCTCCGTGGGTTCCTCCCGGCCTCGCTCATCGAGCTGCGCCGCGTCCGCGACCTCACGCCGTACCTCGGCCAGGAACTCGAGGCGAAGATCCTCGAGCTCGACAAGAACCGCAACAACGTGGTCCTGTCGCGTCGCGCCCTGCTCGAGCAGACGCAGTCCGAGTCGCGCACCACCTTCCTCAACAACCTCCACAAGGGCCAGGTCCGCAAGGGCATCGTGTCGTCGATCGTCAACTTCGGTGCGTTCGTCGACCTGGGTGGCGTCGACGGTCTCGTCCACGTCTCCGAGCTCAGCTGGAAGCACATTGAGCACGCCAGCGAGGTCGTCGAGGTCGGTCAGGAAGTCACCGTCGAGATCCTCGAGGTGGACCTGGACCGCGAGCGCGTGTCTCTCTCGCTCAAGGCCACGCAGGAAGACCCGTGGCAGGTCTTCGCCCGCACCCACGCGATCGGCCAGATCGCACCGGGCAAGGTCACGAAGCTCGTGCCGTTCGGTGCGTTCGTCCGTGTCGCCGACGGCATCGAGGGCCTCGTGCACATCTCGGAGCTCTCGAACAAGCACGTCGAGCTCGCCGAGCAGGTCGTCTCGGTCAACGACGAGGTCTTCGTCAAGATCATCGACATCGACCTCGACCGTCGTCGCATCTCGCTCAGCCTCAAGCAGGCGAACGAGGGCGTCGACCCGGAGAGCACCGAGTTCGACCCGGCGCTCTACGGCATGCCGACCGAGTACGACGACAAGGGTGACTACAAGTACCCCGAGGGCTTCGACCCGGAGACGAACGAGTGGCTCGAGGGCTACGACACCCAGCGCACCGAGTGGGAGGGCCAGTACGCGGCCGCCCAGGCGCGTTGGGAAGCCCACAAGGCGCAGGTCGCGAAGACCATCGCCGACGAGGCGCAGGGTGGCTTCGACCTCCCGGCCAGCGCTTCCACCTCGGCGTCGTTCACGAGCGAAGCGAGCGGCCCGGGCACCCTGGCCGACGACGCGTCGCTCGCGGCACTCCGCGAGAAGCTCAGCTCGACCAACTGATCGAGCGGCTCGTCCGTTCCGGAAGCCCGGCATCCCTGAGAAGGGGTGCCGGGCTTCCGGCCGTTCCGGCAGGCGCGCTCGCTACGCTGGAGACCGTGCGCATCATCGGTCTCACAGGCGGCATCGCCGCGGGCAAGTCGACGGTCTCCGCTCGGTGGGCGGAGCACGGGGCCGTCGTCGTGGACGCGGACCGGCTCGCCCGTGACGCCGTCGCTCCGGGCAGCCGGGGGCTCGCGCAGGTGGCCGAGCGGTTCGGCCCCGGCGTGATCGCGGCGGACGGTTCGCTCGACCGGCCGGCCCTCGGCGCGATCGTGTTCGCCGACGCGGCCGCCCGCAAGGACCTCGAGGCGATCACCCACCCGGAGGTCTGGCGGCTCGCCCAGCAGGCGTTCGACGCCGCCGAGGCTGCCGACCCCGAGGCCGTCGTCGTCTACGACGTCCCGCTCCTCGCCGAGGCTCGCGGGAGCCGCCCGCTGCACTTCGATGCCGTCGTGGTCGTGGACGCTCCGGCGGCGCAGCGGATCGAGCGGCTCGTGGCGCACCGCGGCATGCCCCGTGACGAGGCCGAGCGCCGCGTCTCCGCCCAGGCGACCGACGCCGAACGCCTCGCCCTGGCCGACCACGTCGTCGACGCCACCGGCACGCTCGACGACACGATCCGATCGGCCGACGCCGTGTGGGAGCGCCTCACCCGATGAAGCACCGGGTGCTCCTCGTCCTCGCGGCCGTCCTGCTGATCGCGATCGGCGGTGCGAGCCTCGTCGCCGCAAACGTGCTCGGCGGGCAGCGCGTCGAACAGCACGGTCGGGTGGCCGCCGCCGACCGGCCGCACGGCGACGAGCACGGACCGGAGGGCGAGTTCCACCGGTTCCGTCTCGGCACGATCAACGGGCAGCGGCTCGAACCGAACCGCGACGACTTCGCCGCCCGCACGGACGCCCAGGGGCCGTTGCTGCTGTTCCTGCCCGCGACCCGTGCGAAGCCCGCCGACTACCAACTGTTCCTCAGCACCGCGCTGCAGGACGGCTACCACGTGCTCGGACTCGACTACTGGAACCTCGGCAAGACCCTCTCCGGCACGTGCGAGGCCGACCCGCAGTGCTACGGCCAGGTCCAGCGCAACCGGTTCGACGGCAGCCGACCGTCGTCGTTCAGCTCGGTGCGGCCCTCGGGATCGATCGTGTCCCGGTTCCGCGACGCCGTCGCGTACCTCGAGGACCACGACCCCGACGGCGGCTGGGGTCGCTTCGTGCGCGACGACCGCGACATCGCGTGGAACGACATCGTCGTCGCCGGCCACTCGCAGGGCGGGGGTGAGGCCGCGTACATCTCCCACATCCGCTCGGTGCGCGGGGCGCTGATGTTCTCATCGCCGGTGGAGTCGCTCGGTGCGGAGCACGCCGCGTGGATGGACCGGCCCGGCAGGACACCCGTCGACCGGATGTACGCCGTCGACGACGTCCGCGACGTCTTCGGGCCGCGGATCCGGGGGTCGTGGACCGTGCTCGGCCTCGACGGCGAGAACGGCCCCTTCCGCACCGACACCGCGCCACCGGGCACCGGCGGTGACCCCCACGCGATCCTGACGGACATCCGGGTGGGGACACCGTCGGAGTCGCACTCGCGGATCATCAAGGACTCGACGCCGCTCGGACAGGACGGCACGCCCCGGATGCTCCCGCTCTGGCAGTGGCTCCTCAGCCGGTTCCCGGCCGAACCGACGCCGGCAGCGACCACCGGGGCGACGACCGCGCCCTGAGTCCTGCTCGGAACGGACATAGGAACGAGCAATACCCTGAGACCGTGCAGCGAGCCGGCGAAGAACGACCCGACCTGCGCTCGGTCATCAGCGTCCGTGCGGCGCAGGACGGCGGGCGCACCTACCTCGAGGACGCGCGCAGCGACCGCGTCCTGACCTACCGCGCCCTCGACGACGCCGTCACCGCGTGGTCCGCCACGTTCGACGCGATCGGCGTCGCCCCGTCCGGCGCGGTCCTCGTCGACCTCGGTGACCCGCTCGCGTTCGCCGTCGTGCACCTCGCCGCCGTCGCCTCCGGGCGCCGAGCGGTCCCCGTGGACACCGGCCAGCCGACCACCGAACCCGGCCGTCTCGCCGACCTGATCGGCGGTGCCTCGATCGTGGTGTCGGACCGTGCCGTGGACGCGACCGTCTCCGGGGCGCCCGCCAGCGGGATCGACGCGGCCACGTTCCTCCCGGCCGGCGTCCGCGACGGCGACCTGCCGTCGGAGGGTCCGGACGCACCGGGCGAGGGGTCCGTCGTGCTCTTCACCTCCGGGTCGACCGGCACGCCGAAGGGTGTCGAGCTGCCGGAGTCGCAGCTGCTGTTCGTGGCGCGCGCCGTCGCACGCCACAACGCGCTCACGCCCGAGGACCGCGGGTTCAACTCGCTGCCCCTCTTCCACGTCAACGCCGAGGTGGTCGGCCTGCTGGCGACGCTCGTCGCCGGCGCGACGCTCGTGCTCGACCGCCGGTTCAGCCGGACCGGGTTCTGGGAGCTGCTGGCCGAGCGCCGGATCACGTGGCTCAACGCGGTGCCGGCGATCCTCGCCGTCCTCGCGAAGACCGGGCCGCTCGCGTTCCCGCCCGGGCTGCGCTTCGTGCGCAGCGCCTCGGCACCGCTGCCGGACCCGGTCCGCGTGGCGCTCGGGGACGTGCCGCTCGTGGTCAGCTGGGGGATGACCGAGGGAGCCTCGCAGATCACCGCCACACCACTCGGAGCTCCGGCCCGGGTCGGGACGGTCGGCGTGCCCGTCGGCTCCGAGGTGCAGGTCCGGGGCGAGGACGGCACCGTCCTGCCCGCGGGCGAGGTCGGCGCGCTGTGGGTCCGGGGCGAGGGCATCGTGCACCGGTACCTGTTCGGCCGCGCCGCCGAGCGCTTCGACGCCGACGGGTGGCTCAGCACGGGCGACGTCGGTTCCGTCTCGGAGGACGGCTGGGTCTCGCTCGCCGGCCGCTCCGACGACGTGATCAACCGCGGCGGCGAGAAGGTCTACCCGTCCGAGGTCGAGGACGTGCTGCTCGGGGACGACCGGGTGCTCGAGGCCGTCGTCGTCGGACGCCCGCACGACGTCCTCGGCGCGGTGCCGATCGCGTACGTGATCCCGCAGCCCACCGAACCCGGCGAGTCGATCGACGCGGACGCGCTCGTCGCCGACCTCACCGCGCGTGCCGAGGCCCGGCTCACGCGCTTCCGTCGTCCGGTCGAGATCGTCGTCGTGCCGGACCTGCCACGTGCGCCGACCGGGAAGGTCCAGCGGGCGAAGGTGCGCACCATGGCGGAGCACGCGTGAGCGAGCAGACCCCGACCCGCACCGCCGAGGGGAAGCCCCGGCACCTCTACGAGGTCGACGTCCTCCGCATCCTGACCTTCGCGTGCGTGATCGGCGTCCACACCACGAGCCACACCGTGGCGAGCGACGACGTGCCGTTGAACGCCCTGCTCGGCCTGCTGCACTTCACGCGCCTGGTGTTCTTCTCGCTCACCGCGTTCGTCCTCGTCTACAGCTACACGCTCCGCCCGCGCCCGATGGCGCAGTTCTGGCCGAAGCGGTTCCTGCTCGTCGGTGTGCCGTACCTGGCGTGGTCGTTCGTCTACGTCGGGTCGTCCTGGCTCCTCGACGCCACCCGCCGCGGCGACGTCCCCGACCTCGTCCGCACCCTCGCCGAGGGGATCGTCACCGGCACCTCGTGGTACCACCTGTACTTCCTGCTCGTGACGATGCAGGTGTACCTGCTGCTGCCCGTGATCGCCTGGCTCGTCCGGACGACCCGCGGTCACCACGTCACCGTCCTCGTCGTGTCGCTCGTGCTGCAGCTCGTCGTCTTCGCCGGGTACAAGTACTTCCCCGCGAGCGACGCCTGGATGCAGGGGTACCAGAAGCAGTTCTTCTTCTCGTACGTGTTCTTCATCGTGTCCGGTGCGATCGCCGCCGACCACGCCGACGGGTTCCTCCGGTTCATCCGGGTGCACCGGGCCGCCGTCCTCTGGGGCTTCGCCGGCACCGGCGTGCTCACGCTCGGCGTCTGGGCACTGCAGGTCGGCCTCGGGCAGTCGCTCTACGCCGCCGGCACCCCGCTCCAGCCGGTCCAGGTGGTCTGGAGCACCGCCGTGTTCGTCGGCTTCCTCGCGATCGGTGCGCGGTGGGCCGACCGACGTCGCCCCGGGAGCCCCCTCGCCCGCGTCGTCGGCTACGGCTCGGACCGGTCGTTCGGCATCTTCCTGAGCCACCCGTTCATGATCTGGATCCTGCTCTCCGGCGACAGCTGGCTCGAGCGGGTCGTGCCGAAGCCGTGGCTCACGCTCGTGACCTACCTGCTCGTGCTCGTGCTGTCCGTCGCGGTGACGGAGCTGTTCCGCTGGACGCCGCTGTCCGTGCCGCTCACGGGGCGGCCGTCGCTCGCGTCGCGCGGGCAGCGGGAGGCTCGTGCGCGGAAGCGCGGTGCGGTCGCGGGCGGTGCGGGATCGGCTGCGGTCGCGCCTGCGCCTGCGCCAGGGCCTGCGCCGCGGTCGCCGGAGCCGGTGGAGCCGGACGACGCGCTGGTCGGCGAGACCGACGACGTGGGGCGGCGCGCAGCGCGCTGAGCGCGGCGTGCGTGCGCGCGGGCGCGGGCGTGCATCGCACGGTGCGAGGGGCGCGGCCCGGGTTCGCACGGTGCGCGGGCGAGTGGTGACGGCCTGGAGGCGCGTGGCGGGCTGGCACCGCGCCTCCAGGCCGTCAGCGTGGTGCGTTCCCGCCCATCGCAACCGACGTGGAAAGCGGGATCGCGCATAGGGAGACCGATCTTCGGTCTCCCTATGCGCGATGCTGCCTCCTGTGCGCGGAACGGGCACCTTCGCGCGGAACGGGCACCGGGCTACCGGTCAGGCGGAGGGCTGCTCCGCCGTCGGCGTGCCGATCTCGAGGACGCCGTCCGTCGACGTGAGGCGCTGCGGCTTCATGAACCAGGCGACCACCGCGGCGGCCCCGAGCAGGACGCACGAGAGTGCGAAGGGGATCTGCCAGCCGGTCGTGTCGATGAGGACGCCGAAGACGATCGGGGACACGACGCCGGCGACGCCGAAGCCCGTGTTCATGAAGCCGGACGCGGTGCCGGACCACTGCGGGGCGACGTCCATCGGGATCGCCCAGAGGTTCGCGTTGCAGAGCTCCAGGAAGAAGAACGACAGCGCGAGCGAGATCGTCGCGACGACCAGCCCCTGTCCGATGACGAGCGGGATGAGGCAGACGAGCGAGCCGCCCAGCCCGATGACGAGGATCACGCGGCGGGCGTTGCGGGTGTTGCCCCCGCGGTGGATGATCCGGTCGCTGAGCATGCCACCCACGGTGTCGCCGACGACCCCGGCGAGCAGCACGAGCGTCGTGAAGAGGGCGAACTGGCTGATCGGCAGGCCGAAGGTCGAGCTGAGGAAGGTCGGGATCCAGGTGAGGAACACCCAGAGGACCCAGCCGTAGCCGAAGTCGACGAAGGTCACCGGCAGGATCTGCCGGGCGAGGGTGCGCCACGGCACCGGCGGCCGGGTCGCACGGGTCTCGACGGGCGGGAGCTCGTCGAGCTCGACCTGCTGGATGCCGGCGGTGTCCTCCGGCTTGTCCCGGAACCAGACGAACCAGACGATCGCCCACGCGATCGACAGGACGGCGGTCGCGAAGAACGCCCAGCGCCAGCTGCCGGTCGCGCCGATCACCCAGGCGACCAGGAGCGGGGCCAGTGCGTTGCCGAGCCGTGCGGCGGAGTGCACCACGCCCTGCGCGAAGCCGTTCCGGTCGCGGGGGATCCAGCGGCTCATCGCCTGCGTCGCGGCCGGGAACGCCGCCGCCTCGCTGAGACCGAGGAGCGCGCGTGCGGCGAACAGGGTCCAGAAGCCGACCGAGAAACCCGTCCAGAGGGTGGCGACGCCCCAGACGACCGTGATGACGAAGAGCGCCTTCCTCGGACCGAACTTCTCGGCGATGGTGCCGCCGAACACCTGCAGCAGCGCGTAGGGGAGGGCGAAGGCCGAGACGATGAGCCCCGCCGTCGTCTCGTTGAAGCCGAAGTCCTCGGTGATGTGGGGAAGCGCGGTCGAGATGTTGGTGCGGTCGATGTACGAGATCGCGTACATGAAGCACAGCAGGACGAGCACTCGCCCGCGGATGCGTCCGCGGAACGGGGTGCCCTTCGTCGGTGCGGCGGGGGTCGCCGTCGTCATGGGGCCTCTTCGGGAGTGAGAACGATTCGGGGAGCTGAACGGATCGGAGGCTATTCCGCGTCACTATCAGCCGACTCGGAAGCAGCTTGCCGTGGACGATACGCCGAGGGCGAGCACGCGGCTCCGGTGTCGGCGGTCCCGACTACCGTGGTGGACATGGCAGTGTCAATCGAGCCCACCCGCGCGGTCCGTCCGTTCGAGGTCATCAGCGAGTACACGCCGAGCGGTGACCAGCCCGCGGCGATCGCCGAGCTCGCGGGCCGGATCAACGCGGGTGAGACCGACGTCGTGCTGCTCGGCGCCACCGGTACGGGCAAGTCCGCGACCACGGCGTGGCTCATCGAGCAGGTCCAGCGCCCGACGCTCGTGCTCGCGCACAACAAGACCCTGGCGGCCCAGCTCGCGAACGAGTTCCGCAGCCTGCTGCCGAACAACGCCGTCGAGTACTTCGTCTCGTACTACGACTACTACCAGCCCGAGGCGTACGTCCCGCAGACGGACACCTTCATCGAGAAGGACTCCTCGGTCAACGCCGAGGTCGAGCGGCTCCGGCACTCGACGACGAACTCGCTGCTCAGCCGGCGCGACGTCATCGTGGTCTCGACGGTGTCCTGCATCTACGGCCTCGGGACGCCGGAGCAGTACATGAACGCCTCGGTGGCGCTGCACGTCGGCCAGACCATCACGCGCGACCAGCTCGTCCGCAAGTTCGTGGCGATGCAGTACCAGCGCAACGACGTCGACTTCGCGCGCGGCACCTTCCGGGTCCGTGGAGACACCCTCGAGATCATCCCCATGTACGAGGAGCACGCGATCCGCATCGAGATGTTCGGTGACGAGGTCGAGGCGCTGTCGTCGCTGCACCCGCTCACCGGCAACGTCATCGACGACCTGCCCGCGGTGTCGATCTTCCCCGCGTCGCACTACGTGGCCGACACCGACGTGATGCACCGGGCGATCGCGGACATCAAGGTCGAACTGGCCGAGCGGCTCGCCGAGCTCGAGGGGCAGGGCAAGCTGCTCGAGGCCCAGCGCCTCCGGATGCGCACCACGTTCGACATCGAGATGATGGAGCAGATCGGCTTCTGCTCGGGCATCGAGAACTACTCGCGGCACATGGACGGCCGTGCCGCGGGCGAGGCCCCGCACTGCCTCATCGACTACTTCCCGGACGACTTCCTCATCGTCATCGACGAGTCGCACGTCACCGTGCCGCAGATCGGCGCGATGTACGAAGGCGACGCGTCCCGCAAGCGGACCCTCGTCGAGCACGGGTTCCGCCTGCCGAGCGCGCTCGACAACCGCCCGCTGACGTGGGAGGAGTTCCTCGACCGCGTCGGGCAGAAGGTGTACCTGTCGGCCACGCCGGGCAAGTACGAGCTCGGCGTCACCGACAGCGTGGTCGAGCAGATCATCCGCCCGACCGGTCTGGTCGACCCGGAGATCGTCGTCAAGCCGAGCGACGGCCAGATCGACGACCTGCTCGAGGAGATCAAACAGCGCGTCGAGAAGGACGAGCGTGTCCTCGTGACGACGCTGACGAAGCGCATGGCCGAGGAACTCACCGACTTCCTCGGGAACGCCGGTGTCCGGGTGCGGTACCTGCACTCCGACGTCGACACCCTGAAGCGCGTCGAACTGCTCACCGAGCTGCGCCAGGGCGTCTACGACGTGCTGGTCGGCATCAACCTGCTGCGCGAGGGCCTCGACCTGCCGGAGGTCTCGCTCGTGGCCATCCTCGACGCCGACAAGGAGGGCTTCCTCCGCTCGTCGACGTCGCTGATCCAGACGATCGGTCGTGCCGCCCGCAACGTGTCGGGCCAGGTGCTCATGTACGCCGACAAGATGACGGACTCGATGAAGTTCGCGATCGAGGAGACGGACCGCCGCCGCGAGAAGCAGGTGGCGTACAACACCGAGCGCGGCATCGACCCGCAGCCGCTGCGCAAGAAGATCGCCGACATCACCGAGATCCTCGCGCGGGAGAACGACGACACCAAGGCACTGCTCGAAGGGCGTCCGGGTGCCGACGGCCGTCGCTCCCCGACGCCGAACCTCAAGCGCGGTGGCATCGCGGGCGAGGGCGCGACCCAGCTCGAGGCGACGATCGGCGACCTGAACGACCAGATGCTGCAGGCTGCGGCCGAGCTCAAGTTCGAACTGGCCGCGCGGCTCCGCGACGAGGTGCAGGACCTCAAGAAGGCACTGCGGCAGATGGAGTCCGCCGGACATGTCCAGTAGGGCCGTGCGCCGCACCGTCGTCGTCACGGGCGCCAGCGCCGGTCTCGGCTACCACGCCGCCGAACAGCTCGCGGCGGCCGGCCACCGCGTGGTGCTCGCCACCCGTGACGCCGGCCGCGCGGCTGCTGCGGAACGGAGCATCCGTCGCCACGTGGACGGTGCCGACCTCGCGCACCTGCACCTCGACCTGGCAGACCTGGACAGCGTGCGTGCGGCTGCGGACGAGCTCGCTCGACTCGAGCCGGACGGTGTCGACGCGATCGTGAACAACGCCGGCGTCGTGGGTGCGGCGGAACGGCAGGCGACCGCGCAGGGGACCGAGCTGCAGATCGGCACGAACCACCTCGGGCACTTCGCGTGGACCGCACGGACCCTGCCGTTGCTCGAGCAGCGCGGCGGCCGCGTCGTGCACCTCGGGTCGATCGCGCACCGGTGGGCCCGTCTCGACCGGCGCGACCCGCTCGGCGCCGGGCGCTACTCGAGCCACCGGCAGTACGGCCGGAGCAAGCTCGCCGTGATGCTGTTCGGCTTCGAGCTCGCCGAACGCCTCGCCGACGCCGGGTCGCCGGTGTCGAGTGTCGTCGCCCATCCGGGGCTCTCGCTCGACCTGCTCGCACCCGACCGTCCGGAGATCGCGCCGTCGCGCTCCGAGCCGGCGTGGATCCGCCCGGTCCGGTCGCCGGCCGCCCAGCGATTGTCCGTGCAGCGCCTGTTCGTGCAGGGGAAGGACGCCGGCGCCGAGCCACTCGTGCACGCAGCGGTCGCTCCCGGTGTGCGGTCGGGGGAGTACTGGGGGCCAGCCGGGTGGATGCAGCTGCGCGGTCGCGCGACCGTGGTCCGCGCCGAACCACGGGCGCACGACCGCACCGAGGCAGCCCGACTCTGGACCGCCAGCGAGCGCGCCTCGGGCGTCGCGTTCGCTCTCGACGCACTCGTCTGATCCTCCATCACGGCCGAATGTCGGTCCCGCTTCGTAGAATCGACGACGATGACCATCACCTCTGACCGCGGTACCTCGACGTCGGCCCGGAACGCCTTCGGTGAGCCCGCAGACCTCCACATCCCCGGCGGCACGGCACCCCACAGCACCTCCACGCTCAGCGTGCGCGGCGCCCGCGTGCACAACCTGCGGGACGTCGACCTCGAGATCCCGCGCGACTCCCTCGTCGTGTTCACCGGTCTGTCCGGTTCGGGTAAGTCCTCGCTGGCGTTCGACACGATCTTCGCCGAGGGGCAGCGCCGCTACGTCGAGTCGCTGTCCGCGTACGCGCGCCAGTTCCTCGGGCAGGTCGACCGTCCGGACGTCGACTTCATCGAGGGGCTCTCGCCCGCGGTGTCGATCGACCAGAAGTCGACGAACCGGAACCCGCGCTCGACGGTCGGCACCATCACCGAGGTCTACGACTACATGCGCCTGCTCTGGGCGCGCATCGGTGTGCCGCACTGCCCCGTCTGCGGCGAGGTGATCAGCAAGCAGAGCGTGCAGCAGATCGCCGACCAGCTCATGGAGTTCGAGTCGGGGACCCGCTTCCAGGTGCTCGCGCCGGTGATCTCGAAGAAGAAGGGCGAGTTCGTCGACCTCTTCCAGGAGCTCGCAGCGTCCGGGTACGCCCGGGCGATCGTGGACGGCGAGCGGATCCAGCTCAGTGACCCGCCCAAGCTCAAGAAGCAGGTCAAGCACGACATCTCGGTGATCGTCGACCGTCTGGTCGCGAACGAGGACATCCTCGGACGCCTCACCGACTCGCTCGAGACGGCGCTGCGCCTGACCGACGGCACGGTGGCGATCGACCTCGTCGACGCCGAGGGGCCCGGTGCCGTCCGGACCTACTCCGAGAACCTGTCCTGCCCGAACAACCACCCGCTCGCGCTGACCGAGATCGAGCCCCGCACGTTCTCGTTCAACGCGCCGTTCGGTGCCTGCCCGGAGTGCTCGGGTCTCGGTACCCGCATGTCGGTCGACCCCGACCTCGTGCTCGGTGACCCGGAGGCCTCGCTGCGTGACGGCGTGCTGCTGCCGTGGACCGGCACGAGCGGCCTGTACTCGTACTTCGAGAAGCTGCTCGACGGGCTCGGCAAGGAGCTCGGGTTCGACCTCGACACCCCGTGGAGCCGCCTCGACCCGTCGGTGCAGGCAGCGATCCTCACCGGCAAGGACTTCCAGGTGTCGGTGTCCTGGCGCAACCGGTTCGGTCGCGAGATGCGCTACACCAGCGGGTTCGAGGGCGTCATGCCCTACATCGAGCGCAAGTTCGCCGAGGCCGAGTCGGACTCGCAGCGGCAGCGCTTCCAGGGCTACCTGCGCGAGGTCCCCTGCCCGGTGTGCGACGGCACGCGCCTCAAGCCCGAGGTGCTGGCGGTCACGGTCGCCGACCGCAGCATCGCCGACGTCACGAACCTCTCCCTCGACGACGCGTACGCGTTCATGGACGGCCTCGCGCTGTCCGACCGCGAAGCGCACATCGCCGCAGCGGTCCTCCGCGAGATCCGGGCACGGCTCGAGTTCCTGCTCGAGGTCGGCCTCAACTACCTGACGCTCGCGCGCGGTGCCGGTGGCCTCTCCGGTGGCGAGGCGCAGCGCATCCGTCTGGCGACCCAGATCGGTTCGGGTCTGACCGGCGTGCTCTACGTCCTCGACGAGCCGAGCATCGGCCTGCACCAGCGGGACAACCGCCGGCTCATCGACACCCTGGTGAAGCTCAAGGACCTCGGCAACACCCTCATCGTCGTCGAGCACGACGAGGACACCATCCGCACGGCCGACTGGGTCGTCGACATCGGCCCGGGCGCCGGCGTGAACGGCGGCAACGTCGTGCACTCCGGTTCGTACGAGGGGATCATCGAGAACCGCGAGTCGATCACGGGGGACTACCTCGCCGGCCGTCGCGCGATCGAGGTGCCCGCCGAGCGCCGCAAGGTGAACCTCAAGCGCACGATCAGCGTGCAGGGTGCCCGCGCGAACAACCTCAAGTCGATCGACGCCGACTTCCCGCTCGGCGTCTTCACCGCGGTGACCGGCGTGAGCGGCTCGGGCAAGTCGACGCTGGTCAACGACATCCTGTACAAGGTGCTCGCCAACCAGCTCAACGGCGCACGGCACATCGCCGGCAAGCACACCCGCGTGAAGGGCCTCGACCAGCTCGACAAGGTCGTGCACGTCGACCAGGCGCCGATCGGCCGCACGCCGCGGTCGAACCCGGCGACCTACACCGGCGTCTTCGACCGGATCCGCCAGCTGTTCGCCGAGACGACCGAGGCGAAGGCGCGCGGCTACCAGCCCGGCCGCTTCAGCTTCAACGTCAAGGGCGGCCGCTGCGAGAACTGCTCCGGCGACGGCACGATCAAGATCGAGATGAACTTCCTGCCCGACGTCTACGTCGCGTGCGAGGTCTGCGGCGGTGCGCGGTACAACCGCGAGACCCTGCAGGTGCACTACAAGGGCAAGAACATCTCCGAGGTCCTCGACATGCCGATCAGCGAGGCGGCCGAGTTCTTCGAGCCGATCTCCGCGATCCACCGCTACATGGCGACCCTGGTCGACGTGGGCCTCGGCTACGTCCGGCTCGGGCAGAGCGCGACGACGCTCTCCGGTGGTGAGGCGCAGCGCGTGAAGCTCGCGACCGAGCTGCAGCGCCGGTCGAACGGCCGGACGGTCTACGTGCTCGACGAGCCGACGACGGGCCTGCACTTCGAGGACGTCCGGAAGCTGCTCCTCGTCCTGCAGAGCCTGGTCGACAAGGGCAACACCGTCATCACGATCGAGCACAACCTCGACGTCATCAAGTCGGCCGACTGGCTCATCGACATGGGCCCCGAGGGTGGCTCGGGTGGTGGCACGATCCTGGCGACTGGCACCCCGGAGCACGTGGCGAACGTGCCCGAGAGCCACACCGGCGTCTTCCTGAAGGAGATCTTCGACGCGCAGGACGCCCGGGTCGGCAAGGAGCAGGCCGTCGGCGCCCGCCAGGTCACCTCGAAGCGGCAGGACAGCAAGCAGCGGCAGGACGGCAAGCAGAAGGCGGGTGCTCGGTAGGTGGCGAACACCGTCTCGTGGCGTCCGAAGGCGGGGGACATCCCGACCGACCCGGGCGTCTACCGGTGGCGTGACGAAGCCGGCCGGGTGCTCTACGTCGGCAAGGCGAAGAACCTCCGCGCCCGGCTGAGCAACTACTTCGCACCGCTACCGACGCTGCACGAACGCACCCGGCGGATGGTCCTGACGGCACGCAGCGTCGAGTGGACCACCGTCGGCTCCGAGATCGAGGCGCTGCAGCTCGAGTACACGTGGATCAAGGAGTTCGATCCGCCGTTCAACGTCAAGTTCCGCGACGACAAGTCGTACCCGTACATGGCGATCACCCTGGGCGAGGAGAGCCCGCGGGTGATGGTCACGCGGAACCGGAAGATCAAGGGCGCGAAGTACTTCGGTCCGTACCCGAAGATCTGGGCGGTGCACGACACCATCGACCTGATGATCAAGGTGTTCCCGATCCGCACCTGTTCGGACTCGTCGTACAAGAAGGCGATGCAGACGGGCAAGCCGTGCTTCCCGGGGCAGATCGGCAAGTGCGGTGGTCCGTGTTCGCAGAAGGTCACGATCGCCGAGCACCGGGTGCTGGTCGAGGAGTTCGTCCGCTTCATGGCGAGCTACGACCGCCGCGTGATCACGCAGCTGCGGCAGCGGATGGCCGCCTCGGCCGACGCGATGCAGTACGAGCAGGCAGCGAAGTTCCGCGACCAGGTCGGCGCGCTCGAGGCCGTGCTCGAGAAGTCGGCCGTCGTCCTCCGCGACTCCGTGGACCTCGACCTGTTCGGCATCGCCGAGGACGAGCTGGCGGCGGCCGTGCAGCTGTTCTCGGTGCGGGGCGGCCGCATCCGTGGTGTCCGCGGCTGGGTCGTCGACAAGGAGCTCGACATCTCGACGGGCGACCTCGTCGAGCAGATCGTCCAGGGGCAGTACGCCACCACGGAAGAGCCCCCGCGCGAGGTCGTGGTGCCCGAGCTCCCCGAGGACGCCGAAGCGCTCCAGCAGTGGCTCAGCGAGCGCCGCGGCGGACGCGGCACGAAGCTCAGCACCGCCCAGCGCGGCGACCGCGCCGGGCTCGCCCGCACGGCAGCCCAGAACGCGGCGCAGGCGCTCATGCTCTACAAGACCAAGCGCTCCGCCGACTACACGACGCGGTCCGCCGCCCTGGCCGACATCCAGGACGCCCTCGGCATGACCGAGGCGCCGCTCCGGATGGAGTGCTACGACATCTCGCACCTGCAGGGTACGAACGTCGTCGCGTCGATGGTGGTGTTCGAGGACGGACTGCCCCGCAAGGACCAGTACCGCCGCTACACGATCGCCGAGACCACCGACGACACCGACAGCATGTACCAGGTGCTCTCGCGACGCCTGGCCCGTCTCGACGAGGACGCCACCGTGCCGGACGTCCCCGACGTCACGAGCGACGAGGTCGTCGAGGGGTCGAAGCCGACGAAGCGGTTCGCGTACCGCCCGCAGCTGCTCATCGTCGACGGCGGCCAGCCGCAGGTGCAGGCGGCGAAGCGGGCCATGGACGAGGCCGGGGTGCACGACATCGCCCTCGTCGGCATCGCCAAGCGCCTCGAGGAACTCTGGCTGCCGGACGACGACTTCCCGGTCATCCTGCCCCGCAACTCCGAGGCGCTGTTCCTCATCCAGCGCATCCGCGACGAGGCACACCGGTTCGCGATCACCCACCAGCGGACCCGTCGGAAGCGCGACGTCCGCTCGCAGTTGTCCGAGATCCCCGGACTCGGCCCGAGTCGCGTGAACGCGCTCCTGAAGCACTTCGGTTCGGTCGCGCGGCTGCGCGAGGCGACGGCGGACGAGATCGGCGAGGTCCCCGGCGTCGGTCCCGCCACCGCCGCGGCGGTCGTCACGAAGCTGCAGCAGACCCCCACGAGCGCACCCGTCGGCCCGACCCCGACGAGCGCGCCCGACGCCGCCAGCAGCGCGCCCGACGCTGCCACCAGCGCACCCGGCAGCACGTCCGACGCCGCCACCAGCGCGCCCGACAGCGCGCTCGACGCCACCACCAGCGCGCCTGGAGCGGTGTCGGCCCCGCAGGGTGCCGAGACCCTCCCCGGAGACCCAGCGCGGCTGCCACAGGTGACCGCCGGTGGTCCGGAGCTCCCGTCGTGACGGAATCCGCGCCTCCCGTCCGCCGCCGGGGGATACCCTTGACCGCAGCCGAGACCTCCCCCGGGCGACGCGCCCGGGCCGCCACGACGGAGCCCACTCCCAGATGACCGCCACCGCCAGAGCCCGCACCGCATGACGGACAGCGCCGATGACCGACAGCGCCGATGGCCGACTGTGACCGATGAGCGACCGATGAGCGGCAGCGACCGATGAGTGGGAGCGCCCGATGAGCGACAGCGACCAGGCATCGACCCGATCGCCGCAGCAGCACGACATCCTCATCGTCACCGGCATGTCCGGGGCCGGGCGGTCGACCGTCGGCAAGGCGCTCGAGGACCTCGGCTGGTACGTGGTCGACAACCTGCCGACCCAGATGCTCGCACCGCTGACCGAGCTCGCCGACCGCGCGGGTGAGAAGATCCCCAAGATCGCCACGGTGGTCGACGTCCGCGGTGGCCGGTTCTTCACGGACCCCGAGCAGGCGGTCGAGCAGGTCCGGTCCACGACCTCGGCGCGGGTCCGCGTGCTCTTCCTCGAGGCCACCGACGCCGTCCTCGTGCGGCGGTTCGAGCAGGTTCGGCGACCGCACCCGCTGCAGGCCGAGGGCACGCTGCTCGACGGCATCGCCCGTGAGCGCGCCCGGCTCTCCGCGCTGCGCGAGGCGTCCGACCTCGTCATCGACACCTCGGACCTCAACATCCACCAGCTCGCGAACGCCGTCACCGAGCGCTTCGCCGACGACCACTTCGTCGGCGTCCAGGTGACGCTCATGAGCTTCGGGTTCAAGTACGGACTCCCCGCCGACGCCGACATGGTCGCCGACGTGCGGTTCCTGCCGAACCCGTACTGGGTGCCGGAACTGCGCCCGCACACCGGCCTCGACAAGCCCGTCTCGGACTACGTGCTCGCCCAGCCCGGAGCCCGTCCGTTCGTGGACCGCTACGCCTCCGTGCTCGAGCCGGTCTTCGAGGGGTACCAGCGCGAGAACAAAAGACACGCTACGATCGCCATCGGCTGTACCGGCGGGAAGCACCGCTCGGTCGCCATCGTCGCCGAGTTGGCGAACATCCTCCGCGGGATGCCTGGCGTCGCCGTGCGTGTGAAGAACCGAGATCTCGGCCGGGAGTGACCGTCCCTCCGGCCGCTCCACACGACGTGCGCCGGGCACGCGGACCCCACCAGAAGAAACGTTAGGAATGATGCTGTGCCGTTGACTGCCGAGGTCAAGGACGAACTGGCCCGGGTCGTCGTGAACCGCAACACGGTCCGCGCCGCCGAACTGGCGACCATCCTGCGGTTCGCGGGCGGCCTGCACGTCATCTCGGGCAGGATCGCCGTCGAGGTCGAGCTCGACACCCGGATCATCGTCCACCGCGTGCGGAAGGACCTCGCCGAGCTGTACGGCGTGCGGAGCGAGGCGTCGGTGGGGTCGTCCGCGTCCGCCCGTCGTGGCACCCGGTACCTGGTGCGCGTGCTCGAGGCGGGGGAGACCCTCGCCCGGCAGACCGGTCTGATGGACGCCCGTCGTCGCCCGGTCCGGGGCCTCCCGAACCGGCTCACGACCGGCAACCGCGAGGACCTCGCCGCGATCTGGCGCGGTGCGTTCCTCGCCGCCGGCACCCTGACCGACCCCGGTCGTGCCGCCGCGCTCGAGGTCACCTGCCCCGGCAACGAGGCCGCCATGGCCCTCGTCGGGGCCGCCTCCCGGCTCGGGATCGCCGCGAAGGGCCGCGAGGTCCGTGGCGTGCACCGCGTGGTCATCCGCGACGGCGAGGCCATCGGGCAGATGCTCACCGTGATGGGTGCCGCCCGCACCACCGCCGAGTGGGAGGAGATGCGCCAGCGCCGCGAGGTCCGCGCCACCGCCAACCGCCTGGTCAACTTCGACGACGCGAACCTCCGCCGCTCCGCGCAGGCTGCCGTCGCCGCGTGCGCACGGGTCGAGCGTGCGCTCGAGATCCTCGGCGACGAGGTCCCGGACCACCTCCAGTACGCCGGCTCGCTCCGCCTGCAGCACCGTGACGCGTCGCTCGACGAGCTCGGTCAGCACGCCGATCCGCCCATGACGAAGGACGCCATCGCGGGGCGCATCCGCCGTCTGCTCGCAATGGCCGACAAGCGCGCGTCCGACCTCGGCATCCCGGGTACCGAGGCGAGCGTCCCCGAGGAGCTCGAGGGCGCCTGATCGCGGTCGTCCGACCGGTCTGACGGGAGGCGCGGTGCCAGCTGGCACCGCGCCTCCCGTCCGTCTGTCGTCACCTTCTCGGGCCCGTTCCCGGCCTGGTCGGCGACCGTCCGGACGGACCGTCACACCGCGCGGGCGCGCAGTGTCCGACTGCTAGGGTCGTTACGGCGACGTTACGGGGCGTATCGTCCACCACACGTGGGCCCGCAGGGCCTGCGCCTCCGAAAGCAGCGCCCCCTGGGCGCTCCACACCCACCAGGAGATCCATTGACCGTCAAGATCGGTATCAACGGCTTCGGCCGCATCGGCCGTAACTTCTTCCGGGCCGCACTGGCCAAGGGCAGCGACCTCGAGATCGTGGCGGTGAACGACCTCACCGACAACGCGTCGCTCGCGAACCTGCTGAAGTTCGACTCCATCACCGGCAAGCTCCCGGCAACGGTCGAGCTCGACGGCGACAACATCGTCGTCGACGGCAAGGCGATCAAGGTCCTCGCGGAGCGCGACCCCGCCAACCTCCCGTGGGGCGAGCTGGGCGTCGACATCGTCATCGAGTCGACCGGGTTCTTCACGAAGGCCGCCGACGCGCAGAAGCACATCGACGCCGGTGCCAAGAAGGTCATCATCTCCGCCCCGGCCTCGGGTGACGACGTCACCATCGTGCTCGGTGTGAACGAGGGCCAGTACGACCCCGCCAACCACCACATCATCTCGAACGCGTCCTGCACCACGAACAGCCTCGCGCCGCTCGCCAAGGTGTTCCACGACAAGTTCGGCATCGAGCGTGGCCTCATGACGACGGTGCACGCCTACACCGCCGACCAGAACCTCCAGGACGGCCCGCACAAGGACCCGCGTCGTGCCCGCGCCGCCGCCCTCAACATCGTCCCGACCTCCACCGGTGCGGCGAAGGCCATCGGCCTCGTCCTCCCGGAGCTCGCCGGCAAGCTCGACGGCTTCGCGCTCCGCGTGCCGGTCCCGACCGGGTCGATCACCGACCTCACGCTCGAGACCAAGTCCGAGGTCACGGTCGACGAGATCAACGCCGCCTACAAGGAGGCAGCCGAGGGGCCGCTCAAGGGCATCCTGCTCTACAGCGAGGACCCGCTGGTGTCGACCGACATCACCACGGACCCGCACTCCTCGATCTACGACTCCGGCCTGACCAAGGTCATCGGCGGCCTCGTGAAGATCACCTCGTGGTACGACAACGAGTGGGGCTACTCGAACCGCCTCGTCGACCTCACCGAGTACGTGGGCGAGCGGCTCTAACACATGGCCCTCCGTACCCTCGAGGACCTCGGCGACCTCGCCGGCAAGCGCGTCGTCGTCCGATGTGACCTGAACGTCCCGCTCAAGGACGGCACGATCACCGACGACGGCCGCGTCCGCGCCTCGCTGACGACGCTCAACACCCTCATCACCGCCGGCGCACGCGTCATCGTGATCTCCCACCTGGGCCGCCCCGACGGCGAGCCCAAGCCGGAGTACTCGCTCGCACCGGTGGGACAGCGGCTCTCCGAGCTGCTCGGCAAAGAGGTCACGTTCGTCGGCGAGACCGTCGGCGACGAGGCGACCGCTGCCGCCGAGGCCCTCGAGGACGGCGACGTCCTGCTGCTCGAGAACCTCCGCTTCAACCCGGAGGAGACCTCGAAGGACGCTGCCGTGCGCAGCGGCTTCGCGGACCGGATCGCAGCCCTCGGAGACGCCTTCGTGTCCGACGGCTTCGGTGTCGTGCACCGCAAGCAGGCCTCGGTCTACGAGCTCGCCTCGGCGCTGCCGAGCGCGGCCGGCTCGCTCATCGAGACCGAGCTCCGCGTGCTGGAGCGGCTGACGAAGGACCCGGAGCGCCCCTACACGGTGGTGCTCGGCGGTTCGAAGGTCAGCGACAAGCTCGGCGTCATCGCCCACATCCTGCCCAAGGTCGACACCCTGTGCATCGGCGGCGGCATGCTCTTCACGTTCCTCGCGGCCCAGGGCCACGGCGTCGCGAAGTCGCTGCTCGAAGCCGACCAGCTCGACGTCGTCCGCGAGTACCTCTCGCGGGCGAAGGAGCTCGGCGTGACGATCGACCTGCCGACCGACGTCGTCGTGGCGTCCGCCTTCGCGGCGGACGCCGACCACGAGACCGTGGCGGCGGACGCGATCGAGTCGTCGTCGTTCGGTGCCGACGGCATCGGGCTCGACATCGGCCCCGAGACGGCGGCGCGGTTCGCGTCCGCGGTGTCCGGGTCGAAGACGGTGTTCTGGAACGGCCCGATGGGGGTCTTCGAGTTCCCGGCGTTCGCCGCCGGCACGAAGACCGTCGCGCAGGCGCTCACCGAGGTCGACGGCCTCGGTGTCGTCGGCGGTGGCGACTCCGCAGCGGCCGTTCGATCGCTCGGCTTCTCGGACGACCAGTTCGGGCACATCTCGACCGGTGGCGGTGCGAGCCTCGAGTTCCTCGAGGGCAAGTCGCTCCCCGGTCTCGAGGCACTGGGGTGGACCGCATGAGCCGCACGCCCCTCATCGCCGGCAACTGGAAGATGAATCTCGACCACCTGCAGGCGATCGCCACGGTGCAGAAGCTCGCGTGGACCCTGAAGGACGCCCGCCACGACTTCGACGACGTCGAGGTCGCGGTGTTCCCGCCCTTCACGGACCTCCGCAGCGTGCAGACGCTCATCTCGGCCGACAAGCTGCCGATCCGCTTCGGCGCGCAGGACCTCTCCCAGTACGACTCCGGTGCTTACACCGGCGACGTCTCCGGAGCGTTCCTCGCGGCACTCGACGCGCAGTACGTCATCGTCGGGCACTCCGAGCGGCGCACGCTGCACGGCGAGACCGACGAGGTCGTCGCCGCGAAGACCGCCGCAGCCGTCAAGCACGGCCTCGTGCCGGTGGTCTGCGTCGGCGAGACCGGTGCGCAGCGCGAGGAGCGCGGCGCCGGCGTCGTGCCCGTCGAGCAGCTGCAGGTCGTGCTCGACACGGTGAAGCCGTCCGAGATCGTCGTCGCGTACGAGCCCGTCTGGGCCATCGGCTCCGGCCAGGCTGCCACGGCCGAGCAGGCCCAGGACGAGTGCGCGGCACTGCGTCGCGGGATCGCCGCGGCATGGGGCGACGAAGCGGCTGCGGCGACCCGGGTGCTCTACGGCGGCTCGGTCAAGTCCGGCAACATCGCGGGCTTCCTCCGCGAGCCCGACATCGACGGCGCGCTCGTCGGTGGCGCCTCGCTCGACGTGCAGGAGTTCGCGGCCATCGCGCGCTTCCGGCAGCACGTCGGACTCTGATCCACCGGTCACAGGCCGGTCGCTCCGTGCGGCCGGCCTGTGCCACGCCCAGCCCGGGGAACCTCGGCCGACCACCTGGCCGGTATACTCGGATGGCTGACTGACACGAAAGGTACGTCGTGGCGATTCTCTCCGTCGTGCTGCAGGTCCTGCTCGCAATCACGAGCCTCCTGCTCACGCTCCTCATCCTGCTGCACAAGGGCCGCGGTGGCGGCCTCTCCGACATGTTCGGCGGCGGCGTGACGAGCAACCTCGGGGCGTCCGGCGTCGCCGAGCGAAACCTCAACCGCATCACGGTGATCCTCGGTCTGGTCTGGATCGTGTCCATCATCGTGCTCGGTCTCATCAACAAGTTCACGGCGGGGAGCTGATCCATGGCAAGCGGAGGCAGTGCAATCCGGGGTTCGCGCGTCGGCGCGGGCCCGATGGGGGAGCAGGACCGAGGGGTCCAGGCCGAGCGGGTGGCGATCTCCTACTGGGACGCCCTCGGTAACGAGGTCGTGCGGTACTTCGCCGCCGGTCTTCCTGACGAAGAGATCCCGGAGACGGTGGACTCGCCGTCGACCGGCCTCCCGGCTGGTCGTGACAAGGAGAACCCGCCCGTGGTCTCCAAGACCGAGCCCTACAAGACGCACCTCGCGTACGTGAAGGAGCGTCGCACCGAGGAAGAAGCGGCACAGCTCCTCGAGGACGCGCTCCAGCAGCTCCGGCAGCGTCGCGGGACCGCAGCGAAGTAGGCTCGCGCACCGAACGTCACGAAGGCCCCCGCACCCTCAGGTGCGGGGGCCTTCGTCGTGCGTGCGTTCGGTCAGTCCGGTCGGTGCGTGCGTCCGGTCGCACGAGGTGGCACAACACGCCGCATGCGTTCCGCCGAGGTCGCACGATCTGCCGCCCGAAGGCGGTGCCGGCGGCAGATCGTGCGACCTCGCGGGGCGAGGGGTGCGGTGGCGGCGGCCGATCGTGCGACCTCGCGGCGAGGCGCCGCGCCGCGCCGCTCCCGCATCGTCGCGGTTGCACGACGCGCCGCGCGCGTTCCGCCGAGGTCGCACGAACTGCCGCGCGCACGCCGCGCGGGCGGCAGATCGCGCGACCTCGCGCCTGGCGCCTCGCGCCTGGCGTCTCGCGTTCGGGCGCGCGGCCCGAGACGCGACCGACAGACGGACGGGAGGCGCGGTGCCAGCTGGCACCGCGCCTCCCGTCCGGAATGCAGTCGCGTCTAGTAGGTCGACGCGATGAGGTTCTCGGGGACGTCGCGCGCGGCGTCCTGGTCGACGAAGAACACGGTGCGCTTGCGCCCCTGGACGCCCCCGACCGGGACCTCGTCGACGGCGGCACCCGCGAGCGCGAGCCCGAGGACGGACGCCTTCTCGGCACCGGAGAGGATGACCCACACCCGCTGCGACGCGTTGATCACCGGGAAGGTGAGCGTCAGGCGCTGCGGCGGCGGCTTGGGGGAGTCGTCGACCGACAGGACCGCACGGTCGGTGACCTCGAGCTGCGGGAACTCGGGGAACAGCGACGCGGTGTGGCCGTCCGGGCCGACGCCGAGCAGCGTGATGTCGAACCGCGGAGCGACCGCGCCCTCGGGGGCGGCGTCCTGCAGCTCGCGCTCGTACTGCGCGGCGGCCTCGTCGATGGTGATCCCCGCGTCGGACGCGGCGATCGGGTGGATGTTCGACTCCGGGATGTCGACGTGGTCGAAGAAGTCCGTCTGCGTGCCGGTGATGTTGCGATCGGCATCGCCCGCCGGGACCCAGCGCTCGTCGACCCACCACACGTGCACCTTCGACCAGTCCACGCTCTCGCGAGCCTGCGACTGGCCGATGGCGGCGAGGACGAGCGACGACACCGAGCCACCGCTGATGGCGATGTCCGCGCGCTCCTGCTCGTCCAGCACGTCGATGATCTTCGTGATGAAGCGTGCGGCGACCGAAGCGCCGAGGGCCTGCTTGTCCGGGTGCACCAGCACCCGCCGTTCGTTGGTCACGTGACTCCCGTGTTCGTGGCGGCCCATCGGTGCGAGGACCGCCTTCGGTCCGAACGACCGGCCGGTCCTGGTGCTCGGGCGAGCGGGACCGGCCGGTCGTGTGGGGTGTGTCAGCCGGCGATCGACTCGCGCAGCTGCGGCACCCCGTGCTTGACGACGTCTCCGAAGAGGACGTCCGGGTCGAGTCTACGGAGTTCCTCGGCCAGGCAGTCGCGCAGGTTGCGGCGCGGCAGCGACAGGTCGTGCGTCGGCTGCCCGGGCATCGAGAGCGTCGCGACGTCCACCAGGGACCGCTCGAGCTCGATGGTGCCGGACTCGCGCACGAGCTTCACGCCGTGGATGCCGCTCGACCCGGTCGCCCGCGGCGACGTGACGACCGACACGGGCACCTCGAGCTGCAGCTGCAGCCACGCGGCGAGGAGGATCGTCGACGGGCTGTCGTACGCCCCGGAGACCTCGACCGCGGTGACCGGCTCGTACGGCGGCTGGTCGAGCGCCGCGGCGAGCTGGTTCCGCCACAGGGTGAGACGGGTCCACGCGAAGTCGGTGTCGCCCGGCACGTACGAGGCGCCGAGGGCCTCGATCGCGCCGTTCGGGTCCTTCTGCGCGGCGGCGTCCGTGATCCGGCGCTGGGCGATGCGGCCCAGTGCCGACGCGGAGGGCTGCTCCGGCGCGGTCTGCGGCCACCAGGCGACGACGGGGGCGTCCGGCAGCAGGAGGCCCGTGACCAGGCTCTCCTCGTCGGTCGCGGTCTCGCCGTACGCACGGAGGACGATGACCTCGCTCGCGCCCGCGTCGCTGCCGACTCGGATCTGCGCGTCGAGGCGACCCGGCGACTTGGTGTCGCCGTCGTTCTTCGACACGATGATGACGCGCATCGGGTGCTCGCGCGAGGCTTCGTTCGCGGCCTCGATCGCCTCTTCCTCGTGGCCCAGGGCCGTCGAGATGATGAGGGTCAGGACACGACCGAGGGCGACGGCGCCGCCCTCCTCGCGGATGTGGACGAGCTTCTTCTGGATCTTCGAGACCGTGGTGTTCGGCATGTCGATCTTCATGGACGCCTCCAGGTCCGGCCGTCGCGGGCGAGCAGGGCATCGGCGGACGCCGGACCCCACGTGCCGGGACGGTACTGCTCGGGCTGGCCCTGCGTGGCCCAGAACTCCTCGATCGGGTCGAGGATCTTCCAGGACAGCTCCACCTCTTGGTGCCGGGGGAACAGGGGCGGGTCGCCGAGGAGCACGTCGAGGATGAGTCGCTCGTACGCCTCGGGGGACGCCTCGGTGAACGCGTGGCCGTAGCCGAAGTCCATCGTCACGTCGCGCACCTGGGTGCCGACGCCGGGGACCTTCGAGCCGAAGCGGAGCGTGACGCCCTCGTCCGGCTGCACGCGGATGACGAGCGCGTTCTGGCCGAGGGGCGACTGGGTGTTGCCGTAGACGTCCTCGGGGACGCGCTTGAACACGATCGCGATCTCGGTGACACGACGGCCGAGACGCTTGCCGGCGCGCAGGTAGAACGGGACGCCCTGCCAGCGACGCGTGGCGATGTCGAGCTTGATCGCCGCGTACGTCTCGGTGCCTGACTCCGGGTTCATCCCGGCTTCGTCGAGGAACCCGAGCACCTTCTCGCCGCCCTGCCATCCGCCGGCGTACTGCCCGCGGGCGGTCGACGTCGCGAGGTCGGCGGGGAGCCGCACCGCCGACAGCACCTTCTCCTTCTCGGCGCGGAGGTCCGCGGCCTTGAACGAGACGGGTTCCTCCATCGCGGTGAGCGCGAGGAGCTGCAGCAGGTGGTTCTGGATGACGTCGCGCGCCGCACCGATGCCGTCGTAGTACGCGGCACGTCCGGCGACGCCGATGTCCTCGGCCATCGTGATCTGCACGTGGTCCACGTAGTTCGAGTTCCAGATGGGTTCGTACATCTGATTCGCGAACCGGAGCGTCAGCAGGTTCTGGACGGTCTCCTTGCCGAGGTAGTGGTCGATGCGGAACACGTCGTCCGGAGCGAAGACGCTCTCGACGATCGCGTTGAGCTCGCGCGCGGTGCGGAGATCGGAGCCGAAGGGCTTCTCGACGACCACACGGCTCCAGGACCCGTCGCGCTTCTCGGTCAGCCCGGACAGCTTCAGCTGCTCGGTGACGACCGGGAACATCTTCGGCGGGATCGACAGGTAGAACGCGTGGTTGCCGAGCGTGCCGCGCTCCGCGTCGAGGTCGTCGACGGTGCGCTTGAGCTCGCGGAACGCCTCGGGGTCGTCGAACGATCCCTGGACGAAGCGGATGCCCTGTTCGAGCTGACGCCAGACGTCCTCGTCGAACGGGGTGCGGGAGTGCTCCTTGACGGCGTCGTGGACGAGCTGGGAGAAGTCTTGGTCCTCCCAGTCACGCCGAGCGAACCCGACGAGGGCGAACCCGGGCGGCAGGAGCCCCCGGTTCGCCAGGTCGTAGACCGCGGGCATCAGCTTCTTGCGGGACAGGTCGCCCGTCACGCCGAAGATGATGAGGGTGCTGGGTCCCGCGATCCGGTTCAGTCGACGATCCGTCGGCAGCCGGAGCGGGTTGTGCTCCGGGGTGATTGCCACCGGTGACATGAGTCGGTGAACTCCTTCGAGAGTCAGAGGGTGACGGCGGACGCGAGTGCTGCTGTGGCAGCGGCGACGTCCGACGTCGTGAGGGTCAGGACCGGGCGGCCGTGCTGCGCGAGGACACTCGCGTCGCCGGAGGCCTGGGCCTGGATGAGCTGCCCGAACGTGAACGGACGGCCCGGGATCGCCAGGTCGTCGGGTTCGTCGGCCACGATTTGCAGGAACACGCCGTTCGCAGGCCCGCCCTTGTGGTACTGGCCGGTCGAGTGCAGGAACCGCGGGCCGTAGCCGAAGGTGACCGGACGGCCGGTGCGCGCCGCCAGGGCGTCGCGCAGCGCTTCGAGCTCGCGGTTGGCGGTGCGGTCCACGTAGGCCTGCACGGCCAGGTAGCCGGTCGCGTCCACCTGGGACAGGAGGCCCGTGACGGCTTCCGCGATCGAGGTCCCGACCGGCAGTCCCGGCGTCGCGCGGACGGCGGTGCCGCCCTCGGTCAACGCGGGCTCGGTGGGGGCCGGACGGTCGTCGAGCAGCGCGCGCGCCGCGACCTTGGCGGCCTCGACGTCGGGCTGGTCGAACGGGTCGATGCCGAGCAGGCGCCCGGCGACGGCGACGGCGTACTCCCAGACGAGGAGCTGCCCGCCGAGGGTGCCGGTGATCTCGACCTCGCCCTCGGCGACGTGGCGTTCTTCCTCGCGTGAACCGACGAGGCGGATGATCTGCACGTCGGGCAGACCGGCGGTGACCTCGGGGGAGTCGACGTCGAGGACCACCGGGAGCAGGCCGCGGCCGCTCTTGCCGGTGGACTCGGCGATCAGCTGCTCCACCCAGTCGCCGAAGCCGACGATGTGGGTGCCGTCGGGGACGATGCCGATCTTGTCGCGCAGCGGGCTCGTGCCGCCGAGGACCGCGCCGAGCACGAGCCCCGGGTTCTCGTCGATGTCGACGGAGAGGAGCGCCGAGATGGCGTCGGCCTCGTCGAGGAGCTCGGCGATGTCCGCGCCGGCGAGGCCGGACGGCACGAGGCCGAACGCGGTCAGCGCGGAGTAGCGGCCGCCGACGGTCGGGTCGGCGGTGAAGACGCGGTAGCCGGCCGCGGTCGCCTCGGCCTCGAGCGGGGAGCCCGGGTCGGTGACGACGACGATGCGCCCGGCCGGGTCGATGCCGGCGTCACGGAAGGCCTGTTCGTACACACGACGCTGCGAGTCGGTCTCGAGGGTCGAACCCGACTTCGAGGACACGACGAGCACCGTGCGCGCCAACTCGTGCTCGACGGCGGCCCGGACCTGTGCCGGGTTCGTCGAGTCGAGGACCGTGAGCGGCACGCCGGAGGTCCGGGTGATGACCTCGGGCGCGAGCGAGGAACCGCCCATGCCGGCGAGGACGACGTGGTCGATCCCCTCGGCACGGAGGCTCTCGCGCAGGGCGACCACCTCGGCGACGAGCGGGCGGGAGACCGAGACGGCCTCCACCCAGCCGAGGCGCTTCGACGCCTCGGCCTCGGCGTCCGGACCCCAGAGTTCCGGGTCCTGGGCGGTGATGCCCGAGGCCACCAGGTCGGCGACGAGGCGCGGGACCACCGAGTCGATGGCCCGCGCCGCGTCACCGCTGGCAGCGATGGAAACCGTCACTACTTGGCGCCCTCGAGCGCGGTCTTGACGGTGTCGACGAGCTCGCCCCACGAGACGTTGAACTTGTCGACGCCCTCCTTCTCGAGCAGCGCCACGACGTCGTCGTAGTCGATGCCCTGGGCGGCGAGCTGGTCGAGCACGCCCTGCGCGGCGTCGAACGTGCCGGCGATGGCGTCGCCGTGGATCTCACCGTGGTCGAACGTCGCGTCGAGCGTCTTGCCCGGCATGGTGTTGACGGTGTTCGGGGCGGCGAGCTCGGTCACGTAGAGCGTGTCGGGGAGCGACGGGTCCTTGACACCGGTCGAGGCCCAGAGCGGACGCTGCGTGTTGGCGCCGGACTCGAGCAGGCCGAGGGCACGCTCGGAGGCGAACGCCTCGGTCCAGACCTGGTAGGCGAGCTGCGCGTTGGCGATGCCGGCCTTCGACTTGAGGGCCCTCGCCTCGTCGGTGCCGACGGCGTCGAGGCGCTTGTCGATCTCGGAGTCGACGCGCGACACGAAGAACGAGGCGACCGAGTGGATCTTCGAGAGGTCGTGGCCGGCGGCCTTGGCCTTCTCGAGACCACCGAGGTAGGCGTCGATGACGGCGCGGTACCGCTCGAGCGAGAAGATCAGGGTGACGTTCACCGAGATGCCGGCGCCGATGACCTCGGTGATCGCCTCGAGGCCCTCGAGCGTCGCGGGGATCTTGATGAGGACGTTCTCGCGGCCGACCTTGTCGAACAGGAACTTGGCCTGCTCGATGGTCTTCGCGGTGTCGTGGGCGAGGCCCGGCTCGACCTCGATCGAGACGCGGCCGTCGAAGCCCTTGGTCTCGTCGTAGATCGGCTTGAAGACGTCGGAGGCGTTCGCGACGTCCTGCGTGGTGATCTCGAAGATCGCGCTGGTCACGTCGGTGCCGGCGGCGGCCAGCTCCTTGACCTGTGCGTCGTAGCGCTCGCCCTTGGCGAGGGCCGAGGCGAAGATCGTCGGGTTGGTGGTGACGCCGACGACGTTCTTCTGCTCGATGAGCTCGGTCAGCTTGCCGGTCTCGAGGAGCTCGCGGGAGAGGTCGTCGAGCCAGATGCTCACGCCGACCGCGGAGAGGGCGGCGGTGGGGGTGTTCTCAGCCATGTGTTTCTCTTCTTCTTTCATCGACTGGTCCGGAAGGACCGTGAAGTCGGGGTCTGGGGGACCGGGAGGCGCGTGGCGGGGCCGAACCGCGCCTCCCGGAAGAAGGGCCGGATCCGGCGAACCGGACCCGGCCCCTGCGGGTCAGGAAGCCGCGAGCGATTCCTTCGCGGCGGCCACGACGTGTTCCGTCGTGAAGCCGAACTCCTTGAACAGCGTCTGGTAGTCGGCCGAGGCACCGAAGTGCTCGATCGAGACGCTGCGGCCCTTGTCGCCGACGATGTCGCGCCAGCTCATCGAGATGCCGGCCTCGACGGAGACCCGCGCGGTGACGTCCTTCGGCAGGACCTGGTCCTGGTAGTTCTCGCTCTGGGCGCGGAACCACTCGAGCGACGGGGCGCTCACGACACGGGCGTTGATGCCCTCGGCCTTGAGCTGCTCACGGGCCTCGACCGCGATCTGCACCTCGGAGCCGGTCGCGATGAGGATGACGTCCGGGGTGCCGTTCGGCGCCTCGGCCAGGATGTACGCGCCCTTCGAGACGTTCTTCGCCGAGGCGAAGACCTCACCGGAGGCCTCGCCCTCGCCGCGCTCGAACACCGGGAGGTTCTGACGGCTCAGCGCGATGCCGGCCGGGCGGTCCTGGTGCTTGAGCATCTCGAGCCACGCGTACGCGACCTCGTTGGCGTCGGCCGGACGGACGACGTCGAGACCCGGGATCGCGCGGAGCGCGGAGAGCTGCTCGATCGGCTGGTGCGTCGGACCGTCCTCACCGAGGGCGACGGAGTCGTGCGTCCAGACGTAGATCGCCGGCGCCTGCATGAGCGCGGCGAGACGGACTGCCGGGCGCATGTAGTCGCTGAAGATGAGGAACGTGCCGCCGAAGGGGCGGGTGTTCCCGTGCAGGACGATGCCCGACAGGATCGAGCCCATCGCGTGCTCGCGGATGCCGAAGTGCAGCACGCGGCCGTACGGGTCGGTGCTCCATGCCTTGGTGGCAGCGTCGAGCGGGCCGAAGGACTTGGCGCCCTCGATCGTGGTGAGGTTCGACTCGGCGAGGTCGGCCGAACCGCCCCAGAACTCGGGCATCAGCGGCGCGATGGCGTTGATGACCTTGCCCGACGCGGCGCGGGTCGAGACGGCCTTGTCGGTCGGGAAGACCGGCAGCGCGCCCTCGAGGCCCTCGGGGAGGGTCTTGGACTGCACGCGGTCGAACAGCGCCTTCTGCTCCGGGTGGGACTCTGCCCACGCGTCGAAGGTCTCCTGCCACTCGGCGTGCTGCGCCTGGCCCTTGGCGATCGCGCCACGGGTGTACTCGAGGACCTCGGGGTCGACGTGGAAGGTCTGCTCGGGGTCGAAGCCGAGGACCTCCTTCAGGCCCTTGATCTCCTCGGCACCGAGCGCGGAGCCGTGGATCTTGCCGGAGTTCTGCTTGGTCGGCGACGGCCAGCCGATGATCGTCTTGAGGACGATGAGCGACGGCTTGTTCGACTCCGCCTTGGCGGCCTCGATCGCGGCGTACAGGGACTCGACGTCCTCGGTGTACTCGCCGGTCTTCTTCCAGTCGACGGTCTGGACGTGCCAGCCGAGGGCTTCGTAGCGGTCCGGCACGCTCTCCGAGAAGGAGATGTCGGTGTCGTCCTCGATCGAGATCTGGTTCGAGTCGTAGAAGACGACCAGGCGACCGAGCTGCTGGCGACCCGCGAGGCTCGCGGCCTCGTTCGTGACGCCTTCCTGCATGTCGCCGTCACCGGCGATCACGTAGGTGAAGTGGTCGAAGGGCGACTGGCCCTCGCCGGCTTCGGCATCGAAGAGACCGCGCTCGTAGCGCTGCGCGTAGCCGAAGCCGACGGCGGACGCGAGGCCCTGGCCGAGCGGGCCGGTCGTGATCTCGACGCCGTCGGTGTGGCCGTACTCCGGGTGACCCGGGGTCTTCGAGCCCCACTTGCGGAGGTGCTGGAGGTCTTCGAGCTCGAGGCCGTAGCCGTGCAGGTAGAACTGCACGTACTGCAGGATCGAGGCGTGACCGGCCGACAGGATGAAGCGGTCGCGGCCGATCCAGGTGGAGTCGCTCGGGTCGCGACGCATCACCTTCTGGAAGAGCAGGTGTGCGAGCGGTGCGAGGCTCATCGCGGTGCCGGGGTGACCGTTGCCAGCGGCCTCGACCGAGTCTGCGGCGAGTACGCGGGCCGTGTCGACGGCCTTCCGGTCGATGGCGTCCCAGGTGAATTCAGCCACTTGGATGTTGACCCTTCTTGATGCGACATGTGCGAGGGCTCGTGCCATCGCACGGACATGATCGCCATCCCGGGGCCTACGTCGTGTCGCCGTCTCGCGGCCACCGACCGGCTCTTCGCGGCCGACGTCATCGGGGCACGCACTGCGGGAGGGCGACTCCAGCATAGTGACCATGCACTCAGAAGGGGTTCAGGTGACGCGAGTCGTGGACTCGGCATCGTCGTCGCACCAGCCGAGCCGGGCGTGTCGATCAGGAGCGGGGCACCTTCGCGGCGCTTCGATCACGTAAACTGTCGGAGACCCGTGGACATTCCGGGTCAGCGCACGCCCGGACGCCGCCGCAGTCGTCCACCGAGTGTGCGAGCTGATGCGAACAGACTGAGGTTCCCTTGCCGACTGCCACCGTGACCCGGCCCGACACCGATCGACCCCGGTCGGCGCTGTCCCGCAAGGTCCGTGCGTACGTCTCCCTGACGAAGCCGCGGGTCATGGAGCTCCTCCTCGTCACGACGGCGCCGACGATGTTCCTCGCCGAGCGCGGCGTCCCGGACCTCTGGCTCGTCTTCTGGACCATGCTCGGTGGCGCGATGTCCGCCGGCTCGGCCTCGGCGTTCAACTGCTACATCGACCGCGACATCGACCGCCTGATGAAGCGGACGAGCACCCGACCGCTCGTCACCGGCGAGCTCTCCGACCGCGAGGCCCTCGTGTTCTCGTGGGTGCTCGGGGTCCTGTCGACCGCGGTGCTCGGCTTCCTGGTGAACTGGCTCGCCGCCGCCCTGAGCGTCATCGCGATCCTCATCTACGTGTTCGTCTACACGCTGTGGCTCAAGCGCCGCACCCCGCAGAACATCGTCTGGGGTGGGTCGGCCGGCTGCATGCCCGTGCTCATCGGCTGGGCGGGCGTCACCGGTTCGCTGACCTGGGCGCCGGTCATCCTCTTCATGGTGATCTTCCTCTGGACGCCGCCGCACTACTGGCCGCTGTCGATGAAGTACCGCGACGACTACGACGCCGCCGACGTGCCGATGCTCGCGGTCGTCCGGGGTCGCACCGTCGTCGGGCTGCAGGTCGTCCTGTACGCCTGGGCGACGCTGGTCTGCTCGCTGCTCCTCATCCCGGTCGCGCACATGGGGCCGCTCTACACGGTGGTCGCGCTGGCCGGCGGGATCTGGTTCGTGGTCGAGTCGCACCGCCTGTACTCGCGGGCGATCCAGCACGTCGAGCACGTGCAGCCGATGCGGGTCTTCCACAGCTCGATCACGTACCTGACGCTGCTCTTCATCGCGGTGGGCATCGACCCGCTGCTGCCGCAGGTCTTCACCTTCTAGCCGGGCGCGGGCGCGCGCTAGCCGGGCGCGGGCGCGCGCTGCGCTTGCGGGCTGGCGCTGGGTCCGTCGACTCGGTGCGACATCGTCGTCGTCGTACGACAGCGATGGTGTCGTCCGTTGCGTGCGCGGGTCGTTGCGCACGCGTGGTTGCGACAGGGTCGTCGTCGTACGACAGCGACGGTGTCGTCCGTTGCGTGCGCGGGTCGTTGCGCACGCGTGGTTGCGACAGGGTCGTCGTCGTACGACAGCGACGGTGTCGTCCGTTGCGTGCGCGGGTCGTTGCGCACGCGTGGTTGCGACAGGGTCGTCGTCGTACGACATCGGCGATGTCGTACCGGGTGCGCGGCAGACCGCCTGCGCGCGGCGCGTGCGGTGGGCGCGACCGGTCGCCGGCCTGGAGGCGCGTGGCGGGGCCGCACCGCGCCTCCAGGCCGGCCGCTGGTCGCGTCCCGCGCCGCGCTGCCGATGCGTGCGCACACTGCGACGTCCCACGCGTCGATCGACGGGTGGGACGTCGTTCGATGCACCCGCACCGGATGCGTGCGCAACGAACGACACCCCACGAGTCGATCGACTCGTGGGGTGTCGGACGTGCGACGTGCCGATCAGGCGGGGAGCGCCTCGCGCACCGCGTGGCGGCCGCCGGTCCCGCGCGTCGAGAGCGCGACCACCGTCGTCGCTCCCACGAGGAGACCGGCCAGGACCATGTGCGTGCCGACGAGCCCGACCGGCAGCCCGGTGCGCGCCTGGGTGAGGCCGACCGCGATCTGCAGGAACTCGACGACGAGGAGCAGCAGCGCCCAGCGGCTCGACAGGCGCAGGCGGACGGCGCCGACGACGAGCACGAGGGTGAGCGCGAAGAGCACGTAGGCGGGGATCGCGTGCAGGTGCTCCATGACGGCGGGGTCGAAGCCGGTGCGGTGCAGGCGGCCACCGTCCACGGCTTCGTCGGCGCCGGCGTGCGGGCCGCTGCCGGTGGTGAGGATGCCCACGAGGACGGTCACGACGACCGCGGCGATCGTGCCGCGGACGACGCCCGTGTACCAACCGGGGACGAGCCTGTCCGCGGTGCGCGGGCCGTTCATCGCGCGGAACACGAGCGTGGCGGTCACGGCGGTCAGCGCGGCGGACACGACGAAGTGCAGCCCGACGACGAACGGGTTGAGGTTCGTCCAGACGCTCATGCCGCCGATGACGGCCTGCACCGGGATCGCTGCGCCCTGGGCGAACGCGAGCCAGAAGAGCTCCGGGCGCGTCCGGCGCATCCGGACCACGAGCAGGAACATCGCGATGGCCACGATGACGAGCACGAAGGTGAGGAGCCGGTTGCCGAACTCGATGATGCCGTGGACGCCCATCTCCGGCGTCGACACGAGCGAATCCGCCGTGCACTTGGGCCAGGTCGGGCATCCGAGGCCGGACGCGGTGAGGCGCACGAGGCCGCCGGTGCCGATGAGGACGACCTCGACGACGAACGACGCCCAGGCGAGCACGACGACGCGCTGGTCGACGATCCGGGGGAGGGACCACCACCGCGGGGTCCGGACGTCCTGGTCGACGGGGGAGACGACGCGAGTCACGAGGGTGGTGCCTTCCTGTTGTTCCGTGCGGCGAACCTGTAGGATTCGAGGGTTCAGCAGCAGTCAAGTCTAGGCAGGCGCCGGCTCCGAATGGGCCGAGATCGCCGGTGGAACCCAGGACTGCGTGGAACCATCGACGTTGCGAGGGAGCAACACCGTGCCCGCCGTGCACAGATCAGCGTGTCGGCGGTCCGCGGTGGAATGGCGTCCAGACGCCACGGGTTGACACCCGGAAGACGCTGCCCCGCGAGAAGGAAACGAGGAGACCATGTCCGACGTGCTCATCGACCGTCCCGAGCTCGAGGGGCTCGGCCAATACGAGTTCGGCTGGTCCGACTCCGACAAGGCCGGGGCCTCCGCCCGTCGTGGCATCTCGGAAGAGGTCGTCACCGACATCTCGAACCTCAAGAACGAGCCCGAGTGGATGCTCAAGAACCGGCTCAAGGGCCTGTCGCTCTTCGGCCGCAAGCCGATGCCGACGTGGGGTGCCGACCTGACCGGCATCGACTTCGACAACATCAAGTACTTCGTGCGCTCCACCGAGAAGCAGGCGCAGTCGTGGGAGGACCTCCCCGAGGACATCCGTGCGACCTACGAGAAGCTCGGCATCCCCGAGGCCGAACGTCAGCGCCTCGTCGCCGGCGTCGCCGCGCAGTACGAGTCCGAGGTCGTCTACCACCAGATCCGCGAGGACCTGGAGCAGCAGGGCGTCATCTTCATGGACACGGACACCGCGCTCCGTGAGCACCCGGAGATCTTCGAGGAGTACTTCGGCACCGTGATCCCGGCCGGCGACAACAAGTTCGCCGCGCTGAACACGGCCGTCTGGTCCGGCGGCTCGTTCGTCTACGTCCCGAAGGGCGTGCACGTCGAGATCCCGCTGCAGGCCTACTTCCGGATCAACACCGAGAACATGGGCCAGTTCGAGCGGACGCTGATCATCGCGGACGAAGACTCCTACGTCCACTACATCGAGGGCTGCACCGCCCCGATCTACAAGTCGGACTCGCTGCACTCGGCCGTCGTCGAGATCATCGTGAAGAAGAACGCCCGCGTTCGCTACACGACGATCCAGAACTGGTCGAACAACGTCTACAACCTCGTCACCAAGCGTGCGATCGCGCACGAGGGCGCGACGATGGAGTGGATCGACGGCAACATCGGCTCCAAGGTCACGATGAAGTACCCGTCGATCTACCTCGCCGGTGAGCACGCCAAGGGCGAGACGCTCTCCGTCGCCTTCGCCGGCCCGGGTCAGCACCAGGACGCCGGCGCGAAGATGATCCACATGGCGCCGTACACGACGTCCTCGATCGTCTCGAAGTCGATCGCCCGTGGCGGTGGCCGTGCGGGCTACCGCGGCGAGGTCCGGGTCGACCCGAACGCGCACCACGCGGCGAACACCGTCCGCTGCGACGCCCTCCTGGTGGACACGATCTCGCGGTCGGACACCTACCCGGCGATCGACATCCGCGTCGACGACGTCCAGCTCGGGCACGAGGCGACGGTCTCCCGCGTGAGCGAGGAGCAGCTGTTCTACCTCATGTCGCGCGGCATGCCCGAGGACGAGGCAATGGCGATGATCGTCCGCGGCTTCATCGAGCCGATCGCCCGCGAGCTCCCGATGGAGTATGCACTCGAACTCAACAAGCTCATCGAGATGAGCATGGAAGGATCCGTCGGCTAGATGTCCAGCTCCACCCCTCCCCACATCGACCAGCCGATCGCTCCGGCCGAGTCCGCGCAGCCGACCCCGGCGACTCCCGCGCAGCACGGTGCCGGCGCGCACTCGGACGGCGGCTGGGACGCCCCGACGGGCAAGGACATCCCCGTCCAGACCCGTTCGGAGCGCCCGCAGTCCGGCGACATCGACGCCTTCCCGACGGTCACCGGGCGTGAGGTGAACTGGAAGTTCGCGCCGCTCGCGAAGCTCCAGCCGCTCCTCGCCGGTGGCCTCGACGGATCCGCCTACCCGTTCCTCGCCCGTCAGTCCGACGGCGCCGACGTCGAGTGGGGCCGCAGCGACGACCCCCGCGTCGGCACCGCCGGTCTGCCCGAGGACCGCGCCGCCGCGGCCGCCTGGACCGCGCGTGACGCGGTGCTCGCGATCACCGTCAAGGCGACCGAGGCGCACGAGTTCCTCACGCTCACTCGTTCGGACTTCGGCACGCAGCCCCGCGCGGCGCACACGGTCATCACGGCCGAGGCGCACGCACAGGGCATCGTCGTGCTCGACAACCGCGGCTCGGCGCTCCTCAGCGAGAACGTCGAGATCGTCGTGCACGAGGGTGCACGCCTGACCGTCGTCAGCCTGCAGGACTGGGCCGACGACGCCGTGCACGTGTCGACGCACTTCGCCGAGGTCGGCCGCGACGCCTTCCTCAAGCACGTCGTGGTCTCGCTCGGCGGTGACGTCGTGCGGGTCAACCCGTCGACGCACCTCGGCGCGCAGGGCGCGGACACCGAGATGTACGGCGTGTACTTCGCCGACGCCGGGCAGTACATCGAGCAGCAGGTCTACGTGAACCACGACGCGCCGAACACGCGCGGTCGGGTCAACTACAAGGGCGCGCTGCAGGGCCAGGGTGCGCACACCGTCTGGATCGGCGACGTCCTCATCGGGCGCGCCGGCGACGGCACGGACTCGTACGAGCAGAACCGCAACCTCGTCCTCACCGACGGCACGCGCGCGGACAGCATCCCGAACCTCGAGATCGAGACGGGCAACATCGAGGGCGCCGGCCACGCGAGTGCGACCGGTCGCTTCGACGACGAGCAGCTGTTCTACCTGCAGTCCCGCGGCATCCCCGAGGAAGAGGCACGCCGACTGGTCGTGCTCGGCTTCCTCGTCGAGGTCATCCAGAAGATCGGCGCGCCCGAGCTCGAGGAACGCCTCATCGCAGCCGTCGAGCAGGAGCTCCTCGAAGGGCGCACGGTCCTCGCCGCGCCCGAGACGGAAGCAGCCACGGCCTGATGTCGACGAAGGTCTGCGCCGAGGCGGACATCGCGGTGGACAGCCCGATGCGCGCCGTGGTCGACGGCACCGCGGTCGCCATCGTGAAGGACTCCGCGGGTACCGTGCACGCCATCGGCGACACGTGCACCCACGGCGACATCTCCCTGGCGGAGGGGTTCGTCGAGGGTGACTCGCTCGAGTGCTGGGCGCACGGCTCCCGGTTCTCGCTGGTCACCGGCAAGCCGCAGAACTTCCCGGCGTACGAGCCCGTCCCGGTCTTCCGGGTCGAGGTCCGCGACGGCGACGTCTACGTCGACGTGCACGACCCCGTGCCGGTCGACTGACCGGTCTCCGCCCCCGGGCGACCGGGGACCCCCACACTCTCTTCCCGCGGCTGACGCCGCACCACAGCTGCAACCGAAGGAACGCAATGTCCACTCTCGAAATCCGCGACCTGCAGGTCTCGATCGACACCGACCAGGGTGTCAAGGAGATCCTCAAGGGCGTCGACCTCACGATCAACGAGGGCGAGATCCACGCGATCATGGGGCCGAACGGCTCCGGCAAGTCCACTCTCGCCTACACGATCGCCGGCCACCCGCGCTACAACGTCGTCGGCGGCTCGATCACCCTCGACGGCCAGGACGTCCTCGCGATGAGCGTCGACGAGCGTGCCCGCGCCGGCATGTTCCTCGCCATGCAGTACCCGGTCGAGATCCCCGGCGTCACGGTGTCGAACTTCCTCCGCACCGCGAAGACCGCGATCGACGGCGAGGCCCCCGCGCTCCGCAGCTGGGTGAAGGACCTGCGCCAGTCGATGGCCGACCTCAAGATGGACTCGGCCTTCGCCGAGCGCAACGTCAACGAGGGCTTCTCCGGCGGCGAGAAGAAGCGCCACGAGATCATGCAGCTCGAGCTCCTCAAGCCGAAGTTCGCCGTGCTCGACGAGACCGACTCCGGCCTCGACGTCGACGCGCTGAAGATCGTGTCCGAGGGCGTCAACCGCGCGAAGGCGGCCACCGGCCTCGGCGTGCTGCTGATCACCCACTACACGCGCATCCTCCGCTACATCAAGCCGGACTTCGTGCACGTGTTCGTCGCGGGCAAGGTCGCCGAGCAGGGCGGCCCCGAGCTCGCCGAGCGCCTCGAGAGCGAGGGCTACGACCGCTACGTGCAGGCCGCCGCGGCCGCAGCTGCGGGGAACTGATGATCACCGCACTCGCACCGGACAAGTTCGACGAGGTCGTCGAGGGCCTGAAAGAGGTGCAGGACCCGGAGCTCGGCGTGAACATCGTCGACCTCGGGCTCATCTACGACCTCGCCTGGGACGACGAGGCGACGGCCCTCGTGATCAGCATGACGCTCACGAGCGCGGGCTGCCCGCTGACCGACGTCATCGAGGGTGACACCGCCAACGCGCTCGACGGCATCGTCGACGCGTTCCGCATCAACTGGGTGTGGATGCCGCCGTGGGGTCCGGAGCGGATCACCGACGACGGGCGCGAGATGATGCGCGCGCTCGGGTTCTCGATCTAGACGCCACCACACGACGGACGGGAGGCGCGGTGCCAGCTGGCACCGCGCCTCCCGTCCGTCTGTGCGCCGGCCCACAGCCGGGCGTGAGCGGGCCGAATACGGCACGCTCGGTGCGCCGTAGCGGCGCGTCCCGCCCGCTCGGCGGACGGCGCCTGGCGCGTCGCGCCCGCTCGGCGGACCCCCGGCGCCGTCGTGCGCCCCGCGCACGCAGGAGGGCCCCGCACCGGGATGGTGCGGGGCCCTCCTGCGTGCGGGTCAGCGGCGGCCGACGGCCTTCCACGCCAGCGGTAGGGTGCCCGCGGCGATGAGCGCCTTCGCCACCCCGCCCACGATGAACGGGTACAGGCCGGCGGCGAGCACCGACTGCAGGTCGTTCGGCGCGCCGAGCTGCCCGAGCACGACGGCCAGGTAGGGCAGGCCGGTCACGAACGGGATCGCGCTCGCGAGCGTGAACGCCACCGCGGCACGGCCGACGTGGCGGTCCCAGTTGCGGCGGGCGAGCCAGCCGACGACGCCCGCGGCCGGGATGAAGCCGATGACGTACCCGAAGCTCGGGACGGCGAGGGCCTGCAGACCGCCGGTCATCTCGGCGAAGAACGGCGCACCCGCCAGGCCGGCGACGGCGTAGACGAGCAGCGAGAGCATGCCGCGGCGGGCACCGAGGGTGGCGCCGACGAGCACGACGGCCAGGGTCTGCCCGGTGATCGGCACCGGCCACATCGGGACCTGCACCTGCGCCATGACGGCCGTGAACAGGGCGCCTCCGGCGATCAGGGCGGCGTCGGTGGCCAGGCCGTGGGTGCGCAGACGGTCGGCGAGGACTGCGCGGGGAGCGAACCCGGTGGCGTTCGTCATGGATTCTCCTAGAATGGACTGCTGGTCCTGTTCAGGACCATCGGTCCCGTCAGCGTAGCGGTGCACCTCCGGCACACACCGTTGTGCAAACCCACCAACTGATTGGACGTCCACTGTGCTTGCCGTGCACGAACTCGAGATCCGCGTCGGGGCTCGCCTCCTCATGGAGGATGTCTCCTTCCGCGTCGAGAAGGGCGACAAGATCGGTCTCGTCGGCCGCAACGGCGCGGGGAAGACGACGATGACGAAGGCCCTCGCGGGCGAGACCCAGCCCACCGGCGGCACGATCGACCGCGGTGGTGAGATCGGGTACCTGCCGCAGGACCCGCGCTCCGGTGACCCGGAGGAGACCGCGCGGAAGCGCATCCTCGACGCCCGTGGGCTCGGCGAGCTCGTGGAGGGCATCCGCCTCGCGACGCTCGACATGGCGAGCACCGACCCGGCCGTGGCCGAGAAGGCGATGCGCCGGTACAGCCGGCTCGACGACCAGTTCAACGCGCTCGGCGGCTACGCGGCCGAGGCCGAGGCCGCGTCGATCGCGTCGAACCTCAAGCTGCCGGACCGCATCCTCGACCAGCAGCTGAAGACCCTGTCGGGTGGCCAGCGGCGTCGCATCGAGCTCGCCCGGATCCTGTTCTCCGATGCCGAGACGATGATCCTCGACGAGCCGACGAACCACCTCGACGCCGACTCGGTCGTGTGGCTCCGCGAGCACCTGAAGACCTACGCCGGCGGCGTCATCATCATCTCCCACGACGTGGAGCTGGTGGACGAGGTCGTCAACCGCGTCTTCTACCTCGACGCCAACCGTCAGTCGATCGACGTCTACAACATGGGCTGGAAGCTCTACCAGCGGCAGCGTGCCGCCGACGAGGAGCGCCGCCGCAAGGAACGCGCGAACGCCGAGAAGAAGGCCGCCACGCTGAAGGACCAGGCCGCACGGTTCGGCGCGAAGGCCTCGAAGGCCGCCGCCGCGCACCAGATGGTGGCGCGCGCGGACAAGCTGCTCGCCGGCCTCGAGGACGAGCGCGTCGCCGACCGCGTCGCGAAGCTCCGGTTCCCGACGCCGGTGCCGTGCGGCCGCACGCCGCTCATGGCCGAAGGCCTGTCGAAGTCGTACGGGTCGCTCGAGATCTTCGCGGGTGTCGACCTGGCGATCGACCGCGGCTCGCGCGTCGTCATCCTCGGGTTCAACGGTGCGGGCAAGACGACGCTGCTGCGGATCCTCGCGGGCGCCGACCAGCCGGACACGGGCGAGATCCTGCCCGGGCACGGCCTGCGCATCGGGTACTACGCCCAGGAGCACGAGAACATCGACGTGAACCGCACCGTCATCGAGAACATGGTGTCGGCGTCGACGGAGCTCAACGAGACCGAGGCCCGTCGGGTCCTCGGCTCCTTCCTGTTCACCGGCGACGACGGCTACAAGAAGGCCGGCGTCCTGTCCGGTGGTGAGAAGACCCGCCTGTCGCTCGCGATGATCGTGGTGTCGGGTGCGAACGTGCTCCTGCTCGACGAGCCCACGAACAACCTCGACCCGGCCTCGCGCGAGGAGATCCTCGGCGCGCTGGCGGGCTACGAGGGTGCGGTCGTCCTCGTCTCCCACGACGCCGGTGCGGTCGAGGCGCTCAACCCCGAGCGCGTCCTGCTGCTGCCGGACGGCACCGAGGACCACTGGAACAAGGACTACGCGGAGCTCATCGAGCTCGCGTGACACGCGTGGTGCGTTGAGCCGGACTGGAGGCACGTGGCGGGCCCGCGACGTGCCTCCAGTCCGTCCGTGGCTGGCTCCGCAGCTGGCCAGTCAGCGGCCGGCGCATCAGCAACCGGCGCGTCAGCGGCCGGTGCGGAGCAGCTCGTCCTCGATCTCGGCGTCCGTCTTGGGCTTGGCGTCCTTGCGGCGCTGCCGCTCGAGGGCGCGCTCGCGCTCGTCCGGGTCGTCCTGGTTGAGGTTCCGGTACTCCTGCACCATGAGGTACGCGAGGAAGCCGAAGCCACCGGCCGCGAACATGAACCACTGGATGAAGTAGCTGAGGTGCAGGCCGGTGTCGGCGGTCGGCCGGTCCCAGCCGAGCGGGCGGGCCTCGGCCGGGGCCGGGGACTCGGACGCGAGCTGGCCGTAGGCGCCGGTCCAGATCGGCGGGTCGACCTTCTTCGCGACGTCGGACAGCGTCACCGACTGCACCTGGTCGGTGTGGGCCGGGTCGGTGCGGCCGGGGATGCGCGGCTCGCTCTGCTGCAGCCGCACGATCGCGGTGACCTCGCCGGTGGGGGGAGCCGGCACGTGGTCGGGGGCGTCCTGCGCGTTGCCGGTCGGGACCCAGCCCCGGTCGACGACGAACGCGCGGCCGTCGTCGGTGACGAGGGGCGTCAGGACCTCGAAGCCGGGCTGCCCGTTGTGCACGCGGTTGCGGACGAGCAGCTGGTCGTCGACGTCGTAGCGACCGGTGACGCTCACGCGGAGCCAGGTCTGCGAGTCGTCCCAGCTGGTGGCCCGGGGGAGCGCCTGGTCGAGCGGCACGGGGGTGTGCTCGTAGTTCTGCGCGACCTGTTCGTTCTGACGGACGGCCTCGTTGCGGCGGTCCCACTGCCACATGCCGAACAGCGTGCAGACGATCGCGAACGCCACGGCGATGGCGAAGTAGCCGAGCCACCGCCGGCTCTGCACGAACCGCCAGCCGACGAAGGGTTCGTCCGGGTCGCGCTCCGCACGGGTGTCCGCACGCGCACGGTCGGCAGCGGCCGCGCGTTCGAGCTTCTGGGCGTGCCGACGGCCGTACCGGGAGCCGGGGTCGAACTGATCCGTCACCGGCGCTCACCGGCCGCACGCGCACCGACGTCGTTCTTCGGGGCGTCGGCCGGGTCACGCTCGTCGTCGAGTCGGTCCACGTCCTCGTGCATGCCCGTCACCCGCACGGGGAAGGACCGGGAGCGCAGGTAGTCGGCGAGGAAGTCGCGGTGCTCGTCGCACGCCGCCCAGATCTTCACCCGGTCGATCGCGTGGATCCGCGGGTTCCGCCAGTTGACGCGCCAGGCGGCGGTCGAGACGCAGCCGGCGCGCGAGCACACCGGGGTCGAACCGGGTTCGGTGACGAGGTCGAAGGTCGCGCCCATCAGCGACGACCCCAGACACGGGACCGGTCGCCGGTGCGCTGCCACTCTTCCTGCGCGTGCTGGGCCTGTTCACGCAGACGGTCCTGCTCGGCGCGGTACGCCTCGGCACGGGCGTCCTCCTGCTGTTCGCGGAGGCCCGGGTCGACGGCGTCGTACAGCTCGATGGCACCGGCGGGCGAGACGATGTCGCTCTCGGTGTGGTTGCCGGCGTTCGCGATCACCACGGCGACCCACGGGATGACGCCGGCGAGGACGATCGGGATGACGGCGAGCCAGGTGTGCCAGACGGACCACACGAGCACTGCGCCGACGAAGAAGACCACACGGACGGCCATCTGCCAGACGTAACGGGACAGGCGGTGCGCGCGGTCCTGCTCCGGTGAGTCCGGGAGGGACGTGATGCTGTTCGTCTGCTTCATCCGATGTTCTTTCCTCTGCCCTGGTCCAGCCTAAGCCCGACCACTGACAGATGTGGGCAGCACGCGGGGGACAGGTGCGTCCATCGGCTCCGGTACGCTCGTCCGGGCGTGTCCGACCGGTCCCGGCATCGGCGCGCCGAGCACCCCACCCCGAACGGAGCGACCATGAGCACCCCCCGTACCGTCCTCGTCACCGGCGGCAACCGCGGCATCGGCCACGCCCTCGCCGCACGGTTCGTCGCCGCCGGACACCGCGTCGCCGTGACGTCCCGGAGCGGGCAGGGTGGCCCCGAGGGTGCGCTCACGGTGCAGGCCGACATCACCGACAGTGCCTCGGTGGACGCCGCGTTCACCCGCGTCGAGGCCGAGCTCGGACCGATCGAGGTGCTCGTGGCGAACGCCGGCATCACGAACGACCAGCTGCTGCTCCGGATGTCCGAAGAGGACTTCACGAGCGTGATCGACACCAACCTGACCGGCACCTTCCGGGTCGTCAAGCGCGCCACCAAGGGCATGATGAAGGCCAAGTTCGGTCGCATCGTGCTGATGTCGAGCGTCGTCGGCGCGTACGGCCAGGTCGGCCAGGTCAACTACGCCTCGTCGAAGGCCGCCCTCGTCGGCATGGCCCGCTCGATCACGCGGGAGCTCGGCTCGCGCGGGATCACCGCCAACGTCGTCGCGCCCGGGTTCATCCAGACCGACATGACGGCGGCGCTGCCGGACGAGCTGCAGGCCGAGTTCAAGAAGCAGATCCCGGCCGCCCGCTACGGCACGGTCGACGACGTCGCGGACGCCACGCTGTTCCTCGCCGGGGACGGTGCCGGGTACATCTCCGGAGCGGTGATCCCGGTCGACGGTGGCCTCGGCATGGGGCACTGACCCCGCCAGCGCCTGCGCCTGCGCGTCGTTTCGTGCCCAGCGACAGTTCACGGGTGCTCGCGCGCGTGAGGTGCCGCTGAGCGCGAAGAACCGGACGGTCCGCTCAGCCGCGGAGGCCGAGCGTCGCGAGCACCGCGGACAGGTCGCGGTCGACGACCGCCACGTCCGCCTGCTCGCGCACCCGCGGCTTCGCGTCGAACGCGACCGACAGGGCGGCGACGCGCATCATCTCGAGGTCGTTCGCGCCGTCGCCGACCGCCACGGTCCGCGCCGCGTCCACGCCGCCGGCCGCTGCCCACTCCCGCAGCGCCACGGCCTTGGCGTGCGCGTCGACGACGTCGCCGAGCACCCGCCCGGTGAGGACGCCGTCGGTCACCTCGAGCCGGTTCGCCCGGCAGTGGTCGAGCCCGAGTCGTTCCGCGAACGGGTCGAGGACCTCGTGGAACCCGCCGGACACCACCCCCACGGTGCCGCCGGCGGCGTGCACCCCGCGGACGAGTTCGTCGGCTCCGCGCGTCACACGGACCGCGTCCTGCGCACGACGGAAGACGTCGACCTGGAGGCCCGCCAGGGTCGCGACACGCTCCCGGAGGCTCTCGGCGAAGTCGATCTCCCCGCGCATGGCGCGCTCCGTGATCGCCTCCACCTGTGGCCGGGTTCCCGCGCTGTCGGCCAGCAGCTCGATGACCTCGTCCTCGAGGAGCGTGGAATCGGCATCGAGGACGATGAGGAAGCGGGGCACGCACCAACGGTACCGACTGCAGGAGGCGCGGTCGTCCGTGTGACGTGCGCCGCGCCTCCAGGCAGTGTGCTGGTGCGCATCTACGCGTCGACGCGGACGCCCTTGCCGACCACGGTGATGCCGGATTCGGTGACGGTGAAGCCGCGGGCTTCGTCCGCCTCGCGGTCGACGCCGACCTTCGCGCCCGGCGCGATGACCACGTCCTTGTCGAGGATCGCGCGGTTCACGACGGAACCGGCGCCGATCGACGCCCGCTCGAACACGATCGAGTCGAGCACCTTCGCGCCGGAGTCGATGCCGCACCACGGGCCGATCATGCTGCGTTCGACCTGCGCGCCGGAGACGAGGCAGCCGAGCGACACGAGCGAGTCCACGGTGGACCCGGTGTTGCCGTTCGCGTCACGGACGAACTTCGCCGGGGGCAGGTTCGTCTGCTGGTTGAAGATCGGCCAGTCCTGGTTGTACAGGTTGAACACCGGCACCGGCGCGATGAGGTCCATGTGGGCGTCGTAGAACGAGTCGATCGTCCCCACGTCGCGCCAGTAGTACCGGTCGCGCTCGTTCGACCCGGGCACGTCGTTGCGCTTGAGGTCGTACACGCCAGCGTCGCCGCGGTTCACGAAGTCGGGGACGATGTCGCCGCCCATGTCGTGGTCCGACGTCTCGATCTGACCGTCGCGGAGGACCGCGTCCACCAGGGCGTCGGCGTTGAAGACGTAGTTGCCCATCGACGCGAGGATCTCGCCGGGGGAGTCGGCGAGCCCGACGGCGTCCTTCGGCTTCTCGAGGAAGGCCTCGATCTTCGTCGGGTCGTCGTCGGCGACCTGGATCACGCCGAACTGGTCGGCGAGGCCGATCGGCTGCCGGATCGCGGCGACGGTGGCGCTGCGGCCGGAAGCGATGTGCGCCTCGACCATCTGGTGGAAGTCCATCCGGTACACGTGGTCCGCGCCGACCACGACGACGATGTCGGGTCGTTCGTCACGGAGCAGGTTGAGTGACTGCAGGATCGCGTCCGCCGAGCCGGCGAACCAGCGCTTGCCGAGTCGCTGCTGCGCCGGCACCGAGGCGACGTAGGAGCCGAGCAGGCCCTCCATGCGCCAGGTCTCGGCGACGTGGCGGTCGAGGCTGTGGGACTTGTACTGGGTCAGGACCACGACCTTCTGCAGCCCGGAGTTCACCAGGTTCGAGAGCGCGAAGTCGATGAGACGGAAGTTCCCGCCGAACGGGACAGCGGGCTTCGCGCGGTCGGCCGTGAGCGGCATGAGCCGCTTTCCCTCGCCTCCGGCGAGCACGATGCCGAATACCTTCTTTGGTGCCATGCCGCTCACAGTAGGCGTCAGCACTGGGAACCCGTTACGTTGAACGCGTGCGAGTCGATCTGCTGACCAGGGAGTATCCGCCGGAGGTCTACGGCGGTGCGGGTGTCCACGTGGCCGAACTGACCGCGGCGCTGCGGTCCGGGACGGACACCGAGGTGCGCGTCCGCGCCTTCGGGGCGTTCCGCGACGAGGCCGACGTGTGGGCCTACCGGACCCCGGACGGTCTCGAGCAGGCCAACGGCGCGCTGCAGGCGCTCGGCACCGACGTCGCCATCGCGGCCGACGTCGAGGGCGCCGACGTCGTGCACTCGCACACCTGGTACGCGAACGCGGCAGGCCGGATCGCGCAGTTGACCTACGGCGTCCCGCACGTCGTCACCGCGCACAGCCTCGAGCCGCTCCGCCCGTGGAAGGCCGAGCAGCTCGGCGGCGGGTACCGCCTGTCGAGCTGGATGGAGCGCGAGGCGTTCGAGCAGGCCGACGGCGTCATCGCGGTGTCGAAGGCCATGCGCGCGGACATCCTCCGCTCGTACCCGTCGATCGACCCGGCGAAGGTGCACGTCGTCTACAACGGCATCGACATCGAGGAGTGGAAGCCGACCGTCGACGACGACGCCGTGCGCGGCCTTGGGATCGACCCGTCGAAGCGGAGCGTCGTGTTCGTCGGCCGCATCACGCGGCAGAAGGGCCTGCCCTACCTGCTCCGTGCGGTGGCGTCGCTGCCGGAGGACGTCCAGATCGTCCTCTGCGCCGGCGCCCCGGACACGCCGGAGATCATGGCCGAGGTCACCGCGCTGGTCGACTCGCTGCGTTCCACCCGGGACGGCGTCGTCTGGATCGACCGGATGCTCTCCCACCAGGAGATCGTGAACGTGCTGTCCTCCGGCACGGTGTTCGTCTGCCCGTCGGTCTACGAGCCGCTCGGGATCGTCAACCTCGAGGCCATGGCGTGCGGGATCCCCGTCGTCGGCACCGGCACCGGCGGCATCCCCGAGGTCGTCGCCGACGGCTTCACCGGACGCGTCGTGCCGATCGACCAGGTGCAGGACGGTACCGGCACGCCGACGGACCCGGACCGCTTCGTGGCCGACCTCGCGGCGACCCTCGAAGAGGTCCTCGCCGACGAGGGGCTGGCGAAGCTCATGGGCCGCGCCGGACGGCTCCGCGTCGAGACCGAGTTCACCTGGGACGCGATCGCCCAGCGGACACGGCAGGTCTACGACGAGGTGCTCGGCCGGACCCCGTAGGCTTGACGCATGCCCTCGGTCGTGCGCTTGTCAGACGTCTCCGTGGTCCGCAACGGGGCCACCATCCTCGACGAGATCTCGTGGGAGGTGCAGGACGACGAACGCTGGGTCGTGCTCGGTGCCAACGGTGCCGGCAAGACCACGCTGCTGCAGGTCGCGGGCGCGCAGACCTTCCCGACCTCGGGTGAGGTCGAGGTGCTCGGCACGGAACTCGGCGGCGCCGACCTGTTCGAGCTCCGGCCCCGCATCGGCTTCGCGTCGACCGCCCTCGCGCGTCGGATCCCGGTGACCGAGAAGGTCATCGACGTGGTCCTCACCGCCGCGTACTCGGTCACGGGTCGCTGGAACGAGGAGTACGAGGAGCTCGACGTCCGCCGTGCGCAGCGCGTGCTCGACGAGTGGGGCCTCGGCGCGTTCACCGACCGCACGTTCGGCGAGCTGAGCGACGGCGAGCAGAAGCGCGTCCAGATCGCCCGCGCCGTGATGACGGACCCGGAGATCCTGTTCCTCGACGAGCCCGCGGCGTCGCTCGACCTCGGCGCACGAGAGAGCCTCGTCCGCACCCTCGGCGGCTACGCCCAGAGCGACGACTCGCCCGCGATCGTCATCGTCACCCACCACGTCGAGGAGATCCCCGCCGGGTTCACCCACGCGCTGGTCCTCGCCGACGGCCACGTGCAGGCCGCTGGGCCCATCGACGAGGTCCTCACCGCCGAGACCCTCACCCAGGCGTTCGGCATCGACCTGACCGTCACGAAGGACGCCGGCCGCTACACGGCACGCGCGGCCTGATCCTGCTCCCGTTGCGGCTCGCTGTCTGGTAACGTAGACGGCTGGCGCAAGCCGCAGACTTCCCGCGTCGTGCGCGTGCACGTGCTCGTGCGAGTGCCGCGCACCTTTCCACAACCGCTATCCGAGGAATCTCCATGAAGACCGACACCCACCCCGAGTACCGCGCCATCGTCTTCCGCGACCTGGCTTCCGGTGAGACGTTCCTGACGCGTTCGACCGCGAACAGCGACAAGACCATCGAGCTCGACGGTGCGACCTACCCGGTCATCGACGTCGAGATCTCGTCCGCGTCGCACCCGTTCTACACGGGCAAGCAGCGCATCCTCGACTCGGCCGGTCGCGTCGAGAAGTTCAACCAGCGCTTCAAGGGCTTCGGCAAGTAAGCAGCCCTTCGCTCCACGAGACGGGCGGCTCTCCTTCGGGAGGGCCGCCCGTTTCGTCGTGCGGGCGGCCGGTCGCGCGGCGGCGGCGGGGCGGCGGCGGGGCGCTTCGCACAACCAAAGTGCGTTCGAACCGCGGCGACGCACGGCTCAGCGGCACTTTGGTTGTGCGCGGCGGCGGCGGCGCGGCAGCGTCAGCGGCGGCGGCGTGGTGGCGGCGAACGGTGCGGCGATGGCGGTGCGGTGCGGTGCGGTGGCGGCGCGGCGGTGCGGCGGCGGGGCGCTTCGCACAACCAAAGTGCGTTCGAACCGCGGCGACGCACGGCTCGGCGGCACTTTGGTTGTGCGGGGCGGCGGCGCGGCGGCGGCGACGCGCAGCACCAGCGGCGGCGGGCCGGGTCGAACCACGGAAACGACATCGAACCGGGCGCGTGACCCGGTTCGATGTCGTTTGCGTGGTTCGGCGGCGGCGGCGGTGCCAGCGCCAGGCGCGCGAGAGCGTCGCGCCCGCGGCTCAGCCGGCGTTGCGGTGCGGCCAGCGACCGTCGGCCGTGAAGGACGGGTCGCGCTTCTTCCGCATGTAGTCCTGGAACGAGCTGGCCTGCTCGGCGCACCAGCCGACCTGCTTGCGGTGGAGCTCCTCGGCGGAGACACCGAGCTCCTGCGGGTACTTCGCCGCGATGGCCTGCGCGACACGCCCGGCAGCGATGGCGTCGGCCCCGGCGTCGTGCGCGTCGTCGAGGGTGACGCCGTAGAGCTCCGACGCGGCCTCGAGCGTGCGCTTGCCCTTCCGGAAGGTGTCGAGCGCCTTGTCGATCACGAGCGGGTCGACGACGTTGCCGATGACGGGGGAGGCGATGCCGTGGCGCTTTGCCTCGCGATCGAGGACGGTCAGGTCGTACGGGGCGTTGTAGATCACGAGCGGGATGCCTCGGGCGAACACGGCCTCGACCGCGGCGATGATCTCCGCCACGACCTCGGCCGCGGGACGACCGTCGGCGCGAGCGCGTTCGGTGGTGATGCCGTGGACCGCGGCGGCGCCCTCGGGGATCTCGACGCCGGGGTCGGCGAGCCAGGCGCCTTCGACGATGGAGCGGCCGGTCATGTCGATCAGGCCGACGTGGGCGGTGACGATGCGTGCGGTCTCGACGTCGACACCGGTGGTCTCGAGGTCGAACACCCCGAGTGCGTGCCACCAGGGGCGGCCGGCGAGGTCCTGCGGCGCGCCGGGTTCGGTGGCGGGCGTGTCGAGCGCGGTTGCGGAGTACGTCACGTGACGAGGCTAACGGCGCGCACCGACACGCCGGACGCGACCCGCCCGGCGGGGGCGAGCCGCGCCTCCAGGCCGACGGACCGAGCCGGCCGACGGACCGAGCCGGCCGACGGACCCAGCCGGCCGACGGACCGAGCCGCCTACTGGACCGGCGCGCCGACGTGCAGCCAGTAGAAGGACTGCGTGCCCATCGTGAGCGTGACCTCACCCGAGGCGTCGAACGACGGGAACGAACCCCCGCCGAACAGGTCGTAGAGCGGCCGGCCCGCGTACTCCGGCGCCGAGATCGTCACCGAGGTCGGGTTCGTCGCGAACGAGAAGACGCAGAGGACGTCCTCGGCGGAGGGCCCGAACTGCTGCCCGGAGCCCTCCCACGAGCGGACGAACGCCAGGACCGAGTCGTTCGTGGTCTCCTGCACCTGCAGGGTCCCGAGGCCGAACACCGGGTGGGCCTTCCGCACGTGGATGACGTTCCGCACCCAGTGCAGGAGCGAGCGGGACTGTGCGAGCTGCGCTTCGACGTTCACCTGCGCGTAGTTGTACACGAGCGACTGCACGACGGGCAGGTACAGCTTGCCGGGGTCCGCGGTGGAGAAGCCCGCGTTCCGGTCCGGCGTCCACTGCATCGGCGTGCGCGAGGAGTCGCGGTCCGGCAGCCAGATGTTGTCGCCCATCCCGATCTCGTCGCCGTAGTACAGGAACGGGGACCCGGGCAGCGAGAACAGCAGCGCGTGGATGAGCTCGAGCTCGGCGCGGGAGTTGTCGAGCAGGGGCGCGAGGCGTCGGCGGATGCCGATGTTCGACCGCATCCGCGGGTCGTAGCCGTACCAGCCGTACATCGCCTGCCGGTACTCCTCGCTGACCATCTCGAGGGTGAGCTCGTCGTGGTTGCGGAGGAAGACGCCCCACGCGGCACTGGCCGGCACGTCGAGGGTCTCGGAGAGGATCGCCTTGAGCTCGGCGGCGTGCTGCGCCCGGAGCGAGTAGAAGATGCGGGGCATCACGGGGAAGTCGAACGCCATGTGGCACTCGGGCTCCTCGTCGGTGCCGAAGAACGCGGCGGTCTCGCGCGGCCACTGGTTCGCCTCGGCCAGGAGGACACGCCCGGGGTACTCGTCGTCGACCATCGCGCGGAGCTTCTTGATGAACTCGTGCGTCTCCGGTTCACCCTCGCCGTTGCCCTCCTCCGACTCGAACAGGTACGGGATGGCGTCGAGCCGGAGCCCGTCCACCCCGAGGTCGAGCCAGTGCCGGACGACGTCGTACACCGCCTCGACGACCGCCGGGTTCTCGAAGTTGAGGTCGGGCTGGTGCGAGAAGAAGCGGTGGAAGAAGAACTGCCGGCGGACCGGGTCGAACGTCCAGTTCGACTCCTCGGTGTCGACGAAGATGATGCGGATGTTCTCGTACTCGGTGTCCGTGTCGCGCCAGACGTAGAAGTCGCCGTAGGGGCCGTCCGGGTCCTCGCGGGACTGCTGGAACCACTCGTGCTGGTCGCTGGTGTGGTTGATCACCATGTCGATGACGATGCGCATGTTGCGCTCGTGCGACTTCGTGACGAGTTCGCGGAAGTCGTCGAGGGTGCCGAACTCCGGCAGGATCGCCTTGTAGTCGGCGATGTCGTACCCGCCGTCGCGCATCGGCGACTTGAAGAACGGCGGCAGCCACAGGGCGTCGACGCCGAGCCACTGCAGGTAGTCGAGCTTGCCGATGACGCCCTGGAGATCACCGATCCCGTCGCCGTTGGAGTCGACGAAGGAGCGGATCATGCACTCGTAGAAGACCGAGCGCTTGTACCACTGCGGGTCCAGTGTCAGGCCGGGGAGCTGGATCGGGGCGGTGAACGTCACCCTGGACACGCTAGGCCGCCACGGGTCCGGTTGTCCGCAGAAAGGGCGGACTGCAGGGCGGACGGGAGGGCAGCAGGGCGGACAGCAGGTCGGACCGGCTGTCGGACCGCAGGGCGGACGGCAGGACGGACGGGAGGCGCGGCTCGCCCTCCACAGGCGGCTCACGTCGACGAGTTGTCCACGTTCTCCCGCGGGGTGCGGAGAGCGTCCGGGCGTGCGTTCGTAGACTGGCCGGGATGCAACCGCCCGTGCTCTCCCCGTACCAGTCGCTGATGGCCGCCACCCCGGTCGTCCACCGCTCCGTGCAGGTCGACGGCCGCACCACGCACTACTGGGTCTACGGCCCGGAGGACGCCGACCGGACGGTCCTCGCCGTGCACGGGTTCCGCGGGGACCACCACGGGCTCGAGACGATCGCGGCCCACCTGCAGGGCGTCCGGGTGATCGTGCCCGACCTGCCCGGGTTCGGCGTGTCGGATCCGCTGCCGGTGTCGGACATCGACTCGTACGTCGGGTGGCTCACCGGACTCCACGCGGCGCTCGGGCTCGGACGCGACACCGTCGTCCTCGGGCACTCGTTCGGCTCGATCGTCGTCGCCGCGACGGTGGCCGCTGGGCTCGACACGCGGTTGCTCGTCCTGGTGAACCCGATCGCGGCTCCCGCCCTGCAGGGTCCACGGGCCGTCGGCACCGGCATCGCGATCGGCTACTACCGCGCGGGTGCCGTGCTGCCGAAGCCACTCGGGCTCGGCCTGCTGCGGAACCCGGCGATCGTCCGGGTGATGAGCATCGCGATGCTCAGGTCGCACGACCGTGATCTGCGTCGGTGGGTGCACAACCAGCACGACCGGTACTTCTCGGCGTTCGCGAACCGCACGAGCGTGCTCGAGGCGTTCCGTACCTCGGTCACGCACGACGTCTCGGAGTTCGCGGACCGCATCACGGTGCCGGTGCTCATGATCGCGGCCGAGCACGACGACATCACCGCGGTCCCGGAGCAGCGGGCGCTGGCCGCACGGTTGCGGGACGCCGAGCTCGTCGTGATCCCGCAGGTGGGGCACCTGGTGCACTACGAGACGCCGGACGTGGCGGCCGAGGCGGTGCTGCGGCGGATGGCAGACGCGCCCCGGCGGACGAAGCGGGACGGTCGGACCAAGGCGGGTCGCGCCTCCAGGCGGCCGACGGCCACCGACGCGCGCGCCGACGCTGCGCGCGCCGACGCTGCGCGCGCCGACGCTGCGCGCGCCGACGCTGCACGAGCCGACGGCGCGCGCGCCGACGCTGCGCGCACGGACGCAGCTCGTACCGATGTCGCTCGCGCCGACGCAGCTCGCACCGCCCCGCGTTCCGACGCACGCGACCGGACGGGCACCGACACCGCCGCGGGCGACTCGGCCGCCGGTGGCCCGACCGACGGCGGCGTGTCGTGACGCGCCTCCGCATCGGCATCGACTGCCGCTACGTCCGCATCGGCCGCCACGACGGCATCAGCCGCTTCACCGCCGGCGTCGTCGCGCACCTGCCGGATCGGCACGACTACACCCTGCTCGTGCACGACGAGCGGCAGCTCGAGTCCCTGCCCGCCGGCCTGCCGTGGGAACTCCTGCCCACGCCGACCGAACCGAGGGAGCCGCTCGTCGCCCGCCGGGTGAACCGGCTCGGCCTCGACGCCGTGTTCTCGCCGATGCAGACCATGGGCTCCCGCGGTCGCGACTACGCGCTCGTGCTGACCCTGCACGACCTCATCTACTACCGGAACCGGACGCCTCCGCGGGAGTTCTCGTGGCCGCTCCGGCTCGGATGGCGGGCGTTCCACCTCAGCTGGGTGCCGCAGCGGGTGCTCCTCAACGGCGCCGACGGCGTCGTGACGGTGTCCGAGACGACCGCCGGGCTCATCGCGGAGCACCGGCTCACGAAGCGCCCCGTGACGGTCGCGTACAACGCCGCCGACCCTGCTGCACGTCGACCGGCGAACGGCGACCGCGAGAAGACCCTCGTCTACATGGGGTCGTTCATGCCGTACAAGAACGTCGAGACCCTGGCGGCGGCGCTCCCGCTCCTCGGTGCCGACTGGGTGCTGCACTGCATGTCGCGGGTGTCGGACGCGGACCGCGCACGGCTGAGCAGCCTCGCGCCGGCGGGGTCGATCGTGTTCCACGACGGCGCGACCGACGACGAGTACCTCGCGGTGCTGCGGTCGGCGACTGCCCTGGCCACGGCCTCGTACGACGAGGGCTTCGGCATCCCCCTGGTCGAGGCGATGGGTGTCGGCACGCCCGTGGTCGTCAGCGACGTGCCGATCTTCCGCGAGATCGGTGGCGAGGCGGCCGAGTACTTCGACCCGTCGTCACCGTCCGCGGTCGCTGCTGCGGTGCGCCGCCTGGAGGCACGGTGGGACGCCGCCTCGGAGGCCTCGGTCGCGCAGGCGGCCCGGTTCCGGTGGGACGACTCGGCCGAGCAGGTCGTCCGGGCGGTCGAGCGGGCGGTCGCGGAGCGCGGCGCGCGCTGACGCGCGCGGCCCGCGGCCCGCGGCCCGCGGCCCGCGGCGCGCGGCCCGGTCGGCGGCCCCGGCCGCGTTGTTTCGGGGTGAGCGACAGTTCACGGGCGCTGCGGCCCGTGAGGTGTCGGTGAGCGCGAAAGAACGCGCGGGGCGCGGCGGCGGCGGGCGCGGGCGCGGCGGGCGCGGCGTGCGGCGCGTCAGGGCGACGGGGGCGCCGACCGCAGCGTCGCGCCGGGGAACACGGCGTGGGCGTCCTGCTTCGCCTGCTCCATGATGGCGCCGAGCGCGTCGCCGGTGCCGACCGTCTCGACGGTGATCGTCTGCGCCCCGGGGTCGTCCGAGGGGGCGTCGTCGGTCCAGGCGCAGCGCACGCCGGTCACCCCGCCGATGGTGTCGAGCTTCCGGGCGAGGGCCAACCGCTTGCCGGTGGCGTCGCCGTCGCCGGACACGCCGACCTCGAGCGCGCCGAGGTCCGCCACCGCGAACACCCGCACGCCGTTGCCGCTCGCGTCGTCCGCCGCGGCGCTGAGGGCGTCGACGACGGCGGTGCGCTCGGCATCGGAGAGGGTCGGGGCCACGGCGACGGTGGACTCCACGTCGTAGCTGGCGAACGAGGTCTTCGTGGGCTCGTCGCTCCGGACGCGCTGGACACCCTCGACGTCGCCCGCCACGGAGCCGAAGCGATCGAGTGCTGCCTCTGGGCGGGGGAACACCCCGCCGACGCCGTTCTGCACGCTGCCGACGATGGTGACGAGCACGAGGGCGATGACCCCGGCGGTGACCACCACGCCGACCGCGATGAGGCCCCCGCGGCCCAGGCGCTGCCGCGGTGTGCGCACCGCGACCGACTCGGTGTCCGGTCCGAAGGCGCGGTCGAGGTCGTCCGCCTCGGTGGACTGCGACCAGGCCGGTCGGGCACCACCGGTGCCGGGTTCGTCGACGGTCATGTCAGCCCCCTCACGCGCACGGGTCTGCGAGTGCCTCGGAGCCTAGTACGACGGGTCCGACACCGGTGCGGGGGTTCAGCCGCGGCGCTCGAGCGGGTTCTGGTACTCGAAGGCGTAGCGGCCCGGGCCGTCGGAGACGTCGTCGATCGGGTCGTCGAACCGGACGAGCTCGGCGTGGAAGCGTTCCGGGTCCCACCGGAAGGAGTGCACGGACCCGTTCCGGATCGGGGTGGAGTGCCGGTCGGCGGTACCGGGCACGGCGGCGTTCACGATGCTCCGGATGACGGCGCCGTGCGTGGCGACCACCACCGAGCCGGCGTCGTAGCGCACGGCGATCTCGGCGAGGGTCTCGGTCACGCGGGCGAGGAGCGCGCTGCGGGACTCGCGTCCGGGGATGTCGTCGTGCGGGTACCGCTCGAGGACCTCGTCGTTGGTGAGCCCCTCGGCTTCGCCGTAGGACCGTTCGGCCAGCCCGGCGTACGTCGACGGCGCGGCGAGCCCGAGGTGCTCGGCGATGATCGAGCCGGTCTCGAACGCCCGCGACAGCGGCGAGGCAACGACCGCGTCGAAGCGTCGGCGCTCGAGCAGGGTCGCGGTCGCTGCGGCCTGGCTGCGTCCGGTCGCGTTGAGGGGGATGTCCGTCGAGCCCTGGATGCGTCGCTGCGCGTTCCAGTCGGTCTCGCCGTGCCGGACCAGGTACAGGAGCGTCGTCACCGCTCGATCATCGCAGACGGGTCGAGTCGTTCCGCCAGGGCCTGGAGGGTCTCGGTGGTGCCGGCGTCGAGCTTCACGGCTGCCCGGCGGTCGCTGCGGGTCTCGCCGCGGTTCACGATGACGACCGGGTGCTTCCGCCGTGTGGCGTGGTCGACGAGCCGGACGCCGGAGTTCACGGTGAGCGAGGAGCCGACGACGACGAGGGCCTCGGCCTCGGCCACGATCGACACGGCCTCGCGGAACTTCTCGGCGGGCACGAACTCGCCGAAGAACACCACGTCGGGCTTCAGCACGCCGCCGCACACCGAGCAGTCGGGGACGCGGAACCGCTCCACGTCGGTGATCTCGACGTCGCCGTCCGGCTGGAGCTGCACGGAGCCGGGTTCGTCGATCCACGGGTTCTCGCGGTCGAGCACGGTCGCGAGGTCGGCGCGGGAGAACACCTGCCCGCACGTCAGGCAGACCGCGCGGTCCATCGAACCGTGGACCTCGACGACGCGGCGGGAGCCGGCGCGGAGGTGCAGTCCGTCGACGTTCTGCGTGATGACGCCGGTGACGATGCCGTCGCGCTCGAGTCCGGCGAGCGCCCGGTGCCCGGCGTTCGGACGCGCGGCGGCGAAGGTGCGCCAGCCGAGGTGCGACCCGGCCCAGTAGCGCTGCCGCTTCGCCGGGTCGGCGCGGAACTCCTGGAAGGTCATCGGCTTCCGGACGACCCGGCCTGCTCCGCGGTAGTCGGGGATGCCGGAGTCGGTGCTCAGGCCGGCGCCGGAGAGCACGGCGATCCGCTTGCCGGCGAGCAGCTCGACCGCACGGTCGAGATCCGCGTCCGCGGTGCTGGGCTGTTCGCTCGTGGCCATCGTGTTCACGGTACCCTCAACAGCCGACCGTCCCGGTCACTTCCCCGCACGCACCACACCGAATCGAGCCCCGTGCACGCCGTCCGCATCGACTCCCTCGACGACCCCCGCCTCGACGACTTCGCCCGGCTGACGGACGTCGCGCTCCGCCGGGTCACCGAGGTCGAGGGCGGCCTCTACATCGCCGAGTCGAACACCGTCATCGAGCGGGCCGTCCGTGCCGGACACGTGCCCCGCAGCGTGCTGGTGCAGGAGAAGTGGCTCGACAGCGTGATGCCGCTCGTCGCCGAGCACGACGGACCGGTGTTCGTCGGCCCCGACGCCCTGCTCGAGGAGCTCACCGGCTTCCGCATGCACCGGGGTGCCCTGGCGGCCGTGCAGCGTCCGGTCCTGCCGGAGGTCGCCGACGTGGTGCGGGACGCGAAGCTCGTCGTCGTGCTCGAGGACATCGTCGACCACACGAACGTCGGCGCGGTGTTCCGGAGCGTCGCGGGCCTCGGCGCGGACGCGGTCCTCGTCAGCCCGCGGTGCGCCGACCCGCTGTACCGCCGGAGCGTCCGGGTGAGCATGGGCACGGTCCTGCAGGTCCCGTGGACGCGCATCGGCGAGTGGCCGGCCGCCGGCGAGGAGCTCCGCGCGCAGGGCTTCCACCTGGCCGCGATGGCGCTCACCGACCGGTCGGTGGACCTCGACGCGTTCGTCGCGGACGTCCCGGAGAAGGTCGCCCTGGTGATGGGCACCGAGGGGCAGGGCCTGACCGACGCGGCGGTCGCCTCGGCGGACACCACGGTCCGGATCCCGATGTCCCACGGTGTCGACTCCCTGAACGTCGCCGCGGCGAGCGCGGTGGGTCTGTGGGCGGTCGCCCACGCGCAGCGCTCGCGGTGGTCGGGTGCGACTGCCGGGAGGCGCGGCTCGGCCTAGTCGCGCAGCATCCGTCCGGCGGTGCGCACGATGGTGCGGTCCGTGCCGGCTGCACCGACGAGGCAGACCCCGACGGGGGCGTCGTCGACCGTGAGGGCCGGTGCACTCACCGCGGGGAGGCCGCCGACGCTCGCGAGGCTCGTCATCGCCGTGGTCGCGGTCCGTGCGCGTTCGAGCGTGGCGGTGTCGGCGGTCAGTGACGGTGCCGGTCCCGGCGCGGTCGGGAAGAGGAGCACGCGGCCGACGACGGCGCGGCGGATCGTCGCGCGCAGGTCCGCGAGTCGTGCGACGGCGGCGGCGACCTGCTCGGGCGGGTTCGCGGCCGCGGCGGCGAACCGGTCGCCGACCACGGTGCTCAGCGCGCCCGGGTGTGCGGCGATCCAGGGACCGTGGGCGGTGGTGGCCTCGGCGGCCTGCACGAGGCGCATCGTCTCGCGCAGCTCCTCGAGCGGTGGGATGCCGAGCTCGGCGAGCGTCACCTCGTCGAGCGTCACCTCGGCGACGGCGCCACTGCCGTCGGTTCCGGCGACGGTGCCGACGAGGGTGCGGAAGGCGGCGCGGGTGGCCGGTTCGGCGGCGTCGACGAGGTCGGTGACGACGGTGACGACCGCGGGGGAGTCGTCCTCCGTCAGCCGGGGTGCCGGGACCGAGGCGTCGAGGACCCGGAGGATCAGGTCCGGGTCGCGGGTGAGCCAGCCGACGGTGTCGAACGACGGCGCGAGCGGCAGGAGTCCCTGGCGGGGGACGGCGTCGTGGGTCGTCCGGAGGCCCCAGAGTCCCTGGTACGAGGCGGGGACCCGGACCGATCCCGCGGTGTCCGTGCCGAGTCCGATGTCGGCCATCCCGAGACGGACGGCCGATGCGGAGCCGCTGGACGAGCCTCCGGGCAGTGCCGTCGGGACCGCGCCGTTGGGCGGGGTGCCGTGGTGCTCGTTCCGCCCGGTCAGGTTGTAGGCGAACTCGTCGGTCCGGGCGATCCCGCGGATCGACGCGCCCGCATCGAGGAGCGCCGCGACGGCTGCTGCGGGCACGGCCTGCGGCGTGGACTCGCGCAGGTGCGTCGGGTTGCCGGCCCCGACCGGGTGGCCGGGGACGGCGTAGAGGTCCTTCACGGCGACGGTCGTGCCGTCGAGCGGGCCGGTCCCCGTCGCGGGGAGCAGCGGGTCCCCGACGGCGCGCCAGATCGTCGGGTCGAAGGCCCGGGGGCGTCCGGTGACGTGCGCTGCCGCGATGCGCCAGGTGCCGTCGGTGCGTCGCCACAGCTGGGTCTGCAGGCCGTTCCCGCCGGCGGTGAACCCGGACACCGAGACGACGAGGGCGAGGTCGTCGGCGAGGGGTCGGACCTCGACGCGGGTGAGGTGCCGCTCGGCCACCCCGCCGCGGGCGCCGCGGAACGCGCTGATCGCGTCGTGGCCGACGAGGAGCCCGCGGTCGTCGCCGCGGAGCGTGTCGGGTGCGCGGACGAAGGCGTCGTCGAGGGCGTCGAGGTCGTTCGCCATCAGGGCGGCCTCGTACGCGTCGAGGGCGTCGAGGAGGCCGTCGGGGAGGTGCTCGGCGGTCGGTTCGGGGCTCATCGGGCTCCTTCGAAGTCGCTCTTGCGGATGCGGGCGTGGGCTCCGGTCACGAGGTCGACCACCTGCGAGATGTTGAAGTCGGTGGCGGCGCTGAGGTAGGCGTACGCCAGGTGCGGCTCCATGCCGTGGCGCGCGCCGAGGATCGCGACGGCGTGCCGGACGCAGGCCCGCACGGCCTCGTCGAGGTCTGGGTCGAGACCGGTCGGCACGAGGTACTCGTGCGTCTCGACGAGCGGCCACACGAGGTCGCCGAACTGCGTCGCCGCCTCGCCGGCCGGCGTGAGGTCGAAGCGGACGGTCGCGCGGAGGGAGGCCTCCATGGCGGTGAGCGCGACCTCGCCGTCACCCTGGGCGAAGTGCGGGTCGCCGACGTACGCGAGCGCACCCGGCACGAGGACCGGGAGGTGCAGCTGCGCGCCGACCTGCAGCAGGTTCACGTCGATGTTGCCGCCGTGGCGGCCGGGCGGGACCGAGTGCAACCGGTCGCCGGGGGTCGCGACGCCCATGATGCCGAGGAACGGGGCGAGCGGGAACCGGGCGAAGCGCTCCCGCGCCGACGTGAGGGGGATCCGCCCCCAGGTGCCGTCGTCGTCGGTGACGACGTCGGCGAAGACGCTCACGGTGCGGCCGTCGACCGGGTACTCGCCGTGCAGGGCGCCGCGGCCGTGCCGGTTCGACACCACGCCGTACGGCACGCGGGGGAGCGTCTCCACGACGGTCATGGTGAGTACGTCGCCCGGCTCGGCGCCCTCGATCGCGATCGGCCCGGAGACGACGTGCGGCCCGTCGTGCTCCGGGTCGCGGCGGCCGGTCCGGGTGACCGCCACGGCGTCCTCGAGCACGGACTCCGGCGCCACGCCGTGCCGGGCGAAGAACGCCAGCGGGTCGCTGCCCTGGTCGGGGAGGATCCCCTCGTGGCTGACCGTGTCGATCGTCACCTCGGTGCCCGCCGGCACGGTGAGGGCCGGTCGGGAGTCGCCGTTCGGCAGCCGCCCCCAGGCCACACGCTCGGCGTCGACGGGGAGGTAGTGCTCGGCGCGGATCGGTCCGGTGCCGGGCTGGAGCGGGGTCACGGGTGCTGCTGCGGTCACGGGTGGTGGGTCCTCTCGACCAGGTGGGCGACGTCGGTCAGGTGGTCCGCCATCGCCTGCCGGGCGGCGGCCTCGTCGTGCCGGCGGATCGCGTCGTGGATGCGCTGGTGCCACTCGAACGAGGAGCGGCGCCCCCGGCTCGTGCTGTGCGACTTCGCGCGGACGTCCTCGACCCAGCCGCTGCTGAGCTCGCAGAGCGACACGAACAGCGGGTTGCCGGAGGCCCGGGCGACCTGCACGTGGAAGGCGACGTCCTGCGCGAGGGACTCGGCGGGACTGAGGCCGGCGTGCGTCGACGCGAGGACGCCCTCGAGCTGCAGGAGGTCGGACTCGTCGGCGCGGCGGGCGGCGAGCGCGGCGATCTGCGGTTCGACGAGGGCTCGGAACTCCGACACGTGCTCCGTCTCGGACGGGTCCCGCTCGGACCGGTCTCCGTCGATCAGCCCGAGGACCTGGGCGGCCTCGACCGACCGCGGCAGCACGACGGTGCCACGGCCGGGGGTGCGCGAGACGAGTCGGCGGCGCTCGAGTTCCTGCAGGGCCTCGCGGACGGTCGTCCGCGAGACGGCGAGGTCCTCGGCGAGGGTGCGCTCGGGTGGCAGCTTGTCGCCCGGGGACAGCTCGTCGAGCACCAGGCGTCCCAGGTGTGCGGCGGTGGCCGCGCTGAGGGTCCGTCCCCGGTGGAGGGTGCGTCCGCGTTCCATGTGCAGAACCCTAGGGCGCGTTGGTCCGCTTGGTTCATTGGTACGACCATCTTTTACACGGCTGTCACACGGGGCGGCGCAGCCCGAAACACGAGGGGCGGAGGGTGGTCCGGGTCAACCCGCAACGATCAGGAAGGGGTCGACATGGACCTGGTCCTCCGGAACGCCCGACTCGTGGACGAGCCCGCGCTCGTGGACGTCGTCGTGGCCGGCGGGGTGGTCGCGACCGTCTCGCCGAGCGACTCCGTGCCACGCGCCGAGGCACCCGACGGGGTGGAGGTCGTCGACTGCGCCGGACGCGTCGTCGTGCCCGGGCTCGTCGAGGCGCACCTGCACGTCGACAAGGCCCTGCTCGACCGGGAGCGTCCGAACCCGGACGGCACGCTCGCCGGCGCCATCGCGGTCACCGGTGAACTCAAGCGCGGGTTCACCCACGACGGCGTCCGCGACCGGGCCCGTGCCCTGCTCGACCAGGCCGTGACGAACGGCACCACGCTCGTCCGCGCCCACCCGGACGTCGACCCGATCGTCGGACTCCTCGGGGTCGAGGTCCTGACCGGGCTCCGCGACGAGTACCGGGACGTGCTCGACCTGCAGATCGTGGCGTTCCCGCAGGAGGGCATCCTGAAGGCGCCGGGGACCCTCGAACTCCTCCGCGAAGCACTCACCATCGGCGCCGACGTCATCGGCGCCTGCACCTACAACGAGGTCTCGCTCGCCGACTGCCACGCCCACGTCGAGACCGTCCTCGACCTCGCCGAGGAGTTCGACGTCCCCGCGGACATGCACGCCGACTTCGCCGACGACACCGCCGACCCGCGGTTCGCGCTCGCCGGGCACGTCGCCGACGCCGTCACGGCCCGGGGACTGCAGGGCCGGGTCGCCCTCGGACACGTGACCTCCGTCGCGAGCATGTCGTCGGCCGACCGCGCCGCGCTCTTCGCCCGGCTCGCCGCCGCCGACGTCGCGGTCGTCCCGCTGCCGGCGACCGACCTGCACCTCGGCGGACGGAACGACGACGCCGACGTCCGCCGCGGCGTCGTGCCGGTCCGCGAGCTCTGGGCCGCCGGGGTCACCGCCGCGTACTCGTCGAACAACGTCCGGAACGCGTTCACGCCCTTCGGCAACGCGGACCTGCTCGACGTCGGGCTGCTGCTCGCACAGGTCGGGCACCTGTCCGGGCCCGACGACCTCGCTCGTGTGCTCGCGATGGCCACCACCGGAGCCGCCCGCGTGGTCGGGATCGCCGACCGGTACGGGATCCGCCCCGGCGCCGACGCCGACCTCGTCGTGCTGTCCACCACCGACCCGTCCGGCGTCCTGCTCGACCGGCCGGACCGGAACCTCGTCGTCAAGCGTGGCCGCATCGTCGCGCGCACGGTCCGCACCACCACTCTCACCCGCAGCACCACCCCGATCGAGGAGTTCAGCCATGCGTGAACGGATCCCCCACGAGATCGTCGCCTCCGTGCTCGCCGGCGCCACGGCGTTCATCGGCGGCACCGCCCTGAACCTGCCCACCTGGGCGATCTTCATCAGCTGGGCGGCGATGTTCCTGCTCGGCGCGAAGCCGACCCTGCGGAACGCCACCCGCCTGTGGGCGACGATGCCGATCGGCTCGGCGTTCGCGCTCGTCATCGTCCTCGTCGACCAGCAGCTCGGCACCGTGCTCGGCGAGGGGCAGCTCGCGAAGAACGTCGTGCTCGGCGTCGTCATCCTCGTGTTCAACTCCGCGCTGATGTTCACCGGCCGGGTCCGGGCCTTCGCGCTCGTCCCCGGGATGTTCCTCGGCTTCGCGTCGTTCTTCGCCACCTACTTCGGCGGCTTCGGGTTCGCACCGGGCAACCTCTGGGCCGCGTGGGTCTCCGTGGTCGTGATGAACGCCGCCGGACCGGTGTTCGCGTACCTGTCCCGCCGGTGGACGTTCCCGCGCCGGACGTCGGCCGCCGACGCGACCGGACCAGGAGCCGGGGTCGGCACCGGCCACGAGGCGGACGCGAGCGACGCCGAACGGGCCGCCACGCGCCTCCCGGCCGAACCGGAGACGAGCCGCGTGTAGGCGGGGCCGCCGTCGGGACGGGTCGATCGACGCACCCCGCGGAGGACGCCGGGCAATAGGCTCTGGACAGTGACCCGGGAGGGGAGGACCAGCGTGTACCTGCCCTTCGCGCGTCGTGAGGACGGCCGGTTCCCCGGCCGCAGCGTCGCCGTCGTCGAGAGCCGCCGGATCGGCCCGGTGACCGTCACCCGCACCCGCGCACCCACCGCGTCGGACCCGGACGAGTACGCCTACGTCGACCCGGGCGACGCCGTGGTCTGGGCGTTCATCGCCTCCGGCGCCATCACCGTGCGGCGGTCGTCGAGCGAGACCGTCAACACGGCCGGCACGCTGAGCGTGGACCGCATGCAGCGCATCCACGAGTTCGGGGTGACGCCCGGGTTCGTGGCGGTGTCGGTGCGGATGGAGCGGAGCGCGCTGCACCTCAGCGGCAACGAGCTCGACGACCTCACCGACGGTGTGTTCCCCCTGACCTCCGGCGTCCCCGTGATGATCGCGTCGGTGGCGACGAGCGTGCTCCGGTCGGACCTCGGGGACGGGCGGGACGCGGCGAGCGAGGCGGCCGCCGGGCAGGCGCTCATCGCGCTCGCCAACGGGTTCGCCGTCGACGCGACCGTCCGGCAGGTCCCGGCGGACGCCGCGGCGCTCGCGCTCCGGATCCGGGCGAAGCGGCACATCGACCTGTTCTCGACCGACCCCGGCCTCACCGTCGGAGCCGTCGCGAGGGCGATGCAGGTGTCGCCGCGGACACTGCAGAAGGCGTTCGAGGGTGAGGACGCCGGGCCCGGGCGCCTCATCGCCGAGTCCCGGCTCCGGCGGGCGGCGGGGATGCTCCGCGACCCGGAGCTGCTCGACCACGTGGGGGTCGAGGCCATCGGGCGGCGGGCCGGGTTCGGTTCCGCGTCGAGTTTCAGTCGGGCGTTCCGGGTGCGGTTCGGGGTCGGGCCGCAGGAGTACCGGGCCGGGCGGGGGCGGGACGGGTCCTAGCGGGGCTTGCCTGGCTCGGTGGCTGGGTGGCTGGGTGGCTCGGTGGGTCGGTGGGTCGGTGGGTCGGTGGCTCGTTTGCCTGGTGCTCGTTTGCTGGGTGATCGTTGGTTCGGGTGCTTGCCGGATCGCGCAGGGGGTCTTGTCCGATCGCGCCGCGCTCGTCTCGGTCGTCACCCCGGGGCGGGACGATGAGCGTCCGGCCCCCTCCCAGCGGGGACCGGCCTCGTTCCCCGGTGAGAAGGAGCCGAGATGCCGTCGCACGCTTCCCTGGTCGGTGAGTACCTCCGCGCACGGCGCGACCTGACCCAGCCCGAGGACGTCGGGCTCCCACGTGAACCGAACCGGCGCGTGCGCGGGCTCCGCCGCGAGGAAGTGGCCGCCCTCGCCGGCATCAGCGCCGAGTACTACCTGCGGCTCGAACAGGGCCGAGACCACCAGCCCTCCGACCAGGTGATCGTCTGCCTCGGCCGCGCGCTCGCGCTCGACGACGTCGCCGTCGCGTACCTCCGCCGCCTCGCCCGACCGCCCATCGGTCCGCGACGACGGGGCCGCAACGCCGCCGACGAACCCGCGATCCAGCGCCTGCTCGCACGACGGTCCGACATCCCCGCGTTCGTCGTGGACGACCGGCTCGACGTGGTCGCCTCCAACCCCCTCGCGGCTGCCCTCAGCCCGAGCATGCAGGTCGGCGCGAACCGGCTGCTCCGGATGTTCACCGAGGTCGACCGAGACGCCTACCCGGACTGGCGGTGCCGGGCGCAGGAGATGGTCGCGGTGCTGCGGCGGCGCGCCGACCCGACCGACCCGCGGATCCAGGAGCTGGTCGGGCGCCTGTCCATCGGGGACGCGACCTTCGCCGACATGTGGGCGCGGCACGACGTGCACGTCTACACGTCGGGCACCTGCATCGAACACGTGGAGCCGTTCGGGTCGATGGAGTTCGAGTGGGAGGACCTCGTGATCCCCGGACACGACGGGCTGACCGTGAACCTGCTCTACGCGCCGCCGGGGTCGCCCGGGGCGGCGGTGCTCGCGTACCTGACCGAGGTGATCGCGCTCGGTGCGGGCGCCGTCGGGCGGTGAGGGGTTCCGTCTGACTGGTGCCGCCGGACGGGTGCTGTCGGACGGGTGCCGTCGGGCCCGTGCCGTCGGACGGGTGCTGTCGGACGGGTGCCGTCGGGTCGGTGCCCCCGGGCCGTGGCCGGGGGTGGTCAGTCTCCGGCGGTGACGGTCGTGCGCAGTCGGTCGAACGCGCGGTGCGACGACGGGGCGCCGGCGGGTCGCCAGAGCAGCAACCGGAGCGCGAAGTCGTCCGGGATGAGGAGCTCCTGGAAGGCCATCGACAGCGGCCCGACCGACGCCGGGGCGAAGCGGACCTCGCCGGTGCGCGCCGGCCGGCGGTGGTCGTGTGCCCACGTGCGGGCGAAGAGGATGCTCTGCGACGACAGCTCTCCCACGAGGCGGCGGAAGCCGTCGTCCTCCTCGTGCTGCTCGAGGGAGTCCCGGAGCATCGCGGCCACCTGCGCGATCGTGTCCAGCCGTCCGGTCCCGGCGGCGCGCCCGTCGGTGTCGGGTCGGTACGCGTCCGTCCCGTCCGGTTCGGTCCGGTCCGTGTCTGCCCGGTCCGTGTTTGCCCGGTCCTCGTCCTCGTCCTCGTCCTCGTCTTCGTCTTCTTCCTCGTCCTCGTCGACGTCGTCGTCGTCGCCCGACGGTCCGAGGAACGCGTACCTGGCGAGGTTCACACCGGGACGGAACGCCCCGGTGAGCGCCTGGGCGAGTGGGTTCGACGTGACCACGGTGAGGTGTCGGTCGGTGACCACGGCAGGCAGGCACCCGAGCGAGACGACCAGCTCGCGGACACCGGCAGGGGCGACGCCCTCGGCGCCGTTGCGGCTCATGCGAACACGGTAGCGCCGTGCGGTGCACCGGAGGGTGGCCCTCGGAGGACCAGTGCTCGGCCGGGCACCCGCCCCGGAGCCCCTCCCGGCACCTGGACGGCGGGCACGGACGGACCGGGGGCCGGTGGGTGACGCCCGGCCCGCGCGCCCCGCGCACCGCCCGGTCCTGAGAGGGCCACGTGCGACCCGCACGGTCCTCTTTATCGTGGCGGTCAGGAGGACCCATGACCGACTTCCCCGACCCCGGGCCGGAGCTGCCGTCACGGCGCATCCGGGTCTACGGGCGCGAGTTCGACGCGAGCGCGCACGCGATCACGGACTTCCTGTCGCGCTCCGTGGTGCACTTCGACTGGATCCCGCTCCGCACCGACACACAGTCCGTCGAGGTCACCGGGGACCGGCTGGCCGACGCGACCCTGCCGGTCGTCGTGTTCCCGGACGGCGCACGGCTCGTCGCCCCCGACCTCCGCCAGGTGGCCGACCGCCTGGGCTGGATCCACGCTCCCCGCCGAACCGAGTACGACCTGTCGATCTACGGCGCCGGCCCCGCCGGCCTCTCCGCCGCCGTCTACGCGGCGTCCGAGGGGCTCCACGTCGTCCTGCTCGAGCGCGACGCCGTCGGGGGACAGGCGGGCTCGAGCAGTCTCATCGAGAACTACCTGGGGTTCCCGGACGGCATCCCCGGCGCGGACCTCGCCGAACGCGCCCGCGAGCAGGCCGTCCGCTTCGGCGCCGAACTCCTGCTCATGCGCGAGGGGATCCGGGGCGCCTTCCACGGCGACCGGATCCACGCCGACCTGGCCGACGGCACCCGGGTCGTCGCCCGCGCCAACATCTGCGCCACCGGGGTCGAGTGGCGTCGACTCGGCCTCGAGCGCGAAGACGACCTGCTCGGCCGCGGGGTCTACTACGGCGCCGGCACGAGCGAAGCCGACCGGTGCGCGGGGGAGCAGGTCTTCGTCGTCGGGGGAGCGAACTCGGCGGGGCAGGCCGCGATGAACCTCTCCCGCTCAGCGTCGCACGTGACGATGCTGGTCCGGGGCGACTCCCTGTCCTCGACGATGTCCGAGTACCTCACCAGCAGGATCACGCAGGCACCGAACATCTCCGTGCAGACCAGGAGCCGCGCGACCCGCCTCATCGGCGACGACCGACTCCGGTCGATCGAGGTCACCGACGGCTCCGGCGCCGCCGACGAACGACCCGCCACCCGGCTCTTCATCTGCATCGGCGGGCAGCCGGACACCCGCTGGGCCGCCGACACCGCCATGATCCGCGACCGCCTCGGGTACCTCGTCACCGGCCCCGACCTCGACGCCGTCCCCGGAGCCCTCGACGCATGGCCCCTGGCGCGCCGCCCGTACCACCTGGAGACCAGCGTGCCGGGGTCGTTCGCCGCCGGCGACGTCCGCGCCGGCTCCGTGAAACGCGTGGCCGCAGCCGTGGGTGAAGGCGCCACCGCCGTCACCCTCGTGCACCGCTACCTCGCCGAGACCGACTGACCCGCACCCGGAGGACCGACGATGACCGACGACGCCGAGCCCTCGCTGCCGACCGCAGCCGAGTCGGCCGACCACCTCGACCGACCCGCCGCCTTCTTCAGCGCACTCCTCACCGAGCACTTCGTCCTCGAGAGCGCCCGGAGCATCACCGTCAGCGAGTCGAGCAGCAGGTCCTCGCTGTACCTGACCACGCTCTCCAGCTCACTCGTCGCGTTCGGCTTCCTCGCCCACACCCCGTTCGCGCTCGGGTTCCTGGCAGCCATCATCCCGGTGATCGTGCTGCTCGGTGTCTTCACCTACGAACGACTGGTGGAGACGTCGCTGGAGGACGTCGCAGCGCTCGCCGCCATGCAGCGCATCCGCCGCTACTACGGTCGCCTGCTGCCGGGAGCGGGCACCTACTTCACCATGCCCCGCGGTCGGCACGCCGCGAACGAACTGCTCGACATCGGCCGCGCACCGTCCTGGTACCGGCTGCTCTTCACGATGTCGTCGGCGGTCGCGTTCGTGAACTCGATCGTCGCCGGCGCGGGGGTGGCGATCCTGATGGACCAGCTCGGCGCCGCCGACCCCGGCTCGATCGTCTGGGGTGTGGTGGCGACGGTGGCGCTCGCCGCGGCGCACCTGGCGTACCAGCGCCGGTCCTACCGCACGGCGCACCGGCTCATCGCCCAGGCCGAGGCGCTGGACGAGTGGAAATGAGTCGGGCGGAACGGACGCGCCGAGGCGGTCGGAGCGCGCTCAGGGACGCTCGGCGAGTTCCTGCACCCAGTCGGACGGGACGCGGTCGGCGGGTCCGGGGACGGACTGCCGCCGCGGGTGGCTCTGCGGGTCCGCCAGGCGTGGCCCGGTCACCGTCTGCAGGGTCGCGAAGTCCCAGAACCAGTCCTCGCCGGGCTCGAACGACTGCATGACCGCGTGGCCGGTGGTCTCGTAGTGGGCGGTGGCGTGCCGGCCGAGGGAGTCGTCGCAGCAGCCGATGTGGCCGCACGCCGCGCACCGCCGGAGGTGCACCCACCAGGAGCCGGACGCATCGCACTCCACGCACCCCTTGCCGGAGGGCGGGACGGAGGCGTCGATCGTGTTCTCGGGGTTCGTCATGCGGGAACGATGCCCCACCGCGTCGTTGCTGCGCGTCGGTCGTTCGACTGCACTTCGGTCGTTCGACGGCGGTCGATCACGACGACGGCTGCTCGGTCACGACGCCCGTGCCCGGTCACGACGCCCGTGCCCGGTCACGGCGATCGCTGCGCGTGGAACCTGGCGGCCAGCTCGCGGCGTGAGGAGACGCCCCACTTCGAGTAGACGTGGCGGACGTGACTGATCACGGTGTGCGAGGAGATGAACAGGTCCGACGCGATCTGCTGGGTCGTGAGCCCGGCAGCGACGCGCTCCACCACCTGCTGCTCCCGCGACGTCAGACCGCCCTGGGCCTGGTCCGCGACGACCGGCCTGGTCGTCACACCCACGTCGCGGAGCCGCCGTCGGACGCGCTCGACATCGCGGGTCGCGACCGCGTCCCCGAACAGGGTGACGGCCTCCTGCCAGGCGTCGACGGCGGCCGTCGGGTCCGCCGCCGCGGCCAGGCCTCCGAGGTCCTCCAGCGCCGACGCGAGCACCAGCGGGCGTCGCACGCGCCGAAGCCGGAGCACGGCCGCGCGGAGGCTCTCGACCGACCCGTGCGCGAGACCGTGCACGTGCAACGCGATGCCCGCGGCGATGTCGTTCTCCGGGTTGGCCTCTGCGCGGGCGCGGGCGACCGATTCGATCCGGCCGACCCGGTCGCCGCGTCCCGCTCGGAGGGAGAGCCGGAGCAGGTGCACGTCGTCCGCGAAGTCCGCCGGGCTCGACATCGACGCGACGGGGTCGCCCAGCGTCTCCCACGCCTCCTCGGTCAGGGTCACCGCGTCGTCGACGGCGTCGAGGGTCTGCGCCTCGAGCGCGAGCAGCCAGGCCCCGGCGCGGTGCAGCGCCGGGTTGGCCCGGAGGTCCTCCGCGAAGTGCCGGTACCGCTGCACGGCCGGGCGGTCGGACTGGACGAGCGCGATCCGGAAGAGGACGGACCCAGCGGTCAGGTCCGCGAAGCCGCCGAGCTCCAGGTCCTGCGCGATGTCGAGCACGGCTTCGGCGACCGTCTTCGCCTCCTCGAGTTCGCCCTGGTCGAACAGCACCCGCGTCCGGAGCATCATCCACGATGCCGACGCCCGAGCCAGGTGGTTGTTCCTCGTCTCGAGTGCGTTGGCCTCGGCGATGCGGCCCGCGCGCTCGGTGTCGCCCATCCCGTTCACGAGGAAGGCGACCCAGAGTCCCTCCGGCAACCACGCCGTCGCCGCTGCCTCTGCTGACCCGGCGATCCGGCGCATCGCCGAGGTGATCAGCCTTGTGGCGTCACCGAAGCGTGCCTCGTTGAACGCGAGGACGGACTCGCTCGCCTCGAGCGTGGCGATCGCCCGTGGGTCGGGACCGATCCGAGCGGCCTCCCGCGCCTCTGTCAGGGTCGTCCGGAGCGCCTCGTGGTCGCCGGCGTGGGCGAGGTTGAGCGCCCGCAGCGCGAGGAAACGGGTCCGGGCGGCAGCGGGCAGTCCCGGCAGGTCCAAGCCGGACTGCACGGAACGCAGTGCGTCGGACGTCGAACCGTCCGTCTGGAGCCGTGCGATCGCGAGCCGGAGCCGTGCGTCGTCGTCGACGTCGAGGTGCCCGTCGACGCACGTCGTGAGCGCGCGGGCTTCCTGTACCCGGCCGCTCTGCCAGAGCAACGGCAGGACGTCGGCGACCAGTCCGGGAAGGACCGGCGTCCCGCGTGCGACCTCGGCCGCGCGGAGCGCGAGCGTGCTCGCCTGGTCGGCGTCCGTCTCGGCGAGCTCCAGCGCCGCGGACCGGAGGAGGTCGGCGGCCTCCACGTCGCCGGGTCGGGCGACCGCCGCGACCCGGGACGCGACCGTCAGCGGCTGGACCCCCTGGCGGAGCAGGGCCGTCACGCCCTGGCGGACGAGTGCGTCCCGAGCGGCCGCCGGGATCATCGACTCGGCGACCTCACGGATCACGTCGTGCCGGAAGGAGAGCACGCGTCCCTCGTCGACGAGCACACCGGCCGCGAGCGCCTCCTGCAGGTCGGGGAGCAACCGGTGCACGGGCTCGCCGAGCACCGCGGCGAGCGCCTGCACGTCGAAGGTGCGTCCCAGCGTCGAGCCCACCTGGACGACCTGCCGTGCCGAGCTGGACAGCCGACGGAGGGTCTCGCGGACGGACGCCCCGAAGGCTGCGGGGAGCGCGGGCGACGGCAGCGTCGCGACGCCGTCGTGGAGGTCGACCAGGTGCTCGTCGACCAGCCCGCGGACGAGTTCGACGATGAGGAGCGGCACGTTGTCGGCGCGCCGGGCGGCGTCGAGCACCGACCGGTCGGGGACGGCGTCGAGCAGGTCACCGATCACCACGGCGGTGGCCTCGTCGGTGAGTGGCTGCAGGTCGATCACGCGGCCCCGCGTCGCGAGCTCCTCGACCGTGGCCGCCACGGACGGGTCCTGGTCCTCCGAGCGCACCGCGACGACCCACAGGACCGGCACGTCGGAGAGGCGAGCGGTGAGCGACCGGAGGACGGCCAGGGAACTCGTGTCGCACCACTGCAGGTCGTCCAGGACGACGACGACGCCGGTGGCCGAGGCGGCGCGTTCGAGGTCCTCCTGCAGCTGCTGGAGGAGCCAGTACCGCGACTCGGGGTCCCCGGCGACCGCTCCCGACCGACGCGTGTCGAAGATGGGGCGTGGTCCGGTCCCGAACGCGTCCAGAACCGGAGCGAGTGGGATGAGGTTGGCGTCCCGGTCGGTGCGCGCGACGGCGAGCCGTGCGCCCGCGGCGGTGGCCCCGGCGATGGCTTCCTGGAGCAGACGCGACTTCCCGATGCCCGACGGCCCCCGGACGACGATCACGTCACCGGCGCCGGCTGCGAGGCCGAGGATCCCGGCGGCGATCCCCGCCTGTTCGGCGGCACGACCGCGGAGCGGCGGCTCCGGGTGTCGACCGGGGAGTGCCGGCGGGGCGAACGGGCCCTCTCGCACGGCATGCTCCTCGTTCGTCAACACGGTGTCCACCAGTCCTCCTCGGGTGGCGAGAGTCTATGGACCAGGTGTGGACTGGCGACTGGCCCTGTCACTACCCCAGCGGGACCGACAGGGGCGTGGCGGGGCGGGTCGCGGGGCCCGCTTCCGCGCCGGATCGGCCCCGGCGGGTGTCCGGCGTCCCCGGGCGACGCCGACCCGGCCGGAGGGTGGCCCCGGCAGGACCACGACGAGCCGTTTGACGCTTGGGGTCGGGCGCGGCGGTGTGCAGGCTCGTCCCATGACTGCGTTGCGAGAGGGATCCGCGCTGCGGCCGCTCCCGGTGGTGCGCCACGGGACCGGGTTCTGGATCGTCGCCGTGACGTTCACCGCGGTGATGGCCTACTCGACGGTGCCGACGCCCCTGTACGGCCTCTACGAACGGGCGGACGGCTTCCCGCAGTTCGTCGTGACCTTCGTGTTCGCCGCCTACGCGGTCGGGGTCGTCGCGGCGTTGTACCTGGCGGGGCACCTCAGTGACGTGGTGGGGCGTCGACGGATGATCCTGATCGCCGTCGCGGTCGAGATCGTGGCCGCGGTCGTGTTCCTCGTCTGGCCCGCGCTGCCGGGCCTCCTCGTCGCTCGCCTGGTCAGCGGGGTCGGGGTCGGGCTCCTGACGGCGACCGCGACCGCGCACCTCGGTGAGTTGCGGTCACGCGCCCATCCGGAGGAGGACGCGGCGAACGCCGTGACGGTCTCCGGCGTCGCCAACCTCGGCGGACTCGGGCTCGGCCCCCTCGTCGGTGGGCTCTTCGCGGAGTTCCTCCCCGCTCCGCTGGTGCTGCCCCACCTGGTCTTCCTCGTCGTCTTCGTCCTCGGGCTCGTGGCGATCGCGATGGTCTCCGAGACCGTCGTGCCGCCGGCTGAGCGACGCCCCTACCGGCCGCAGCGGATCGCCGTCCCGGAGGGCGACCGGGCGACGTTCGTCGCTGCGGGTGCCGCGGCGTTCTCCGCGTTCGCGGTCTTCGGGCTGTTCACGTCCCTCGCACCGACGTTCCTGGTGGTCTCGCTGCACCAACCGGACCGGCTCGTCGCCGGCATCGTCTCGTTCTCGGTGTTCGCCGCCGCGTGCCTCGCACAGGTGCTCCTGCGCTCGGTGGCGATCGAACGCCAGCTCCGGGTGGTGCTCGCGGTCCTCCCGGCCGGGCTGGTGCTCCTCGCGATCGGCGCGGTGATCGGCGCGTTCCCGCTGTTCACGGTCGGGGGAGTCCTCGCCGGCGCCGGGGTGGGGCTGCTGTTCCGGTGCGCCCTGGCCCGTGCGGCCTCGACCGCCGATGCGGGTTCGCGGGGGGCGGTCCTCGCCGCGGTCTTCCTGATCGCCTACGCGGGACTGTGCGTGCCGGTCCTGCTCGTCGGTGGTGCGCTCGTCGTCTTCCAGCCGGTCCCCGTGCTGGTCGTCTTCGTCGTCCTGGTGCTCGTCGCGGTGGTGGTCTCGGCGCTTGGGATGCTGCGTCGGACGGACGGCTAGACACCCCGGACGTCGAGACGCGCGGCGCCCGGACGTCGAGACGCGTGGCGCCCCGAGCCCGACGCCTAACCCGCCCGTTCGAGCCCGAGCAGCGCATCGCGGAGCCCTGCCCGGGTCGTGACGCCGAGCTTCGGGAACAGCCGGTACAGGTGCCCGCTGACCGTGCGCGGCGACAGGAAGAGCTGGTTCGCGATCTGCTTGTTCGTGAGCCCCGCGGCGGCGAGGGACGCGACGCGGCGCTCCTGTTCGCTGAGGTCGGCCGACTCGATCGAGACCGTCGGTTCGCCCGCACCGCCCGCGACGCGGAGCTCGGACTGCGCCCGCCGCCGCCACTGCTCGGCCCCGAGCCCCTCGAACACGCTCGCGGCCAGCCGGAACTGCGTGCGTGCGTCCAGCGGGTGCATGTTGCGCCGCAGCCAGTCGCCGTACGCGAAGCGGACGCGCGCGACCTCGTACGGTGCCGTGTCGACGTCGACGGTCGCGAGGGCGTCCTCGAACGCGCCCCGGACGTCAGGACCGACGTCGAGGACGGCTCGCGCCGCCCGCAGGATCAGCGCCTGGCGCGGGGAGACGCGGCTCCCGATCCGCTGCTCGGCCGTCTCCAGCAGCGCGATGCCGTGGTCGTGGAGCCGGAGCCGCGCCGCGCACTCGGCGGCGTCCAGCAGCTCGACCGGGCCGTAGCCGTCCGCGACCCAGCGACTGCCCACCGGTGGCCGCGTGACGGACCGGGCATGCGCCTCCTCGAATCGTCCCATCGCGACGTCCAGCGACGTGCGCGCGTGGTCGGCGGCGCGCGCGACGAGCGGGGCGCCGTGCTCTCGCGCCCACCGCGTCGCCGTCTCGGCCTCCTCCACAGCCCGCTCCGCCTCGCCCTGCACGGAGTGGACCACTGCTTGGAGGGCGTCGGTCAGTGCGACGAAGGTCGAGGCGCCCCACCGGTCGGCGGTGTCGCGGAGCCGTTCGAGCACCGCGGTGGCGGCGCTCAGCCGCCCGGCCTGGAACGCCGCCACCGCGTCGCGGCAGGACCGGAAGTACCCGAGGAGACCCGTCGTGCCGGCCCGACCGAGCATCGCCTCGACCAGGTCGCGCCGCGGGTCGGTCGCGTCGAGGAGAGACCAGGCGACGTGCAGCGCCACCGCCTTCCAGGGCTGGGCGTCGGCGGCCGAGGCGCGGGCGTCCCGGTACAGGGCCGCACGCTCGTGCTCCGACCGGGTGCCGTCGACGCAGTCCTCGACCAGGCGCAGCACCGGGTCGAGGTCGCGGTCGGCAGCGAGCGAGCGGGCGTCGTCCCACCACGAGTGGTCGCCGCGCAGGAAGCAGAGGACGTACAGGGTGGTGACGAGCAGGTCGTCGTCGGTGCGGTCGTCGTGGTCTGCGGCGACGAGGGCGGCGAGGACGGCGCGTCGGCAGTCGCGGACCTCGCCCGAGCGGACGGCTCGGACGAACTCCGTCGCGGCCGTCATCGCCGGCAGCTGGTCCGCACCGGATCCAGCGAGCCGGTCGCATTCGGCGTCGACGACGTCGAAGTCACCGATGAACGCCGCGACCGCCGTCGCTCGGGCACGCAACCGGCACTTGCGGTCGTCGGAGGACGCCAGGCGCGCGGCCTCGGTCAGTGCGGTGACGGCGTCGTCCGGTCGCCGGAGCCGGAACGACTCGTCGACGAGGGCCGTCAGGCGGTCGGCCAGGCGATCGTCGTCTCTCGGGGACACCGCTGCGAGGGCGAGGACCCGGAGACGTTCCGGCACCCCGGCGGTGGTGGCGACCACCGACCGGACACGTCGGAGTTCGGCCTCGGACGCCGTCGAGAGCAGGTACGCCCGCACGACGGGGTCGCGGACCAACGACCCCGTTCCGGCCGAGGAAGCCGACGGGCCACCGGTCGTCGACGTCCGGTCCGCAGCGGAGAGTTCGAGTTCCGAGTCGGGCGGGAACTCGACGGACGCGATCGAGGCGAACAGGGCTGCCTCGCGCTCGTCGCGCGTGAGCCGGTCCACGACCCGGGCAGCGCGCTCCGCCGCCGGGCCGAGGGGCGGGTAGGCGACGGGGAACGGAGCCGAGCGGCTCGTGCGGGACTCGGCGGTCCAGGCCTGACCGACGAGGCGCAGCAGGAACGGGTTGCCGGCGGCGAGGCGGCGGAGGAGCGCGACGCGGGTGGCGGGGAGGTCGACGCGGTCCCGCCGGAGCAGGTCGTCGATCGCCGCTGCCCCGAGCGGGCGGAGCGGGACGGACCGCAGGCCCTCCCAGCCGGGGACGGTCTCCCGGTCGTCGACGGCGACCACGCACACCGTGCCGGGGACGTGCACCATGTCCGCGAGCAGGCCGTGCAGCTGGGTCCGAGCGCCCTCGGCGAGCGTGTGGAAGTCGTCGACGAGGATGACGTGCCGGCCGGCGCGGGACGAGCCGCGCTCGGTGGTGCCCTGGACGAGCGCGACCCACGGCTCGAACGAGGACGCCGAGATCACCGGGTCGCCCCCGGACGCACGCAGCTGCACGACCCGGTGCCCGTCGGCCCGAGCCGCTGCGGCGATCCCGGCGAGGGCATGGGTCTTCCCGGCACCGATCGCTCCTTCGACGATCATGAAGCGGTCGTCGGCCGTGGACGACGGGTGGACCGCCCGGCGGAGCAGGTCGTCGTCGTGGTCGTCGCCGCGCGTCGGTCGCGCGTCCGAGATGCTGATGGTCATCGTTCGCTCCTCGATCATCGGTGGTCGTCCCGGTCGGCCGGTGCGCCCGTCCGGTGCGTTCGGACGATACTGAGCGGTCGTTCATCCGCACATCACCCCTCGACGGTGAGCGCATCCCCTCCCCGGGCAGGGTCACGGCGAGTCATCCGACTCAGGCGTCGGCATCCGCACGCCTGCGACGCTCGGAGCAGCACCACCGTGAGCAGGAGAGGCGGAGCCCATGACGTCGACCCACGTCGCACCACAGACGCGTCGTGCTCGCCGGACGACCAGCGAGGACCACCGGTGACGCCGTCGGGAGCGCGGGTCCCGATCGACGCGCAGAGCGTCGACGCACCGCTGTCACGGTCGGCCGTCTTCCTGACGATGTCGATCGGACCGGACGACGACGACCTCGACGCCGTGCGCGACGTCATCGCGGACCTCGACGGGCTCATCAAGACCGTCGGCTTCCGAGACCTCGGGGCGCACCTGTCCTGCGTCGTCGGCATCGGCGCGACCGCCTGGGACAGGTTCATCCCGCACGCCCGGCCGCGCGAGCTGCACCCCTTCACACCGATCGCCGGCGGGAAGCACGACGCCCCGGCGACGCACGGCGACCTGCTCTTCCACATCCGGGCCGAGCGGCAGGACTTCTGCTTCGAGTTCGAGCGGCTCCTGCTCGCGGCCCTCGGCGACCACGCCGTCGTCACCGACGAGGTCTCCGGGTTCCGGTACTTCGACACCCGTGACCTCCTCGGGTTCGTCGACGGCACCGCGAACCCCGTCGCGCAGGACCTCGACGCCTCCGCGCTGGTGGGGGAGTCCGACCCGGCCTGGGCCGGTGGCAGCTACGTCGTCGTGCAGAAGTACCTGCACGACCTGGCGGGCTGGGACGCGCTCGGGACGGACGCGCAGGAACGGATCATCGGGCGGTCGAAGTCCGACAACGTCGAACGCGACAGTGCGACCGAGGCGAGGCCGTCGCACAAGACGCTGGCCACGATCGTCGACGACGACGGCGTCGAGCACGACATCCTCCGGGACAACATGCCGTTCGGGCGGCCGGGCAGCGACGATTACGGCACGTACTTCATCGGGTACAGCGGCGAGCTCTGGGTGCTCGAACGCATGCTCGAGCGGATGTTCGTCGGCGATCCCCCCGGCACGTACGACCGGCTGCTCGACTTCTCGCGCGCGGTGACCGGGGCGACGTTCTTCGCGCCGACGCACGACCAGCTCGTGGACCTCGAGGCCCTGGCCGCGGCTCCGCCGCAGGGACCAGACGCGGCCCCGGAGCCGAACGCACCGGAGCCGTCCCCGGCCCCGTCCCCGGGGCCGGACGCGACAGTACCGGCCCCCGCTCCCGACCACGACCTCGGCATCGGATCCCTGCGACGACCGCAAGGACGGACACGCCCGCACGGACCGACACCACCGCAAGGACGGACACCATGAACCACCTCCTCCGAGAACTCGCACCGTTCGGCCCCGACGCGTGGGCGATGCTCGACGCCGAAGCACGGGACCGCCTCGTCCCCGCCCTCACCGCCCGCCGGGTCGTCGACTTCGACGGTCCGTACGGCTGGCAGCGGTCCGCGGTCGACCTCGGCCGGACCGACGCGATCGAGGGCACGCCCGGCATCAGTGCCCGTCGACGGCGGGTGCTCCCGCTCTGCGAGGTCCGCGCCGAGTTCACGGTCCGGGTCGAGGAGATGGTCGACTTCTCGCGGGGCGCGACCGACGTGGACCTCGGCGCGCTCGACCAGGCGGCACTCCGCATCGCCGCGCTCGAGAACGGGGCGGTCCTCCGCGGGTGGGACGCCGGCGGGGTCGTCGGCGTGGGCGGCGCATCGACGCAGCCCACCCAACCGCACGACGGGACCGCGGAGTCGGTCCGGGTCGCGGTCACGAACGCGGTCGCAGCGCTCCGCGACGCCGGGGTCGACGGTCCGTACTCGTTCGTCTGCAGCCCGCTCGACTGGGCGTCGGTCGTCGAGACCGACGACGCGGGCTACCCACTGCGGAAGCAGATCGAGGGCATCATCGGCGGGCACGTGGAGCGGGCGCCGGGGGTCGAGGAGTCCGTGGTGATCAGCCTGCGGGGTGGGGACTTCGACCTGACGATCGGCGAGGACCTGACCCTGGGGTACCTCCACCACGACCGCGACGACGTCTCGCTCTACGTCGAGGAGACCTTCGCGTTCAAGGTCAACACCCCGGAAGCAGCGGTGCGCGTGGTCCGGACGCTCTGACGCCGATCGGGAACGAGCCGGAGCCGGCGGACGCCCGACGACGACCCGTCCCGCACCGCACGATCGTCAGGATGACGACAGCGACGACAGCGACGACTACGGCGACCACGGCGACGACGGCGACGGGACCGTGCCCCTCCGCGCATCGAGGAACGCGACCGCGGCCGCGCTCTCCGGCGAGGACGGGAACAGCGGCGTGATCGTCAGCCCGTCCGTCCCGGGGACGACGAGGAGCGACCACTCGAAGTCGAGCCGGCCGAACGGCGGCACGTCCTGCACGAACGCACCGTTCGTCAGGATCGCCACGTCGTAGCGTCCCCAGAGCTCGGCGAATTCGGGGGAGTGCGTCACCAGTCCGCCGAGCACCTCGTGCATCCGCTCGTCGCCGGGGTCGGCGCTGAGGCGGAAGACGGCGACGATCTGCGCGGCCCGCGCCTGCCACTCCTCCGGGGAGTACTTCGCTCGGCAGGCGTCGGAGAACACGTACTCGATCCGGTTCTGCCCGCGACTGAGGGCGCCTCCGCCGATCGCCTCGCAGAGGGCGTTCGACGCGACGATGTCGAGGTTCCGGTCGGCCACGAAGACCGGGGTGCCGTCCCACCGGCGCACGAGCCGGCGGAGTTCGTCGTCGCTCGGTCGCCGCCCGCGCCCCGGAGCGTCGGGCATCGGAGCGGGGTCCGCGATGCTCCTGAGGTACGCGGCGCCGTCGGCGTCGAGTCGGAGAGCACGTGCCAGCGCGGCGAGGACCTGGGCGGAGGGGACGTGCTCCCGTCCCTGCTCGAGCCGCACGTAGTACTCGGTGCTGATGCCGGCGAGCTGCGCGACCTCGGCCCGCCGCAGGCCCTGGACGCGACGCCGGTCGTCAGCCGGAAGTCCGGCATCGGACGGGCTGACCGCCGCTCGTCGTGCCCGCAGGTAGCTGCCGAGCAGCGAGGAGTCGGCCGTCACGCGGACAGCCGCCGGTACTCGGGTCGGAACACGCTCCGATCCTAGACAGCCGCACAGCCGCACAGCCGCACAGCCGCCCGCGCACGCGCGCCCGCGCACACGCCCGCCCGCCTGCCTGCCGCGCACCCGCGCCCACCCCTCACCCCTGCAACTGCCGCCACGCCGTGATCTGGAAGTCCCGCACCTCGAAGCAGGCGAGACTCATGAGCGTCCGTTCCGGCCCCCCGGGGAACCGCACGTGGATCGTCTGGTCGAGCATCACGATCGACCCGCTGGACGCGACCCGGTCCGGCACGATGTCGAACACCTCGAAGCTCTCCAGGATCGCGGCGCACAGCTGCAGCACCGCCGCACGCCCCCGGATCTGACTGCAGGTGGCGGGTTGGTAGACCACGTCCGTGTCGAGGAACGGCACGAGCTGGTCGAGGTCACGGGCGCGGAAGTTGTCGAGGAAGTCGCGCACCACGAGTTCGTTCTCGAGCGACGCCGTCATCCTGGACAGCGCGTCGTCAAGCGGGTCGAGCACGAGGTCCCCTCCGTTCGTCTCGGGTGAGCACGACCAGCGCGGAGCCGGTCGTGACGAGTGGGAGCAGCGGGACGACCAGCGGCGCGGCGTGGACGAGCGCGGTCCCGGTGACGGCGCCGACCAGGAGCGCCAGGACGACCATCAGTTGCACCAGTCGCACGCCGGGTCGGCGCGCCGCGAGCTCCTCGACGAGCGAGGTCAGCGTCCCGGTGACGAACGTCGTCGTCACGCCCGAGGCGCCGGAGATCCGTTTCGCCAGCACCGTCTGCGTGCCGAGCGCCGCGGCCGAGAGCGCGATCATCCCGCACGCCCCCACGGTCCCGACGTGACCGCGGGTCGCCGCCCACGCGACGAGCAGGCCGACCTGCAGGGTGACGCTGGCCAGGGCGAGCAGCCGGGAGGCGCGGGGCGGGTAGGTCGTGCCGGTCACCGGCTCGGGTGACGCCCGGAAGGCCGTGAACGCCGCGGCCGCGAAGACCACCAGCGCGGTCGCCGCGCCGGCGACGGTGACGAGCCAGCCGGGGCGTGTGAACATGCCGAGGAGCACGAGGTTGCCGGTCATGTTCGCGGTGAAGATGCCGCCGAGGAGCAGGAACGCGAACGCGTCCGCCGCCCCGGACCCGAAGGCGAGCAGCACGAGCACGGTGCCGAGGCGTGCGCCGGGCGCCGCCGCGGCGTGCGTGTCGCGACCGCCCGGCATGCGTCAGCCCTCCCGTGCGAAGGGCATCGAGCGGCCGAGTCGGACGCCGTACTGCGCGACCGCGCGGGCGACGTCGAGCCGGTCGCTGGCGTAGGTGGACAGTGCGGCGTCGAGCGGTCGTCGCGCCAGGGCGTCGCTCAGTGCGAGGGCGTCGCCGGCCGCCTTCGCGGCGCCCATCGCGGTGTGCGGCCGCACGACGGCCGCCGCATCGCCCGTCAGCAGGGCGCGTCCGGCGACGAGGCGCGGTGCGACGTAGTCGACGATGGCCTGGAGGAACGGGGCCGGTTCCGCCAGGACGGCTGCGGCGAACTGCGGGGGCAGTTCCGACACCGCGTCGGAGTGCAGCTCGTCCCGGAGCAGGTCCGGCAGGTCGCCGGGCGCGAGGGAGCTCCCGGTGGGCGGACGCCCCGATTCGCGCATGATCCGTTCGAGCCGACTCGGCCCGAGGGGTCGGTACCAGACCCAGTTGTACCGGCGGAGACCGGGTTCGGTCTCGCCGCCGGGTCCCGGCACCAGGTAGCCGAGCACGTGCGAGTGCGGACCGGTGAAGAACGCGAAGCGCTCCAGCAGCACGTCGGCGGCGTCACCGTGCAGCGCCCGCTCCGGGATGAGTCCGCGCCAGGTGCTGTAGCCGACGTACCGGTTCGTGTGCGCCTCGGGCGCGACGAACCGGCGGACCGCGGAGTTCGCGCCGTCGGCCCCGACGACGAGGTCGAAGGACCGGGCGCGCCCGTCGGCGGACACCACCTCGGCGTGGGCGTCGTCCGCACGGACCTCGTCCACCCGGTGGTCGAGGAGGTACTCGTCGGCGTCGAGCTGGTTGCGGAGGGTCACCCAGAGGTGGTCCCACGAGACCTGCGTCTGCGGGGTCCGGTCACGGGAGACCACGTGACCGGACTGGTCGAGCGTGATCCGTTCGTGCGCGAGGACCCCGACGTCGGCCGCACGGTCGAGTCCGAGGCGGCGGAGCACGAGGAAGAGGTCTTGCTGTGCGACCAGTCCGGCCCCTCGTCGCTCGAGGCCGGTCGGGGACCGCTCGAACACCGTCACGTCGTGGCCGTCCTGCTTGAGCAGGGTCGCGGCGAACAGGCCGCCGAGCGATCCGCCGACGACGGCGACCCGGCGCCGGGTCGGCGACCGGAAGGGGGTGGAGGTCGTCATCGGCGCAGCCCTACTCGAGGCGCTTCTCTTCGGCTTCCTCGGCGCGTCGTTTCTCCTCCTCGTGCGCCTCCTCGACCTTCTCGATCGCTTCCTCGCGGGGCTTCTTGTCGGTCATCGTGCGTGTCCTCTCCAGGTTGGTTCGGGAGTCCCTCGGAACGCCATCCCATCGAGACGCCGGGCGGCGCACCAGAGTCGCTTGACTGCACTTCCGCGATCCGCACCGGGGCGTGCCCGAACACGAGCAGAACTCGACACCAGCGGCATGTCCTCGCAGGCTCCCGCGGCCGGCCCCCGGTACGCTCGGTTCCCGTGTCACGAGTCGTCCGCCGCCCCCGTTCCGCCGTCCGGAGGCCGGTGACGATCTCGGTCGTGGCCGTGCTCGTACTGGCGATCGCCTACCTCGTCGCCGCGGCCGTCGTGCCGTTCGCCCCGGCGAGCGCCTCGACCACCACGTACTCGGCGCCGACGTCCTCGGTGCCGGACCTGACCTTCCCGGGCTACGGCGCCACCGCGGTCGAGGCCACCGATTTCCCGGAGAGCCTCCGGACCAGTGGCGACACGAAGCCCCGGTCGATCGCCAGCATCTCGAAGGTCGTCACGGCACTCGTCGTCCTCGACGCGAAGCCGCTGCAGCCCGGCCAGCCCGGACCTTCGATCTCGTTCACCCCGGAGATGCAGGGCCTCTACGCGAAGTACCTCGCGGTGAACGGCGAGGTCGCGCCGATGCCCGCCGGCCTGAAGCTCTCCGAGTACCAGACGCTCCAGGTCATGCTGATGAAGTCGGCGAACAACTACGCGGGCTCGCTGGCGATCTGGGCGTTCGGGTCGCTCGGCGCCTACGACCGTGCCGCCGACTCGTGGCTCGAGCGGCAGGGCCTCGACCACACGACGATCGACGAACCGACCGGGCTCGACGCGGACAACACCTCGACCGCGTCGGACCTCGTGAAGCTCGGCCAGCTCGCGCTCGCGAACCCGGTGGTGAAGGAGGTCGTGGGCACGAAGCAGGTCACCGTGCCCGGTGCCGGCGAGATCGAGAACTCGAACAAGCTCCTCGGACTGGACGGCGTCGAGGGCATCAAGACGGGCACCCTCGACGAGGCCGGTGCCTGCCTGCTGTTCGCGGCGACGTACGAGCGCGGCGGCAAGTCCGTGACCGTGGTCGGCGCGATGCTCGGCGGGGTCGACCACGACTCGCTCGACGTCGACGTGCAGCGCCTGCTCCGGTCGGTGGCGGACAACTTCCAGGTCGTCACGCTCACCCACGCCGGGCAGACGTTCGGCACCTTCGCCACGCCGTGGCAGGACGAGGCCGACGCGGTGGCGAAGTCCGCGTCCGAGGTCCTGGTGTGGGGGAAGACGACGGTCTCCGCCAAGGCGCACCTCGACCGCATCACGCTCGGCACGAAGGGGGAGCGTGTCGGGAAGGTGCGGTTCACGATCTCGGACCACGACCCGGTCACCGTGCCCCTCGTGCTCGAGCGCTCGATCGACGACCCTGGCGTGTGGTGGCGGTGGACGAACCCGTTCCAGGGCGCGTGACGAAGCCACCGGCCGCGCACCTCCGCCCGTGGGCGCCGGCGGATGCACCGGGGCTCCGCGCCGCGTCGGCCGATCCGGAGCTCGCACGCCAGCTCGGCGGCGCGCCGTTCGACGACGTCGCCGCGGCCGCCGCGTTCATCGCCACCCGGTACCGGCACGACGAGCACGCCCGCACCTGGGCCGTCGTCGACGAGCACGGCACCGTGGTCGGCTCCGTGAGCGCGACGGCCGTCGAGTACGGGCACGGCACCGCGTGGATCTCGTACTGGCTCGTGCCCTCGGCACGGGGCCGCGGGCTGGCGACCCGCGCTCTGGTCGCCGCCGCCGAGGACGCCTTCGCCCTCGGGCTGCACCGCCTCGAACTCGGGCACCGCACGAACAACCCCGGCTCGTGCGGTGTGGCGCGCCGCGCCGGCTTCGCGGCGGAGGGGATCGAGCGCGAGAAGCTCCGGTACGGCGACGAGCGGTTCGACGTCGAGACCCACGCCCGACTCACGACCGACCCGGCCCCCGACGTCCGTCCGCTGCCGATCGTGCCCCGGGCGATCGTGGCCGCGGGGTCGTAGTGTCGGACGCGTGACGACGACGTTCCCCCGCACTGCCCCGTCCACCCTCGGCATCGACGCCCGCGGCATCGCGGCGTTCCTCGACGCCCTCGAGTCCACCCCGGGCGTGGAACCGCACGGTCTCGTGCTGCTCCGCCACGGTCAGGTCGCGGCGGAGGGCTGGTGGCGGCCGTACGACCGCGACCGCGTCCACCTGCTCTACTCGCTGAGCAAGAGCTTCACCGCCGCGGCCGTCGGGATCGCCGTCCGCGAGGGGCGCATCGACCTCGACGCCACCGTGCTGTCGTACTTCCCGGAGCTCGACGCCGAGGTCACCGACGACCGCAGCCGCCGCATCCGCGTCCGGCACCTGCTGGCGATGGCGAGCGGCCACCGCGAGGAGACGATCGACCGTGTCCGTGCCCTCGACCCGGAGGACACCGTCCGTGGCTTCCTCCTCCTGCCGCCCGACGAGGAGCCCGGCACGGTCTTCGCCTACAACCAGCCCTGCACGTACACCCTCGGCGCGATCGTCCGCCGGGTGAGCGGCGTGTCCCTCGTGGAGTACCTCCGTCCCCGGCTGCTCGACCCGCTCGGCATCGACGACCTCGCCTGGCGGCGGGACGACTCCGGCGCCGAGCTCGGGTACAGCGGCTGCTACGCCACGACGGAGTCGGTGGCGAAGCTCGGGCAGCTCTACCTGCAGCGCGGCGTGTGGGACGGCGAGCGGATCCTCGACGAGGGCTGGGTCGCAGCGGCGACCAGCACGCAGGTGGCGAACCCCGACGAGGCCAACCCGGACTGGCGACAGGGCTACGGCTTCCAGTTCTGGATGGCCCGCCACGGCTTCCGCGGCGACGGCGCGTACGGCCAGTTCTGCGTCGTCCTGCCGGAGCAGGACGTCGTCCTCGCGATCACCGGTCAGAGCCTCGACATGCAGGCGGTCCTCGACGCGGCCTGGCAGCACCTGCTGCCCGCTGTCGACGCCGACACGGCCGGGGACACCGGCCTGGAGGCGCGACTCGCCTCCCTCGGACTGCCCGCGGTCGCGGGTGGTCGGCTCCCCGACCTCGCTGCCGCCGGCCCGTTCCGGCTGCGGGCGGGCGCGGCGCTCGACCGTGTCGGCTTCCAGCGGGACGCCGACGGACTCCGGCTCGGCTTCTCGGCCGACGGGGCTCCGGAACGGGTGTCGGTGCCGGTCGGTGAGGGCGAGTGGGCCGTCGACCACGGCCTCGCTGCGAGCGGAGCGACCCAGCCGGACGGCACGGTGCTCGTCGCGCTCCGCTTCCTGGAGACGCCGCACCTGCTGTGGCTCAGCGTCGACCCCACCGCCGGCACCGTCGGCGGGCGGTGGAAGACCGAGCCCCTGCACGACGGCGCATCGTCGCTCCACCGCCCGGCCGACTGACCGCTCAGGCGAGCGGTTCCGGGGCGATCACCGCAAGCGCCGCCCCGACCAGCACGAACACCCCCGCGAGCCACAGGAGCAGCATGAGCGCGCCGAGTCCCCACTCGCCGAGGACCCGGTGGAACCGCGTCGGGCCCGCCCGTCCGATCACTGCGTCCACCTGCGATCGCCCGCCCGTCTCGATCGGCCCGAGCAGGACGAGGACCGAAGCCGCTCCGGTCAGCACGACGGCGCCGTGCACTGTGCCCAGTTGGGTGAAACCGCGGTACGGCAGGACCAGCGCGCGCGACACGCGCACCCGACGCTGCCCGAGCACGGTCGGCGCAACGATGACGTCACCCTCCCGCCAGCAGGCGCCGGGGGGAGCCGCGATGCCGAGGAGCCATGGCCAGAAGACACCCGTGATCAGGACCACGACGACGGCGCCGTTGGGGAGCCACGCGACCGGGAACCCGTCGGCGTCGACGCCGAGCCGTGCCCACTCGCCCCGGGTCGCGATCGCGGAGACGACGGCGACGGCGGTGACCACCAGGAGTGCTCGTCCGGACCAGAGCACGACCCGCAGGAGCGGCGAACGCCTGCGCGGCGGCGGCTCGCCGAGGTCGGTCGCACGGTGTCGGGGAGCCGGTTGGGTGATCGGGTTCATGACGACTCGATCCTGCCGGACACCCGGGCCGCGCCGCGTTCCCCCGACTACGGGGTGTCGGACTTGTGGTGGATGACGTCCTGCAGCTCGGGACGCTTCGGGGTCACGCCGTCGCCGGAGGACGTGTGCTTGATGCGCCGGACGACCCAGGGGACGAGGTACTCCCGCGCCCAGCCGAGGTCCTCGGCGCGGGCCTCACGCCACGGCCGGGCCTCGAGCGGCTCCGGGTTGAACGGCGCGAGCCCGTGCTCGACCCCGAGGGCGTCGAGCACGGCGGCGGCGACGGTCGCGTGGCCCATCGGGGAGTGGTGCAGGCGGTCGGGAGCCCACATCCGCGGGTCGCGGAGGACGCGGAGCGCCCACATGTTCGCGACGAGGGCGCCGTGCTTCAGCGCGATCGCATGCAGGTTCTCGTTGTAGATCGCCGTCTTGCCGCGCACCATGCCGAGCACCGGGGTCATCCCGACGTCGGGCCCGGTGAAGAGCACGACCGTGGCGCCGTCGCTCCGCAGCCGCTCGACCATCCGGTCCACCCGCTCGGCGAGCTCATCCGGGTCGGAGCCGGGCCGGATGATGTCGTTGCCGCCCGCGGACACGGTCACGAGGTCGGGGCGGAGCGTCAACGCCGGTTCCACCTGCTCGTCGATGATCTGCTGCAGCAGGCGACCGCGGATGGCGAGGTTGGCGTACGCGAAGTCCTCGGTCTGGTTCGCCAGGACCTCGGCCACCCGGTCCGCCCAGCCGCGGTTGCCGCCCGGCACCGTGGGGTCGGGGTCACCGATCCCCTCGGTGAACGAGTCACCGATCGCGACGTACCTGGACCACGGATGACGATCTGACACGTCTCGGACCATAGTCTCGTGCCATGACGAAGGCCAACACGGCACCCACGGGCTGGACCGCGCCGGAGGACCTGCTCGACCGCATCGCCGCGCGCGCCCCGGGCTTCGACGCGGCCAACGCGTTCTGCACGGAGGACCTCGAGGAACTCCGGGCAGCGGGCTACCTGCGGATCGGCGTGCCGGTGGACCAGGGCGGGTCCGGTCTCGGGCTCGCCGCCACGAGCGCCGTGCAGCGGCGCCTCGCCCAGGCCGCGCCGGCGACGGCGCTCGGTCTCGGGATGCACCAGGTGTGGGTGCAGGCGGCGCGGGCCGTCACCGCGCGAGGTGAGTCGTTCCTCCAGGCCGTCACCGACCACGCGTCGGACGACCACCTGCTCGCGTTCGGGGTGAGCGAACCCGGCAACGACGCCGTCCTGTTCGACTCGTCGACGACGGCGGAGCCGGACGGCGACGGCGGCTACCGCTTCACCGGCACCAAGGTGTTCACCTCGCTCGCCCCCGCGTGGGACGTCCTCAGCGTGTTCGGCAAGGACGAGACCGGGCCGGAGCCGCGGCTCGTGCACGGCTTCGTGCTCCGCTCGGACGGCGACGTCGAGCACCTCGACGACTGGGACACGCTCGGGATGCGGGCGACGCAGAGTCGGACGACGAAGCTGCACGGCGTGCGCGTGCCGGCGGAGCGGATCGTGCGGTCGCTGCCCGTCGGGCCGAACCAGGACCCCCTCGTGTTCGGGGTCTTCGCGTCGTTCGAGCTGCTCATCGCGTCGGTGTACGTCGGCATCGCCTCGCGTGCGGTGTCGCTGGCGGTGTCGGCGGTGCAGTCGCGCACATCGCTCGACGGGACGCCACGGTCGCAGGACCCGGACGTGCGCCGGGCGATCGCGGACGTGCGCGGGTCGGTCGACGCGATCGAGCTGCAGGTGTCCTCGCTCGCGCGGTCGGTCGACGACCTGGACGACCTCGGAGCGCGGTGGTTCCCGCTGCTCGTGGGGACCAAGGCGCGGGCGGTGGACACGGCGCAGCACGTCGTGGACGAGGCGATGCGGGTCGTCGGGGGAGGCGCCTACCGCGCGGGCAGCGAGCTGGCGCGGCTGGCGCGGGACGTCCGGGCGGGGCAGTACCACCCGTCGTCGCGGGACTCGGCGGCGCGGACGATCGCGGCGTCGGTGCTCGGCCCGCTCGGCTGAGGCGCGGGCGATGTCGGTGGGGGCTGGCATCATCACCGTGTGAGCAAGCAGGACGGACGAAACCGGCTGGTGTCCGACGCGCCCGTCGACGACGTGACCGCCACCGTGCTGCACGTCGACATGGACGCCTTCTTCGCCTCGGTCGAGCTCCTCGACCGCCCGGACCTGGTCGGGCTGCCCGTCATCGTCGGGCACGACTCCGACCGCTCGGTCGTCACCGCCGCCACCTACGAAGCCCGCAAGTACGGCGTGAACTCCGCGATGCCGATGGCCGTCGCGAAGCGCCGCTGCCCCGCCGCGATCATCGTCGAGCCGCACTTCGAGAAGTACCGGGCCAAGTCGGACGCCGTGATGGCCGTCTTCGACCGCTTCACGCCCCGCGTCGAGAAGCTCGGCATCGACGAGGCGTTCCTCGACGTCGCCGGGGCGCTGCGGCTCTACGGCACACCGTGGGAGATCGGTCGTGCGATCCGGGCGGCCGTGTTCGCCGAGACGGGGCTGCACTGCTCCGTCGGCGCCGCGTCGACGAAGTTCGTCGCGAAGCTCGCGTCCAGCCGGTCCAAGCCGGACGGGCTGCTCGTGGTTCCCGCGGCCGACACCGTGTCGTTCCTGCACCCGCAGCCGGTCTCCGCGCTCTGGGGCGTCGGCGGCAAGACGCAGGAGACCCTCGAACGCCGGGGGATCCGCACCGTCGGCGACCTCGCGACCACACCGCTCGGGTCGCTCGTCTCCGCCCTCGGTCCCGCCGGCGGGCAGCGCCTGCACGACCTGTCGTGGGGGCGGGACCCCCGCACGGTCGAGAGCGGCGTCGGCGAGAAGTCGATCGGGCACGAGGTCACGTTCGGACACGACCTGACCGAGCGCGACGACGTGGCGCGCGAGCTCCTGCGCCTCGCCGACAAGGTCGCCGTGCGCCTCCGCCGTGCCGACGTGCAGGCCCGCACGGTCGCGCTCAAGGTGCGGTACACCGACTTCACCACCCTCACCCGCTCCCGGACCCTGGCCGAACCCACCGACGTGGCGAAGCGCCTGCACCGCGAAGCCGTCGAGCTGTACGACGTGCTGCACCGGCCGGGCAACCAGATCCGCCTGATCGGTGTCCGCGGCGAGAACCTCGTACCGGCCGCGGCGAGCAACGCCCTCTGGGACGACGACGCGCCGTGGCGCGAGACGGAGACCACGGTCGACGCGGTCGCGGCGCGCTTCGGTGCAGGCGTGCTCCGACCGGCGTCCCTGGTCCGCGGCACGCCCGAGGGGCACGTCCCGCACGCTCGGCAGGACCGAGGGTGACGGTAGAATCTGCTGAAGTGAGCGCAGCCGAGTACACCGATCAGCCAGGGCCCGGGGACCAGCCCGCGTCCCTGTGGGACGACTCCGCAGCGGCCGACCAGGCGTTCTCCGGGGTCGACGCCGACGGCACCGCAGCAGCTGCTCACGACGACGCCGTGGCCGCTGCCGAAGCAGCCGGCAACGCGGCCGTCCAGCACCTGTCGCCGGCCTTCCCGGACCGCGCTGCCTGGGGCACCGCGTCCAAGCTCCGCGCCTGGCAGGTCGAGGCCCTGACGAAGTACTTCGAGAAGGAGCCGCGCGACTTCCTCGCGGCGGCGACCCCCGGGGCCGGCAAGACCACGTTCGCCCTCCGGCTCGCGACCGAGCTGCTCGCCCGCGGCACCGTCGACCGGATCGTCGTCGTCGCGCCGACCGAACACCTCAAGCGGCAGTGGGCGGATTCGGCGGACCGGGTCGGCATCCGGATCGACCCGATGTTCAAGAACGGCGACGGCATGTTCGGCCGGCACTACCAGGGCGTGGCGATCACCTACGCCCAGGTCGGCATGAACCCCGAGGTCCACCAGAAGATCACCGAGGGCGGCCGCACGCTGGTCGTCCTCGACGAGGTCCACCACGGCGGGGACGCCCTGACGTGGGGCGACGGCATCAGAGAGGCCTTCTCGAAGGCCACCCGACGGCTCTCGCTGTCCGGCACCCCGTTCCGCTCCGACACCGCGCCGATCCCGTTCGTGCAGTACGCCCCCGACGAGCAGGGCATCCGCACCTCGATCTCCGACTACAACTACGGCTACGGCCGCGCTCTGAAGGACGGCGTCGTCCGCCCGGTGCTGTTCATGGCGTACGCCGGGCAGATGCGCTGGAAGACGCGCATGGGCGACGAGATGTCGGCGTCGCTCGGCGAGCAGGTCACGAAGGACATCACCGCCCAGGCGTGGCGGACGGCACTCTCGCCCGAGGGGGAGTGGATGCCCGCCGTGCTCTCGGCGGCCGACAAGCGCCTGACCGAGGTCCGCCGCGGCGTCCCCGACGCCGGCGGGCTCGTCATCGCGACGGACACCACCACCGCCCGCGCGTACGCACGCATCCTGCAGCAGATCACCGGCGAGCGACCCACGGTCGTGCTCTCCGACGAGGTCGCGGCCTCGAGCCGGATCCAGGCCTTCGCCGACGACACCTCGCGCTGGATGGTCGCCGTCCGCATGGTGTCCGAGGGCGTGGACGTCCCACGGCTCTGCGTCGGCGTCTACGCCACCAGCGCCAGCACGCCGCTCTTCTTCGCCCAGGTCATCGGCCGTTTCGTGCGCGCCCGTCGTCGCGGCGAGACCGCGAGCGTGTTCCTGCCGAGCGTGCCCGGGCTGATGGCACTGGCGGCGACGCTCGAGCTCGAGCGGGACCACGCCCTCGACCGCCCGAAGGACGCCGACGACGGGATGTACAACCCCGAGGACGCGATGGTCGCCGAGGCCAACAAGGAAGACCGCGCGTCGGAGAGCCTGCTCGAGGTCCAGCCGTTCGAGGCGCTCGACTCGCAGGCGTCGTTCGACCGGGTGCTCTACGACGGCGGTGAGTTCGGCACCGGGGGAGAGGTCGGCTCGCTCGAGGAACTCGACTTCATCGGCATCCCCGGGCTCCTCGAACCCGACCAGGTGCGCGACCTGCTCCGCGCTCGACAGGCCACGCAGGTCAAGCGTGCGAAGGGCCGCGCCCCGAAGGACGGGATGCCCAAGCAGGCAGAGCCGGAGAACCGTCCGATGTACCAGACGATCAAGGAGCAGCGGTCCGAGCTGCACCGGCTCGTCTCCATCTGGTCGCGGCACTCGAACGAACCGCACGGCGCGATCCACGCCGAACTCCGGCGGATCAGCGGCGGACCGGCCGTGGCGCAGGCGAGCATCGAGCAGATCCAGAAGCGCATCGACGTGCTGCGCTCCCGGATCGGCGGACGCCGGTGACCCGGACCCCGTCGGTGACCACCGGGACGCGTCCGTGATCGAACCCGTCGACGACCGCACCTGGTACGTCAAGCGCGACGCGGAGTCCTCACCCGAGGCGATCATCGACCGCTTCGGCGGCGGGTACCGCCTCCGACGGTTCTCCCTGACCGAGTCCCGCCGCACCCCGCACGGCGTCTACACGGGCGTCGAACTCGCCGAGACCGCCTGGTGGCGCCTGCGGGATCGGCCGCGCGGCGGCGCGGCCTCATGACACACCAAGGCATTCTCCGGTAGACCGGGGGAATGGCAGACTCGATCCCTCACGTCCTCGTCCTCGGCGGCGGCTCCGCTGGCTACACGACCGTCAAGCAGCTGCAGAAGCACGCGGCCACGGTGCCGATGCGCATCACGCTCGTGGACCAGAACACGTACTACACGTACCTGCCGTTCCTGCCGGAGGTCGCCGGCGGCCACATCGCGCCGAAGGACGTCACGGTGGAGCTGCGTCGCGCGCTCCGGAAGACCCGCGTGATCCAGGGCAAGGTCACCGGCATCTCGTCGGCCGACAAGACGGTCACGATCGCCACGGCCGGCGGTGACGACCGCACCCTCGGCTACGACCAGCTCGTCGTCGCGCTCGGCTCGGTCACGCGCACCTTCCCGACCCCCGGGCTCGAGGAGTTCGGCGTCGGCTTCAAGAGCGTCGAAGAGGCGGCGTACGTCCGCGCGAAGCTCCTCGACAACATCGCCAAGGCCGCGGCCACCCGCGACGAGGACGAGCGTCGCCGTCTGCTCACGAGCATCTTCGTCGGCGGTGGCTACACCGGCGTCGAGGCGATCGGTGAGCTCTTCGACGTGTCTCAGGCCGCCATCAAGACGTACCCGTCGCTCGCCGGCGAGCACCCTCGTTGGGTCCTCATCGACGCCCTCGACCGTGTCGCCCCCGAGGTCGGCCCCGAGCTGTCGAAGTGGACCCTCGAGTCCCTCCGCGCCCGCGGCATCGACGTCCGCCTGAAGACCACGATGCCCAGCTGTGAGGGCGGCGTCGTGAAGCTGTCGGACGGCGACGAGTTCGCCACCGGGCTGCTCGTCTGGACCGCTGGCGTGAAGCCGAACCCGCTCCTCGACGCGTCCGACCTGCCGCGCGGACCGAAGGGGCACCTCGCCGCGAACGCGAAGCTCCAGGTCGAGAACGAGGAGACCCACGAGGTCGTCCCCGGCGTCTGGGGTCTCGGCGACGTCGCGCAGGTGCCGGACCTCACGGCCGACAAGCAGCCGGCGTACTACCCGCCGAACGCCCAGAACGCCGTCCGTCAGGCCGTCGTGGCCGCGGACAACGTCGTCGCGACGATCACGGGCAAGCCCCTCGAGGAGTACCGCCACCCGTCGATCGGCACCGTCGCGTCGTACGGTGTCGCCAAGGGTGCGGCGAACATCAAGGGCATCAAGATGACGAACCTGCTCGCGTGGCTCGCGCACCGCGCGTACCACGTGTACGCGATGCCGACGCTGAACCGGAAGGCCCGCATCATCATCGGCTGGGTCACCGGTGCCGTGTCGGGTCGCGACGCGACGTCGCTCATCAAGGAGACGGACCCGCGCCGCAACTTCGTCGAGGCGTCGAAGAGCTAGACGCGACCGTCTGACTGCCTGGAGGCGCGGTGCCAGCTGGCACCGCGCCTCCAGTCCGTCCCGGGGTCACGTGTGCGTGTGCATGGTGCGTCATCCCACTCGTCGTTCGACGCGTGCGTCGTCGCCTGATGCGCGCGCATCGGCCTCGTCGGCACCGCAACCGTCCGTACGACAACGTCGACGTCGTACGACATCGCGTGTGTCGCACCCCTGCGTCGGCAACAGTTGCAAGCGCGGGGCAGCGACATTGTCGACGTCGTACGACATCGCACGTGTCGCATCCCGTCGACCAGCGCGCCCGTCCTGGAGCCCCACGCCGCACCCTGAGCGCAGCGAAGCGGTGCCCGGCCGCGAGCGCAGCGAAGCGGTGCTGGCCGAGGCGGTGATGCCCTGAGCGCAGCGATGGCGGCACTCGCCGGGAAGACCCAACAGAAAATGCCCCCCGACCGCAAGGTCAGGGGGCATTAATTTTCTGTGTCCGAGGGGGGACTTGAACCCCCACGCCCTAATACGGGCACTAGCACCTCAAGCTAGCGCGTCTACCAATTCCGCCACCCGGACAGGGTGTCTGGTGTCTGTTTCCCGGGTTTTCCCCGGCGTTCCTGCCGAGAGAAGACACTAGCACGGGTCTGAACGCTCGATGAACACGGCAGCGCATCCCGGGCGCGTCCCGCGGTGTCACGCGCCGCAGCGGGGTCGGCACCGACCGGTAGCGTGGGGGCATGACCAACCCGGAGGCCACGCTGACCGACCTCGAGGCCACCGCGGCGATCGCCCGCGACCTCATCCGCATCGACACGACGAACTGGGGCGAGGGGAAGTCCCGCGGCGAGACCGAGGCGGCGCACTACGTCGAGGCGAAGCTCCGGGCGCTCGGGCTCGAGCCGCAGTTGTTCGAGTCGGAGCCGGACCGGGTGAGCGTCGTCGCGCGGGTCCCCGGGCGGAACCGCGACAAGCCGGCGCTGGTCGTGCACGGACACCTCGACGTGGTGCCGGCGGACCCGGCGAACTGGTCGGTGGACCCGTTCGGCGGCGAGGTGAAGGACGGCATGCTCTGGGGTCGCGGTGCCGTCGACATGAAGAACATGGACGCGATGATGCTGACGTCCCTCGGCGACGTCATCGAGCAGCACGGCGCCCCCGAGCGCGATCTGGTCATCGCGTACTTCGCCGACGAAGAGGCCGGCGGGGTCCTCGGGGCGCACCACGTCGTCTCGCACCACCCCGAGGTCTTCGCCGGGGCGACGGCGGCGATCAGCGAGGTCGGCGGCTACTCGATCACGCTCGGCGACCGACGCGCCTACCTCCTGCAGACCGGCGAGAAGGCCCTGATGTGGATCAAGCTCACCGCGACGGGCACGGCGGCGCACGGGTCGCACGTCATCCGCGACAACGCGGTGACGAAGCTCGCGGCGGCGGTCGCCCGCATCGGCAGCGAGGAGTGGCCGGTTCGGTTGTCGGCGACGACGGACGCGATGGTGGCCGAGGTCGCCCGGTTCCTCGGGGTCGACCCGACGGTGACCGGCCCGGACGAGGTCGCCCTGGCGACGGGTTCCGCCTCGCGCTTCATCCACGCGGCGCTGCACACGACGACCAACCCGACGGTGCTCTCCGCGGGCTACAAGCACAACGTGATCCCGGACCAGGCCGAGGCACTGGTCGACATCCGCTGCCTGCCGGGTGACGAGGACGCGGTGCTCGCCCGGGTCCGTGAGCTCGCCGGCGACGACGTGACGATCACGATGACCCACCAGGACGTCGGCCTCGAGCAGGACTTCGGCGGCCCGCTGGTCGACGCCGTGCGCGACGTCCTCGACCGCCACGACCCCGGCGCCCCGGTGCTGCCGTACCTGCTCTCCGGCGGGACGGACAACAAGGCGCTCTCGACGCTCGGCATCGCGGGCTACGGCTTCGTGCCGCTGCAGCTGCCGACCGGTGTGGACTTCCCGGCGATGTTCCACGGCGTCGACGAGCGCGTGCCGCTCGCGTCGCTGGCGTTCGGTCGGCGCGTCCTCGGCGACCTGTTGGCCACGTACTGATATTGTTCGTGGTCGCCTTCGTGGCGGTGTCCTGACCGACCTTCGCGCGAAAGGCCAGCCCGATGCACATCCTCGAGGCGATCTTCCTCGGCTTCGTCCAGGGACTCACCGAGTTCCTGCCCGTCTCGTCGAGCGCCCACCTGCGGATCGTCGGGCTGTTCCTGCCCGACGCGAAGGACCCGGGAGCCGCCTTCACCGCGGTGACGCAGCTCGGCACCGAGACCGCGGTGCTCATCTACTTCTGGCGGGACATCACCCGGATCATCGGGCGCTGGTTCCGCTCCCTGTCGGGGAAGACGGTGCCGCGGAACGACCCGGATGCCCGCCTCGGCTGGCTCGTGATCATGGGCACGATCCCGATCGGGATCGCCGGGCTGCTCCTCAAGGACTCCATCGAGACCACGTTCCGGTCGCTCTGGATCGTCGCGATCGTCCTCGTCGTGTTCGGCATCGTGCTCGGGCTGGCCGACGTGCTCGGACGGAAGGTCCGTCGCATCGAGCACATGACCTTCGGCGGCGGCATCCTGATCGGGCTGGCCCAGGTGCTCGCCCTCGTCCCCGGTGTCTCGCGCTCGGGCGCGACGGTGTCGATGGGTCTGGCGCTCGGGTACACCCGTCCGGCGGCCGCTCGGTTCGCCTTCCTGCTCGCCGTGCCCGCGGTGTTCCTGTCGGGGCTGTACGAGGCGGCGACGAGCCTCGGCGACACCGGTGCCCCGTTCGGCCTCGCCGACACGCTCATCGCGACCGTGGTGGCGTTCCTGGTCGGCTTCGTCGTGATCGCGGCGTTCATGAACTACATCAGCAAGCGCAGCTTCCTGCCCTTCGTGGTCTACCGGATCGCACTCGGTATCGTTCTCCTCGTGTTGTTGTCGCTCGGAGTGATCCAGCCGTGAGGGCCTGGCAGGTCCCGTCCGTCCCCGAGGTCCCGGGTTCCGCGCCCCGCCCCGTCGTGCACGACACGGCGAGCGGCAAGCCCGTGGACCCCACCGGCGGCGAGGAGCGTGCCGCGCTCTACGTGTGCGGCATCACCCCGTACGACGCCACCCACCTCGGTCACGCGGCCACCTACCTGGCGTTCGACACGCTCGGCCGGGTCTGGCGCGACGCCGGGCTCGAGGTCGAGTACGCGCAGAACACCACCGACGTCGACGACCCGCTCCTCGAGCGTGCGACCCGCGACGGTGTCGACTGGCGGGAGCTCGCCGCGTCCCAGATCGACCTGTTCCGTCGCGACATGGAGTCGCTGCGGGTCCTGCCGCCGGACGACTTCGTGGCCGTCACGGACGAGGTCGAGCGCATCGCCGAGGCGGTCGCGTTCCTGCAGGAGACCGGCTACGCCTACGCCGTGCCGACTCCCGAGTCCGAGGGCGACGACCTCTACTTCGACGTGAACCGCCCGACCGAGGCCTGGACCCTCGGCGACGAGAGCGGCCTCGACCGCGAGACGATGCTCGCCCTGTCGGCCGAACGCGGCGGCGACCCGGACCGTGCCGGCAAGCGCGACCCGCTCGACCCGCTGCTCTGGCGTGCGGCCCGTGCGGGGGAGCCGAGCTGGGACAGCGCCGTCGGCCCCGGACGCCCCGGCTGGCACATCGAGTGCAGCGTCATCGCCGGTGACCGGCTCGGCCTGCCGATCAGCGTGCAGGGCGGCGGCAGCGACCTGGTCTTCCCGCACCACGAGATGAGCGCGGGGCACGCAGCCGCGCTCGCGCACCAGCCGCTCGCGGCCGCGTTCGTGCACACCGGCATGATCGCGTACCAGGGCGAGAAGATCTCGAAGTCGCTCGGCAACCTCGTCACCGTGCGAGGGTTGCTCGACGACGGCGCCGACCCGCGGGCGATCCGGCTCGCGCTCCTGTCGCACAAGTACTCCGACGACTGGGAGTGGTTCGACACGGAGCTCACCAGCGCCACCACCCGCCTGGCGACGTGGGACGCGTGGGCCTCCGGAGCCGACGCCGGACACGCGGACGACGCGGCCGAGGTCGCGGCACGCGTCCGTGCGCGGGTCGCCGACGACCTCGACACGCCCGGCGCCGTCGCGGCGGTCGACACCGCCATCGCCGGCGGGACCGCGGTCACGCCCGACCTCGTCGACCTGGTCGACGCCCTGCTCGGCATCCGCCTGGGCTGAACGCCTGGGCTGAACGCCTGGCTGAACGGTGCTGGCGACCACGCGGGGCGCCCCGCGCCCGTCGTCACCCCGGACGGACTGGAGGCGCGGTGCCAGCTGGCACCGCGCCTCCAGTCCGTTGCCGGTCGCGTCTACTGCGGCGGCTGCGGGGGACGGAACCCCTCACCGCCGGCGGTCCCGCCGTCCTTGCCGTCCTTGCGCTCGCGACGACGGAGGTACTGCTCGAACTCCTGCGCGATCGCGTCGCCGGAGGCCTCGGGCGAGTCGACCGTGTCGCGGGCCTGCTCGAGCTGCCCGATGTAGGACGCCATGTCCTCGTCGTCGGCGGCGAGGGCGTCGATGCCCTCCTCCCACTCGGTCGCGTCGTCGAGCAGGCTGCCCCGCGGGACGGTGACGTCGGTGAGTTCCTCGATCTTGTCGAGGAGCGAGAGCGTGGCCTTCGGCGACGGCGAGTTGTGCACGTAGTGCGGCACCGATGCCCAGAGGGAGAGCGTGGTGAGCCCGGCCTTGTCCATCGAGTCGGCGAGGACCCCGAGGATGCCGGTCGGCCCCTCGTACGAGGACTTGTCGACGTCGAACGCCGCACGGACGCCGGCGTTCTCGCTCGACACGAAGACCGAGATCGGACGGGTGTGCGGCACGTCGGCGAGCATCGCCCCGACGAACACGACGGCGTCGATCGAGTACACGTCGGCGAGGTCGATGATCTCGGCGCAGAAGCCGCGCCACGTGCGGGAGGGCTCCGGACCGACGAGCACGAACACGTCCCGCTCGGTGGGGGAGCCGGTCGCGCCGATCACGGGACGGCCCTCGGCGCCGGGGCCGTACAGCACGATGCGGGGCCACTGCACGCCGCGGACGCCGTTCTCGTCGATGCCGACGGTCGGCCGGTTGAACTGGTAGTCGACGTACCGCTCACCGTCGAGCTCGCGGAGCTCGTCGAGACCGAGCGACTCGACGATGCGCCTGGCGAGACCGCTCGCCGCTTCTCCGGCGTCGTTCCAGCCCTCGAAGGCGACGACGAGCAGTCGTCCGTCGCTGAAGGGGGAGTGCTGTGACACGGACGGGACCTCCTGGTGGTGGAGCGGGGCGGGAGCGGCGGAGGCCGCGCACGGCCGGACACGATTCAGGCAACAAGGATAGGGCCGTGGCGAGTCCGCGCGCCCGCCCGTCCGCGCTGAGCGGAACGGCGCTCCACCCGCCCCGGTAGACTCGTCGCCCGTGACCGCGCATCCCTCCGCCCTCGTCCCGCCCGCAGCCGTGCTGTGGGACATGGACGGCACGATCATCGACACCGAGCCGATCTGGCAGCAGTCCCAGGTCGAACTGACGGAACGCTACGGCGTCGTCTGGACGCACGAGGACGGCCTGGCGCTCGTCGGCAGCGGCCTCGAGCGCTCGGGGGAGATCCTCCGCGACAAGGGCGTCGACATGGAGGTCGAGGAGATCATCCAGTGGATGACCGAGTACGTCATGGTGCGGCTCCGCGACGCTGAGCTGCCGTGGCGTCCGGGTGCGCGGGAACTCATCGAGGAACTGCACGCACGGGGCATCCCGACCGCGCTCGTGACGATGTCCCGTCGGAAGATGGCGCTCGTCGCCGCCGACGCCCTGGGCGAGCGCGGCTTCCGCACCGTCGTCGCGGGTGACGACGTCGAGCGTCCGAAGCCCTTCCCGGACGCGTACCTCGCGGCCGCGGCGCAGCTCGGCGTCGACGCGACCGCCTGCGTTGCGATCGAGGACTCGGCGACCGGCGTCGCCTCGGCCGTCGCGTCGGGGGCCGTCACGGTCGCCGTCGAGCACATCGTGCCGCTGTCCGACATCACCGGCGGTGACGTGCACCTGACCACCCTGGCCGACGTGGACGTCGACCGTCTCATCGAGCTGACCGGCCCGGCCCTCGCGGCCCGCACCCAGGAGGTCGCACGATGACCGACGCCCCGTCCGACCCCACCGCCGCGCTGCCGCACACCGTCGGCGGTGCCCCGCACACGCCGCCGCGGGGGCCGTTCCGCGCCGGTGACCGGGTCCAGCTGACCGGGCCGAAGGGCAAGCTCACCACGCTGTCGCTCGAGGTCGCCGGCGAGTACCACACCCACCGCGGCGTGCTCCGGCACGACGACGTGATCGGCCAGCCGGACGGCTCGGTCATCCGGGCGAGCACGGGCGACGAGTACCTCGCCCTCCGGCCGCTCCTCAACGACTACGTCATGTCGATGCCCCGCGGTGCCGCCATCGTCTACCCGAAGGACGCCGCCCAGATCGTCGCGTTCGCCGACGTCTTCCCCGGTGCCCGCGTGGTCGAGGCCGGCGTCGGGTCCGGAGCGCTGTCGCTGTTCCTGCTCCGCGCCATCGGCCCGACCGGCCAGCTGCAGTCGTTCGAGCGCCGAGAGGAGTTCGCCGCGATCGCCCGCGGCAACGTCGGCACGTTCCTCGGCGCCGTGCCGGACAACTGGTCGGTGACCGTCGGTGACCTCGTCGAGGAACTGCCGGACGCCGCCGAGCCGCAGAGCGTCGACCGCGTCGTGCTCGACATGCTCGCGCCCTGGGAGTGTGTGGACGCCGCGGCCGACGCGCTCGTGCCCGGCGGCCTCGTCGTCTGCTACGTCGCGACGGTCACGCAGCTGTCCCGCACGGCCGAGGCGCTCCGCGACACCGGCCGCTTCACCGACCCGCAGTCGAGCGAGACCCTCGTGCGCACCTGGCACGTCGAAGGGCTCGCCGTCCGTCCGGACCACCGCATGGTCGGGCACACCGGGTTCCTCGTCACGGCGCGCCGCCTCGCCGACGGCGTCGTCCTCCCCAACCTGAAGCGTCGCGCAGGCAAGGTCGAGTTCTCCGACGAGGACGTCGAGGCCTGGACCCCCGGCGCCGTCGGTGACCGGTCCGCCAGCGACAAGAAGCTCCGCAAGGTCGCACGGCAGGCTGCCGCCCAGGCCCGGAAGGTCGCGGCCGCCGAGGCCGGCTCCGCCGGGGACGGCCCTGCTGCGGGACCGGGCGCCGCCGCGGACGGTCCTGCTGCGGGCGACCGGTAGGCTACGCGTCGTGCCCGTCCTGCATCGAACGGAAAGAGGGTCCGTGCGCATCATCCCCGCACTCCTGGTCACCATCGGCCTCGCCGCAGCACTCACCGGGTGCGCGGCCAGCGGGGCCGGCACCACGCCGTCGAGCTGCGCCGCACCCGGTGCCGCGTCCGAGGCCGTGACCGCCACCGGCTCGTTCGGCAAGGAGCCGAAGGTCTCCGTCCCCGGTGGCCTGACCACCAAGGGCACGCAGGTCTCCGTGCTGCGCCAGGGCGACGGGCGCGAAGTCGAGGACGGCACCCCCGTCCTGATCGAGTACACCCTGGTCGACGGCGCCACCGGCCAGGTCGCGCAGACCAGTGGCTACACGGGCTCGACCGCCCCGATCACGGCCGGCGCGAGCAACTACGGTGCCCTCGGTGCCGCGGTCGAGTGCGCCCACGTCGGGGACCGCCTGGCCGTCGCGCTGCCGAAGAGCGCCCTCAGCTCCGGCGCCAGCGGCGACACCGACACCTCGTCGAAGAAGACCGAGGACGCCGTCGTCGCGGTCATCGACGTGAAGCGCGCCTTCGACTCGCGCGCCACCGGCACCCCGCAGCTCGCGGGCGACAAGATGCCCGCCGTCGTGCTCGCCCCCTCCGGTGCGCCCGGCATCACGATCCCGTCGTGGAACGCCCCGACCTCCGACGAGACCCACCTGCTCCGCAAGGGCTCCGGTGCGGTGCTCACCGCGAAGGACACCGCCCTCATCAAGTACACCGCCGTGACCTGGGGCACCGACGGCACGGAGGCCTCGGTCGCGGGGTCCAGCTGGACCGACGGCTCGGGCGCGCAGACCGTCCCGCTCGCCAAGGGCCAGGTGCAGGAAGGCGTCCGGAACGCCATCGTCGGACACCGCGTCGGCGACCAGGTGCTGGCGATCGTGCACCAGCAGGGCACCGCGTACGCGTACGTGATCGACGTCCTCGGCGCGGTGTCGAGCTGACGTCGTCCGACCGTCCACGGACCGCGGCGCGGGTGCACTCCGGTGCACCCGCGCTGCCGTAGGATCGGCTCGTGCCAGCGACCCGTGTGCCCCGTGTGCCTGCCGAGGAACGGCTGTTCAGCCTGGTCCTCGCGCTGCTCTCCACGGAGTCCGGGCTGACGAAGTCCGAGATCCTCGCCAACGTCCAGGGCTACCGCCAGCGGTTCAGCACCGGCGGTGACAACGCGTCGCTCGAGCGCCAGTTCGAGCGCGACAAGGACGACGTCCGCGAACTCGGCATCCCGCTCGAGACCATCGAGACGCCGGGTGCCGCCGGCAACAACCAGACCCTGCGCTACCGGATCCCGAAGGGCGAGTACGACCTGCCCGACGACGTCCGCTTCACCCCGGACGAGTCCGCGCTGCTGTCGCTCGCGGCGATGGCCTGGCGCGAAGGCGCCCTGTCCGCCGACTCCCGCCGCGGCCTCCTCAAGGTGCGCTCGGCCGGCTCCGAGGACGACGACGGCGCCGGAGCGATCGGCGTCGACGCCTACGCGCCCCGGCTCCGCGCGCGCGACGTCGCGTTCGAGCCGCTCCGCTCCGCGCTGGACCGCGCTGCCGCGGTCCGGTTCGACTACATCACGCCCGGTCAGCACGAGGCCCGTCGGCGCGAGGTCGCCCCGCTCGCGCTCGTGCAGCACGGCGGCCGGTGGATGCTCGCCGCGCACGAGTTCGCGACCGACAGCGTCAAGAACTACCTGCTCTCGCGGATCGTCGGGCCTGTCGCCCAGTACGCGGTCGGGCAGCACCCGGCGCCGGCCGGGGCAGGGGAGCGCGCACTGACCGAACTCGAGCGGATCTGGTCCGAGCGCACCGCACGCATCCGGGTCGCCCCGGGCTCCGACGCCGAACGCCGGCTCGCGCGCCGCCGCGACACCGAGACCGACGACGCCGGCGTGCTCGTGCTCCACCACGTCGACCCGCAGATCCTCGCCGAGGAACTCGCGGCCTTCGGGCCCGAGGTGCGGGTCCTCGAACCGGCCGAGCTCCGCGAGCGGGTGACCGAGCGGCTCCGTGCCCTGGTGGCCGACCACAGCGACGAAGGGGATCCCCGTGGCTGAGCAGCAACCGCTCCAGGCGCAGGACAAGCTCGCGTTCCTCCTCGCGCTCGTGCCGTACCTCATCGACCGCGAGCGCGTCTCGGTTGCCGAGGCCGCGCGTCACTTCGGCGTGCCCGAAGCCCGGATCCGTCGAGCCGTCGAGCTCATCGCGGTGTCCGGCGTGCCCGGCGAGACGATGCAGTACCAGCACGGCGACCTGTTCGACATCGCCTGGGACGACTTCGACCAGAACGACATGATCGTCCTGACGAACCTGGTCGCGATCGACGACTCCCCGCGGCTCTCCGCACGCGAAGCATCAGCCCTCATCGCCGGCCTGCAGTACCTGTCGGCGCTGCCCGAGGCCGCCGACCGCGACGCCATCCGCGCCCTCATGGCGAAGCTGTCCCGCGGTGCCGGGGGAGCGGCCGCGAACGTCGCCGTCGGGCAGGACCTGCACGACGTCGCCCTCGCCACCATCCGCCGCGCGATGTCCGACGGCCGGGGCCTCGCGTTCGAGTACGCCGGTCCGCGCACCCAGGGCGGTCCGCGACGGGTGGACCCGCTCCGCGTCGAGTCGATCGACACCGACTGGTACCTCCGCGCCTGGGACCTCGACCGGCAGGCGCTCCGCACGTTCCGGCTCGACCGGATGTCCGGCGTCCGTGTCGACGACCGCGCTGCCGAGAAGTCCATCGAGGACGTCGTCATCCCGGACACCCTGTTCCAGCAGGCGGCAGAGGACGTCATCGTCACGGTGGAGCTCGACTCGTCGTCGCTGCCGCTCGTGGCCGACTTCCTGGCCGACACCGCCGACGCGCCCGACGACGGCGGTCGGGTCCGTATCCGGCTCGCGGCGTCGAACGGCTTCGACGGGGTCGTGCGGCTCGTCGCCGGGCTGCCCGGTCGTGCCGTGGTGCTCGACCCGCCGGCGGCCCGCGTTGCCGTCCGCGAGTTCGCAGCGGCGGCCCTCGCCGCCGACTGAGCGCTGGGGAGCCGGGTTCGCGCGTACCGAGTCGAATCGGGCGTACCTGGTCATTCCGGGCGTACCTGGTCGTTCCGGGCGTACCTGGTCGGAAGTTCTGACCAGGTACGCCCGATCTCATCAGGCACACGTCGTTGCGGGGACCTGCGCGGAGCGTCGCGGAGCCCCGCGGGGCACCCGAGGTCCGCCGGGCCCGACAGTCGCGGCGGACTGTCGGCCCCGGTCCCGTAGGATCGGGGCATGGCTTCGACGACCGCGCGCGGGCGAGCGAGGCGGACCGGACGTCCGACGAAGGACACCGAAGGCCGCATGTCGCTCGGGCAGCACCTCATCGAGCTGCGCAACCGCCTGTTCAAGGCCGTCATCGCAGTGGCGGTGTGCGCCGTCGGCGGGTGGTTCATCACCCCGTTCGTGCTCGATGCGCTGCGGTCCCCGGTCGCCCAGCTCGCCAAGGTCGGCGGGCACACCGCCGAGTTGAACTTCCCGATGATCACGGGGGCGTTCGACCTCAAGCTACAGATCGCGATCACGATCGGCATCGTCATCTCGAGTCCGGTGTGGCTCTACCAGATCTGGGCGTTCATCGTCCCGGCGCTGGTGCGGCGCGAGAAGCAGTACGTGTTCGGGTTCCTCGGCACCGCCATCCCGCTCTTCTTCGCGGGCTGCTGGTTCGGGTGGTACATCCTGCCGCACGTGGTGGGCATCCTCGGCAGCTTCGTGTCGAGTCAGGACACCTCGATCGTCGACGCGAAGGCGTACTACGACTTCGTCATCAAGCTCATCGTGGCGGTCGGCATCGCGTTCGTCCTGCCGGTGTTCCTCGTGCTGCTCAACTTCGTCGGCGTGCTGTCGGCGTCGTCGATCATCAAGTCCTGGCGCGTCGCGATCCTCTGCATCCTGGTGTTCTGCGCGATCGTCACACCGAGCGCCGACGTCATCTCGATGTTCCTGCTGGCCGTGCCGATGATCGTGCTCTACGTCGCGGCGTGCGCGGTGACGTGGCTGCACGACCGGCGGATGGCGAAGCGCCAGGCGAAGCTCGACGAAGAGTACGGCCTGTGAGCTCCGCACCCAGCCCCGCCGAGCGGTTCGCGGCGGCGAAGGTCCGCAGTCGCTCGCGCAACCTCGAGTTGTTCCGCTCCGACCTGCGCTTCGACCTCGACCCGTTCCAGATCGCCGCGTGCGACGCGCTCGACCAGGGCCGCAGCGTCCTGGTGGCGGCGCCGACGGGTGCCGGCAAGACGATCGTGGCGGAGTTCGCGATCTGGCTGGCGATGCGGCAGCCGACGGCGAAGGTGTTCTACACGACGCCGATGAAGGCGCTGAGCAACCAGAAGTACGCCGAGCTCGTCGCGGTCTACGGCGAGTCCGAGGTCGGTCTGCTCACCGGCGACACGAACGTGAACCCCCGCGCCCGGGTGGTCGTGATGACCACCGAGGTCCTCCGCAACATGATCTACGCGGACTCCGACCTGCTCGACGACCTCGCCTGGGTGGTCCTCGACGAGGTCCACTACCTGGCAGACCGCTTCCGCGGCGCCGTCTGGGAAGAGGTGATCCTGCACCTCCCGACCGAGGTCCGCCTGGTGTCCCTCAGTGCCACGGTGTCCAACGCGGAAGAGTTCGGCGACTGGCTCCAGACCGTCCGCGGCGACACCGACGTGATCGTGTCCGAGGACCGTCCGGTGCCGCTCGAGCAGCACGTGCTCGTCGGCTCGAAGATGGTCGACCTCTTCGACTCCAGCGGTGCCGCGGCGACGAACCGGGTGAACCCGGAGCTCCTGCGGCTCGTCGGCGGGGCGTCCCGCAGCGAGCGGCACGGCGGCGGACACCGCGGTGGCCGTGGTCGTGGCGGCTACCACGACCGTCGGGGTCCGCGCACCGAGAAGCTGCACCGCGAGCGGATCGCACACATGCTCGACGAGCGGATGCTGCTGCCGGCGATCTTCTTCGTCTTCAGCCGGAACGGCTGCGACCAGGGCGTCCGCAACGTCGTGCGCTCCGGCCTGTCGCTGACCACGGTGCAGGAGCGCAACGAGATCCGCGAGACCGCGGAGTACCACTGCCGCACCCTCCTCGACGAGGACCTCGCCGTCCTCGGCTACTGGGAGTGGCTCGAGGGGCTCGAGCGCGGGGTCGCCGCACACCACGCCGGCCTGCTCCCCGCCTTCAAGGAGGTGGTGGAGGACCTCTTCCAGCGCAAGCTCCTCAAGGTCGTGTTCGCGACGGAGACCCTGGCGCTCGGCGTGAACATGCCGGCGCGCACGGTCGTGCTCGAGAAGCTCGAGAAGTTCAACGGTGAAGCCCGCGTGCCGATCACACCGGGGGAGTACACCCAGCTCACCGGTCGGGCCGGCCGCCGTGGCATCGACGTCGAGGGGCACTCGGTCATCCAGTGGTCCGACGGACTCGACCCGCAGGCCGTGGCGTCCCTCGCCAGCCGACGGACGTACCCGCTCAACTCGTCGTTCAAGCCGACGTACAACATGGCCGTGAACCTCATCGACCAGTTCGGGCGCCAGCGCACGCGCGAGGTCCTCGAGACCTCGTTCGCGCAGTTCCAGGCGGACCGCTCGGTCGTCGACCTGGCGCGCAAGGTGCGGTCGCAGCAGGAGTCCCTCGACGGCTACCAGCAGGCGATGCAGTGCCACCTCGGCGACTTCACCGAGTACGCGGCGCTCCGGCGTGAGCTCTCCGACCTCGAGCGGACGAACGTCCCCGGCGGTCGCGAGGCCTCGCACGGTGCGCGTGCCGAACGACAGGCGGCGATCACCGAGGTCCGACGGCGGATGCAGCGGCACCCCTGCCACGCCTGCCCCGACCGCGAAGCCCACGCCCGCTGGTCGGAGCGCTGGTACAAGCTCAAGCGCGTCAACGACAAGCTCGTCCAGCAGATCCGTTCCCGCACGGGTGCCGTCGCGACGACGTTCGACCGTGTCACCGACGTGCTGCTCCAGCTCGGCTACCTGGTCGACACCGGCAACGGCGAAGCGACCGTCGCTCCGGGTGGCCGCCGGCTGCAGCGGATCTACGGCGAGCGGGACCTGCTCGTCGCCGAGTGCCTCGAGGCCGGGGTCTGGAAGGACCTCACCCCCGCGCAGCTCGCCGCGATGGCCGCCACGATCGTCTACCAGCCCAGGCGCGAGGACGCCCCCGGCACCGAGCACGCCCTGCCGCGCGGTGCGTTCCGTCCGGCGCTCGACGAGACCCTGACCATCTGGTCCCGCCTCGACGACATCGAGCGCGACGCCCGGCTCGCGGGGTCGCAGCCGCCGACGCCGGCCGCCGCGGTCGGCATGTTCCGGTGGGCGTCCGGCTCCGCGCTGGACGACGTCCTGCGGACGCTCGACCTGCCCGCCGGTGACTTCGTCCGCTGGTCGAAGCAGGTCATCGACCTGCTCGACCAGATCCGCAACGCGGGCGACGAGGACCTCGCACAGACCGCCCGACGGGCGACGGACGCGGTGCGCCGCGGCATCGTCGCCTACGCGGCGGTCTGACTGGAGGCCCGGTGCCCGTTCCCGAGTCCGACGTGCGTCCGCGGGACGCCGACCCCACTGCCCGGCGCGGCTCCGTGGGGGAGCGTCCAGTCCGTGCCGCGCAGCGTCCGTCCGACGGTGTCGCCCGGCCGGGCCGGAACCCCTTCGCGGCCCTGCCGCTCGCGCAGGCGTTCCCGCTCGCGGTGATCGGTGGTGTCCTGTTCGCGCTGTCGTTCCCCTCGCCGGGCTGGTGGTTCCTGGCGTACCCGGCGCTCGCGTGCATGCTGCTCGCCGCGATGGGCCAGCGCGCGCGCCGGGCCGCGTGGCTCGGGTACGTCGCCGGTGCCGCGTTCTACGTCCCGGCCATCTCGTGGGCCGGGCGCTACCTGGGACCGGTCCCGTGGTTCGCGCTCGCGTTGTTCGAGGCCGTGTTCTTCGCCCTCGGCAGCGTGGCGATCGCCCTCGCCTACCGCTGGGTGGCGCGCGTGCTGCCGTCGACCGCCGGACGCGTGTGGGGCCTCCCGGCCGTCGTCGCCGCACTCTGGACCGGACGCGAGTGGTTCTCCGGGAGCTGGCCGTACGGCGGGTTCGCCTGGGGGCGTGTCGGGCTGTCGCAGTCCGAGAGCCCGTTCGCCCACCTGGCCGCGTACGTCGGCGTGCTCGGCGTGACCTTCGTCGTCGTGTACTGCACCGCCGTGGTGCTGTCGCTCGCGCTCGTCGCGCCGAGCACCCCGGGCGCCGTCCTGCGGCTGCCGACGCGAGTGGCGACCGCCGGGCTCCTCGTTGCAGCGGTGCTCGCCGTGCCCGCCTGGCCGACCGCGACCAGCGGTTCGATCCGCATCGAGTCGGTGCAGGGCAACGGCCCGGCCGGGTACTTCGATCGGGCGACCCCGGGCGAGGTGCTCGAGTCGCAGGTCGCCGCCACCGACGTCGACGCGAAGGGCGTCGACCTGGTGGTGTGGCCGGAGGGCTCCGCCGAGTTCGACCCCCGTCAGCAGCCGGTCATCGCCTCGGCACTCGATTCGGTCGTCGACTCCGTCGGGGCACCGATCGTCGCGGGCGCGATCACGCAGACCCGGTCGGGGGTGCTGCACAACACGTCCTTCGTCTGGACGGCGGACGGGTGGCAGTCGTCCTACGACAAGAAGCGCCCCGTGCCCTTCGGCGAGTACGTGCCCGACCGCTGGTTCTTCTCGAAGCTCGCCCCGTCGCTCATCGGTCTGCTGCAGCGCGACTACACGCCGGGCACGAAGCCGAACGTGCTGTCCGTCGCCGGGGTTCGTGCCGGCATCGCGATCTGCTTCGACATCGTCGACGACGGCCTCACGCGCGACATGGCGCGCGGGGGAGCGCAGGTGATCCTCGCCCAGACGAACAACGCCGACTTCTCGGGTACCGACGAGAACTTGCAGCAACTCGAGATCGCCCGGATGCGTGCGATCGAGACCGGTCGGTCGCTCGTCAACATCTCGACGGTCGGCGCGTCCCAGGTCATCGACCCCACCGGCCGGACGATCGACCGGGTGCCGGAGTACACGGCGACCTCGATGATCACCGACGTCCCGCTCGGCACGACCACGACCCCCGCGACCGTCGCGTCCGGAGCGATCGCGTTGCTGCTCTCCCTCGGTGGGCTCCTCGTGCTCCTCGCCTGCGCCCCGTGGTCCCGCAGCACCGTCCGGAGCCGACGCCGACCCTGAGCGCCGGTCGGTCCCACTGGGAACGCACTGTGAATGCACCGGTCCGGGATTGATGCTGCGTGGGACAGTGTTGGAGAGGGCAGACGAGCGAGAGGAGCACACACATGGCTGATCGGAGTCTCCGCGGCATGCGGCTCGGGAGTCAGAGTCTCCAGAGCGAAGAGGGCGTCGAGCTCTCGGACCGCAAGCGCGCGGTCTACCAGACGGAGTCGGGAGAGACGTTCGACATCGTCTTCTCTGCCGACGCGGACGTCCCCCAGACCTGGTCGGAGCCCCGCTCCGGACGTGAAGGCCGGCTGCTCGGCGACGACGGGATCCCCGTCGAGGTCGCCGCGGAGGACGTGAAGGCACCCAGGACCCACTGGGACATGCTGCTCGAACGGCGCTCGCGCGAGGAGCTCGAGGAGCTGCTCGAAGAGCGTCTCCAGTTCCTTCGCGCGCGACGCGGCGCCTGACCCACTGGCCGTCAGACGCACTGACTGCTTGACGCACTGACCGCCTGACGCACTGACCGCACACCACGACGCCCGCCCCGGTTTCCCGGGGCGGGCGTCGTGGTGTGCGGTCCGGGTTACCGCCGACCGGAGCCGTCCGTGAACCGGTGGCCAGAGGCATCGTCGGGCTTCGACACGGTGTCGGGATCCGCCGCGTCGTGCTTCGCCGCCGTGTCGTGCTTCGCCGCGGCGTCGGCACCGAGCTGCTGCTCGGTCTCGTCGTCGGCCGCCGCGAGGTGCGCGTCGACGCTGCGGTTCGACTCCGCCAGACGCTGGTCGAGCTCGGACGCGGGGACGATGTCCGCCGCGGTGGCGTCCGCACGCGGGGCCGATGCGGTTGCGGCATCGGCCGACGCGGTGTTCGCCAGGCTCTCGTTCGCGAGCTTCGAGATCCGCGAGAGGAAGTCGCCGCCCCCGGCTCCGGCGACGGGTCCGCTGCCGGACCGGCCGCCCGAGAAGCCCTTCGCGATGCCGGAGAGCGCCTCGGTGAACTCGCTCGGGATCATCCAGAGCTTGTTCGCGGTGCCCTCGGCGATCTTGGGCAGCATCTGCAGGTACTGGTACGAGAGCAGCTTGTCGTCCGGGTCGCCGGTGTGGATCGCCTCGAAGACGGTCGCGATGGCGGAGGCCTCACCCTCGGCGCGGAGGACCTGGGCCTTCGCGTCACCCTCGGCCGCGAGGATCGCGGCCTGCCGCTGACCCTCGGCCTCGAGGATCTGGGACTGCTTGGTGCCCTCGGCCTGCAGGATCGCGGCACGACGGCTCCGCTCGGCACGCAGCTGCTGCTCCATGGCGTCCTGGATGGACACGGGCGGCTCGATCGCCTTGAGCTCGACACGACCGACGCGGATGCCCCACTTGCCGGTGGCCTCGTCGAGCACCACGCGGAGCTGGCCGTTGATGTTGTCGCGGCTGGTCAGGGCCTCTTCGAGGTTGAGGCCACCGACGACGTTGCGGAGCGTGGTCGTGGTGAGCTGCTCGACGGCGCCGAGGTAATTCGCGATCTCGTACGTCGCGGCCCGGGCGTCGGTGACCTGGAAGTAGACCACGGTGTCGATCGACACGACCAGGTTGTCCTCGGTGATCACGGGCTGCGGCGGGAACGAGACCACCTGCTCGCGCATGTCGAGAAGGGGACGGAGGCGGTCGATGAACGGGACCAGAAGATTCAACCCGGGGTTGAGGGTCTTGTGGTACTTCCCGAGTCGTTCGACGATGCCCGCGGTCGCCTGCGGCACGATCCGGATCGCGCGGGACAGGACGACGATCACGAAGATGACGACGACCAGGATGAGGACGAGCAGAGCGATCGTCCCGGCTGAGATGGTCACGAGGTGGCCCTTTCTCCGAGGCGGACGACGGCCGTCGACCCCTCGATGGACTCGACGACCACGGGGGTGCCGAGCGGCGGTGTTCGGTCGGTGGAGTCGGAGGCGATGCGGGCGCTCCACGTCTCGCCGTTGGCCAGGCGCACCTGGCCCGGCGCGGACGACGTGAAGGCGACGGCGACGGTGCCGCGCAGGCCGATCAGCCCCTCGACGTTGGTGCGGTGCGGGTCGGCGCCACGGCCGAGTGCCGTGAGGAGGCGCGGGCGGACCAGCGAGAGCAGCACGAGCGCCAGGACGGCCGCGATGATGGCCGACAGCCACCACGGGGCGCCGAGCAGTGCGGCGATCAGTCCACCGGCAGCCCCGGCCGCGAGCATGATGAAGATGAAGTCGAGGGTGAAGATCTCGACCACCCCGAGCAGGAGCACCAGTCCGATCCAGATGATCGTCTGGATCCAATCGATTGTGTTCACGCGATCTCCCTCCCTCGGTCGCGCGCGGCTGCTCGCTGCGTCGCGACGGCCGGTCCAACTCCGTTCAACATATCAGCAACGGGTGTCGGGTGCCCAGGCGATTGGTAGGCTCGACGGCGGCCGACCCGCCGGAACGAACCTGGAGAACACGACTGTGAGCAACCCCCTCGCCCCCGGATCCCTCGCCGACAAGCGCGCCCTCGTCACGGGGTCGTCCCGCGGCATCGGTGCGGACACCGTCGGCTACCTGGCCGAGGCCGGTGCCAAGGTCGTCGTGAACTACCGGAACAAGGCCAAGCGCGCCGAGCAGATCGCCGAGAAGATCGTCGAAGCCGGCGGCTCGGCCCTCGCGGTCGGAGCCGACCTGACCGAGCACGACTCCGTCCAGGCGATGGTCGACGCCGTCGTCGCCGAGTGGGGCGGCATCGACCTGCTCGTGCTCAACGCCTCGGGCGGCATGGAGTCCGGGCTGGGGGAGGACTACGCGCTCCGCCTCAACCGTGACGCCCAGGTCGACATGCTCCAGACCGCCGTGCCGCACATGCCCGCCGGCTCGCGCGTCGTCTTCGTCACGAGCCACCAGGCGCACTTCGTCGAGACGGCGGAGACGATGGACGAGTACGTCCCGGTCGCGAAGAGCAAGCGCGCCGGCGAACTCGCCCTCCGCGAACTCATCCCGCAGCTCGAGGCCGCCGGCATCGAGTTCGTGGTCGTCTCCGGCGACATGATCGAGGGCACGATCACCGCGACGCTCCTCAACCGCCTCAACCCGGGCGCGATCGAGGGCCGTCGACAGGAGGTCGGCAAGCTCTACAGCGTGTCGGAGTTCGCGGCCGAGATCGCCCTGGCCGCCGTGGAGCCGATCCCGGCCGACCACACCAAGCTCGTCGGCGACGTCAGCGGCTTCGCACAGTAGCGTTCGTCGTCCGCTAGCGTCGGTCGGGTGACTGCGAAGCCCGGACTGCGACTGACCTCCCGGATCATCCTGCTCGACCCCGAGGGCCGCGTGTTCCTGATGGACACGAAGTCGCCCTCGTCGGACGGTGCCCACCGGTGGATCACGCCCGGCGGCGGTGTCGACCCGGGGGAGGACCACCGGGACGCGGCGATCCGCGAACTCCGCGAGGAGACCGGCATCGTCATCGACGACCCGGGTGAGCCCGTGTGGTCGTGGGACTTCGACGTCGAGTGGGACCTGGCCGACCACGACCGGGGCCACTCCGAGTTCTACGTGGTGCGGACGCCCGGCTTCGTCCTGTCCGACGCGGAGTGGACCGATGACGAGCAGGTGGACATCCTGCAGTCGCGCTGGTGGACGGCCGACGAGCTCGAGGCGACCGACGAGGCCTTCGAGCCCGCCGAGCTGCCCGAGCTGGTGCGGCGGCACGCAGGGTCCTGACCCGGAGCCTCCGTCGGCCGGGCGGTTCCACTGCGGAACCGTCCTGTAGAACGTCACACGCCACCGGTAGCCTGACCGGCATGGAACCCAGCGCCGACCACGCCGCCGACAGCCACGACCGCATCCGTGTGCGGGGTGCGCGTGAGAACAACCTGCGGGACGTCGACGTCGACCTCCCGAAGCGGCGACTGACCGTCTTCACGGGTGTGTCCGGTTCCGGCAAGAGCTCGCTCGTCTTCGCGACGGTGGCGGCCGAGTCGCAGCGGATGATCAACGAGACGTACAGCGCCTTCGTGCAGGGGTTCATGCCGTCCCTGGCCCGGCCGGACGTCGACGTCCTCGACGGCCTGACCACCGCGATCGTCGTCGACCAGGAACGCATCGGCGCGGACCCGAGGTCCACCGTCGGTACGGTCACCGACGCGAACGCCATGCTCCGGGTCCTGTTCAGCCGCCTCGGCACACCGCACATCGGCGGACCGAACGCCTTCTCGTTCAACCTCGCGACCGTGACCGCGGGCGGTGCGATCACCGTGCAGAAGGGGAAGGACGCGACGGCCGAGAAGGTCTCCTTCACACGGCTCGGCGGCATGTGCGCCGACTGCGAGGGACGCGGCTCCGTCACGGACATCGACCTCAGCCAGCTGTACGACGACACCAAGTCCCTCGCCGACGGCGCCATCACGATCCCCGGGTACGGCACGGACGGCTGGAACGTCCGGATGTTCGCCGAGTCGGGCTACGTCGATAAGGACACCCCGATCCGCGACTTCACCGAGCAGCAGCGCGCCGACTTCCTGTACCGCGAGCCGACCAAGCGCAAGATCGCGGGCATCAACATGACGTACGAGGGCCTCGTGCCCCGCGTCCGTCGATCGTTCCTGCAGAAGGACCGCGAAGCGATGCAGCCGCACATCCGCGCGTTCGTCGACCGTGCCGTGACCTTCACCACGTGCCCCGCGTGCGACGGCACCCGTCTGAACGACGTCGCCCGGTCGTCCACGATCGCGGGCAAGAGCATCGCCGAGGTCTGCGCGATGCAGATCACCGACCTCGCGACCTGGCTGCACGGACTCGACGAGCCGACCGTCGGTCCGCTCCTCGACGGGCTGCGCGACGCGGTCGACTCCTTCGTCGAGATCGGGCTGGGCTACCTGTCGCTCGACCGGCCGACGGGCACGCTGTCCGGCGGCGAGGGGCAGCGGGTCAAGATGGTGAAGCACCTCGGGTCCTCGCTGAGCGACGTCACCTACGTGTTCGACGAGCCCAGCACGGGCCTGCACCCGCACGACATCGAGCGGATGAACGGCCTGCTGCTCCGCCTGCGCGACAAGGGCAACACCGTGCTGGTGGTCGAGCACAAGCCCGAGGTCATCGCCATCGCCGACCACGTCGTCGACCTCGGGCCGGGTGCGGGCACCCACGGTGGGACCCTGTGCTACCAGGGGCCGGTGGACGGACTGCGGGGGAGCGGCACCGTGACGGGGAAGCACCTCGACGACCGCGTGACCCTCAAGGCCGCCATCCGCGACCGGACCGGCGCCATCGCGATCCGCGGCGCCGACGCGCACAACCTGCAGGGGGTCGACGTGGACGTCCCGACCGGGGTGCTCACGGTCGTCACGGGCGTGGCGGGCTCCGGTAAGAGCACGCTCATCCACGGATCGCTCTCGCCGCGCGCGGACGTCGTCGCGATCGACCAGGGGGCGATCCGGGGCTCCCGACGCAGCAACCCGGCGACGTACACCGGGCTGCTCGAACCGATCCGCAAGGCGTTCGCGAAGGCGAACGGTGTGAAGCCGGCGCTCTTCAGCGCGAACTCCGAGGGGGCATGCCCGGCCTGCAACGGCGCCGGCGTGATCTACACCGACCTCGGCATGATGGCCGGCATCGCGACGCCGTGCTCGGAGTGCGGCGGCAAGCGGTTCGACCAGTCCGTGCTCGAGTACCGCCTGGGCGGGAAGGACATCAGCGAAGTCCTCGCGATGCCCGTGGCCGAGGCGGAGCAGTTCTTCGCGACGGGGGAGTCGAAGATCCCGGCCGCGCACGCGATCCTCACCCGCCTGGTGGACGTCGGCCTCGGCTACCTCACGATCGGACAGCCGCTCACGACGCTGTCCGGCGGGGAACGCCAGCGCCTGAAACTCGCCACCCACCTCGGCGACCCGGGCGTCATCCTGGTGCTCGACGAGCCCACGACCGGCCTGCACCTGGCGGACGTCGACCAGCTGCTCGGCCTGCTGGACCGCCTCGTCGACTCCGGCAAGACCGTCGTGGTCATCGAGCACCACCAGGCCGTGATGGCGCACGCCGACTGGCTCATCGACCTCGGGCCGGGCGCCGGGCACGACGGCGGACGCATCGTGTTCGAGGGCACACCGGCCGAACTCGTGCGGGCGCGGTCGACGGTGACGGGGGAGCACCTGGCCGCCTACATCGGCGCCTAGTGCGCGCTGAGCGGCACCGGACCTGAACACGAGCCGTGTGTTCGGTCTAGCGTTTCGAGTGACGCTCATGCTCGGCTGCCCGGCCATCGGCGAGCGTCCTCACCGAAGGAGCTCTCCATGTCCACGAACGGATACCCGCCCGCCCAGAACGCCGCCGGTCAGACCCCCGCGACGAACGGCGGCAACGGTCTCTCGATCGGCTCGCTCGTCCTCGGGATCGTCGGCGTCGTCTTCTCGTTCCTCTTCGTCTGGGTCGGCCTGATCGCCAGCATCATCGGCCTCATCCTCGGCATCATCGCCCGCCGTCGCCCGGCGAGCAGCCGCGGCATGGTGCTCGCCGGCATCATCCTCAGCGCGATCGGCCTCGTCCTGTCGATCGTCTTCATCATCATCGCGCTCGTGATCGTCGTGCCGGCCGTCACCAACAACTGACGCTCCCGCACATCGGACCGGAGGCACGTGGCGGGGTCGCCACGTGCCTCCAGTCCGTCACCGGTGCGTCTGTCGGACCGCCGGACGACCGTCCAGCTCGCCGCGCGTAGCGTCCCGCGCATGACGTACAGCCAGCCCGACCCATCGGAAGAGACCACCCAGGCCGAAGCGCCCGAGCAGCCCGACACGGACCGCGAGGACCTCGAGGAGCGCGACGACCAACAGGCCGCGCTCGAGATCGATGCCGACGACGTCCCGACGGACGGTGAGGACCCCGGCGCCGACGCCGAGTCCTGAGCGACCGTGCGCCTCGCGCGCGCTGTTGACGTTCGGTGCGAGGTTGTGGACATGGTGCGGGGGTTCTTGCGAGGCGTGACTCGATACGTCCGGGCTTGAACCAGGTTGTTCCGTCTGCGCCGATAATGCATATTATGTCAGGTCACGTGAACTGGGAGCCTCGACAGTGCTCCTCCGTTCGCGTTGATCGGAGGCGCGCCGAGTAGGTTCCGCGGCATGGGACTGCGCTGGTACACGACCGTCGTCGACAGCCACGACGTCGCCACACTCGGACACTGGTGGGCGGAGACGCTCGGCTGGCTCGTCGCGGTGGAGACGGACACCGAGGTGATCCTCGTTCCGCCGCATGCGTTCGACCAGAGCCGGTCGATCCCCCTCGATGAGCACGGCCCGGGGCTGGCGTTCGTCTCGGTGTCCGATGACCGAGCAGGCAAGAACCGACTGCACATCGACCTCGCCCCGGCCCCGGGCGACGATCAGGCGGCGCTCGTCGACGGCTTGATCGGGCGTGGCGCGACCCTGGCCGACGTCGGGCAGGGGAACGTCGCGTGGACGGTCCTCCGCGATCCCGAGGGAAACGAGTTCTGCGTGCTGACGCCGCGGGCGTGACCGGGTCGCCGACGTTCCAGCGGGCCTCCGCCACCCGCAGCACTCCCCTGCCGGCACCGTCGGTGCGTGCTACCCCGCGGCTGTCGGTCTTGTTCGCGCTGTCCTGCGGCCCCCTGTGCCAGGGAGTCGTGCACCGTCGTGTCGTCGCGGTCCACGTGCGTCACCGCAGACCGACGGTCACGAGGAGGTTGCCGTACAGCCGTTCGTCCCCGGTCGCGATCACTACGCCGACGTCCGGGGAGCGCACCCGGTCGTAGAACGCGAACCGGTCGACCTTCTCCACGGGGACGTCGCCGCCCAGCAGCCGTGCGTAGTCGTCCTGCGCCGGCGTAGTGACGCCGTCCGGAGTCTGCATGACCGTCGCCGACTCGACGTTGACGACGGTGAGGACGGCGTCGAGCACCGTCGTCACGTCGAGCAGTCCTGGGCGGAGGTTGAGGTGGATCAGGCGCACGCCCGGTCCGGTGGCGGTCAGGTACGGGTAGTTGCCGTCCGCGATGAGGACCCCGGAGCCGTGGCCGGACGAGGCGAGTGCCTCGAGGAGCGGCGGGTGCACGAGTGGCCCCGTGATCATGCGGTCACGCCCGCTGCGGTGCGGCCGGCTGCACGATCGGCGGCGTACCCGTCCCAGCCGGGGATGGTGCCGTCGACGTCCCACAGGTCGAGCCAGCTGTCCGCCCCGGGCCACAGGAACACCTGGCCCTTGATGAGGCGGTTGTTCCGTTCGGCCGACCGCAGCGCCTCGAGTTCGGCGGGCGTCAGCGGGTCCTCCGTCACGGCTCGGAGGTTCGCGACGAACTGCGGCTCCTTCACCGAGAACGGGATCGGCACCTGGCCGCGCTGCACCGCCCACTTCAGGCAGACGAGCGCCGGGTGGACCCCGTGGGCGCGGGCGATGGAGACCACCACGGGGTGCTCCATGTCGGACACGTCCGAGGCGATCCGGTCGCGGTCGGGTCGCGACGGTGAGCCGAGCGGCGAGTAGCCGACCGGCTGGATCCCGTGGTCGAGACAGAACCGGAAGAGCTCGGGCTGCTGGAAGCAGGGGTGCAGCTCCATCTCGTTCAACGCCGGACGGATCCGTGCGTCGGCGAGGATCGCCGTCAGCTTCGGGATGGTGACGTTCGAGGTCCCGAGGTGGCGCACGACCCCCTCGTCGACGAGTCCCTCCAGCGCGCGCCACAGGGTCATGTACTCCTCGTGGACGTACGGGCGTGCGTCCGCGTCGCGGTCGGCGGCATCGGCGAACGGGGCGTGGTGGTTCGGGAACGGCCAGTGCACGAACACCGCGTCGAGGACGTCGAGCCGGAGGTCGCGCAGGGACTGACGGACCGAGGCGACCGCAGCGTCCGGCTCGTGCGCGTCGTTCCAGACCTTCGACATGACGAAGAGGTCGTCGCGCGGCACACCCTCGTCGATCGCTGCCTCGAGGACGGCACCGACCTCCGCCTCGTTGCCGTAGACCGACGCGCAGTCGATCAAGCGGTACCCGGCCCGGATCGCGCCGCCGACCGCCGCGGCCACGTCCTCCGCCCGGTAGTGGTCGGACCCGAACGTGCCGACCCCGATCGCGGGCATCTCCGCCCCGCTCGCGAGTCGCCGAGTCGGGACGCTGTCGGTGTTGGTCATGTGGTGTTCTCCGATTCGGTTCAGGGCTGCGCGTCGACGGTGACGCGCGCTAGATGTTCAGGCCGTGGAAGAAGTCGATGCGCGGAGCAGCAGCCTCCGGCGCCAGCTCGAGCCGCACAACGGCGCCGCCGGGACCGGTCAGCTCGGCGTCGGGGAGCACGACCTCCAGGTGTTCCTCGGTGCGGGTCCACTCCGGCTGCTCCCCCGAGCCCAGGACCCGAACGTCGACGATCGGTCGGTCGACGAGGGGGCTGCCCGAGCCGAAGCTCCGGATCCGCATGCGGCCGTCGACCGGACGGACGAGCCCGATGCCGTACACGTAGTCGTGGCCGACCTCGGTCATCCGCGTGAAGCGGACGTCCTCGGCGGTGTACGCGGGCGCTGCGGCGTCGGTGAAGGATCCGGCGGCGGGCGACGTCGGTCCCTCACCGAAGACGACCCAGGGGCTGGAGCCGTAGATCGCTTCGCCGTGCACGGCCAGCCAGTCGCCGACCGACTCCAACAGCGCGACCTCTTCCTCCGGGATGGTCCCGTCCGGGCGTGGACCGATGTTCAGGAGCAGGTTCCCGTTCTTCGCGACCACGTCGACGAGTTCCTGGATGAGTTCGGAAGCGCCCTTGTAGTCGTGCCCGTCGACCCAGCTCCAGGACGTCCGCGAGACCGACGTGTCGTTCTGCCAGACGTCCGACCGGATGCCGCCCATCGTGCCCCGCTCGATGTCGAGCACCGCGGAGCCGGGACGGAACGCGTCCCACTTGGCGTTGATGACGACTTCGCGCCCCCACTCGGCAGCCCGGTTGTAGTAGTAGGCGGCGAGTCGCCGGATGTACGGCTCGAACGACGGTTCCTCGATCCCGGTGTCGAAGTAGAGCACCTGCGGTCGGTAGGAGTCGATGATCTCGACCGTGCGCAGGAGCCAGTCCTCCAGGAACCGTTCGGTGGGGTTCATCTCCTTGCGCAGCGCCGGGCCGTACAGGTCGGCGTAGGCGGGGTCGCGGACGTCGGAGTCGAACTCCGCTCCCCCGTTCATGAAGAACCAGTGCTCCGCCCGGTGGGTGGAGGCTCCGGTCACCAACCAGGACCGGTCGACCGCCGCGAGCAGGTCGCCCATCACGTCCCGCTCCGGCCCCACCTGGGTCACGTTCCAGCGTGAGCGCGCGGTGTCGTACATCGCGTAGCCGTCGTGGTGCTCCGCGACCGGCACGACGAACTGCGCACCCGCACGCTTGAACAGCGCCACCCACTCCTCCGGGTCGAAGTGCTCCATGCGGAAGTGCGGGAGGAAGTCCTTGTACCCGAAGCGGTCGTGCGGGCCGTAGGTCGCCACGTGGTGTTCGAACGTCGGGGTGCCGCGGCGGTACATGGTGCGCGGGTACCACTCGTTGCCGAACGCCGGGACCGAGAACGCTCCCCAGTGCAGGAAGACGCCGAACTTCGCGTCGCGGTACCACTGCGGTGCCCGGTACCCGGACAGCGAGTCCCAGGTGGCGTCGTACGGTCCGGCGGCGATGACGGCGTCCACCATCGCGAGCGCAGCGCGGTTGTCCGACACGTCGATCGGTGCCGGCAGGGTCGTGGGGTCGAGGGGTTCGAGGTGCACGGTTCTCCGTCCGTCGGGGCTCATCGGCCACCGAAGGCGCCCGCGCCGATCGCGGCCACCAGTTGTCTCTGCGCGAAAGCGACCACGATCACCACGGGAGCGATCGTCATCACGCACGCCGCCATCAGCAGTTGCCACTGCGTGCCGGTCTGGGTGGTGAACCCGGCGATGCCGATCGGGATCGTCCACTTGTCCGAGCTGTTCAGGATGATCAGCGGCCAGAGGAAGCTGTTCCAGCTGCCGAGGAAGGCGAAGATCGACAGCACCGACAGTGCGGGCCGCACGAGCGGGACGATCACGCTGATCAGGATGCGCCACGTGGACGCTCCGTCGAGCCGCGCCGCCTCCTCCAGCTCCGCCGGGATCTGGAGCATGAACTGTCGGAGCAGGAACGCGCCGAACGCGCCGAACAGGCCCGGCAGGATCAGGGCGACCCAGGTGTCCGCCAGCCCCGCTTGGTCGAAGCCGAGGAACAGCGGCACGACCGCGACCTCGCTGGGCAGGGTCAGGGTGATGACGAACAGCAGGAAGACCGCGCTGCGGCCCGGGAACCGGAGCCTCGCGAACGCGAACGCCGTGATCGTCGCGACGACGAGGGTGAGCACCGTCGTGATCGCCGCCACGACCAGGCTGTTCAGGAGCAGGCGCCCGAAGTCGACCTCGACCCACGCGTCCACGAAGTTCGACCAGAGGACCTTCGAGCCGATGAAGCTGATCTGTGCGCCGAACACCTCGTTGGCCGGCTTCAGCGCCGTGAAGAAGGTCCAGATCAGCGGGAACGAGAACACGAGGGCGAAGAGCCACGCCGCGGTGCTGTTGGCGACGAACCCGATCGCTCGTCCTCGGTGTCGTCGAGGCGGACCCGGTGCCGGGAGCCGGTGATCAGTCATAGTGCACCCACTTCTTCTGCCCCCAGAGCTGGAACAGCGTGAAGATCGCGATGATCACGAACAGCACGGTGGCGATGGCCGACGCGTAGCCGAGCTGGTTGTTCGTGAAGGCGGTCTGGTAGAGGTAGAGCATGATCGTCATCGTGCTGTTGCCGGGTCCCCCGCCCGTGATGACGTACGCCTGAGCGAAGGTCTGCCAGGCGCCGATCACGGTCAGCACCGTGGTGAAGAACAGTGCGGGGCTCACCAGCGGCAGCGTGATCGAGACCAGCCGACGGAACCGGCCGGCCCCGTCGATCTTCGATGCCGCGATGACGTCCGGGCTGATCGAGTCGATGCCGGCGCCGAGCACGATCATGTTGTAGCCGAACGACTGCCAGAGCGAGACGCCGATCACGGTGGCGAGTGCCCAGTTCCCGTCGCTGAGCCACGGGATCGGTCCGAGGCCGATCCCCGCGAGCAGCTGGTTGACGGCGCCGTCCTTCTGGAACAGCAGCCGGAAGACCGCGGCGTTCGCCACCATCGGGGACAGCGCCGGGATCAGGAAGAGCACGCGGAGCCAGTTCCGACCCGCGATCCGCGTCTTCAGCCAGAGCGCCATCGCCATCGAGATCGCGATGTTCGCCGGCACGTAGACGAGGACGAAGATCGCCGTGACGATGACGCTGTTGAGGAACTGCGGGTCACGCAGCAGCCGGAGGTAGTTCTCGGTGCCGGTGAACACGGTCCCGCCCAGCAGGCTCGAGTCGGAGAAGCCGAGGACCAGCGAGGCGACCTGCGGGATGACGATGAACACCGCCAGACCGATGAGTCCCGGCAGGACGAAGGCCCACCCGACCCAGCGGGGACCGCCGAGGGGCCGGCGCCGACGCCGGCCCCTCGGCGGATCGGGCTGGTCGACGGATCCCTCCGAGACCTGCTCCTCTGCCCGGTCGAGACGCACGAACGTCATTGCGTGAGCCCGGCCTTCACCTGCTGCAGGACCTCGGCCACCGTGCTCTTGCCGGAGAAGGCGTTCACCTCGTACTGGGTCAGGAGGGTGTCGAGCTGCGACTGGTTCGACGGCACGGGCGACGGGGTCGCGTCACCGGTCATCTGCTTGATCACCGCGGCGAACTCCGGCGATCCGGCGTTGGCGGACCAGGCGTCGAGGGCGTCGAGCCGAGCCGGCACGGAGGCCTGCGACTTCGTGACGAACTCGAGTCCGCTCTTGCTCGTCATCGCCTCGATGGCCTTGAACGCCTTCTGCTTGTCGCCGCAGGTCTTCGTGATGCCGAAGCCCGACCCGCCGATGAAGCCCTTCGATGTGCCGTTCGTGCTCGGGATCACGGCGATGCCGACGTTGTCCTTCCCGAGCGCCTGCTGCTCGTGCTGCAGGTCCCACAGCCCCTGCATCTCCATGGCGGACTGCCCGGTGCTGAAGGCGTCGATGTCCGGGAACGTCCCGCCGGCGGCCGCTTCGAGCGGCTTCGCGACCTTGTACTTGTTCGACAGGTCGACGAGCAGCTGGAGCGCCTCGCGGAAGTTCGGGTCGTCGAGCTTCGGACCCTTCTCGTCGGCGTAGGGGTGGCCGTCGGCTGCCATCAGCGTGCTGATCGGGTTGGATCCCTGCGGGATCGCGAAGCCGTACACGCCGTCCTTCGTGGTGGCCTTCGCCGCCGCGATGAAGTCCTCGGTGGTCCAGTCGTTGGTCGGTTCGGCGACCCCGGCGGCCTTGAAGAGCTTCTTGTTGTAGAACATCACCGTGGGCCCGGCGTTGAACGGGATGGCGTAGAGCTTGCCGTCGTCGCTCAGCTGGTCGAGCATCGCCGAGCTGTACTTCGTCAGGTCGAGCCCGTTCTTCTTCGCCAGGCCGTCCAGCGGCTCGAGTCCCTGCACGTACTGGTTCACCCGGCCGTTCTGGAAGGTCACCAGGCAGGGGGCGCTGCTGCCCCGCATGACGGTGGGCAGCTTGGTGTAGTAGTCGCCGATCGGCGGTCCGGTGAAGCTCACCGCCATCTCGGGATCGGCGTGCTTGCCGCCGGCGATGTAGTCGCTCCACTGCTGCTTGTCGGCCTTGCCGCCGATCCACGTGTACATCTTGAGCGTGGAGCCGTCGAGACCCGAGCTCGCGCTGGCGCCTCCCGAGCACGCTGCGAGCCCGAGGGCGAGCGCTCCCGCGACCACGATGGAGACGCCGATGCGACCCCGTCGCCTCGTGTTGTTCAACCGTGACTTCATGAACTCCTCCTTGAGTTCTAGAGCGAAACGTTACGACTTCCGAGGAGGCTAGGAGGTGAATCCGTAGAAGTCAACGCCTCGGTACAGCACGAAACGTTTCGCTCACACGATCGAGTGCCTCGAACCTCAGCACCCACGCCGAGGCACACCGCCCGGCACATCAGCGCCGGTCCGGCCCTGCCCTACGCTGAGCGAACGGGGTCCCCGGGATCGCCAGCGCCGGCGACCGAGCGGGGAACGAGCAGCACACGAGAGAGAGGACGGCCGTGTCGACGTACAAGGACATCCAGCAGGCCACCGGCCTCTCGCTCGCCACGATCTCCAAGTACTACAACGGGCGGAACGTCCTGGCAGCGAACCGCGAAGCCATCGAAGCGGCGGCCCGCGAGCTCGACTTCCGCCCCAACCAGCACGCCCGCATGCTGCGCTCGCGACAGTCGCGGACGGTCGGGGTGCTCCTGCCGGCACTCGACAACGACTTCCACCTGACGATCATCGCCGGCGTCGAGGAAGCGCTCCGCCCGCGGGGCATCAGCGTGATCGTCGCCGCGAGCCCCGATCCGGCCGACGATCCCGTCAGCCTGCTGATGGACCGGATGGTCGACGGGATCGTCGCGGTCACCGCGCCGCACGACGTCCCCGCGCTCCGCGCAGCGGCCACGCGCGTGCCGGTCGTGATGGTCGACTGGCACATCGACGACATCGACGCCGACGGCGTCTTCATCGACAACGTGGCGGCGGGAGCACTCGGCGCCCGGCACCTCCTCGACCACGGGCACCGCCGCATCGGGTTCGTCGGCGGTAACCCGACGATCTCCTCGATGCGCCTCCGCACCGAGGGGTTCGAGCGCGCACTGACCGCTCACGGAACGCCGGTGGATCGCGCCCTGGAGCGTCTCGTCCCGCTGACGGTCGACGCCGGGTACCGCGCCGCGCAGGAGCTCCTCGCAATGTGGCCGCGCCCCACCGGGCTGTTCACGGCGAACTACGAGCTCACCCTGGGCGCCGTGACCGCCGTCAACGACTCCGGACTGCGCATCGGCCGCGACATCTCGGTGGTCGGGTTCGACAGTCGCGAGCTCGCCCAGGCCCTCGTCCCGAAGTTGACGGTCATCGTGCAGCCCACCCGCGAGATCGCCCGGCACGCCGCACGCCTGATCGCGGACCACATCGAGCTGCCCGGCGGGCGTCCCGCCCCGACGATCGAGTACCTCGAGGCCAACCTCCTGCCCGGGGCATCGGTCGCCCGCCTCAACGAGTGACCGCGCGGATTGGTCGCACCGTCGCGGCGGCACTGGTGGCCACCCGGATCCGGACCGCCTGACGGACGGGAGGCGCGGTGCGGGCCGGCACCGCGCCTCCCGTCCGCCAGATGGTCGCGATCGCGACCCTCGCTGCTGCTCGAGCAGCAGCTCGCCCTCCGAAGGGGCACCCTGTCAAGGCAGCCTTCCACGTGGGATGCTCGTCGACATGACCACGAGGCCCACGATCCTGTTCGTCTGCGTGCACAACGCCGGACGCTCCCAGATGGCAGCCGGGTACGCGCAGGCACTCGGCGGCGCCCGGGTCGAGGTGCTCTCGGCGGGTTCGGAACCGAAGGACCGGATCAATCCGGTGGCGATCCGCGCGATGGCCGAGGACGGCATCGACATCGCCGGCAACCAGCCGAAGGTCCTCACGACCGACACCGTCCGCGATGCCGACGCCGTCGTCACGATGGGCTGCGGGGACGCCTGCCCGGTGTTCCCCGGCAAGCGCTACGAGGACTGGGAGCTCACCGACCCGGCCGGCAAGGACATCGAGGACGTCCGTCCGATCCGCGACGAGATCAAGCGCAGGGTGACCGCGCTCCTCGCCGAACTCGTCCCGTCGCCGGCGTGACGACGGGGCCGGTCACGCGTCGACGTCAGACGACCGCGACGGTCATGCCGGCCTGACCGGCGGGTCCGTCCATCGCGACGAGCGCTGCCGGCAGGTCCTCGAACGCGATCGTCCGCCCGATCGACTCCGCCGGCCGCAGCCGTCCGGTGACGACGTCGTCGAGCATCGCGGCGTACTCCCCCACGGCGATCCCGTGGCTGCCGAGCAGCTCGAGCTCCTCGCCGATCACGCGGCCCATCGGGATCGCCGGTGCTGCCTCGTCGTCGAGCAGCAGCCCGACCTGCACGTGCCGACCCCGCGGGCGGAGCGACGCGACGGCCGCGACCGAGGTGGCCCGGCTGCCGAACGCGTCGACGGAGACGTGCGCGCCGCCACCGGTCAGGGACCGCACGGTGCCGACGGCCTCGTCGTCCATCGGCACGGTGACCGCTCCGAGCACCTCGGCCCGGGCGAGCGCGGCGGACGAGACGTCCACGGCGACGACCCGGGCACCGGCGGCGACGGCCACGATGACGGTCGACAGGCCGACACCGCCGCACCCGTACACGACGACCCACTCCCCCTCGGCCACCCGGCCGCGGGCGTGCAGCGCGTGGTACGCGGTGCCGAACCGGCAGCCGAGCCCAGCCGCCTCGGCGAAGCCCACGGCGTCGGGCAGCCCGACGAGGTTCACGTCGGCGTGCGGCACGACCACGGCCTCGGCGTACGAGCCGGGCAGGGTGAAGCCGGGCTGCTGCTGTCGCGTGCAGACCTGGGTCGCGCTGTCGAGGCACTGCTCGCACCGGCCGCACGCGAACACGAACGGCGCGGTGACCCGGTCTCCCACGGCGAATCTCGTGACGCCGGACCCGACGGACGCCACGACGCCGGCGAACTCGTGCCCGGGGACGTGCGGCAGGACCACGGAGTCGTCGTGGCCCTTCCAGGCGTGCCAGTCGCTCCGGCACACCCCCGTCGCGGCGACCCGGACGACCACGCCGTCAGCGGGCGCCACGGGGTCCGGCACGTCGACGACGACGGGGGTGGAACCGAAGGACTCGTACTGGACGGCGCGCATCCGACCATCGTCGCAGACGAGGACGCAGCGCTGCCCTCGACCCGGCCACGCGACGGGCCGAGCGCACGTGCGCGCGGTGATCCGTGCCTCCAGGCCCCTCAGTACTCGATGCGTCCGGTCCGGTCGTGGAACTCGCCGGTGGGACCGTCCGCACCCAGCGTCGCCAGCGCCACCGTCGCGTCCGTCCCCTCGGTCACCGTCTGGTGCCCACCGAAGCCGTTGAACTCGGTCGACGTGTACCCGGGGTCGCTCGCGTTCACCCGGAACGCGGGCAGGTTCTTCGCGTACTGCACCGTCAGCGCGATCAGCGCTGCCTTCGATGCCGCGTACGGGATCGAAGGCACCGGGAACTCGTCCCGCCCCGGCGTCGTCAGCCACCGCGGGAACCCGACGCCCGAGGCGACGTTCACGACGACCGGGTTCGCCGACTCGCGCAGCAGCGGCAGCGCCGCCTGCGTCACCCGCACGACGCCGGTCACGTTGGTGTCGAGGACGGCTGCGATGGCTGCGGCGTCGAGGTCGTCCACTCCGAACGACGTTCCCAGGATGCCCGCGTTGTTCACGAGGACGTCGAGCGACGGCAGGGACGCGACCGCCGCGTCGACGCTCGCCTGGTCGGTGACGTCCAGCTGGACGACGTGGGCGCCCAGCGCACGGGCGTCGTCGCCGCGGGACGGGTCGCGCATCCCGGCGTACACGGTGTGCCCGGCCTCGACGAGCCGTCGGACCGTCTCGAGGCCGAGACTGCGGTTGGCTCCGGTGATCAGTGTCGTTGTCATGCCCCCACCCTGCGCCCCCGTGTCCGGGTCCCCCAGGCACCGCTCGACAGTGGGACCACCAGTACCAGGGAGGCCGGGAGGCGCGGGGCGATGATGGTGGGCATGAGCGAGTTCGCGAGTGTGCTGCGTTCCTGGCGCGACCGGGTGCGTCCCGAGGAGGTCGGCCTGCCCGCCGGCCCCGGCCGGCGCACGCCGGGCCTCCGCCGCGAGGAGCTCGCCGCGCTCGCCGGGGTCAGCGTCGACTACGTCGTCCGCCTCGAGCAGGGACGCGCCACGAACCCGTCGGCGCAGCTCCTCAACGCGCTCGCGACGGCGCTCCGCCTCACCGAGGAGGAGCGCGACCACCTCTGCCTCGTCGCCTCCGTCGTGCCGCCGTCCCGACTGGTCGTTCCCCGGCACGTCACCCCGGGCGTGCAGCGCATCGTCGATCGCCTCGGTGACGTCCCGCTCGCGGTGTTCACGGCCACGCACGACATCGTCCTGTGGAACGACCTCTGGGCAGCGATGAGCGGCGACCCGAGCCGGTACACGGGCATCGAGCGGAACCTGGTGTGGCGGCACTTCATGCACGGCCACGACGGCGTGGAGTGGGACGACACCCACCAGGAGGAGTTCTCCAGCGACCTCGCCGCCGACCTCCGCGCCGCGCTCGGCCGCTACCCCGCCGACCGGGACCTGGCGGAGCTCGTCGCCCGGCTCCGCCGCGACTCCCCCGAGTTCGAGCGCCGCTGGAACACCGGCCGCGTCGCCGAGCACCGTGCGAGCCGCAAGACCGTCCGGACGCCCGTCGGGCCGATCGAGATCGACTGCGACGTGTTGAGCGTGCCCGGCGGCGACCTGCGCATCGTCGTCTACACCGCCGTCCCGGGCACGGAGGACGCCGCGAAGCTGGACCTCCTCCGGGTCACCGGGCTGCAGGAGCTCGCTCCGCGCACCTGACGGTCAGCCCCCGAGTGCGGCCCGGACCGCGTCGTACGCGTGCGTCGGCTCGCCGTCGTCGAACAGCAGGTCGTGGCCGTGCCGCAGATCACCGTCATCGTCCGTCCACCAGTCGTACCGGTCGTCGACGCCCCAGGTCGTGTACGCGACGCAGGTCTCCGAGCGGATGCAGGTCCCGAGCACCGTGGCGTACTGCTCCGCTTGGGCGTCGTGGCCATCGCTGTCCGTGACGTCGTTCTCGGAGATCCGGACGCCAAGGCCAGCACGCTCGAAGGTGTGGAGCGTCGTCGTCAGGTCAGCGGCCGAGACGGCGTCGGTGTCGAGGTCGTAGACGTGGGCCTGGAGACCCACTCCGTCGATGTGCCCACCGTGCGCGTTGGTGTCGAGCGCGAGTTGACGGAGAGCATCCTGACGCGGCCCCGGCACGTCCGCGCCGTTCTCGTTGATGAACTGTCGGACGTCCGGGTCCGCGTCGTGCACCGCCTTCGACATCACCGCCGGGTACGTCGCTCCGAAGACGCGATACCAGACGTTCTCCTGCAGGCTGGTGCCCTGGTCGACGTCGAACGGTTCGTTGACGACGTCGAGCGAATCGAGCCGACCCCGGAAGTGCGTCACCACGGTGGTCAGGTAGTCGAGCAGGGCATCGGCGCTGTCGTGGCGATCCTGCGGCGAACCGGTGGGCAGGTCACGCATCCACCGGGGCATCGCCTCGGTGAACGCGATGGTGTGCCCGTGCACCGTGATCCCCTTGCTCGCCGCGAGGTCGAGGAGCGCGTCGGCCTCGGCGAACGTGTACTCGCCCTGCCGGGGCGAGAGCGCCTGCGGCTTCATCGCGTTCTCGGGGGTGAGCGCGCCGAAGTTCCCCACGAAGGCACGTGCGTAATCCGCGTCCGAGGCAAGCGGCCCGAGCGCCACAGCGGCGCCGATCCGGAAGCCCGGACGAGCACGCGACGCCAGGGCCCGCAGACCGCTGACGGACGGTTCCGCCTCGGCAGCGACCGGGCCCGCGGCGGCCAGGCGACGACCCGTCTGGGACGCGGTGAGCGAACCGACCCGGAAGGAACCGTCGTCGCTCGACAGCCCGAGCCAGAGCTCCCCGGAGCCGAACACGTCACCATGCGGCACGGAAGCGACGGTCCGACCGCCACTCCTGACCTCGAGCCGATCGCCGGAGCGCCGGACGCTGAGCTCCGCTTCCGGGTCGGAGAGCGTGACGTCCTCGTCGACCACCGGCTGCGGGTCCGTCGGATCGTGCTCTCGGGTCCCGTCGAAGACCCTGATGCGCAGGTCGTCTCCGCGGAGGGTGAGCCGCAGGCCCGCCGGCTCGATCCGGAACTCGTCGGAGATCACCGGCGGACTGTCGAGGACCGAGAGCGAGGCATCGCCGGTGATGTCCGCGAGGGATGCACTGAGCGTGAAGTCCTCCGCACCGACCACGTGCGTGTCTGCGAGGTCGACCGGGGGATCCGCCTGGCCGCGTCCGCCGTCCTGTTCGACGATGCTCCTGCCGGTCGCCGCCACACGGAGGCCGTCGCCGTCTGCTTCGACCCCCGCGACGTGGCGCCAGTCCTGGTGCAGCAGGTCGACGACGGTGACTGGTCCCGTCGGCCGGTCCGCCGACGTGCACCCCACCACGGCGAACAGGAGGCCGACTGCCGCGAGGCTCGCCAGACGCCCTCGTCGGTGCACGCGTCTTCCCACCATGTCCCCATCCTCCGGTACCGGCCGCGCTCAGGCGATCGTTCCTCCTCAGGCGCGCGGGAAGCGCGCCGCGACCGCCGCAGCCACAGCGGGGACGTCGACCTCGCCCTGCCCCGCTCCGAGCCGCGCGACGAGCTTCTGCGGCCAGCAGACCAGCACCCCACGGGTCGTGAAGGATCCGCCGAACAACGGCCAGTCCGCGTCCACGAAGCACAGTGACGCCAGGACGGGCACCGGCCCGACGACGGCTGCGACGAGGTCTCGCTGCCGGAGCACGCCGTCGACGAGTGCCGTCCGGTCCCCGCCGACGACGAGCTTCTCCACCCGGGGGCGGAGGAGGCCGCCCTCGACACGGAGCGCGGGACGCTTGCTGCGGTAGCGCTTGGTGTCGATCACCCAGACACCGCCGCGCGTGACCACGATGTGGTCGATGTTGGCGCGACTGCCGGGGACACGACGGTCGTGGACCACCGCGACGTCCGGCGAGGCGATCGAGTCGAGTGCGGCTCCGACGCGTGCTTCGCCGTCCGCACCGGTCTTCCACGCCGCGGTGCTCTGCCGCTCGTCCGACAGTGCGACCGCGATGTTCCCGAGCTTCCCGTGCCCCCACCGGTCACGGATCCTTGCTTCGTCACGCGCCTGTCGACGCTCGTACTCGCGCCGAGCCGAAGCGCCGGCCGCGTTCCTGTCCTGCTGTGCCATGCGACCATCCAGCCCGACCCGACCACACGGGTCGAGTCCCAGAGCGAGGGTCGGGACCCGCGGAGCGACGGACGGGAGGCGCGGTGCGGGCCCGACCCGCGCCTCCAGTCCGGTCGTGGCCCGGTCCAGAGCCGCAGCGGCGCGCCGAGCGCCCCGGCAGGGGGCTCAGCGGTCCGCCGCGGCGGAGCCGACGGTCCGTGTGACGACCCACCGGTGCTTGCCGACCATCCGGTCCCGGACGAAGCCGGCACGCTCGAACGTCGACAGCGCGCCGTGGAAGAGGAACCCTGCGGGGACCGCCCCGGCGGGCTCGGGGTAGCCTTCGACCCGTCCACCGCCCGCTGCCGCGATCAGCTGCAGCGCACCCTCGAGCGCCATCGTGGCGACACCCTGGCGTCGATGCCCGGCGCGCGCGTAGTTGCACCCGATGCGCCAGTCCGGCGGGTCTCCGTCCTGCGACGCGTCGTACTGGCGGCGGTTCTTGATCCGGACGACCTCCGACGCCGGGCCGTACTGGCACCACCCCACGCACTGGTCGCCCTCGAAGACCAGTGCCGCGTGGGTCGTGCCGGCGGTCACCCGGTCGAGTTTCCGCTGGCGGTTGCACGAGGCGCCGCCGGCGGTGCCCTCCTCGTGGAAGCCGATGCACCAGCAGCCGCTCGGGTAGCCGTCGCTGCTGGCGCAGAGCTCGGCGAAAGCCGCCCACGTCGAGGCGTCGAGGGGGCGCACGGTGCGGGCGGCCGCGGGGTCGTGGCCGGACATGCACGGAACCTACCGCGGACGACCTCGGACGGCTCACGCCGGCGTGACGACCCGCTGTCGCTCACGCCGCCGTGAACACCAACGACGCGTTCTGCCCGCCGAACCCGAACGAGTTGTTGAGCGCCGACCGGATCGGGGCCGTGCGGGCCGTCCCCGTCACGACGTCCAGGTCGACCGCCGGGTCCAGGTGTTCCAGGTTGAGCGTCGGTGGGACGACTCCGGTCTCGATCGCCCGGACGGACAGGATCGCCTCGACCGCGCCGGCCGCCCCGAACATGTGGCCGATCGCGCTCTTCGGCGCGGTGACGAGCGCTCCGGTCCCGACGGCCCGGGTGATGGCGGCGGCCTCGCCGACGTCCCCGACCGGCGTACTGGTCGCGTGCGCGTTGACGTGGTCGATGTCTCCACCGGTGAGCCCGGCCATCCGGATCGCCGCCGTCATCGCCCGTTCCTGCTCGCTGCCGTCGGCGAGCGGCGCGGTGATGTGGTGGGCGTCCGAGGTGATCCCCCAGCCGGCGAGCGTGCCGTGCGACCGCTGGGCTCGAGCTGCGGCGTGCGCGGCGCGTTCGAGCACGACGAACCCCGCACCCTCGCCGAGGACGAACCCCCGACGGGAGACGTCGAACGGCCGCGACAGTGTCGTCGGATCGTCGTCGCCCGGCTTCGCGAGCGCCTGGGACTGCGCGAAGGACGCCATCGTCACCGGGGTCACCGCGGCCTCGGTCCCACCGGCGATGACGACGTCGGCCTCGCCGGTGACGATGAGCCGCGCGGCCATCGCGATGGCCTCGGCCCCGGACGCGCAGGCCGACACCGTCGTGTAGGCGCCGGCTCGGGCGCCGAACGCGATGCTGATCTGGGCTGCCGCGCCGTTGGCCATGAGCATCGGCACCGTGCGGGGTGACACCCGTCGGGCGCCGGAGGCACCGAGGACGTCGTGGGCGTCGAGCAGGGTCTCCACTCCCCCGATGCCGGTCCCCACGACGACGGCGAGGCGGTCACCCTCGACCGACGGTGCGCCGGCGTCCGCCCAGGCCTCCTCGGCGGCGACGAGCGCGAGCTGCTGGCTGCGGTCCAGTCGGTTCGCGCGGACCCGGCCGAGGGCACCGTCCGCGTCCAGGGCGGCGTCCGCCCCGACCATGATCGGGACCTGCGCCCACAGTGCGCCGGGGCGTTCGAGGACGTGCACGCCTGAGCGCCCGGCGACGAGCGCGTCCCAGAGGGCGTCGACGCCGTGGCCGAACGGGGAGACCGCGCCGTAGCCGGTGATGGAGATGTCCACGGAAGACTCCTTCTTGTACGTTGAACAAGTTGAGTTGTACCACGTACAATTCCGGCATGGCAACCACGACCGACGCTCCCGGCACGGCCCGCGGTGCTGCGACACGCGCGAAGATCCTCGCCGCGACCGCGGGACTGCTCACCGCGCCGACCGGCGACGGCGGCACACGTCGACCCGTCACGGTCAGCGAGATCGCCCGCGCGGCCGGGGTGTACCCGAACCAGATCACGCACCACTTCGGCTCGAAGGACCGACTCGTGCTCGACGCGTCGTTCGCGCTCTTCCTCCGCGACACCACGCGGCTGCAGGCAGCGGGACGACGCGCCCGGTCGGCCGACGCGTTCCGGCAGGTGCTCGCGCGCACCGCGCTGGCGATGCCCTCGACGCTCCTCGTCGTCCGAGCGCTCGCGGCGACCGGGGACGACGGCGGGCAGCGGGAGCGGGTGCGGCTGCTCCTCGCGGTGCTGTTCCGGCAGTCGGAGCGCTACCTCGACCGGGTCGTCGCCGAGCGGGGCTGGACGAGCGGCAGCGGGGTCGGTCGCGACGCCCGGACCTTCTGGAGCGCGGTCTTCGGCGCCACGCTGCTGGCCGACGCCGGGGTCACCGGCGGCCCCTCCGACCTCGACCTCGCCGGCACCGTGTCGATCGCCTGAGGGCGCGGCCGCGCCGTCGCCGCCGCACCGCCCCACCGCCGCGCCGCAGTGCTGACGCGCCGCAGGACCGCCGCGCCTCGGGCTACTCGCCGAAGCCGGAACGGACGAGCTCGACGAGCGCGTCCACGGCCTCCTGAGCGTCCGGCCCCGTCGCCTCGATGGTGACGGACGCGCCCTTCGGCAGCGCCAGCGCCATGATCGCGAGCAGGCTCTTCGCGTCCACACCGTTCACCCGCACCGCGGCTTCGTGCTTCGCAGCGGCCTTCACGAACTCCGCGGCGGGTCGCGCGTGCAGGCCGCTCTCGTTGACCAGGTCGACGGTCGCGGACGCGCCGGAACCGGCCACGTCGTCGCCGGTGCCGGTCCCGGGGACCGGATCCGCGCCTCCAGGCTGGTCACCGGACAGACTGGAGGCGCTGCTCGCGTCCGCCTTGGACGCTGCGGCAGACGCGGCAGCGGCCAGGACGGCGTCGGCGTCACCACCCGTCTGGGCGGCGACCGCCGCAGCCACCGCGCCTTCGACCAGCGGTGCCTGCGAGACGTGCACGCGCGCGCGGAGGTCGTCGTCGAGAAAGTCGAGCGCCGTGTCGGTGGTGAGGTAGGCGGATCCGAGGTCGCACAGGACGACCACGGCGTCCGCGGCGGCGAGCTCCTCGATGCCGGCGGTGATCGCCTCGAACGAGGTGCCGATGCCGCCGTCGTCGGTGCCCCCGGCGGCGACGAGCGGGACGTCCGAGGCCATCTGCCGGGCGAGTTCGACCGTGCCGGTGGCGATCGCCGCGCTGTGCGAGACGATCAGGATGCCGACGGTCACGCCGCGGCGCCCGTCGTCGCGTCGACCGCTGCGCGCAGGATGTACACCGTCGACTGCGCGCCGGGGTCGCGGTGCCCGACGGCACGCTCCCCCAGGTAGCTGGCCCGGCCCTTGTGCGCGACGAGGGCGTCGGTCGACTCGGCGCCGGTGACGGCGGCGTCCGCGGCGGCGGCGAGCACCTGCTCGGGGGCGTCGCCGGCGGCGGCAGCGGCTGCGGCGGCGTCGACGGCAGGCGACCAGGCGTCGACCATCGTCTTGTCGCCGACCGCGGCCTTGCCTCGGGAGACGATGCCGTCGCGCGCGGCGGTCAGCACCGCGACCACGCCGTCCGCGTCGAGCTCGGCCGCGTCGCCCGCGGCCTGTGCGGCCTTGAGGTACGCGGTCCCGAACAGCGGACCGGCCGCGCCACCGACCGTCGAGATGAGCTTCGTCGCCACGACCTTGAGCACGGCACCCGGCGTGTCGAAGGAACCGGCGTCGACGGCCTCGAGCACGGCGCGGAAGCCGCGGTCGAGGTTCTCACCGTGGTCGCCGTCGCCGATCTCCCGGTCGAGCGTGACGAGCTCGGCACGGTGTTCGTCGATGGTCGCGGCGGTGCGTCGGACCCATTCGGTGGCCCATGCGGTGTCGAGCGCCAATTCGTGTTCCTTCCTGGATGGTGGGCGGTGGCTCAGCGTCCCCAGCGCAGTGCCGGGGTCTCCACCGGTGCGTCCCAGAGGGCGGTGAGTTCGTCGTCGAGCACCGTCACGGTGAGCGAGAACCCCTGCATCTCGAGGGACGTCACGTAGTCGCCGACCAGGCTACGCGCGACGTCGTACCCGCGGTCGGACAGCACCTCGGCGGCGCGTCGGTACACGATGTAGAGCTCGGACAGCGGGGTGCCGCCCATGCCGTTCACGAGCAGCAGGAGCTTCGAGCCGGCCGGTGCGTCGAGGTCGGTGAGGATCGGTTCGAGCACCCGGTCGACGAGCTCGTCGGCCGGGGCCATCGCGATCCGTTCGCGTCCGGGCTCGCCGTGGATGCCGATGCCGAGCTCGACCTCGTCGTCGGCCAGCGTGAAGGACGGTTCGCCGGCGTGCGGCACGGTGCCCGAGCTGAGCGCCAGTCCCATCGAGCGCGTGACCTCGTTGACGTGCCGGGCGACGGCGGCGACGGCGTCGAGGTCGTCCCCGCGCTCCGCGGCGGCGCCGGCGCACTTCTCCACCACGACGGTCCCGGCGACCCCGCGGCGGCCCGCGGTGTAGAGCGAGTCCTGCACGGCGACGTCGTCGTCGACCACGACGGACTCGACCCGGATGTCCTCCATCCCGGCGAGCTCGGCGGCGGTCTCGAAGTTGAGCACGTCGCCGGTGTAGTTCTTCACGATGTGGAGCACGCCCGCTCCCCCGTCGACGGCCTTCGTGGCGGCGACGATCGGGTCCGGGGTCGGACTCGTGAACACCGGGCCGGGCACCGCGGCGTCGAGCATGCCGTACCCGACGAACCCGGCGTGCAGGGGTTCGTGCCCGCTGCCGCCGCCGCTGACGATCCCGACCTTGCCGGAGACCGGCGCATCGGCGCGGTGCAGGTGGATCGGGTCCTCGACCAGGACGACGTGACCGGCGTGCGCACGGGCGAACCCGCGGACGGTCTCGGTGACCACGGCCTGCGGATCGTTGATGAGCTTCTTCATGCTGACCTCCACGGGGCGGGGCGATCGCGAGGCAGCACACCGCCGTCGTCGACCGGATTGCCTCAATCTACATCGCGACGGCGCTCACCCGTTCGGGTCCGGTGCACGTTCGTGCAGTGCGTTCTCCGCGGTGGGGTGCCCCCGTCCCCCTCGACGCACAGCCCGCATGCACGTTCGTGCACTTTTCCGCAGTTCCCTCAACAACCCATCGCCGCGCGGGAAGCAGCGTCACTATGCTCGGCGTCAATCACTCAACGGGGAGTGCCGGCGCAGCACCACCGGACCCCCACCCTCACGCACTGGAGGTCACCGATGGACGGCATCGGCGTCAATTTCCTGTCTGAGCTCGTCGGTACGGCGATGCTCATCATCCTGGGTGGCGGTGTCGTCGCCGCTGTCTCCCTGACGAAGTCGAAGGGCTTCGGCGCGGGCTTCCTCATGGTCACGATCGGTTGGGGCTTCGCGGTCTTCGCCGGCGTCACCGTGTCGTACAAGTCCGGTGGTCAGCTCAACCCGGCGGTCAGCCTCGCGCAGGCCATCCTCGGCAACATCACCATCGGCGAGATGTTCCTCTACTGGCTCGCCCAGTTGATCGGCGCGATCATCGGTGCGGTCATCGTGTGGCTCGCCTACAAGCAGCACTTCGACGAGGAGCCCGACGCGGCCGCCAAGCTCGGCGTCTTCTCGACCGGCCCGGCGATCCGCACCTACGGCTGGAACCTCGTCACCGAGATCATCGGCACCTTCGTGCTGGTCTTCGTCGTGATCGCCTTCACCAACGGCAAGACCCCGGCCGAGCTCGGCGCCATCCCCGTCGCCTTCCTCGTGATCGCGATCGGTGTCAGCCTCGGTGGCCCGACCGGGTACGCCATCAACCCGGCACGTGACCTCGGTCCGCGCATCGCGCACGCCTTCCTGCCGATCAAGGGCAAGGGCTCGAGCGACTGGGCCTACGCCTGGGTGCCGGTCGTCGGTCCCCTCGTCGGTGGTGCCCTCGCCGCCGGCCTGTCGTACGCGCTGCTGCCGCTGGCCTGAGCGCTTTCCGCTGAACACCCACCGAACGAACCCGTAAGGAGCACCAATGGCCGACTACATCGTCGCCATCGACCAGGGAACGACCAGCACACGAGCGATCGTCTTCGACCACTCCGGCTCGATCATCTCCGTGGGCCAGAAGGAACACGAGCAGATCTTCCCGCGTGCCGGCTGGGTCGAGCACGACCCGTCCGAGATCTGGGACAACACCCGTGAGGTCATCGGCCAGGCCCTGTCCCGCGCCGACATCACCCGCCACGACGTCGCGGCGGTCGGCATCACGAACCAGCGCGAGACCGCGGTCGTGTGGGACAAGACGACCGGCAAGCCGGTGTACAACGCCATCGTCTGGCAGGACACCCGCACGCAGTCGATCGTCGACAAGCTCGCCGACGGCGACACCGACCGCTACAAGGCGATCGTGGGCCTGCCGCTCGCGACCTACTTCGCGGGCACCAAGATCATGTGGATCCTCGAGAACGTCGAGGGTGCACGCGAGAAGGCCGAGGCCGGCGACCTGCTGTTCGGCACCACCGACACCTGGGTCCTCTGGAACCTGACCGGTGGCGTCGACGGCGGCGTGCACAAGACCGACGTCACGAACGCGTCCCGCACGCTGTTCATGGACCTCGAGACGCTCCAGTGGCGCGACGACATCCTCGCCGACTTCGGCGTGCCGAAGTCGATGCTCCCCGAGATCGTCAGCTCCTCCGAGGTCTACGGCCACGTCGAGTCGTCCAACCTGCTCCGCGAGGTCCCGATCGCCGGCATCCTCGGCGACCAGCAGGCCGCGACCTTCGGCCAGGCGGCGTTCGACCAGGGCGAGTCGAAGAACACCTACGGCACCGGTAACTTCCTCATCTTCAACACGGGCACCGAGATCGTCCGGTCGGAGAACGGGCTGCTCACGACCGTCGGGTACAAGCTCGGCGACCAGGAGACGCACTACGCCCTCGAGGGGTCCATCGCCGTCACGGGCTCGCTCATCCAGTGGCTCCGCGACAACCTCGGACTCATCGGCAGCGCCCCGGAGGTCGAGGCCCTCGCCAAGACCGTCGAGGACAACGGCGGCGTGTACTTCGTGCCGGCGTTCTCGGGCCTGTTCGCGCCGTACTGGCGTCCGGATGCCCGCGGCGCAATCGTCGGCCTCACGCGCTACGTCAACAAGGGCCACATCGCCCGTGCCGCCCTCGAGGCGACGGCGCTGCAGACCCGCGAGGTCCTCGACGCCGTCAACGCGGACTCCGGCGTGGACCTGACGGAGCTCAAGGTGGACGGCGGCATGACCGCCAACAACGAGCTCATGCAGTTCCAGGCGGACATCCTCAACGTGCCGGTCGTCCGTCCGGTCGTCGCCGAGACGACGGCGCTCGGCGCCGCTTACGCGGCCGGCCTCGCGGTCGGCTTCTGGGCGAACCTCGACGAGCTCCGTGCCAACTGGCAGGAGGACCAGCGCTGGGAGCCGACGCTCGACGACGCCGAGCGCGACCGCCAGATCCGTCTCTGGAAGAAGGCCGTCACGAAGACCTTCGACTGGGTCGACGAGGACGTGCAGTAACACGCTGCTGCGGTGACCGCCTGGAGGCGGGGGGGGGGGGGGGCGCCCCCCCCCCCCCCCCCCCCCCCGGGGGGGGCCCGCGCCCCCCCCCCCCCCCCCGCCGGGGGGCCGGGCCCGGGGGGGCGGCCCCCCCCCGGGGCCCCGGCCGGCCCCCGCCCCCCCCC